>NZ_CP115873.1:175000-547500 GCF_031834635.1 Xanthomonas hawaiiensis | reverse complement strand
GGCAAGGCGCTGGTGTCGCCCTGCCCGGTCACCACCGCGTGCCAGCCGACGATGGCCTGCTCGGCGGCGGCGGCATCGTGGAAGCGGGTGGTCAATTCGCGCGCCAGGCGCAGCTTCACCTCACGCGGATGCAGGCTGCCGGCCTGCACCTGCTGGCGCAGCGCCTGCGCCTCGTTCACGCCGATGTCGAAGGACAGCAGCTCGATCCAGCGCCACATCAGCTCGTCGCCGATCTTCATGGTCTTGGTGACGATGTCGATGGCCGGCTCGCTGATGCCGATGTAGTTGCCCAGCGACTTGGACATCTTGTTGACCCCGTCCAGGCCCTCCAGCAGCGGCATGGTCAGCACGATCTGCGCCGGCTGCCCGTAGTGCTCCTGCAGGCCACGGCCCATCAGCAGGTTGAACTTCTGGTCGGTGCCGCCCAGTTCGACGTCGGCCTTCAGCGCCACCGAGTCGTAGCCCTGCACCAGCGGGTACAGGAACTCGTGGATGGCGATGGACTGCTGCGCCGCGTAGCGCTTGGCGAAGTCGTCGCGCTCGAGCATGCGCGCCACGGTGTGCTGGCCGGCCAGGCGGATCATGTCGGCCGCGCTCATCTGCCCGAACCATTCGGAGTTGAAGCGCACCTCGGTGCGCGTGCGGTCCAGCACCTTGAACACCTGCTCCTCATAGGTGCGCGCATTGGCCAGCACGTCCTCGCGGGTCAGCGGCTTGCGGGTGACGTTCTTGCCGGTGGGATCGCCGATCATTCCGGTGAAGTCGCCGATCAGGAAGATCACCTGGTGACCCAGGTCCTGGAACTGGCGCATCTTGTTCAACAGCACGGTGTGGCCGATGTGCAGGTCCGGCGCGGTGGGATCGAAGCCGGCCTTGATCCGCAGCGGGCGGCCGCTGCGCAGGCGGGCCTCCAGTTCTTCGCGCTTGAGGATTTCGTCGGCACCGCGGCCGATCAGGGCAAGGGACTCTTCGATCGTGGACAAAACAGGAACTCCGGCGAATGGCGTCAACAAACGTGAATGGCGTTAAGAGCGAGTTAACCGTGCAGGCAGGTGAAAATCCGAGCCGGCTCAATGGTTTGACGCGCTGTGGAACGATGTTTATGGTAGCCGAGTTTTGAGCTCGCGCTTCGGGCTCGTGAGGAAGCCTTGATGCCCAACAGTGATCAGGAACGCGCGCGCCGGCAGCGGTTCCAGCAACGCCTTCACGTTCTCCACGACACTGCGCTGCATCGCAAGTTGAAGGAACATCTTCCCGCCGGCCGCTGGACGCGCCGCCACTGGATCCACGCCAGCCTGTTCGCCACCATCGGTGCGATGGTCGCCACGATCGTCCCGGGCTTCTCCAACGCCATCGACGTGCCGCTGCAGACCACGCAGGCGACGCTGGCGCTGCCGTTGCCGCCGATCTCGCTTGCCCAGCAACAGCAGGCGGCGATCACCGACAACTGGCAGGTGGTGCGGATCGAGTCCGGGCAGACCCTGGGCTCGGTGTTCGAGAAGCTCGGCATCCCCGCCACGGTGATGCAGCGGGTGCTGGACCATCCGGGCACCCACGACGCGCTGACCAAGCTGCGTCCTGGCGCCGAGATCGGCTTCGACCTGGCGACGACGGGCGATCTGCGCGCCCTGCGCTTCGACCGCGATGCCACCCACCGGGTGGAGCTGTCGCTGCTGGACGACGACATCAAGGAAAAGGTGGTCGAGCGCGAGACCAGTACGCGCACCGTGGTCACCAGCGGCGAGATCACCAGCTCGCTGTATGTGGCCGCGCGCAAGGCCGGGCTGTCGCCGTCGGCGATCGCGACGATGACCGACGAGATCTTCAAGTACGACATCGACTTCGACAAGGACCTGCAGCCGGGCGACCGCTTCAGCGTGGTCATGGACGAGACCTGGCGCGAAGGCGAGCGCATCGACACCAGCAAGATCCTGGCGGCGACCTTCACCACCCGCGGCAAGACCTACAGCGGTTTCCGCTTCGAGCGCGGCGGCAAGCCGGCCGAGTATTTCGACGTGACCGGGCGGCCGCTGAAGAAGAGCTTCATCCGCATGCCGGTGTCCTACAGCCGCATCAGCTCCACCTTCGGCGCGCGCAAGCATCCGGTGCTGGGCACCATGCGCATGCACAAGGGCATCGACTACGCGGCGCCGACCGGCACCCCGATCATGGCCGCCGGCGATGCGCGGGTGCAGTTCGTCGGCACCCAGCGCGGCTACGGCAATGTGGTGATCCTGGACCACGGCAAGGGCTACAGCACGCTGTACGGGCACATGTCGCGCTTCGGCGGGATCAAGGTCGGCCAGCGCATCAACCAGGGCACGGTGATCGGCTACGTCGGCATGACCGGCATGGCCACCGGTCCGCACCTGCACTACGAATTCCGCGTGGACGGCGTGCAGCGCAATCCGGCCTCGGTGACGATGCCGCCGCCGACCCCGCTGGCCGGCGCCGAACTGGCCGCGTTCCGTGCGCAGACCTCGCCGGCGCTGGCGCGCATCCAGCGCGTGGAGAAGCTGATCTACGCCGATGCCGACGAGCCGGGGGCGAAGAAGAAGAAGGTCGTCGCCTCGTCCAAGGCCGCCGCCTCGCACGACGCCGGCTGAGCACTGGCGTCCGCTTCCGCCGCGCCGCGCATTGACGGGCGGCGGCGCCTGGCACACGCTGCGGCGCCGACCGCCGCCTGGTGCCTAGCATGTCTTCTCCTTCCGCCGTTCCCGACGACGCCCTGTTCCTGGGCCTGATGTCCGGCACCAGCGCCGACGGCATCGATGCCGCGCTGGTGCGCTTCGGCCACGACGGAAACCCGCATCTGCAGCTTGGCCGCACCTATGCCTGGGCGCCGCAGCAGCGCGCGGCGTTGATCGCGCTGGGCGAAGGCGGCGACATCGCTTCGCTGGACGCGCTGGGGCAGCTCGATGCCGAGGTGGCGATCGCCTTCGCCGAGGCGGCGCTGCGCCTGCTCGACGACGCCGGGGTGGCGCCGGCCGCGGTGCGCGCGATCGGATCGCACGGGCAGACCGTGCGCCATCGCCCGCTGGCGGACCCCGCGTTCACCTGGCAACTCGGGGACGGCAACCGCATCGCCGAACTGACCGGCATCGCCACGGTCTGCGATTTCCGCCGCCGCGACGTCGCCGCCGGGGGCCACGGTGCACCGCTGATGCCGGCCTTCCATGCGGCGATGCTGGGCGCGGCGCACGAGGACCGGGCGGTGCTCAATCTCGGCGGCATCGGCAACCTGACCCTGCTGCCGGCGCATGGCGCCGTGCGCGGTTTCGACACCGGCCCGGCCAACGCGCTGCTCGATGCCTGGTGCCAGCGCCATCGCGGCCAGCCCTACGATGCCGGCGGCGCGTTCGCCGCCAGCGGCACGGTCGACGCCGACCTGCTGCAGCGCTTGCTGGCCGACCCGTGGTTCGCGCTGCCGCCGCCCAAGAGCACCGGGCGCGAACAGTTCCACCTGCGCTGGCTGGAGGCCTGCCTGGACACGCCGGTGCCTGCGCCGGCCGCGGTGCAGGCGACGCTGCTGGAACTCACCGCAGCCACCGTCGCCGATGCGTTGCTGACGCAGCAGCCGGCGACCCGGCAGTTGCTGGTGTGCGGCGGCGGCGTGCACAACCCGCTGTTGCTGACGCGGTTGCAGGCGCGGCTGCCGGGGGTGCAGGTGCAGTCGACCCAGGCGCAGGGCCTGGACCCGGACTACATCGAAGCGATGGGCTTCGCCTGGCTGGCGCGACAGACCCTGGCCGGGCTGCCGGGCAACCTGCCGTCGGTCAGCGGCGCGCGCGGGCCGCGCATCCTCGGCGCGATCCACCCCGCGTAAGCGGGGCGTCGGGATTCAGAAACCGCTGCCGGCGGGCAGCGCCCGCAACGCCGCGATCGCCTCCGACAGTGCATCCACTTCGCGGTGCTCGAACCCGCTGCGCACGTCGTACTCGCTGGAAAACAGGCCCTGCTCGATCAGCGCCAGCACCGCCTGGCGCTGGGTCCAGCCGCGCGCGACGGCGATGCGGCGGATGCGTTCGAGCAGGAACGGGTCGATATCGCGCAACACAAGGTCGCTCATGCGGACTCCCGGACGGCGGCGCACGCGTGCGCCGCTGCCCATCATCCCTGCCCGGGGACGACCTTTCAATCGCTGGCGGCGGCCGCCTGTGGCGTCTGTTCGCGGATCCGCGGCCACAGCCAGGCCAGCAGCAACAGGGTCGGGATCACGGTGAAGGCGCTGAGCACGAAGAAGGTGCTGTAGGAGGTGGCTTCGACGATGTAGCCGGAGACGCCGCCGACGAACTTGCCCGGCAGGTTGGCCAGCGACACCAGCAGCGCGTACTGGGTGGCGGTGAAGTTGCGGTCGGTCAGCGAGGACATGAAGGCGACCAGCACGGTGCCGGCGAAGCCCTGGAACAGGTTGTCGGCGCTGAGCGCGGCGTAGAACGACCAGAGCTGGCCGGGGTTGTGCGCCATCAGCAGGAACGCCAGGTTGGACAGCGCCACGCCCAGCGCGGCGAGGAGCAACATGCGCCGGAAGCCGAAGGCGGCCACCGCCAGGCCGCCGGCAAAGGCGCCAGCGATTCCCATCCACACCCCGAACAGCTTGGAGACGGTGGCGATGTCGGCCTTGTCGAAGCCCGAGTCCAGGTAGAACGGGCCGGACATCACCCCGATCACCTGGTCGGGGAACTTGAACAGGCCCACGAACAGCAGCAGGGCCAACCCCAGCGCCAGGCCGTTGCTGGAGAAGAAGCTGGAGATCGGCTGCCAGAACGCACCGACCACGTCGATCTTGCGCACCACGGTCGACGCCGGCATCTCCGGCTCGCGGCACACCAGGGTGGTGACGATCGGCAGCAGCATCAGCCCGGCCATGACCAGATAGGCCAAGGTCCAGTTGCCGAACTGCGCCAGATACAGCGCACCGGCGCCGGACAGGATCAGGCCGATGCGGTAGCCGAAGGTGTAGGTCGCGGCGAGCGCGGCCTGCGCCGACGGCGGCGCGATCTCGATGCGGTAGGCGTCCACCACCGAGTCCTGGGTGGCGCCGGCGAAGGAGGCGACCAGCACCCACAGCACCAGCGCGGCCACGCTCAGTTCCGGGCGGGTGAAGGCCAGCGCCACCAGGCCGATGGCCACGCCCAGCTGCGCGACCAGCAGCCAGGAACGGCGCCGGCCGAGGAAGCCGAACAGCGGGAAGCGGTAGCGGTCCAGCAGCGGCGCCCACAGGAACTTGAGCAGGTAGAAGAAGCTGGCCAGGCTGATCAGGCCGATGCTGCCCAGGTCCAGGCCGACGTCGCGCAGGCGCGTGGACAGGGTCTGCGAGGCGATCAGCAGGAACGGCAGGCCGCTGCCGAAGCCCAGCAGCGCCATCGTCGCCGCCGACGGCGTGGCGAAGGCGCGCTTGATCCCGGCCCAGCCCTTGTAGGACACCGGCGCCGCGGAAGTGCCGCCGCTCATTCGCGGTAGTCCACCGTGAACGGCGCATGGTCGGAGAAGCGCTGCGCGGTATGGATGGAACAGCCTTGCAGGCGCTCGCGCAGGGTCGGGGTGACGAACTGGTAGTCGATGCGCCAACCCACGTCGTTGGCGCGCGCCGCGCCGCGATTGCTCCACCAGGTGTAGTCCTGGCCGTCCGGATGCAGCGCGCGGTAGGCGTCCACCCAGCCGCGGCCGCTGGCCGCATCGGCCTCCTCGGCACGGTCGGCGCACAGGCCGTTGAGCCAGTCGCGCTCGGCCGGCAGGCAGCCGGAGTTCTTCTGGTTCGACTTCCAGTTCTTGATGTCCAGCGCCGAACGCACGATGTTCCAGTCCCCGCACAGCACGTAGTCGCGGCCGCTGTGCAGCCACTCCACCAGGATCGGCCGCAGCCAGTCCATGACCTGGAACTTGTAGCCCTGGCGCAGTTCGCCGGAGGAACCGGAGGGAATGTAGAAGGACACCACGCTCAGGTTGCCGAAGCGCGCCTCGAGGTAGCGCCCCTCTTCGTCGAACTCCGGCCAGCCCAGCGCGGTGCGCACCTCGTCGGGTTCACGCTTGCTGTAGATGGCCACGCCGCTGTAGCCCTTCTTGGTGCTGGCGTCGCGGAACCAGACCCGGTAACCGTCCGGCAGGAACGCCGGCCCGGCCAACTGATGTTCCTGCGCCTTGGTCTCCTGCACGCACAGCACATCCGCCTGCTGGGTGGCGAACCACTCGAAAAAGCCCTTGGTGGCGGCCGACCGCAGGCCGTTGGCGTTGAAGCTGATGATGCGCATGGAAGAGCCGGGAATGGGGAAACGGGAATAGGGAATCGATAAAGCGTACCCCAGCAGGGCCGCGAAGACGGAACAACCGCTATGCTTTTCACCATTCCCTATTCCCCTTTCCCCATTCCCGGCCCCCAAATGACCGACTACCGGCACCGTTTCCTGCAACTGGCCCTGGACGCGGAGGCGCTGCGCTTCGGCGAGTTCACGCTGAAGTCCGGGCGCCTCAGTCCGTATTTCTTCAATGCCGGGCGGTTCGACTCCGGCGCCAGCATGGCGCGGCTGGCGGCGTGCTACGCCGATGCGGCCGACGCCGCCGGGCTCGACTTCGATCTGCTGTTCGGCCCGGCCTACAAGGGCATCCCCCTGGCGACGGCGGTGGCCTGCGAGTACGCGCGGCGCGGGCGCGACCTGCCGCTGGCGTTCAACCGCAAGGAAGCCAAGGCGCACGGCGAAGGCGGCAGCCTGATCGGCGCGCCGCTGGCCGGCCGCCGGGTGCTGATCGTGGACGATGTGATCACCGCCGGTACCGCGATCCGCGAAGCGCTGGGCATCATCCGTGCCGCCGGCGGCGAGCCGGCCGCGATCCTGGTCGCGCTGGACCGTCAGGAGATCGCCGCCGAGGACGACCGCCGCTCGGCGGCGCAGGCGGTGGCCGCCGAGGCCGGCGTTCCTGTGGTGTCGGTCGCGCATCTGGGCGACCTGCTTGCATTCATCGACGGAAACGCAGACCTTGTCGGCTTCCGCGAACCGCTGCTGGCCTACCGGGCCCGCTACGGTTGCGCTTCGTCTGGCTGACAGCAGGGGGCTGCCACGATGCCGATCCGACCACGCAATCGCGTCCTGCCGGCCGTGCTGGCGCTGCTGGCCTTGCCGGCCGCCGCGCAACAGGCGTCGGCACCGTCCAAGAAGCTGTACTGCTGGAACCAGGGCGGGCAACGCACCTGCAGCGATGCGCTGCCGCCGGAAGCGGTGAACCAGGCGCGCGACGAGTTCAACGCCACCAGCGGCATGCGCAGCGCCGAGGTCGGGCGTGCGCTCAACGCCGACGAACGCGCCGCGGCTGCGGCCGATGCGGCGCAGCAGCGCGCCGACCAGGCCGCGCTGGAGACGCGCAAGCGGACCGACCAGGCGATGCTGCTGTCGTACCAGACCGAGGACGAACTGCGCCGGGTGTTCGCCGAGCGCATCGGCATCGTCGACAACAACATCAACACCGCCCGCTACAACGTCGACAGCCTGCGCCAGGGCCTGATCGGCCTGCTGTCCGGCGCCGGCGCGCGCGAACTGGCCGGGCAGAGCGTGCCCGCCAAGATCGCCGACGACGTGCAGCAACGGCACCGCGCCTTGCTGTGGCAGTTGCGCATGCAGAAGAACTTCGAACAGCAGCGGCTCGGCCTGGACCAGGAAATCGAGGACGTGCTGCAACGTTATCGCGCGGCCCGCGGCGGCGGCCCGGCAGCGGCCCCGACCACCGCCGGCGGCTGAGCCGCGGCGGCGCCCGGCGCCCGGACCAGGCCGGGCGCGTGCCGCTGGCTCAGAAGGTCGGCGCCAGGCCCGGCAGCACCGCCTGCACCTGGGCGCGGAACAGCGCCTTGATCCGCTCCAGCGCCGCCGCGTTGTCGGCCTCGAAGCGCAGCACCAGCACCGGCGTGGTGTTGGACGCGCGCACCAGCCCCCAGCCATCCGGGAAGTCGACGCGCAGGCCGTCGATGGTCAGCAACCGCGCGCCGGCGAACGGCGAACCCTCCTGCTGCGCCTGGGCGACCAGGTCGGCGACCAGCGCGTGCGCGTCCTGCCCGTCCACCGGCAGCTTGATCTCCGGCGTGGCCACGCTGTCGGGCAGTTCGGCCAGCACCTCCGACGGCGATTCCTCGCGCTGGGCCAGGATCTCCAGCAGCCGCGCCGCCGCGTACAGGCCGTCGTCGAAGCCGTACCAGCGCTCCTTGAAGAAGAAATGGCCGCTCATCTCGCCGGCCAGTTCGGCGTCGGTCTCGCGCATCTTGGCCTTGATCAGCGAGTGCCCGGTCTTCCACACCAGCGGGCTGCCGCCGTTGCGCAGCACGTAGTCGGACAGCTTGCCGGTGCACTTGACGTCGTAGATCACCAGCGCGCCGGGATTGCGTTGCAGCACGTCGGCCGCGAACAGCATCAGCAGGCGGTCCGGGTAGATCACCGTGCCTTCCTTGGTGACCACGCCAAGGCGGTCGGCGTCGCCGTCGAAGGCCACGCCCAGGTCGGCGTCGAAGCGCCGCACGGTCTGCACCAGGTCCTCGAGGTTGTGCGGCTCGCTGGGGTCGGGATGGTGGTTGGGGAAGGTGCCGTCGACGTCGCAGTACAGCGGCACCACCTCGGCGCCGATCGCTTCCAGCAGCCGCGGCGCCAGTTCGCCGCCGACGCCGTTGCCGGCATCGGCCACGACCTTGAGCGGGCGGTCCAACTGCACGTCGTCGGCGATGCGCTGGATGTAGTCGTCGCCGACGTCGCGCTGCTGCAGCCGGCCCGGCTCCTCGGCCGTGGGCAGGCGACCGGCGCTGATCCGCGCATACAGGTCGGCGATGGCCGCGCCGGACAGGGTCTCGCCGCCGACCACGATCTTGAAGCCGTTGTAGTCGGCCGGGTTGTGGCTGCCGGTCACCGCGACGCAGCTGCCGGCGCGCAGGTGGTAGGCGGCGAAGTAGACCACCGGGGTCGGCGCCAGGCCGATGTCGGTGACATGGCAACCGGCGCGGCGCAGGCCTTCGATCAGCGCGGCCGACAGTTCCGGCCCGGACAGGCGGCCATCGCGGCCGACCACCACCTCGTTGAGTCCCTGCTCCTGCATCACCGCGCCGATCGCCTGGCCGATCAGCGCCGCGACCTGCGGGCTGAGGTCGCGGCCGACCACGCCGCGGATGTCGTAGGCACGGAAGATCTCCGGCGCCACCGCGAACGCCGGCACCGGCTTGGCCGGCGCGGCCTCCTCGACGGCCGGCGGCGGCGGGGGCGGCTCCTGGCGCTGCAGGCTCTGCTGCAGGGTGTGTTCCTCGGTGGCCGCGGCGTCGGCGCGGCGTACCCGCGGCTGCGGCAGGCGCCCGCGCGCGGCCAGCAACAGCAGTGCGCCCAGCACCAGGCAGAGGCCGGCGACCAGCAGGCAGGGCAGCGCACCCAGCCCCAGCGGGCCGGCTTCGCTATCCGGCAGCGAGGCGACCATGCGCAGGCCGCTGTCGCCGACCGGGCGCGACAGCGCGTCGGCACGGTCGTGCAGCGCATTGTTGCCAGCGGCAATCACGTCGTAGTTGCCCTGGCGCAGCGCCAGATAGCCGCTGCCCGGCACCGGCGCCTGCGCGACCGGGTCGGTCAACAGCGCCAGCGGCAGGCGCAGGTAGACCACCGCGGCGTTGCCGCCCAGCGACACCGGCGCGGCCAGCCCGAGGCGTGGGCCGCCGCCGTCGCGAATCACCGCGCTGGCGAGCTTGCCGTTCAACAAGGTCTTTTCCAGCAGCGCCAGGCGGCCGTAGCCGAAGCGCGCCGCATCGGCGTAGCCCGGTTCCAGGTCGGCCGGCAACACCTGCGCGTCCTCGGCCTGCGCCCAGTCCGCGCGCAGCGCCTGGGCCGCGGCCGCGGCGTCGCCGCGGCTCAGGGCCGCCTGCACGGCCGGCTTCTGCAGGCGCTCGGACAGGCGTTTGCCCGCCCCCGCCAGCGCCTGCTGGGTCTGCGTCACCGCGGCATCGCGCGCCTGCTCCAGGGCGGTGGCGGCCTGTTCGGCGCGCCATTGCTCGACCCCGCTCCAGCCGAACCAGAAGACCATCAGCACCAGCAGCACCGTCAGCAGAGGCGCCACCTTGCGCAAACCCTGCGGCACCGGCCGCGCTTGTGTTGCCTCGCTCATGCAGACGATCCCCTGTCAGCGCACTCCGGTATGGCCGAATCCACCCGTTCCCCTGGCGCTGTCGGCGAAAGTATCCACCACCTGCAGGGCAACACGCACGACCGGCATCACCACCAGTTGCGCGATGCGGTCGCCGGGGGCGATGGTGAAGTCCTCGCGGCCGCGGTTCCAGACGCTGATCAGCAGCGGTCCCTGGTAGTCGGCATCGATCAGGCCGGTGCCGTTGCCGAGCACGATGCCGTGGCGGTGGCCCAGGCCCGAGCGCGGCAGCACCACCGCGCACAGCTGCGGATCGGCGATGTAGATGGACAGGCCGCTGGGAATCAGCGCGGTGTCGCCCGGGGCCAGGGTCAGCGGCGCTTCGGTGGCCGCGCGCAGGTCGAGCCCGGCGCTGGCTTCGGTGGCGTAGTCGGGCAGCGGCCAGCTGTCGCCGAAGCGCGGATCCAGCAGCTTCACCTGCAGCGGATGGGGCGTGGGAGTGCTCATGCGTGCAGCCTCTGCGCGATAAGGTCCAGCAGTTGTTCGGCCAGTTGCGTCTTGGAGACCGCCGGGAAGTCGCGTTCGCCGTCCTGCCAATAGGCGGTGGCCGCGTTCTGGTCGCTCTCGAAGCCGTTGCCGGCCACCCCCACCCGGTTGGCCACGATCAGGTCCAGGTGCTTGTCGGCGAGTTTGCCACGGGCATAGCGCTCGATGTCGTGGGTCTCGGCGGCGAAACCGACCACCAGCTTCAGCGCCTGGGTCTGCGCGGCGACCTCGGCCAGGATGTCCGGGGTCCGGATCAGCTCCAGGGTCAGGATCTCGCCGCTCTTCTTGATCTTCTGCGCCGCCACCTGTTTTGGCGTGTAATCGGCGACGGCGGCCGTGCCGATGTAGATGTCCGCGGGCAATGCGCCCAGTACCGCCTCGCGCATCTGCGCGGCCGAGCGCACGTCGATGCGCTGCACGCCATCGGGCGTAGACAAATGTACCGGACCGCTGACCAGCACCACCTCGGCGCCCTGCCGGGCCGCGGCCGCGGCCAGCGCGTAGCCCATCTTGCCGCTGCTGCGGTTGCCCAGGTAGCGCACCGGATCCAGGTCTTCGTAGGTGGGACCGGCGCTGATCAGCAGGCGCAGGCCGCGCAGGGCGCCAGCGATGCCAGTGCCGGAACGCGACGGGACGGCGGTGGCGGCCGGCGTGGCCGACGCGGCGCCCTGGTCCGTGCGCCCAGCCAGCGCGGCGACGATCTGCTCGGGCTCGGCCAGGCGGCCGGGGCCCGACTCGCCTTCGGCCAGCGGGCCATCGTTGGGGCCGACCACCTGTGCGCCGCGCGCGCGCAGGGTGGCGATGTTGGCCTGGGTCGCCGGGTGCAGCCACATGCGGTGGTTCATCGCCGGGCACACGGTCAGCGGGGCGGTGCTGGCCAGGCACAGCGTGCCGACCAGGTCGTCGGCCACGCCGTGCGCCAGGCGCGCCAGCAGGTCGGCGGTGGCCGGTGCCACCACGATGTGCTCGGCCCAGCGGGCCAGTTCCAGATGGCCCATCGCCTGCTCCGCGCCGCTGTCCCACAACGTGGTGCGGGTGAGATGGCCGGACAGCGCCTGGAAGCTCAGCGGGGTGACGAACTGCTGCGCACCGGCGGTCATCGCCACCTGGACCTCGGCGCCGGCGTCGCGCAGCCGCCGCACCAGCTCCAGCGCCTTGTAGGCGGCGATTCCCCCACCGACGCACAACAGCACACGTCGCCCCGGCAGGGGCCTCTCGAAAATCGCGGTCACGTCGGGAATGTCCTACCCATACAAGGACGATTAGCTTACCCGATGGCTTTTGGCGGCCTGATACCGTTGCGACATGTCGGCCGGCACCCTGGCGATATGCACATCTCCGACTGGCCCTGCGAAGAACGTCCCCGGGAAAAGCTGCTGGCGCGCGGTCCCCGGGCCCTTTCCGACGCCGAACTGCTGGCGATCTTTCTCGGCTCCGGCCTGCCCGGCAGCGACGCGGTGCGCACCTCGCGCGACCTGCTGCACCGGCACGGGCCGTTGCGCACGCTGCTGGACCGGTCGCCCGGCGACCTGGTGCGCCTGCCCGGGCTGGGTCCGGCGCGGGCCTGCCAGCTGTCGGCGGCGCTGGAACTGGGCCAGCGCCACCTGGCCGCGGAACTGCAGCGCGGCGACACCCTCAGCAACCCGGTCACCGCCGGCCGCTACTTCGCGCAACGCCTGCGGGCGCGGCCGTACGAAGTCTTCGCCGCACTGTTCCTGGATACCCGGCACCGCTGGCTGGCCTTCGAGGAACTGTTCCAGGGCACCGTGGACGGCGCCGAGGTGCACCCGCGCGAGGTGGTCCGGCGTGCGCTCACGCTCAATGCCGCCGCGGTGATCATCGGCCACAACCACCCGTCCGGGAACCCGGAACCCTCGCCCGCCGACCGCGCCGTCACCGACCGGCTGAAACAGGCGCTGGACCTGATCGACGTGCGCCTGCTCGACCACTTCATCGTCGGCGACGGCATCCCGGTCTCGATGGCCTCGCGCGGCTGGGCCTGAACCGATGCGCGTGGCCGGCGATGCCGGGGTGGCGCGTGCCCTGACAGGGCCACACCCGGCCGCACGGGCGCGCAGCGGCCCCGGGGCGCGGGCCTGCGCCTGGTCGCCGCGCCACGGCTGAGGTCGGGCTGAACCCGGGACGGGCCGGGAGGCGGCGGGTCGGGTAAAATCGCCGGTTCCGCGCTTCAAGCAGAGATCTCGTGAAATCCCAACTCCGCGCCCTGATCGGTCAAGGCATCGAAGCCTTGCGCGCCAATGGCACCCTGCCGGCCGACACCCTGCCGCCGGACTTCGTGGTCGAGCGCCCCAAGACCCGCGAGCACGGCGACTTCGCCACCAACGCGGCAATGCTGCTGGCCAAGGCCGCGCGCACCAATCCGCGCGCCCTCGCCCAGCAGTTGGTGGACGCGCTGCCGGCCAACGACGATGTCAGCAAGGTCGAGATCGCCGGCCCCGGCTTCATCAATTTCCACCTCGGCCCCGGCGCCTACCAGCGCGAGGTGCTGGCGGTGCTCAAGCAGGGCGAGGACTACGGCCGCAGCCTGGTCGGCAACGGCCGCACCGTGGGCGTGGAATACGTTTCGGCCAACCCGACCGGGCCGCTGCACGTCGGCCACGGCCGCGCCGCGGCCATCGGCGACTGCCTGGCGCGCCTGCTCGAGGCCAACGGCTGGAACGCCAAGCGCGAGTTCTACTACAACGACGGCGGTAACCAGATCGAGAACCTGGCGCGCTCGGTGCAGGCGCGCGCGTTGGGCAAGACCCCGGACAGCCCGGACTGGCCGGAAGAAGGCTACCGCGGCGACTACATCCAGGACGTGGCCGACGCCTACATGGCCGGCGCTGCGGTGGACCTGGAGGGCCACGTGGTCACCGGCGCCAAGGATCCGCAGGACCTGGACGCGATCCGCCGCTTCGCCGTGGCCTATCTGCGCAACGAGCAGAACCACGACCTGGCCGCGTTCGGCGTGGATTTCGACATCTACTTCCTGGAAAGCTCGCTGTACCGCGACGGCAAGGTCGAGGAGGCGGTGCAGAAGCTGATCACGTCCGGCCATACCTACGAAGAGGGTGGCGCGCTGTGGCTGAAATCCACCGATTTCGGCGACGACAAGGACCGCGTGATGCGCAAGTCCGACGGCACCTACACCTATTTCGTGCCGGACGTGGCCTACCACCTGAGCAAGTGGCAGCGCGGCTACGTGCGCGCCATCACCGAACTGGGCGCCGACCACCACGGCTCGCTGGCGCGCGTGCGCGCCGGCCTGCAGGCGATGGACCTGGGCATCCCCAAGGGCTGGCCGGAATACGTGCTGCACCAGATGGTCACGGTGATGCGCGGCGGCGAGGAAGTGAAGCTGTCCAAGCGCGCCGGCAGCTACCTGACCCTGCGCGACCTGATCGAGGAAGCCGGCCGCGATGCCACGCGCTGGTTCCTGATCGCGCGCAAGCCGGATTCGCAGCTCACCTTCGACATCGACCTGGCCCGCCAGCAGAGCAACGACAACCCGGTGTTCTACGTGCAGTACGCGCATGCCCGCGTGTGCAGCCTGCTGCGCCAGGCGCAGGAGAAGAAGCTGGACTACGACCAGGCCGACGGCCAGGCGCAACTGAACCGGCTCAGCGACGCGACCTCGCTGGAACTGATGCAGGAACTCTCGCGCTACCCGGAAGTGGTGGAGAATGCGGGGCACGCGCTGGAGCCGCACCTGATCGCGCAATACCTGCGCGAACTGGCCACGGCCTTCCACACCTGGTACCACGGCACCCCGGTGCTGGTGGACGACGCCGGCGAACGCAACGCCAAGCTGACCCTGGCGGTGGCGGCGCAGCAGGTGCTGGCGAACGGTCTGAATCTCCTGGGCGTCTCGGCCCCGGAAAAAATGTGAGTGGAGAAGCGGTAAATGGCAGCACGACGCGGTAAGACCCAGGCCCGACGCAACACCGGCAACGGCACGCCCGGATGGGTGTGGCTGATCGCCGGCGCGGCGATCGCCGCGGTGGTGTTCCTCGGCGCGCCGGGCCTGTTCAAGAAGGACGGCGACTTCCTGCGGGTCGGCAGCCCGCGCGCCAATCCGGATGCGCAGCCCGCACCGGTGGCCGATGCCGACGTCGATGCGGCCCCGGACCTGCCCAAGCCCGCCGCCAACGCGGCCGGCAGCACCAAGCCGGAGGCGAAGAAGGACGCGCAGACCCAGTACGACTTCTACACCCTGCTGCCCGGCAAGGAAGTGCAGATGTCCGACGCCGAACTGGCTGCCAGCGCGCGCGCCGAGGCCATTCGCCAGGCCAAGGCGCAGGCCGCCGCAGGCACGGCGGCCGCCGGCACCACCCCGGCCGCGGCCGCCACTGCGCCGACCGCGACGGCCGCCAATCCGACCCCGCTGCCGGAAACGCCCAGCACTGCGGCCAGCGCCACCCCGGCCGCCTCCAGGCCAGCGGCCGCGGCGGCAACGCCGGCCGCGACCACCGCACCGGCGGCGGCCGCGGCGACTGCGGCTCCCGATACCGCGCGCTACATCCTGCAAGCCGGCTCGTTCGGCGCCTCCGGCGATGCCGAGTCGACCAAGGCCAAGCTGGCGATGCTCGGCCTGTCGGCGCGCGTGGAATCGGCGCAGATCAGCGGCAAGACCGTGTACCGCGTGCGCATGGGGCCCTACGGCACCGCCAGCGAACTGGCCGAGGCCAAGCAGAAGTTGAACGGCAGCGGGCTGTCGGCGATCGCGATCAAGGCGCAGTAGAGCCGGGATTGGGGAATCGGGATTCGGGAATGGGGGAAGCCGTTTCCTTGCCGTTCCCGTCTTCGTGTCGGTTCATGCGTCGTCGCCACTGACGTTGCGCTGCCCCGACCCTGCCACGGCGCGGCAAGTCACCGGCACTGCGCTGCCCGTGAGCGTGAGCAAGGCGCAATAGTGCCGAGAATCGGGATCGGGGAATCGGGAATGGGAAGAGCGAGTGCTCACCCGTTCCCTGAGACTTGCGGGTGTGGGACTGAGTGCTGGGTTGTGTGCGACGCCGCGGCAGCGGCCTTGATCGCGCGCATGCGGTGACCCCTACGGGCAGACGACGCTGTCGACGCCCTGCCAGCGCATTTGCTTTTACCATTCCCGATTCCCCACTCCCCATTCCCGGCCCCCCAATGACCCAGACTGCCCTGATCACCGGTGCCACCTCCGGTTTCGGCGCCGCCGCCGTGCGCCGCTTCGTCGACGCCGGCTGGCGCGTGATCGCCACCGGCCGCCGCGCCGAGCGCCTGCAGCCGCTGCTGGACGCCTTCGGTGCCGAACGCGTGCACATCGCCGCCTTCGACATCCGCGACGCCGATGCCCTGGACGCGATGCTGGCGGCGCTGCCCGAGGCGTTCCGCGGCATCGACCTGCTGGTCAACAATGCCGGCCTGGCCCAGGGCACCGCGCCGGCGCAGGCCGCGCAACTGGACGACTGGCGCACGATGATCGACACCAACGTCACCGCGCTGGTGACGCTGACCCATCGCCTGCTGCCGACGCTGATCCAGCGCCGCGGCGCGATCATCAACATCAGTTCGGTCGCCGCGCTGTATCCCTATCCGGGCGGCAACACCTACGGCGGCACCAAGGCCTTCGTCAGCCAGTTCTCGCTGGGCCTGCGCTCGGACCTGCATGGCACCGGCGTGCGCGTGACCGCGATCGAACCGGGCATGGCCGAGACCGAGTTCACCCTGGTCCGCACCCACGGCGACCAGAAGGCCTCGGACACGCTCTACCAGGGCGCGCAGCCGATGACCGCCGAGGACATCGCCGAACAGATCTTCTGGGTGGCGACGCTGCCGCCGCATCTGAACATCAATCGGCTGGAGATCATGCCGGTGACGCAGTCCTTTGCCGGCTTCCAGGTCGCGCGGCAACCGGCCTGAACGGCCGCGGGGCCGCCACGCGCGGCCTCGCATTCCTTTCTCACCCAGCGCGGCGAAGCCCCTGTGCCGCCATACGGCAGAGGACAGGCGTCTCCACTTGAGCCGCATGCGGCTTGCTGCGTGGGAGCGGCTCCAGCCTCGACGGCGTCACCGGGAACGCCCCCATCGCGGCTGAAGCCGCTCCTGCATGACCCATCCCGGGTGATGAAAGGGGGGGTAGCGGCATTTGCCTGGCCCATCACGACCATGCAGTCGGTGGACTCGACGTCCGCCGCGTTGTGGTACGGTTCCAGGCGTCGCCAGCCATCGCGCAAGCCTCCCGCCCGTTCACAGGAGCGCTTTGCGATGTCCTCTTCCTCTCCGCTCGACCGCGCCGTCCTTTCCTCGCGGGGGCCGCGGCGATGACCGACTTCATTACAGACGCGGCACAGCTGCAGGATTGCGTGGGCCGTCTGCCTGGCCCGCGCGACATGAAGGTGATCGACCATCTGGACGCGCACGCGCTGCGCTGGCTGGCCGCCAGCCCGCTGCTGTTCGCCGGCGTCGCCGCTCAGCGCCTGGCGCTGAGCGTGGGCAGCGGTCCGCCCGGCTTCGCGCGCGGCGACACACCGCATCTGCTGTCGCTGCCGCTGCAGGCGCTGGATGCGGCCCACACGCATGTCGGCGCCGGCTTCGGTTCGCTGTTCCTGGTGCCCGGCATGGGCGAGACCCTGCGCATCAATGGCCACATCGCCGGCGACGACGGCACGCGCGTGTTCGTTGCCGTCGAGGAATGCTATCTGCACTGCGCCAAGGCCCTGCTCCGCGCCGACTGGTGGCAGGCCGCGGACTCCACCGACGAAGCGTCGCTGCAGAGGCCGGATGGATTTCTGGGAAGTTGCCGGCTGCTGATCCTGGCCACCGCCGATGCCGAAGGCCGCGTCGATGTCAGCCCGCGCGGCGATCGCGCCGGCGCCTTGCTGCAAGCCCACCGCGACGCCTGGTGGTTCGCCGACCGCCCCGGCAATCGCCGCGTCGACAGCCTGGGCAATCTGCTGGCGCGGCCGCAGATCGCGCTGCTGGCGCTGCGCCCCGGCAGCGCGCGCTGCGTGCGCATCGAAGGGCTCGCCCGTCCCAGCACCGATGCGGCGATCCGCAGCGCGCTCGCGGTCGATGGACGCATTCCGCATCTGGCGGTGCGGGTGCTGCCGGCAGTGCTCGAACACATCCACAGCACTGCGCTGGGCCGCTTCGACCACTGGCCGCCCACCGCCATCGCACACGATCTGGACCCGCCGACAATCTTCCGCGACCACGTCAGGCGCAGCGGCGCGCGCGGCGCCCAGGCCACGCTGCTGCGCGCGACGGTCTCGGTGCCCGGCATGGTCCGCAAAGGACTGCAGGCCGACTACAAGAAGAACATGTACTGAGCGCGCAACGCGGCCGGTCTACCCGTCTGCGTCGATCGCGCCGGGTACGCTGAGGTGATGCACCGCATAGCACTGCGCATCGTCATCTGCCGGCGGCAGGTCGCGCCACAGGCGGAACCGCAGCCGCGTCCATCCCTGCGGTTCGTAACCGTACACCGAGGCCAGCATGCGTTCGTCAGGCGCATGCACAGTGTCGGTGTCGTTCTCCAAGGCCGGCGACGGCGCTTGCAGCACCCGCGTGGCGTAGCGCGCCGTGCGCAGCGCCGCGGACGTCCACGCCGTGCCGACCATCCACGACTGCACTGGCGGGCGGCCGAAGGCCTCGCACAACGCCGCAAACGCGGGGCCGGCGAGGAAGCCGTGCATCGCCGCCGCATCGCGCCACAGATAGAACGGCGCATACAGGTTCTGCCGCGCGTGCAGGAGCGGATCACCGCGATCGGCGACCAGGTAAGCCTTGAACTGCAGCCCCGGCAGCGTGTCGAGCAACGGCCCCTTGTCGGCGATGCGGCGGCGGATGATGGCCATGTCGTAGTACGCCGGCAGCGCGATGCTGTACTGCATGGCGATCATGCCGGCGCTCCGCTGGCGGTGATGCCGGCACGGCCGCCGCCGAAGGACCAGTCCTGCGTCGCGGTGGTGACGATGGTGACCATCACGTCCTCCGGGGCGATCCCCGGCGCGATCGCCAGCAGTTCGACCAGGCGCTGGTAGAACGCCTGCTTGCAGGCGTCGCTGCGTTCGCGGCCGGCGGTGATGGCGATCAGCACGAAGCCATCCGAGCGCGGCCCGCCCAGGTAGTGGCGGTCGAACACCAGTTCGTCCGGATCGTGCTGGTGGATCACCTGGAAACAGTCGCCGGCCGGCACCTCGAAGGCCTCGTGCATGGCCTGGTAGAGGCTGGCCGACAGCGCGCGCAGATAGGCAGGCGGATGACCGCGCAGTAGCGAGATGCGGGCGTACGGCATCAGCGCGCCTCCGTCGTGGTCGACTTCGCCGCGCCGGCGGCACGCAGCAAGGGCAGCGCCGATGCCGCACACGGCCAGCCGGCGTAGAACGCCAGATGGGTGATGGCTTCGGCCAGGGCGTCGCGGTCCAGGCCGTTGTCCAGCGCGCGCGCCAGGTGAAACGGCAGTTGCTCCGGGCGACACAGCGCCACCAGCGCCGCCACCGTGATCAGGCTGCGTTCGCGCGGCGACAGGCCCGGGCGCTGCCACACCTCGGCGAACAGCACCTCATCGGTCAGGCGGACGAACGCCGGCGCGATGTCGCCGAACGCGGCCTGCGCGGAAGGGAACGGGGTGGCTGGATCGGACATCGGGCAGACCTCGCATGGGGAACGGGCACAGCCTAGTCACGCACGACCTTCCGAAAAATCGGAAAATATCGAAACGACCATCCGAAAAATCAGGATCGACCGATGCGCCCCATCACCTTCGACCTCGACGCGCTGCGCAGCTTCGTCACCGGCGTGGAGTTGGGCAGTTTCGCCAAGGCGGCCGACCGCCGCGGGCGCTCCACCTCGGCGATCAGCGCACAGCTGAAGAAACTGGAGGAGCAGGCCGGGCAGCCGGTGCTGCGCCGCCAGGGCCGCGGCCTGGCCCTGACCGAGGCCGGCGAAGCCTTGCTGGGCTATGCGCGGCGGCTGCTCGAGCTCAACGACGAGGCGGTCGTGGCGCTGCAGGACACGGCGCTGCAGGGCTGGGTGCGGCTGGGGCTGCAGGAGGACTTCGGCGAGCACATGCTGCCGGACGTCCTCGGGCGCTTCGCCCGCGCCCACCCGCAGGTGCGGATCGAAGCGCGCATCGCCCGCCACCAGGAACTGCTGGCGCGGGTGGAGGCCGGGCAGCTGGATCTGGCCTTGGCCTGGGACTCCGGCGCGGCCTCGGCGCATCGGCAGGCGCAAGCGGCGTGGCCGCTGCGCTGGATCGCCGCAGGCGACAGAAGCAGCCTGTCCACGACGGCCACCTGGAGCGGCGACGCGCCGCTGCCGCTGGTGATGCTGGAAGCACCGTGTCTGCTGCGTACGGCCGCGACCACCGCCTTGGACCGCGCCGGCATCCCGTGGCGGATCGCCTTCACCAGCGCCAGCCTCGGCGGGGTGTGGGCGGCGGTCCGCGCTGGATTGGGCATCACCCTGCGCACCCCGGCCGGCGTGCCGGCCGGACTGACCCTGCTGGCGCCCGGCGCCGGCGGCCTGCCGACGCTGCCGGCGCTGGGGCTGGCCCTGCACCGCGCGGTCGCCACGCCGCCGCCGGCGGTGACGCGGCTGGCGGAGATCGTGCAACAGCGCTTGCACGAGGCACGCGTAGCGTATGGCGATCCGGAATGAGATCGCCACGTGCGGCGCCACATACGACCGGCCCACACGCCAAGCGCGTTCCGACAGGGCGATCCAGGCCACCAGCGGCACGCCAGCGAGCGCTGCAGACGGTTCGCACAGACGCAGGAAAAACCGTCGGGCGACAAAGACCGAACGGCGCTCCGCCGCCCCGGGTCGCTTAGCCTATCAAGGTCTCGAACCTAGGCTGCCGGCGAAAACCTGTGGATGGTCATTCCCGCCGGACAATGCCGAGACCTGACGTCCACTCCTGCCAGCCCGCACCCGGCGATATAGGCGCCGCCAAGGCAAAACACCGATCACGTCCCGGAACCGGCGCTGCGCATGCCGATCACAGGTTGGTCTTGCATGGCAGCATTTTGCTCCACAACCCCCCACCGCCATTGAGCATGCCGGCGCCTCCAGAAAGTGCGGTCTTGACCTTGCTGCCATCGGTCTTGATTTCCACTTCCTTGAAGAGCTCGTCGGCGCGCGCAACCGTGTAATCCTGACGCTCGTAATGATCCACCTGCATGGAATCGCCGTAGCTGCTGCCCGCATACACATCGCGTGACTTGGCCTGATCGAACTGGAACTGCAGGGCCAGAATGTAACGACCGGGCAGCATGTCGGTGAACTGGAACGCGCCCTTGGCATCGGTCTCCGTCTCCACACGCGCGTTGTAAGCCTGGTCGGACATCTTTACCGCTTCCTTACTGGGGTCGGCCTTCTTGCGCATGGCGACCCACTGCTCGTAGTAGGGCGTCGCCGGAAACAGCATGACCTTGCGGTTGTTGGCCAGAAACACGCGGTTGTCGTGATAGGCGCAGGCCACGCCGGTGATAGTCGCATGACCCTTGGCCAAAGCGGCCTCTGCGGCTTGCTTGTCAAACGGCTGGCTCGGCATGACCTCACGGATCTTCGGCGTGTTGTCCACGGTCGGTGAGGTGCGCACCTGCGCGGCGCCCTGGCCGGCGGCGGCCAGTCCGCAGCTCAGCAACAGGACCCAGCCACGGCGTGTGATCGTCGGCATTGCATTCCCCCTATTCGTCCCTGAAGGCGCGCACGCTAGCACGATCCGTTGCGGCGCCATAGAGGTGTGCCGCCCGGGCCGGCCAGCACCCCTTAGCCACGCGCGGCCGCCGCGGCCGGCGCGCTGCGCTGCTCGCGCAGGCGCAGGAACAGCCGCTCCACCGCGTAGTGCAGGACAGCCGCGAACAGCAGCGCCATTCCGGCGTAGACGGCGAAGGCGAGCGGTCCGCGCCCGTCCAGCAGCGCACCGAACCACACCTGGGTCAGATGGAACGCGGCCTTGTGGCTCAGGTACAGGCTGTAGGACACCGCGGCCAGCCAGGCCGCACCCGGCACCCGGCAACGCCCGAGCCATCCCTGCGTGGAGGCGCCGGCGCAGACCAGCAGCGCCAGCCCCAACGACAGCACCGGCCAGCCGATCGCGTTGCCGAGCAGGCCGGTGCGGTCGCGGAACAGCCACATCGCCAGCGCGCAGACCGCGATGCCCCCAAGCGCCACGGCGGTGGCGTGGCGCTGCAGCCGCTGCCAGTGCTGCGGCCGGAAGGTCTTCAGCACCGCCAGCACCACGCCGGCCAGCAGGCCGTCCAGACGGTTCCAGGTCGGGTAGTAGAGATCCTCGATGAACCAGTTGCGCTGCACCCCGGCGCCGACCCGATCCAGCGCGCTGTCGTGCAGCCAGATGGCGCTGCGCAGGGCGATGCCGGCCAGCACCACGGCCACGCACAGCGCCACGAACCGCGGCGCCGACGGCCGCCGCAGCATCCACGTCGCCAGCAGCGGGAACACCAGGTAGAAGTGCTCTTCCACGCACAGCGACCAGGCATGCGAGAACGCCTGCTGGCTGGCGTAGTCGATGCCCAGGTTGAGGGTGAAGCTGGCGAACAGCCACCACGGTGCGATCCCCGGCGCTTCGCGAAAGCCGGGCCAGGCCAGGTACAACGCCAGCACCACCACGTACGCCGGCAGGATGCGGTAGGCGCGGCGGCGGTAGAACTCGCCGTAGCGCAGCGGCTCGCCGCGGGCCAGCGGCGCCAGCACCTGGCCGCCGATCAAAAAGCCGCTGAGCACGAAGAACAGATCCACGCCCATCCAGCCGTAACGCGAGAGCCAGTCCCAGTCCGGACCCAGTCCACCGACCACGAAGGAATGGAACAGCATCACCCAGACGATGGCGATGGCGCGCAGCAGGTCGAGGCCGGGATAGCGCATGCGCAGGAGGATCGGGCTGGACGTCGGGAGGGCATGATGCGCCGGACCGTCGCCCCACGCGAGCACCGCGCGCCCAGCCGTGCAGGGGCTGCGGTCGTCGGCGCTGGGCCGCTACTGGCCGGTACCGCGCAGGTGCGCGCGAAGCGCATCCACGTAGCCGCGGCTTGCCCGGACCAGCGTGCCGCCGTGCAGGCGCAGGAGGGCGTCGCGGTTGGAAAGCGCGCGCAGTTCGGCCACCGCCTCCAGGCGCACGATCGAGGAGCGGTGCACGCGTAGGAACAGCGCCGGGTCCAGTTGCTCCTGCATGCGCGCCAGCGTCTGACGCAGCAGGTGGCTGCCGGTGCGGGTATGCAGCGCGACATAGTCGCCCTCGGCCTGCAGCCATTGCAGTTCCTCGACCCGCACCAGGCGTGTGCAGCGCCCGACCCGGACCTCGAAGCAGCGTGCCCAGGCCGGGGCGGGAGCGAACCAAGCATCCTTTCCGGACGGCGGCGCCAGCGCGCGCAGCCGCTGACGGGCGCGCCGCAACGCCGCATCCAGGCGCGCGTCGTCCAGGGGCTTGAGCAGGTAATCGACGACATCCAGCGCGAAGGCCTCCACCGCGTAGTGCGCATGCGCGGTGAATAGGATCGCCAGCGGCGGCCGCTCGCCAGCCAGGCTGCGCAACAGGTCCAGGCCGGACATGCCCGGCATCTGCACGTCCAGCAACACCAGATCGGCTGGATGCCGCGACAGCCCTTGCGCCGCGGCCGCGGGGTCGGCGTAGTCGCCCACCACCTGCAGGTCTGCATGCGCGGCCAGCCGTGCCGCCAGGCCGCGCCGCGCGAGCGGCTCGTCGTCGATGATCGCCACGCGGATCACGCGCCGGCTCCGGCCGCGCGACGAAACGGCAGTTCCATCGCCACCGCATAGGTTCCATCGCCGGCGATGCCCGCGGCGAACGTGGCCTGGCCGGGATACAGCGTCGCCAGGCGCTCGGCGACGTTGTGCTGACCCATCCGCTGGCCAGCGCGGTAGCGCGTGCCCACTGCCGCCACGTCGTTGACCACCTGCAGGCACAGACGTTCGCCGCGCCGCTGTGCCGAGATGCGCAGCAGCCCAGGATCGCTGCGCAAGGCGATGCCATGACGGATGGCGTTCTCGGCCAGCGGCTGCAGCAGCAGGAAAGGCACCTGCGCGTCCAGCGTGCCCGGGCCTATCTGCCAATGCACGCGCAGCCGAGCATCCAGGCGCAGCTGCTCGATCGCCAGATAGGTTTCGGTCAGCGCCAGCTCCTCTGCCAACGCGACTTCGTGCGAGGGGGTTTCCAGGATCGCGCGCAGCAATTGGGCGAGTTGCACGATCATGCTGCGTGCCTGCTCGCTCCGTCCTTCGCCGACCAGGGTGGAAATGCCGTTGAGCGTATTGAACAGAAAGTGCGGCTGCAGCTGATAGCGCAACGCGCGCAGTTCGGCCTGACGTGCGAGCAGCACCGCCGCATGGCGCCGCTGCCGCTCGTCGCGCAGCGACAACGCATGCGCCAGCGCGGCGTGCGCCGTGCAGTAGGCGATCAAAGCGAGCCAACATCCGTCCAGTCCGGACACCAGGTTCGCCCAATGGAACCGCTCGCCGGCCGACCATCCCATCCGCGCGGCCAGCAACGCGCCGAGCCCGTTGTTGACCACGGCCATCGCGTAGGTGGCCAGCAGCAGCACCGAAGCGGTCGCCAGCGGCCCGGCGCGGCGGCGCCACAGCCAGCGCTGCAGCAGCACCAGGCACGGCAACCACAGCGCACAGGCCAGGAAATAGAAGGTGCGCATCGCCAGCGCGTGGCTGGGCGATGCCAGCGCCGGCGCGCCCATCACCAGCAGGCAGATCGCCACCGGTATGCCGGCCACCAGAGCCAGGCGCCATTCCGGCGCCTGCACGGGCTCGGCAGGCGGCGGCGACAACTTCATCGACACGCCGGCGCCGTCCCCGGCAGGGGTGGCAACCGCACCGACCAGACCACCGAGGCGATCCGCCAGCCGGCCTCGGTGCGCAGCAGCTGCCAGGACTCGCTGCCGGCGTTGGTCGCCGCACCGTCGACGCAGTAGCTATAGCGGAAGAACACAGTGGCCACGTCGCCATCGCTGAGGATCTGCAGGCCGGCGACCGGTTCATCGACCGCCCCGCCTGCGCGGACGATGCCATCGATCATCGCCCCGGGCGAATCGCCGTCCATCTGAGGCACTTTCTCCAGCGCCCGCCGTTGGCGCAGGCGGCGCAGGCTCTCGTCTGCGTACACCTGACGCCAGGTAACCGCATCAGGCAGGAACAGCGCGCGGAACCCATCCGCGTCGCGCGTGCGAATCGCCTGGCCGAAAGCCTGTACGACCTGCGCGATGGCGTGGCTGTCTGTAGAGGCGTCTGCGGTGGCAGCAGCCATGGCGGAAGGGCAAGCCCCGAACAGGACGGACAGCGGCAAGAAGCGGCGGCGCATGGTATCGATCCGAACAACATGTTCGCCATTCATGCCCCAGCCCGCCGCGGCCCGCCAGTGTGCCGGCGCGGGCTCGCGATAGGCCGTGCAGTCGGCGCGGCGGACCGCCATCGCGGCCATCGCGCGCGCTCAGCCCAGCGGTTCGTCGGACAGGTAGGTGTAGCCGGTCAGGCCGGCCTCGAGCGCGTCGGCCAGCTCCGTCGCCTGCGCGGCCGGCAACTGCGCGGCGGCCACGCGCTCGGCGTAGGCGGCGCGCAGGTCGTCCAGGCGGTAGCCGACGTAGTCCAGCATCACGTCGGTGGTGTCGCCGCGGCGTTGCTGGGCGATGCGGTAGCCGTCGCCGTCCACCGCCACTTCCACCGCGTCCGTGTCGCCGAACAGGTTGTGGATGTCGCCGAGGATTTCCTGGTAGGCGCCGACCAGGAAGAAGCCGATGCGGTAGCTCTCGCCCGGACGCAGCGCGTGCAGCGGCAGCGAGCTGTCCAGGCTTTCGTTCTCGACGTAGGTCTTGACCATGCCGTCGGAATCGCAGGTCATGTCGCAGACCACGCCGCGCCGCGCCGGCGCCTCGTTCAGGCGCTCGATCGGCACGATCGGGAACACCTGGTCGATCGCCCACACGTCGGGAATCGATTCGAACACGCTGAAGTTGACGAAGTACTTGTCGACCAGCCGCTCGTTGAGTTCGTCCAGCACCGGACGGTGGCTCTTTTCCTCATGGCTCAGCCGCGCGCGCACGCCGTGGGCGATGGCGTAGAACAGGTCGTCGATGCGCGCGCGATGGGTCAGGTCGATCTGGCCCAGGGCGTAGCCGCTGAGGCCTTCGGCGTGGAAATGCTGCGCCTCCTGGAACAGTTCCACCGCCGGGCGCTGGTCCAGTTCGGCATGAATCTCGCGCAGGTGGCGGATCGCCGCCGGTTCGTCGTCGTGCGCATCCGGCACGCGGCCTTCCGGCGCCTGCTCCACCTCGGACACGTTGGCGATCAGCACCGCGTGGTGCGCGGTCATCGCGCGCCCGCACTCGGTGACGATGCGCGGCGGCGGCAGGCCGTGCTCCTCGCAGGCGCTGGCCAGCGGCTGCACGATGTTGCTGGCGTAGGAATGCAGGCCGTAGTTGATCGAGCAGTAGCTGCGCGAGCGGGTGCCTTCGTAGTCGATGCCCAGGCCGCCGCCGACGTCGACGTGACTGATCTTCGCGCCCAGCTTGGACAGCTCGACGAAGTAGCGGGTGGCTTCGCGCATGCCGTTGGCGATGTCGCGCACGTTGGAGATCTGCGAGCCCATGTGGAAGTGCAGCAGGTTCAGCGCGTCGGCGTACTCGGTGTCGCGCAGGGTCTTCCACAGGTCCAGCACCTGCCGCGGCGACAGCCCGAACTTGGCCTTGTCGCCGCCGCTGTTCTGCCACTTGCCCGCGCCCAGCGAGGCCAGGCGCATGCGCACGCCCAGGCCCGGCTTCACGTCCAGCGCGCGCGCCTCCTCCAGCACCAGCTTCAGCTCCGACGGCTTCTCGATGACGATGAAGGTCTGCAGCCCCAGCTTGCGCCCAATCAGCGCCAGGCGGATGTACTCGCGGTCCTTATAGCCGTTGCACACGATCAGCCCGCCCGGCCGCGACAGCGCCAGCACCGCCATCAGCTCCGGCTTGCTGCCGGCCTCCAGGCCGAAGCCCTCGCCCTGGTGGCTGGCCAGGGTGCCGGCCACGCCGCGGTGCTGGTTGACCTTGATCGGGTACACCGCGGTGTAGCCACCGGTGTAGTCCCAATCGGCCTGGGCCTGGGCGAAGGCGGCCTGCAGCTTGCCCAGGCGCTCGCCGAGGATGTCGGGGAAGCGCACCAGCATCGGCAGCTTGGCCCCGGCCGCGCGTGCGGCGTCCACCACCTCCGGCAGCGCGATCGCCACGCCGTCGGCGCCCTGCGGCCGCACCACCACCCGGCCGGCCGCGTCCACGTCGAAGTACCCGTCGGCCCAGTGCGGGATCGAGTAGGTCTTGCGGGCTTGGTCGAGGGACCAATCGCTCATCGTGGCGGCTCGGCTGACGGAAAAAGGGCGTGGATTGTAACCCCTGCTACGCGTGGGGTCCGTTACAATCCGCGCCGTTCCGACGCCCTCGGCTCCTGGCGGAGCCGGGCCGGGTGCGCGGGTGCATGATGCGGGCTGGATGCGCAGAGCTGTGTCCGCCACTCATCCGGAGAGGATGCGGTAACGGCCTCGCGTGGCTCAGCTGCGCGAGGCTGCGCCCGACCCTCATCCGGCGTTTCGCGCCAGCTTCTCCCGGCGGGAGAAGGATTCGCCGCTTCTTTTTGCTTTCCTAGGACATTCCATGAGCGCCAACGACAACTGGTACATCGAACACTTCCAGCCCACCGGCTCGGCCATCGGCTATCGCATCACCGGCAAGCTGGACGAGGTGCAGTCGCCGTTCCAGAAGATCGAGATCTACGACACCACCGACTGGGGCAAGCTGATGGTGATCGACGGCGCGGTGATGCTGACCACGCGCGACAACTTCTTCTACCACGAGATGATCAGCCACCCGGCGCTGTTCACCCACGCCGCGCCCAAGCGCGTGGTGATCATCGGCGGCGGCGACTGCGGCACCCTGCGCGAAGTGCTCAAGCACCCGGGCGTGGAAAGCGCCACCCAGTGCGACATCGACGAGCAGGTCACGCGCATGGCCGAGAAGTATTTCCCGGAGCTGTGCGAGTCCAACAACGACCCGCGCGCCGAGTTGCTGTTCGACGACGGCGTGGCCTACATGGCCAACTGCCCGGCCGGCAGCGTGGACATCGTCATCGTCGACTCCACCGACCCGGTCGGCCCGGCCGAAGGCCTGTTCAACAAGGCCTTCTACGAGAGCTGCTTCAAGGCGCTGAAGGACGACGGCATCCTGGTGCAGCAGTCCGAATCGCCGCTGGCGCTGCTGGACCTGATCAAGGAAATGCGCGCGGAAATGGGCAAGGCCGGCTTCGCCAGCTTCCACACCGTGCCGTTCCCGCAGCCGTGCTACCCGACCGGCTGGTGGAGCGTGACCATGGCGCGCAAGCAGGGCGGCTTCGACTTCCGCCAGAACGACGCCGCGGCCAAGCCGTTCGCCACCCGCTACTACAGCGCGCATCTGCATACCGGCACCCAGGTGCTGCCGCCGTTCGTGGCCGAGGCACTGGGCGGCTAAGGCGCCGTCCTCCGTCGGCATCGGCGCGCACCTGACATGCGCCGATGCCGCGGATCGCCGGCGCTGTCGGATCCTTGGCAAGGCCTGCCCCAACGCGGGCGTATCCGTATCGACGGGCGCGTTGCATGGCACATGGCATCGCAGCCGGCTGCCACGATCGCGCGCTGCACAGCCGCCAACGCCAACGATGCCGCACGCCATGGCCCGCGCGTGCGACGATGCGCCGGCCTCCATCGCACCACACCGCGAGCCTCCCATGCGCTCCCAGACGACCTCGCCGTGGACCCTGTGCGCGCTGGCCGCGATCGGCTTCGTGGTCGCCTGCGTCGCCCACGAAGCGGTGGGCCATGGCCTGGCCTGCCTGGGCAGCGGCGGCACCGTGCGCTGGCTCACCTCGGTGTACTTCCGCTGCCAGCCTGGGCGCCCCTTCGTCGATGCCGCCGGGCCGCTGGCGAATCTGTGCGTGGCCGCAATCTGCATTTTGGCGGCACACCGCCGTCGCGCGGACATGCCGCGCCTGGCGCTCGCGCTGATCGCCGCCTTCAACGGAATGTGGGGCGCCGGCTACCTGCTGTTCTCCGCGGTCACCGATGACGGCGACCTCGCTTTCGTCCTGCGCGATCTCGCCCTGCAGCCGGCCTGGGCCTGGCGGCTCGGGATGGGACTGGCCGGCGCCTGGCTGTATCTGCAGGTGCTGCGCGCCATCGCCCCGTGGCTGCCGAAAGGCAGGCCAATGCTGGTGGCCTACGCCACTGCCGGCGCGGTGGCCTGCGTGAGCGTGCTGTTGCATGCCGGGCCGGTGCTGCCGGCATTGCGCGAGGCGGCGCAGGAAGGCCTGTTGGCGCCGATCGGCCTGGTGGTCATCGCGCTGTCGCACCGGTCGCGCGCGCCGCTGCCGCTACCGCTACCGTCCAGCCGCGCCACGGTCGTCATGGCGGTGCTGGTGGTGGCGACGTTCTGGCTCACCCTCGGCCGTGGCTACGGCGGCGTCTGAGTCGGCGTCTGGCGCAGAGTGGCGGCACATCCGGCTGCCCGCCATGCCTGTAGGAGTCAACTGTCATGCACCTGCGATGGCAGGAGGAGCGTACGGGGCCTGATCGCGCGCGATGGCGTTGAGCCAGCGCAGGAACTTGTGCATGCAGGCGACGATGGCGACCTTGGCCGGTTTGCCGCCTGCGCGCATGCGCGCGTAAGTGTTGGCCAAGGGGGATTCGGCGCGGATGCTGGCCCAGGTGGCCATGTACAGCACGCGCCGCACGTCGGCACGTCCGCCTTTGATGCGGCGTTGGCCTTTCCAGCAGCCGCTGTCGTGATTGAACGGGGCCAGCCCGACCAGGGCAGCGAGCTTGCGTGGCGGCAGCGTGCCCAGCTCTGGCAACCGCGCGGCCAGAACCGCGCGCAGGATCGTGCCGAGCCCAGGCACCTTAGGGAGGCTCGAGCAGGTCTTGCCCTGCTGCCCGATCTCCTGCGTCAACGTCTGGATCTGCTGGTTCAGCAGGGCGATCACCTCTCGGCAGTGGCGTTGCACCTCAGGGCGGGTGATGTGCTCCAGGCGCCGCCGATGGGCATCGCGCTGGCCCACCAGGGTGGCACGCAGGTCCAGCAGTTCGCGAAGAGACTGCTGGTGCCCGGGCACCACGGGCGTGGGGGTGGTCGGGATGTGCTGGGCGGCGATGGCCAGCAGGCGCGCGTCCAGGACATCGGTTTTGGCATGCAGGCCCAAGGCCTGGGCTAGCTTGCGCGGACGATCAGCGGCCATCCGCACTGCCGGCAGGTCCGCCTCTCGGAGCACCTGCAGCACGGCATGTTCGTAGCCGCCACTGGCTTCCAGCACGATCCGCTCGCAGCCCAGCTCGGCCAGGCGTTGGGCCAGCGCACGCTGCCCCTGTGGCGTATTGGCTTGGGTCCAGGTCTGCTCGTCCGGCAGGACATGAATGACCAGTTCGGCCTTGGATACATCGATCCCGACATAGCGTCGCATAGACGTTCTCCGCAGTAGACTCAGGCACGAGAGCACTCCTGCCGACGCCCATGCTTGTGGAGTTCGAGCTCGCGACTCGGGCAACTGTTCGGGCTGATGAGGCAGGAGATACGGGGTGCGGCGGCGCTGACTCCTACTCGTGCTTGCTGGCACTGCGGCTAAACGGCCTGCCGCACTCCGCTCTCACCTGCAACGATAGACCCTCATTTGACACAAGCGGCTTCAGCCGCGACAGGTTTTATCGGGAACGCCCATCGCCGCCGAAGCGACACCATCCATGCCACGCCGCTGCAGGCGCGGTGACCGCGTTACAGCGCGTCCGCGTCCAGTTCGCCGGTGCGGATCCGCACCACCGTGCCCAGGTCGTAGACGAACACCTTGCCGTCGCCGATCTTGCCGGTGGCGGCGGCCTTGACGATGGCCTCGACCACGCGCTCGACCTGGTCCTCGCTGACCGCCACTTCCAGCTTCACCTTCGGCAGGAAATCGACCACGTACTCGGCACCGCGGTACAGCTCGGTGTGGCCCTTCTGCCGGCCGAAGCCCTTGACCTCGGTGACGGTGATGCCGGCCACGCCCTGCGCGGCGAGCGCTTCGCGCACGTCGTCGAGCTTGAACGGCTTGATCACGGCCATGATCATCTTCATGCGGCGTTCTCCAATCACAATGGCCTCAGGATAGCGCGGTTGCGCGATTCCCGGCCGTCGGGTTCAATGGCCGCGCGCCCCCAACGCCGGAATTTTCCGACAGCGCGCCGCGTCCGATCCCGATGGTCCCGATCTTTCCGGTGCCGCACTCTGACGCCACCTGCCGGAGCACAGCCATGATCGACCTCAACCATCTCGACGACCTCGCCCGCCGCCTCAGCGACCTGGTGCCGCCGGGCCTGCGCCAATCCCGCGACGAACTGCAGAGCACCTTCAAGAGCGCGCTGCAGGCCGGGCTGGGCAAGCTCGACCTGGTCACCCGCGAGGAATTCGAAGTGCAGCGTGCGGTGCTGCTGCGCACGCGCGAGAAGCTCGAAGCGCTGGAGCGCAGCGTCGCGGCGCTGGAAGCGGAACGCAGCGGGCCCACGCCCAGCCCCAACGCCTGATCCACCCGCCACCATGAGCCTGGCGCTGGTGCACAGCCGTGCCCGCGCGGGGGTGCTTGCGCCTCCGGTTCGGGTCGAAGTCCATCTCTCCGGCGGCCTGCCGGCTACCCAGATCGTCGGCCTGCCCGAGGCGGCGGTACGCGAATCGCGCGACCGCGTCCGCGCCGCCTTGCTCTGCGCGCAGTACGAATTCCCGGCGCGGCGGATCACCGTCAACCTGGCCCCGGCCGACCTGCCCAAGGAGGGCGGCCGCTTCGACCTGCCGATCGCGCTGGGCATCCTTGCCGCCGCCGGCCAGCTCGACCCGCAGGTGCTCGGCCAGTACGAATTCCTCGGCGAGCTGGCGCTGACCGGCGAACTGCGCCCGGTCGACGGCGTCCTGCCGGCGGCGCTGGCCGCCGCCGAGGCCGGGCGCACCCTGATCGTCCCGGCCGACAACGGCGCCGAGGCGGCACTGGCGCAACACGTGCAGGCCTTCACCGCGCGCACCCTGCTGGAGGTCTGCGGCTTGCTCAACGGCAGCAAGACCCTGCCCGCGGCGACGGCGCCGCCGGCGGTCGCCGCCCCCTTTCCCGACCTGAGCGACGTGCGCGGCCAGGCGCAGGCGCGCCGCGCCCTGGAGATCGCCGCGGCCGGGCATCACCATCTGTTGCTGATTGGCAGCCCCGGCTGCGGCAAGACCCTGCTAGCCTCGCGCCTGCCCGGGATCCTGCCCGAGGCCAGCGAAGCCGAGGCGCTGGAGAGCGCAGCCATCGCCTCGGTCAGCGGCCGCGGCGTGGATCCGGCGCGCTGGCGGCAACGCCCCTACCGCGCACCGCACCACACCGCCAGCGCGGTGTCGCTGGTCGGCGGCGGCAGCCATCCGCGTCCCGGCGAGATCTCGCTGGCACACCATGGCGTGCTGTTCCTGGACGAGCTGCCCGAGTGGAACCGGCATGCGCTGGAAGTGCTGCGCGAGCCGCTGGAGTCGGGCCAGGTGACCGTGTCGCGTGCGGCGCGCAGCGCCGAGTTCCCCGCGCGCTTCCAGTTGGTGGCGGCGATGAATCCCTGCCCCTGCGGCTGGGCCGGCGACCCCAGCGGCCGCTGCCGCTGCAGCGAGGACGCGGTGAGACGTTACCGCGCGCGCATCTCCGGTCCGCTGCTAGACCGCATCGACCTGCACGTGGAAGTGCCGCGGCTGCCGCCACAGGCGCTACGCGCCGATGCGCCGCCCGGCGAATCCAGCGCCGCCGTGCGCGAGCGCGTGGAACAGGCGCGGCAACGCCAGCAGGCACGTGCCGGCCGGCCCAACGGCCAGCTCGGCCACAGCGAGACCCTGCGCGACTGCCGCCTGCAGCCGCGCGACGAGGCACTGCTGGAACAGGCCATCGAACGCCTGCGGCTGTCGGCGCGCTCGCTGCATCGGATCCTGCGTGTAGCCCGCACCATCGCCGACTTGGACGCCAGCGACACCATCGCCACTGCGCACCTGACCGAGGCCATCGCTTACCGGCAACTGGATCGTGGGGAGGCGACGGCGAACGCCGTGGGTCCGACGCCACCTGGGGCACGCCGCCTGGCAGGGTGACGCCAGGCCGCAGCCGGCGTGCGCCGCATCCAGTCTGCACCCAGTCGCGCCCGCTGAGCGCAGCACGCTGCCGTACGCGCTCAGCTTCTCGCCGCAGCGTCCACCCAATCGGCGATCAAGGCATTGCATCGCCTCGCATGGGTAAAGGTCATGCCGTGCGACGCCCCGGCCAGCACCTCGTGGCGCGCCTGCGGCAACCAGGCTGCCAGCGCGGCAGCGTTGTCGCGGTACTGGGCCGGGCTGCGTTCGCCGGCGACCAGCAACACCGGCATCGTCAGCGTGGCGGCCTGCTCGGGCCGGTACGCCGGTAGTGCATCCGCGATCTGAGGCACCAGGGTCTGCGCGTTGTCGCGGACCATCTGCCGGAAGCTCACGCTGCTGCGCGCCCAGGCGCCGGGCTGGCTGACCGAATCGACGAAGCATTCCAGGCCGGCCTCGACCTGGCCGCCCTGCAGCAGCGCGATCGCCTGCGCGCGGACCGCCTGCACCTCGGCCGGCAGGCCCTGCGGCTGCGGGCCGCCCGGATCGAACAGGGTCAGGCTGGCGATGGCATCCGGCCGCAGCAGCGCCGCCTGCCAGGCCACGGCGGCGCCGCGGGAATGGCCGACCAGATGCACCGGCCGTGCTTCCTCGGCGATGAAGGCGGCGAGCTGCTGCGCATGCCAGCGCCAGCCGAAGGCATGCCGCGACGCCGACGGCAGCCGTGGGTAGTACTGGCCCAGGCTCAGCGCGCTGAGTTGGAAACGATCGGCCAGGCCGCGCACCTGCGGTGCCCAGTAGCGGTAGTCGCACAGCGCCCCATGGACGAGCAGCACCGAGGCGCCCTCGCCTACCCGCAGATAGGCCAGCGCGTCGTCCGCGCCGAGCCGGCGCACGGCGGGCTTGGGCAACGCGGTGCGTGGGCTGACCGTGCGCGGAATGGTCATGCCCGAGCGCCAATCTGCGCAGCGCGCCGGATGCGCAGGCACGGGCGGACGATGCCGGCGTCTGCGGCACGGCAGGTAGCAGGATGGTCAGACACAAGAGCAGGACTGAAGAAGATGAGCGCTGGCATGCGCATACGATAGCCACGTCGCCGACATGCGCGCTGCGACGCCTGCGGGCCTGTTTGCCACGCCCGCGCTCGTCGGAAAGACGATGCGGAGGAAGCAGGGGGCAGGACTGGATGGCGCGCCCGGAGGGATTCGAACCCCCGACCAATGGCTTCGGAAGCCACTACTCTATCCGGCTGAGCTACGGGCGCAACGGACGCGCATTCTAACGACATTCGTCGGCCGCGTCTCCCCCGGCCGCAACTCGCTGCGGCAGCGGTGCCACGGCCGTTCCGATCAGGCTGCGCCACTGTCCAGGCAAGCGGTGCGTGGCACGCGGATGACGACGGGGCCGATGGAACGCCGGGCGTCGCAGGCGCGCCGGCGCGTCGTCCGTCTGCCGCTGGGCAGGACACCAGCGCGCATCCGCAGCTCCAGCGGCGCCGCCGACGCCACGCGCTCCCGCAGCCAGCGCGTGGAGCGCGGGCCAAGCGCACGACACCGCGTGCTGCCGCCCGCACGACGCGGCTGCTACCCTTGCGCGATGGGTTACGAACGCTACGAAACGCCTGCCGCGCTGCCGCCGCGCGCGCGCCTGGGCCAGTACTGGAAACTGTTGCGCGGCGACCGGCCGATCGGCGTGCTGCTGCTGCTGTGGCCGACCTGGTGGGCGCTGTGGCTGGCCGCCGATGGGGTGCCGCCGCTGTGGACCCTGTTCGTGTTCACCGCCGGGGTCTGGCTGACCCGCTCGGCCGGCTGCGTGATCAACGACTACGCCGACCGCTGGCTGGACCCGCAGGTCGAGCGCACCCGCAGCCGGCCGCTGGCCACCGGCGCGGTGAGCGGCCGCGAAGCGCTGGCGGTGTTCGCGGTGCTGATGCTGGTCGCGTTCGCGCTGGTGCTGACGATGAACGCGCTGACCATCGGCCTGAGCGTGGTCGGGCTGTTCCTGGCCGCCAGCTATCCCTACCTGAAGCGCTACACCTACCTGCCGCAGGTCTACCTGGGCATGGCCTTCGGCTGGGGCATCCCGATGGCGTTCGCGGCGATCCGCGGCGAGGTGCCGGCGCTGGGCTGGTTGCTGTACGCGGTCAATATCCTGTGGGCCACCGCCTACGACACCTGGTATGCGATGGTGGATCGTGAGGACGACCTGCGCGCCGGCTCCAAGTCCACCGCGATCCTGTTCGGCGAACTCGACCTGGTCATCCAGGGCGTGCTGTACGCGCTGATGTTCGTCGCCCTCGCCTTCGTCGGCCAGCGCGCAACCCTGGGCGTGTGGTACTGGGCCGGCCTGGGCGTGGCGGCGTTGCTGGTGGCCGCCGAGTTCCGCATGGCCCGCCACCGCGACCGCGCGGCGTGCTTCCGCGCCTTCCTGCACAACAACTGGGTCGGCCTGGCGATCTTCGCCGGCATCGCCGCAGCGCTGGCGTTGCGCACGGCCTAGGGTCTGTCAGCGATCACGTGCAACGCACGTCGTGCCTGGACCTTGCCCCAAGGCCCTCGCAACAGACTGATGCTCAGGCGCGCCCGCCGTCGGCCAGGCCACCCCGACTCGACCCGCGCATGGCCTGACGCGGAGGCGGCATCCGCCGCCCCTCATCGCACCGATGCGTTCTAGCGCTTGGCGTCCTGCGCTGGCGCAGCCGTGGCCGGCGCATGGGTCAGCAGCGCCAACACCCGCTGCTGTTCCTGCACGTCCTGCAGTCCGCTGATCCGCAGGCTGTCGCCCGGCAACGGCGCCATGATCGTAGCCACGGTCAGCACCCGGCCATCGGCGAGCAGCGCGATCGGCTTGCCGACGTGCTGCTCGGTGGCCCGGGTCAGACGTTGGCCGTGTCCAGGAAAGCGGAGATCCAGCGCTGGCTGGCCATCGCCGTTGTCGGCGGGCACCACGGTCGCCGCCTCCTCGACGACCAGCAGCGCCTGCGGCGCCAGATACACCGGCTGACCGTGGTCGTCGGCCTGGACGTAGTCGGGAGTGGGCGCATGGCTGGCCAGGCGCCATTCGATCTTCGCCTTGACAGGCCTGGCGTCGGCGGCGTCCGGCACCTTGCCTCCCTCACACCCCGCGGCACCGAAGACACACAGCGCCATCGACAGACCCAACGCCTTCCAGCGCATCGCAAGCTCCTTTGGTTGTTGCCTACCACGATCGTAAAGCCGTACGCATCTGCCGAACGTGCATGCGCACACGCGCAGGCGCCTTGCGGAGATCGCCGCTTCGGCACGTCAGCCGATTCGCACGCAGCGCGCTTGCAGATTGTCTCTCACGGCAGGGGAAGCACCCCACCACCTGCGTGCGCTAGACGCACCCCGTCACGGCACCCGCGCCACCACCCAGGCATCGACCCGTTCCACGCCGGCACGGCGTAGCGCCTTTGCCGCGGCATGCAGGGTCGCGCCGGTCGTCATCACGTCGTCGATCAGGGCCACGTGCGCCGGCAGCGCCGCCGAGGCCGGCACCGCGAACGCGCCGCGCAGGTTGCGCCGGCGCGCGCGGGCGTCCAGTTCGGATTGCGCCGCGGTCGCCCGCACGCGCTGCAGGTCCAGGCACAGCGGCAGCGCCAGCGCGCGCGCCAGTGGTCGCGCCAGTTCCAGCGCCTGGTCGTAGCCGCGCTGGCGCAGCCGGGCCGGATGCAGCGGCACCGGCAGCAGCGCCTGCGGCCGCGGCAAGGCCGCGCAGCGTGTCTGCAGCAGTGCGGCGAGCAGGCGTCCGGCGGCCAGATCCTGGTGGAACTTGAAGCGGCGCAACAGGCCATCGACCGGCGCCGCGTACACGCAGGCGCTGGCGACCCGCTCCAGCAACGGCGGCCGGCGTTGGCACGCGCCGCAGACCTGCTCAGCATCCAGCGCCGGCAACGGCAGCGCGCAGCGGCAGCAGGCCGCCGCATTCCAGGGCACCCCGGCACCACAGGCCGCACACAGGTCCAGACCCGACACGCCAGGCTCGCCACAGACCAGGCAGCGTTCCTGTAGGACTCGACAGATGCCGAGAACACTTCCCACTTTAAATCAATACGTTGCGAGATATTAACCCGCCAAGATGAGCTCAAAGTGGCGGCAAAAGGTGAGAATTTCGATGATGCGGGGTCCAAAAAGCGAGTATTTCGTCATGTCTCTCCGACATAGAGTCCGACGGCTTCATGACGAAGGTTCTCTTGTACGGTGTCATCCACACTAATTCGCGAGACTCAACATTGATTCCCGAGACCGGCCTGGAGAGATGATGGGTCGAGGGGCAGGCCGGCAGAGCGCGACCGTTGTTTCAGCGGGCAGTAGCGCGTTCCATTCTTCTGGCTCTCAGATTCCCTAAGCAGATACGCATCGCTCGCCCGATATCTGCAGAACTCAATCACCAGCAGACTGCTGACGGAGACCAGAATTCTTGCAGGTCAAGCCCGCCAAAGGCGGTGGGACAGCCACCCGTCCGCTGCCCCTAGGCTCGTCACTCGGGCACTGTTGGTCAGGCCACCCTTCAGATGGGCATCGACGCGGTCACGCCAGCCGTCCCGATCGGCCGTTGTGGCTTCCAGCAGCCTACTAAGCAGAAGTAACAAGAAGAAGGAACGATTTGCCGGAAATGGCGCTTCGCTTTCGGACCATCCTGCCGCGCGGGGGCGCATCGCGCTTACGCCCAGCTCCTTGTTCCACAACCTGCCGTGGTGCGCGACGACGTTTCGCGCGACGGTCGTCACGTGCAGCCAGTTAGCGAAGACCGGCGGTGCCAATTGCACCTCGCGGGCAATTGCCTTCTGTTCGTTGGTGCGCAGCGCCTTGTAGAAGCGGGAGAGCGATCCTAATGACATGACCTCAGTTGCCATCCAGATCGGTACCATGGGAAAGGCCGGGATGGTGTACTTGTCCCTGTAGTGTCGGATAAACGTCTCCTTGGATCGCGTTACTTCCTTGAAGACACCATCAAGCCACTCCCCATGCTGGGAGCCCGTGAACATCAGATTTGCCGCGTCCAGGTGCCCAAAAGCACCGTAGGCATGCGCAAAGTGGTAGGTAAGCAATGTCCGGGTGGCCACCTCGATGTGGCCGACCGCCTCCATCACCAGATCTCGTAGCACCCTGTCGAACTCGTAGAGATCGACCGCTTCCTCAAACGTCGCTTGCTCACGATAATTGTCACTGCCCGCCAAGCGCTGGGTGTACAGATAGCCCATGAGGCGGTAGTAGCCCACCCGTTGAAGATAGCGCTCAGCATTGCCGGCGTCGCCAATGGCAAGCCCGCGTTGTTGAAGTTGTTCCAGCTGGGCTTGGATCAACAGCGGTGGCTTGCCGTACTTAGTCATCCTGGCACCAAACAGCGGCCAATAAAAAACCCGCCGATTTGAGCATGGCGCGAACGTGTCGCGTCAGAGGCGTGGCGGGTGTGTTGGGCTCAGTGTAACTACAACGTTACTTACCTGCAAGTAATTCCAGGCAGCTTCCGACAGGCGTAAGCTATTGTTCGTAAAGCACTTCCGCAATCTCGGATGAATTCGGGAGCAAGCCAGGCCCAAATTTAGCAATGTGAACGGCGACGGGGTGCGGCCTCAGATGACTCTGCGGCCCTTTGGCGGAACGACGGCTGGGCAACAGGATTTGGAAGAACCAGTGTCACGAAGGTACCACTTGGCGTCATGGGTTCGCGCTATGGCAGCACCCCGCAAGGTCGACGACGGCTTGAAAGGCCGCGTTCAGCAGCTGGCCCACCAGCGCGAGGGTCAGCACACTGGATCATGTTGGAAGCGATTGAACAGTACGTGCAACGCGAGTACGTGCAACGCGAAGAAGCGCGTGAGAGCTTGAAACAAGAGGGCTTGGCGTCCTGTGTGTCCTACCAAGAAACCGGCCGACACCTGACCAGCCGGGAAGTGCGCATCTAGTCCGAACGCGCCAGCTCGTGGTACCTGCAGCCAGGAAAGCACCTGCCGGCGATCCGGAAGAACAGCGGCCTGATTGACGTCGGAACAGCGTTCCTGAAGCCCGGCGCACCCAGTCCTGTGGGACATCTATGCTCGCACTGCCGCGGTGTCCCGTGCGGCCGTTTTCTACAGCAGGCTCAAGCGAGCTTCTATCCCTTCGCGGCGGCTTCGATCGCAGCGTGTGCGCGCGCCATCACTTGGTCGTGCGAAATCGTCGGCCGCGTGTCGGCCACGGCGCGCTTGATCTTCGCCCGGAACCACCGGTCATAGTTCTCGGCGGCTTCGGTGGACTTAAATTCGGAAACATGAGGATCGAGCTTGATCGGCATGGTGTTCCCAGACCTTAGTAGAAGTCACTGCGGCTTTGTTGGTAGCTCTCGAAGGCTTGCTCGATCTCAGTATCAGTGGGATCTCGGTAGATCGAGCCACTGGGCTGTTGCAATCGATGAGTGACACGGTACCAGCCCCGAAAATCGTCGAACGAAAAGACGAAGCCCGACTTGGCAACAACGTCCTCTGGAGGAAGCGCAGGTTCATCCTTTAGCCTTTTCACCACGCCAGCCGCAGCATCTGCTGTCGCGATTGCTGTGCCTTCGCCTTTATCAAGATGGAGGGAAAACGTTGCAGCCCATACCTGAGGCACAGCCTGAGACAACAGCCATGATCGGTACCGCGGATCCAGTTCGTCTGCGAGGTCATTCATGCCGCTTCTCTCTCCACACGGTTCTGCTTGCGATGGTTAGCTAGGGTGTGCGCTTACTCGTGCCATAGCATCAACGCCCCATGAGGGGCATGGCATGCGGCCGGTAGAGACATGCCATGCCACTCGTAGTGCCTCGGCATCGACCAAGGCATGGTGCCGTCTGGCCCGAGCTGCAGGATGAGCCTCAAAGTAGGCTTCCACCAACATCGCCGTCGACCTGTCGTGAATGATCTGCACATCCACTACCCGAGGTGCCGGGCCGCATAGAGAGACTTCGGTATCAGGTAGCTCGAAGCCTGCGAGCACGTAGTGCAGAAGCTGAACATCGTTGGCGTAGTCCGCACAGATCATGGGAGCCTTTGCCGAGTAAAGAACATCGCGTATGCGCGTGGTCATCGCTTGATCCGGCAATATCGCCTTGCCGCGGTCCAGCAGTGGATAGACGACGCTACGAACGAAGTCCGTTGGATGCGCAGGCAAGACTTCTCGTTCGGCGTAGAGGTAATCAATGCCGTTCTCAGCCACGAGAGCAATGCTAACGAGCTCAGAGCCTAGAGTGTCGGCCCATTCGGTATCGAGAAAGAAGCGTATCAATGAAGGGCCCAGACGGAAGCAAGGCAGAGTTCAACGCGTGATCTGCGAAGACTTAAACAGGCGGTGCCCCTGGCCGGGCTCGAACCGGCACTTGCCGCTTATCTGGCGCTGACGGGATATAAATCCGCTGCTCTACCAATTGAGCTACAGGGGCGTGATCGTTGCGATCACGCCGGTATTCGGAAGCCTGTCTCGTGGCAGTGGCGGGCAGTCATGGGTTGAGCATAGCATGCGTTTGTTGTCTAACGGCGGCTCGGGTGCCGGTGTTGCGGCCGACTTTTGGCGTGACTTAGGGCGCGCTGAGGCCGTCATACGTTGCAACTCTGCTGCCAGAGTATCGCCTTGGGCACGTTCCAAAGACAGCTTCTCGTAGAGCTTCAGCCGCCGCTTGACGGAGGCTCTTGCTAACGAGCGTGCTGTTCATACGCCTGACGCTCCCGCTGCACTCCAAGCCGCGTAGCAGCATCTGCAGTTCTTTTCGTGCCTGATCAATCTCCGCATGTGTCCAATCTTCAATTGCACACCGGTGGTCGGTATCTAACTCCACACTCGTGGGGAGACACACTTGTCCGACCGCTATGGCAACTCCGGTAGATCAGCCATCGTGAGACGCTCCAATTCGGCCCCTGCAGTGTACTCGCCGAGTCGACGGACGAGACGCGAGACCATAGCCTCCAGCCATGTCCGCTCTGCGTCCAGCATCCGGGCTGGCGGGAGCACCCCCTGGAACTTGCGTACGGTATCCGCCCCCCCAGCTTTCGTTGATAGCTCAGACAGCTTATGCAATACGGCTTTGTCTATCTGTAACATCGCTGCGATGTCCTTCTTTGATCGCCCTCCCAAGCCACCAAGGACCGTGTAGATGAAGTACGCCGCCGATGGCAATGGCTCTTTTCCCATTTGGTAGCCAAGCCAGCGACGGTGCGCGAGTTCAACGTACTCCGATACGGCAAAGGATTCCGGTCTTTTCGGATACCGTATGCGAGTGAGATGAGCCTGGATATGATCGGACAAGACTACCGTTGAATGGAGTTCTGCTGCCCGGGGCGCCAGACCCGGCATTTCAATCTCTGGCGTTTCCTCCAGCTCCGCCGACTCGAAATGAAATCTGAGCGATTCAGGCCCGCAATCCAAGTCTGCCTGCATTTCCCAGGCCTTCAGGTACGACGCAAGCCCTTCCACCGCTGCCGCGCTGCTCTCGAAGTCCTCGCTCGGCCAGATCGTCAGGCGATCCTGCTCCAGCCGGAACTTCCCGTGCGGATTCGTGAACTCTTCGGCAGCCGCGATTTCATACCGGGTATCCGCGTGGCTGGAGATACGATAGGCAAGCCCTCGGACGCGCTTCGTCATTTTTCCACCTACCTTCCAGATTAAATCTTACTAGCCCTTCCGGAACCTATCCGCCGGAACGGCGAGACTGCAGGATCCGCCGGCCCAAAACGGAACTCGAACTGATTGTCGTCCTCGTCGCCACAGTCAATAAGCTTGATAGCCGAGATCAGCTCGCCGCGCGACAGTGCTTGCGCGAACGGGTTTAGTTCGTTACCCGGTTGACTTCCCCATCGATGGAAATCCGAAAATTGTTCCGGGGTAGCCTTGCCGGCGAGGAGCTCCTGCACCAATCGCGCCGAAATCCGGATCGTGTTGCCACTCATTTGATAACCCCCATGTGTTCCCAGTCCATAGCCCCCCTCCTGACAACGAATTGCCGCATTGCAGACGTCGGCCATCGGCGTAGGAACGACCTGAACCGAGCGTTCCAGTAGTTCATGAACCACTTCAAAGACATCCTTGTCCACTCTAGGCGTCGGTCCACGCGCCGGCGCGGCAATCAACTCGTAGTGCATGACATAGCCGCGTAAGAACGCATCGTACGGGTTCCGTTTTTCGACGGCCACCAGAAGCACGAGGTCCACGGTGCGGGACTTGCGCAGAAATTCGGTGGCGATCTGCGTTGACGTATAGTTCCCACCCGACCCGCCGAGACTCGACTTCCTCATCGCTGCACAGTCACCATCGCACAGGATGACTAAGCGAATGGCGTCCTGCGGTGCCGCACTTAGCTGCTGCGCTTTGGCCTTCAGCGCTCGGTACACCACGTTCTCAGTCAATGAAGTCGCCAGGTCGTAGCAAGGATGACTACCACCCGATGACCATTGGGACTGATCGTATCGCAGGCTGAAACGAATGCCAGGGGCTTCGTGACCAAACTCTGCCGTCGCACGAGGCGACGACGCAAGCTCGCGTACGAACGGCTCGACGATGTCCTTGATCAGCCGCGTAAATGCCTCGCCTGTCGGAAGCAAAAGCCTCACCCGTTGTTTCGGCCATTCTCCGGTCCGTTCGCCGGCGACGTCATAACGGAAATGATCTGGATCCAGTCGATACTTGCGTGCTAGCCGGCTGACTTCGTCCCCGAGCTCTCTGAATAGGTTCTGCCTGTCCAAGCCTACGTCCGACACGCAGGTTATGTCACCAACGATCGATAGAAGCTTGCCCTTGTGAGCGAGTTCGAATCCGAAGTCGGGTTGGCGTCGGTTGGATAGCGCGACCTCGTGACGAATTCGGGCGACATGGTTCAAGGCCTGTAGAAACACCACTTCCCACATGGCGGCCAGCCGGTCGCGGCCCGGCTGGTTTAGGCGACCGACAAGTTTTGCATGCTGGTCCGCGGACAGCACGGCCTCAAGCTGACCTAGCCTGTCTTGGATGGCGCGCCGGGAGAATACGAACATCGTCATGGTGAAACCCCTAAGGACCTGGCTCCGCGCTCTTCCAATAAGGGAGTTTATAGGTGCCGCCCTTTCGGACTGAACGCAGTTCACTCTGAATCTTGAATGTACCGGGCAGCTTGCGCAGCGGTGCCGTCCTTGCCGTGACGGAACCGCCTTGTAGACTGAAGATCGGCACCCTGACGCGATGCTCATCGGGGAAACCGCGGAGCGGTAATCGATTCAACAATTCAAGCATCTCGACCAGCAGGATGCCGCGGGCGTCACTGGCATCATAGGCGGCTGAAAGCGGAATCATAGCGGTCGGCAAGATTCCCGCATCCGCAAGGACTTCCTCAGCGATTGCGCACATCTGGTACATAGCGGGTAGCACCTCGCGTAGCGTCAACGCGAAGGAATAGCCTTCAGGATCATCCCGCCCCGGCCGCAGGAACTTGACGGATCCCTGCACCCCGTCGCCGATAGGACCCGTAACCATGTAGCCATGCGTCACCAGGTCTTTAAAACTCATTTCGATCCAGCTCAGACCGAATCCTTCGTGCTTGATAAAGTTGATCGGTATTTTATAGAGGCGATTGATGTGTGCATCGAGCCGACGCTTCGCTGCATTGGCATCGGCGCCCATTTTGCGCTCTGGGACGCTTGGCAGCAAAGTCCGCATCAGGACACCGAGATAGTCGTTCAACGCAGCGCAGCGGTGCATCAACAACTCCGTGCTACCCAAAATATTTCGCTTACGACGCGCCTCGGCCTGCCCGTCCAATCCGTCAAAGTCAAGTGCGATGAGCATCTCATGCAATTGCTCTGCCACACTCCAGAACGATTCTGAAATCCGAGTGGCCGGATGCGCAACCTTATTTTTGTCCAGCGCAGCGACAAAATTTGGTGCGAGATGGAAGGCACGCACCGCCAACATCGGCAACGGCGACCCGCTAGCGCTTAGTTCCTTCATTTGAGCCGCCCTCCCTTTGAGATCATTGAAACTTCTGTAGCCAGATCCGATCTGGACATAATTTCGGCACCACGAAGTAGGGACGTTAAAGCTCCCGAGCCAGCTCATTCGAGCGGTTGGGCCTGGCTAAAACGCTCGTCTATTAGATTTAAAAAATTTAGCTGCGGCATTTATAAATCCCTATCCCTCATGGAATTGATGCCGCTGGAGCACTGCAGCGAAATCATGCAGCAACTCATTAGAAATACCGAAGGAGTTCACATATCTAGCTAAATTGCATATATAAACTGTATAGGCCCCTTTCTGGCTACAGGAAAAATAGAGAATGCCCGCACGCTTTATGTGATCGCCATAGTTGTCATAGTGAGGATGAAAGATTCGAAATCTATTCGTGTCAGTTGGATATTTTTTCTTTGCCGATCCTTTTAATACAGGATCAACCATAACCTCTCTATTTCTTTTGAAAGAATTACAGTCAGGGCAGGTTACACACAAATTTCTTGGTTCAAACATAAACTGCAAATAAGACGATTTGCAGGCAATATGATCAATTGGGGATCCAGCTGCGCTTATCTCTGCCACCGGTTGTCTGCAATAGGCACAAGTCATTTTCTGTTCGGCGCGGTAGTGTTTGCGCACTTCGTGTCTTAACTCCTGCAAATCCTGCAGATCCCAGTCCCGATGGTTATATTCTGGCTTACCAATAAGGCCCGCAATTTTAGCTGACGCGTTCGCGCTAAAAACGATGGGATTTTTTATGTTAGACATGCTGGAAATAGAGCTCCGTCACAGAGTCGATAAGTTTACTAATAGGATCAACTCTATCTATTTTAGCCTTGAACTCAATTAGTTTTAAAATTCCTTCCCTGGTCTCATCATCTGCAGCTCTGCCCGACCTTATCAAGGCTACCAAGTTAAAACTAACCCGGGATATATATTCGTTCATTCTTCCTGGGGAATCAAACAACTCTGTCAATTGAAAGTCTGCAGACTTGTTCGAGAACTCTGACGAGTGAATTAGCTTATCCGCCCCAAATGAATATACAAATGAGTTCTTGCCACTAAGCCTGGCCGTGATTTGAGGGGAATGGGTAGCAATGATGAACTGACAGCTATGGTATTTTGAAAATGCTGAGCCAAGGAGACCCATGAAACTTTCTTGCCACTCAGGATGCAGACTAATTTCCGGCTCATCGATCAATATGAGCGAGCCGTTCTCAATATAACTGGCAATTCCTAGCATCAGAACAAGAATGCATTGCTCTCCCGAACTTGCCATCCGAAGACTAAATTCGCCAAATCCTATCTTTTCGGCTCTTATGTCCATCAAACGAATTAAACCAATCTCCATGAGTATAAGAATGGACCTTATTTGTTGGGGCTCGACGTGGCGACGATCAAAGCTTGAACGACCCGATGAAAAGTCGACTTTCAAACTAAAAGCCTTTATTTTCTCGAACAGATTTCCAACATTATCAATGGCGTACTCAATATCAGACCGTTCCTCCGTGGAGAGGCGCGAAAAAATTGAGCTAAATCGATCATCGATATAGTACCCACTCGCGCTTTCGACAGCTCTAGTTCTACGCGAATGAGACGAATTGCTGTAATGAGAAAACATCGGTTTCAGCGTGAATTCAAAGGTGGAGCTAAATGACAATGAATGGAAAACCCCAAGTAGATCAGCTCGATTCGTCTTAAACAATAGCTTGCTAAGCAATCCCCGTGTGACAGAAGACAGAAGAGATATGGATGAGGATGCGGCATACATCCCCTGTCCCCGCATACCTACGTATCTGTAGTTTCTTCTTGTACTTCCCTGCCTCGGAGGCGCAGGAAATCTGTCGAAGGGGCTAGTTGAAACAGCGATCACCACTGGGTTTCCTTGAGGGCTCTTATATGGAAACTCCCCCTCACCTCCATCTTCATACTCATTAGCGGAAGCTATTCCCGCTTTCGCTACTTCTGCCAACAGCCTGCTCTTTCCAAGCCCATTCTTCCCAACCACTACCGTGAATGCATTCATTCGACTGCGGTATATTTCATCGCTCATTAGCGGTATTTCTTTGTCGCCGTGTCCGATGGATAAGAAGCGGATCATAGATTTGGTCTTTTACTATTGTTGAAATTCACTATTGGATCCATCGTTTTAAGCTTGGACGCAAAAGTCCTCTCCTTGAGCGCAGACGCTAGGTTACGTCCAACCACAACTACAACTCGACCTAGAGCCGGCGAGCGCACTACTTGGCGAACATCCTCCTCAAGTGTCCGAGTTCAACCGGGGCATCTGGGGGAAGGCGGAGAACGTGGACGAGTGGTACCGCAATCCGGACGTCAAGCCGGTCAAGGTCCACGGCGGCGTGACTTCAGCCACGCGTCGAACGCCCCTTCCTCTCCAGAGTGAAGAACATGCTACCAAGCAAGGCGTGGGCACTGCCGAGCAACTGCGACTTTAGCCAACAGGCAGCGGCGGCGGACGGCTCCTATCCAAGTCCAGCAGCCCAACATGGGCTTTCCACTTTTGGGCGGGACGTCCAGACGGCGATGATCAGGAGCGCCGAGCCAGGGCGCTTCTTCATTGCTGGTTACCAAGCCCCCAAGTTTGTGGCTTCGTCGTTGGCCAAGAGCAGGGGCTGGCCCGCCGCAGTGCCGATCGGAAGGCGGGATTCGGCGCCTGGCGTCACGACGATGACCGTGATGACCTCGTCCTGTAGCGAATTGATTTGAACGAGTTTGAGCCCCGACTTTTCAAAGGTGTAGACCTTGAACAGGGGGGATAGGCTGATGTTCTTCTTGCCATTAGGCGCCCGCTCTCCCATACCCTCGATGACATCGGCTGGGTTCGTCACTTGGTCCGCCGCCCTGGCGACCGAAAAGATGCCAGCGGCAAGTATGGTTAGCCCGAAGAGTGCTCCGGAGAGGCCTTTCATCGTTCGTTTCTTGACGGGCGCATTGCGAAAACGCTACTGCTGACCATATGAGCGTGCAAGCGCTAGCCCGAGTGCTGCCCCAAACGTCTACGAAGATAGACAAATGTCTCTGACTGGCGGCCTTCTCATGACTAGTCCTCGCCTGACCAAGAAGCCCTGTGCGCAAAGAGCAAAGGCCTCGCACGCGAGGCCTCTGGTCGTCGGCGCTTGAGTGGAGGTTCTGGTCTCCATCCCCCAGCCATGGTGGGTGAAGTGGCCTGGACGACAGAGACAGGTTGCCATCAAGGGAACGAAAGGACAATCAGCGTGATGCCCGCTTCGATGTCAGAAAACCCCCACATACCATAGCGCCCACTTAGCCATGAGCAATGCCTGTCCAAGCTACTTCTTTGGAACAAATATCATCTTGAGGCTCTGGTAGGTTTCCCTATCTAGGTCATCGCCCTTCTCAGCAGCCAACTTTGCCCCAGCGCAATTCCTCATTGCGGTTGTTATGCAGGATGCAATCAAGTAGCAATCTCGCATTCCCCTTATTGCTGAGAGGTCTCCACCCTCAGCTTTATCCGACTGGAGGCGACATCAAAGGTTCGACCGCTTTCTTCTCCTGACACAGGACCGCGTCCGCCTTCTGTCCAATCTAGACCTGAGACAACTTCACTTCCGCCCCACTTGTTGTCAGAAGATCCTTCAGACGCTCGCCCTGACTTTTGGGGATGGCGATGGCAAGAAGGCGACGGGCGCGTGACGCCCCGACGTAGATCTTACGCGCGTTCTCGCTATCCTCATCGCCAGGCGCAGAAGACAGCAAATCTATAATTGTCTTGGTGTGCTTTGACGTCATCACGACGCAGATCGCATCGAACTCTAGCCCCTTCACGGCGTGGATAGTCTGTGCAAGCTGACGAGGGCCCGCGCTGACCGCAAATACTTTTTCCAACTCAGATCTATTCGGAAGCCACTGATTGATTGACTTGCTCGACCCGATCCTTCGGAGTGGATCGAGAAGACCCTTTGTGTGCTTGAGCCACTGACTTGCCGAACCATGTTGACTGCTATCAAACCGCATCGCCTCAAGCATCTCAATTGCGCTGGGCCTCCATTGATTCGGCTCTATCTTGTTCTCGCTGATGTATTGCTGATAGGTCCTACCAGCCAGCGCCTCCCCAATCTCAAGTTGAATCTTGTGGAACTCAACGAGCGCATCCCGCTTGGCTCTCATATCCGAAGTGCTGTGGTAAGTGTGAACCGTCGTTGCCAGAGTAATGCTCAGCCCCCCCTCCTTCTCTACGCACGGCACACCAGCTGCCTTGCTTGCAGAAGCCAGCGTTGATGCAACGATTGGGTTGCTGGCGGGGGGGAACCCCAGATCTCGCACAAGTTCTGCGAACTTGATACCGACTGATCGAGGCACACTATTGCCACCATACGCCAGCACATGCACGGGGCTGGTCTCGTCTTTGAAAGGTCCTAACGCCTCATCGGCAACTCTACGCATCGCAGGCGTCCGCAGCGTCCAGATGCATTTTGCAATATTCTTACCCGAGCGGAAGTTGCCTGTCATTGGAAGGCGCTCCTCATCGGAAAATGTACTTGCGAATCGAGCAAGCTCTTGGCCAACGCCGCCACGAAATCCATAGATCGCTTGGTTGGGATCACAAATAACTTTTACTGTAATACCGTGCGATCTGAGCAAACTGATGATGCTTAAATCTAATGCATTGCAGTCCTGCGCCTCGTCAACGATGACCTCTGTGAAGCGCGCCGCAAACGCGTCAACTAGGAACTGCGATCGCGCGGGGTCTTTCAAGCGATCCAGCGCTAGTTGTCGCGCATCCTCAAAGTCCAACTGCCCCTCCTCAAGCAGAGTAGCTCTCAATCTTCGAGCCGCGACTTCATACACTCTGATGTTGCCGGCGAACCTGCGCTCCTCAAGTTCCTTCTGAATCGCAAGACCAGTTGTGCGGTCAATGCACCCTAACGGAAGCGCTCTGGCTCCCGGAAAAGGAACAACATCCAGGAAATTCTTATCTGGAATAAGGCGTGCCGGACGAGTTTCGCTCGGGGCACCAAATGGTGCGATGAGGAACCTCCACAGGAAGCCATCAAAGGTCCCTATAAAGTGAGGGAAAGCAGGTTTTTGAACGACACCTTCGCGATACAGCCGCGCTTCAAGCTCCGAGACCGCAGCCCCTGTAAAGGACAGAAATGCCAGCCCACGACCATAGCCGCAAGATTGCTGTGCAATGACCCGACGCGCGCGCTCTACCATGACCCGGGTCTTTCCAGCCCCAGGACACGCTGCGATAAACGCCGAGCCTTCGTGCATGATAATCGCTTCTTGCTCTTGCGTCGGAACGAAGAGTGACACGTTCATTCGGTCAGCTGCCAGATCGCGTCCTTCAGATAAGCAGGAACCTGGAAATTTTGCTGCTCTTTCCAGAGCGCCTCGGCCAACAACTGCGCGTAATCCCCTTTACGCACGCTCTCGAAGATTATCTGAATATCCCTGGCGCGCTCGTCCCCAGATTTTGCCATTGCATCGTCCCACTTCTTCGCAGAATTGGGGCGCAGCGTGAGGAATATCTTGCGCATCAGCTCATCGTTCTCTGACACCGCAAGCGCAGGCTCCAAAGAGAACTCGTTGATCTGAACACTGAGTTGAGCTTTTGCATCAAGATTTTGGGCCATCTCCTCCAAATCACGCTTTCGCGACATGCCCGGCGACACCTCGCCAGGCTCCGCCTTGCCCTTGTCGCCATCGGTGATCACCACAACACGATCGGCAATCCGAATACCTTGATAGGCCGTAAGAAGAAGTTTGATATATGGGGCGAAGTCGACACCATCGATTGGAACGAAGACCGCAGAGCGGAACAGACGCAATCGCTCAGGCTCATTCTTAAGCACGAAGCGTTTAGCTATCACAGGAAGCAACAAGGCTTCGGCGATGCCCTCCACCAGGAACACGCGCCCACCGAAGAGCAGTGCGGACTTGGTAACATCTAGATAACGGTCAACCTTGCGCCGCTCTTCATCCACAAGCGCAAGCTTGGCCAAGGGGATGACTCGGGTTTGTCGCCTTGGCCTAGAAGGAGAAAGCACAGGGTTAGGCTCAATCTCCGACAAGACTGTCGCGGGAAGCCCAGCCATCGTCTCCAGGTCAGCGCCCTCCTCTTCGCCCACTTCGCTTGGCGGGGGCGCGCGAGATTCACTGCGAGCATTGATCGCTCCTCCTTCCTCGCCCGTCGTTTCCACCTTGGCAGCTTCAGAAATAACGGAGCGGAAGAAGACCACATGCTTATTTTCCACCCAGGCAGACAGGTTGGGCGAGTGCGTTGCCACTATGACTTGTAGCTCTCCGGCGCATTGGTTTGAATCGCGTATTTTGGTGTGTGACTTGGCCGCTTGTTCTTCCAGGAAATTCAGAACGGCCGCCTGAAGCTGAGGATGAAGATGTGCCTCTGGCTCTTCCACCAAGAACAGCGTGAGATCGGCCTCATCGACTTTTTCCAGCTCAACGGCGATTGTCGCCATGTAGAGCAAGTTTGCGTAGCCATGGCCGGAGTAGCGCAGGTCCTCAGGCTCGATGTCGTGATCGGCCATTTTGAAGCGAAGCTCGCGCGCAATGTCGATCAACTTCTCTTCGGACGAGAACCCGAGGGAAGCACCTTGCCTGCGCACGCCGCTCGTCAGCATGCCTAGGCCAGACCCCACTGCCTTACCCACCAGATCTAGGACGGGAACGTTCTGGCTCCTGCGTAACTTCACAGCAAGCTCTTCTTGGCTCATTTCGCCTAGGAAGTGCTTTAGCAAGGCGTAAATACGTGTGGAGTTGCCGGAGGCTAGCACCCGTTTAGCGTCACGCAAGGCAGGTAGATACACATGCCGCACCATCTCGTGCGCACCTGGCTCGGCAATGCCTTTATGCTGACCGGCCCAGACGCTCGCCTTGCCCGGGACTCGACCAGCCACCTCCTCATAGCGAAGACCAAACGCGCACCCAGTGATATGAGCATCAATAGCAGCAGTGATGAGCCTGCCCTTCTGGCCAGAACTGAGTTGGGTAAATGAAGCCGCGATCTCAAATGATCTGGACGCGCTACCGAAGCGGATGTCGGTCGACTCGCAATAGACTTCGCGCCTTCCACTCAGGGGCGCAGTCAGCAACCTGATGGCGTCGATCGCATTGCTTTTGCCACCATTGTTCTCACCGACAAACAGCGTCAAGTCTTTGCAAAGCGGGATCTCGGCCTTCTCAAACGAGCGAAATCCGCTCAGCACCAGCTTTTCCAAATACATCACGGCTCCTTTGAGGACTTTCCCATGTGCCTCAAGCAAGATTACATAATGAGCTTGCCCTGACCTAAACGCTACCGGATCCGGGCTATGAAGGGGCGCGGGCGAGAACGGGCAGGTCGGCCAGAAGCGATCCCAATCAAGATCGATATCTCCTCGGGTCTACGGGGCAATGAACGTGGTTCGCTTCACTTCCTACTCTCCCTCAATGGGAAGCACGCAAATTTAAGCAACGATGAACGCTTTCAGACACCGTCTCACGCTTCCCGATAGACGCTCTTGCCCTCTAGCGCGTTATAGTCTCATGAATATTCGAAATCAAACTTGGCAGACAAAGAAAGCATGAGCGAACCTTCCGCACAGGAGTCCCCGGATAGTCCGCAAAAGTCATGCGGCGCGGGCACGGACTCGCTGGCCGGATACGAGTATCAAATCGACGCCTCGGTTTGGTTGGCGCTTGACCTGGTGCTCGCCAGCAAGCTCACCCAGGAAATCGTTCTGGAGCCCAGCAGCCAGGAGGACATGGAAGCCGACTTGGCAGCGCACGACCCTGGAAGCGTGGCCGGTACGATGGCGATGGACGGCGATCTACTAGTCGTCCAGGCCAAGCTTAGGACAGGAGATGCCTGGACCGTCAAAGGCGTGCTCGCGCTGCTCAAGCACGGTGGCGAACGACGCACACCTGCTATCGAACGGCTAACAAGTCCCAAGGTCCGCTACCTGCTGGTCACCAGTGCAGCCCTCAACGGAAAGGCCCGTGGTTTGAGAGTGCACCGTGCGGGCGCCTGGCCTGCCCCTGCGAGTACCCCCGAGTTGATCCGCAAGGAGCTCCCCACTGGGGGCGCAGGCCGGGTCGCGGTGATAGACAACGTAGATCGCGAGCGGCTAGATGCACGCATCCGAGAGCTGCTAACGGATGCTTTCCGCGTCCCGAACGCTCGTTGGCGCCAATGCCACTTGGATCTACGCGAACAGGCTCGCCAGCGCATTTGTGGCGTGGCGGGAGGACGTTGGCACCGGGCAGACCTAGAAGCGGTCATTCGCGCCCATCAGGGTTACATCGCCAGCTCGCCCGAGCTTGACGACTACGTCTATCCCAGCCAGTGGAGGCAACTCGTAACCGCCATGGCCGAGCGCTATGCCGTGCTCATTGTCGGCCAGTCCGGAACCGGCAAAACTATGGCTGCGCGGAGGCTGTACGAAACACTGCGCGAGACCACTCCCGGGCTGGCGTACGTCCCCATTACCCAAGGTCCCCAGCAGCTCGCCAGCGACCAAACCCATCTCCCCGTGTTCTATGACATTGAGGACCCTTGGGGCCGCTACGACTTTGATGCCAAAAGCCGTCCGTGGAACGAAGATCTCGCCAAGTACCTGAGGAGCGCCAATGCCAACAAGCTGATCGTCGCGGCGTCCCGGCGGGATGTCGCCCAAGAGAGCCGTGCACTCGACAGCGTTCGCCCCTGGGTCGTCGAACTGGAGGCCGAGCACTACGGTCCCCAGGAGCGTGTGCGCCTGTATCGCTCGCGCATCCGGGTCCTACCCCGGGAGCTTCATGGGATCGCCACCCGAGCCGAAGACAGGGTACTGTCGAAGCTCGCGACTCCGCTGGAAATCCAGAAGTTCTTCGACGCCCTGTCCATTCTCGATCGCCAGTTGATGCGCTACCCGGACCACTTCATCACACTGGCCATCGAGCGGGCGCACAAAGACTCCATCGAAAGGACTGTCATCGAGCAGATCGGGCAACGCCAGGGTGTGCGCGCCGCGGCCGCTCTCTGGGCGTTGCTCAAGGCCAACGGCAAAGTCTCCCTGCGCGGATTGCGGCCGGTCGAGGATGCCCTCATGCAGCGCGACCGCTCTCAGGCTGAAGGGCTTTCGCCACTAATCGGCTTCTTCGTTGCTGCGCGGAACCTGCGTCAAGTCGAAGATACCGTGACCTACTATCACCCTCGGGTCGAATCCGGTATCGAGCAGGTACTCAAGCAAGAGCCAGCTGCGGTCGTCCGTGACACCCTGTCTTACTTGATCGATGCATTGGTGGCGCTCGACGGTCCGAATCCCAGCTGGGGTGCCGGTACGGCAGCCCGTATCCTGGCAGGAATGCAGCGATTGCCTAGCGACTTGCGTCCGTCGCCCTCGGCTGGCGCCCAGGCAGGCATCGACGCCTGGCTGATAAGCGAATTCCAAGAAGCCGGCAAGGAGCTGGAAGCCCATCTGCGCCTCGCCGAGGCCGCTGGATCACCGAACAGCATCATTGCCGAACTGGCTAGATACCTCTTCCATCGACCGGACGACAGCTTCGATGGGCTGATGCTCTGGAGCCCGCCCGAGCATAAAGAGGACTGGTATGCGCGCATGCGCTCGGCAGCGGAAACCAGGCCGATCCTTGAGGCGTTCGTGCGGAACGTCTTGCCCAGCATCCGTATCCGCTATAGAGCCGATCTCCACCGCCATCTGCTGGCTATCGCGCCGGGTCTGACAGGGGCCTTCCTCGATGCCGCCAAGAAAATTGTGCACTACGGCGTTGTGGACACCGACGACGCCATCGCGGCAGGCGCGCTGGACGATATGGATGCATTTGAAACGATCATCGATACCGCAATCGCTATTCGAACACCCACCGAGGAAGAACGGGAGCGCGACGAAGAACAGCGCTTAGCTATCATCAACGGCGAGTACAGCGAGGACTTCGTTGAGTATCTGAGCAACGACGATGACGGTTTCACCGCGGGTGAATTGATCGTCGCTTACGTGAGACAGGCTCGACTCACGGGTGATTGGCGCAGGCTATCTGTACACCGCCATCGCCAGCGAATGCTATTCTACTGGTTGCGTGAAATCTTAAACGAGCCCGACGACTCACTAAAGAACGTCGATGAGCTAGCCGCCGTGTTCGACGCCGCGTGGGGCCACGAGCACGAAGATCTGCTCTGGCGACTCGTCCTGCAACACTGGGATCCGGCCTATCTTCCGCGACTGATCGAGCGTGTCCGCTACGGTGACGCTGAATACGACGTTCGCTGCGCCGCACTGACCTGTTTGATCGAACGCGCGCCGCATGCTCTCCCCGACCTTGTCCGGATGCTCCAAGATGCAGAGGATCACCAACGCACGACTGGCATCGCGCTTGAGCTGGGCGAGTTGCTACATCGCCAGGCCAAACGCATAGACAGCGACGCTCGATTGGCCCTGGTCGAAACTGATCTAGCAATACTTCCAGCACCGCTTGCTGAAATCGCTCTGGCTTCGGCCGCCGTCAAGGTTGAGCAGCCTCCCACATTATCGCGGGAGGCTTTGAAACTGCTAGCCGGAATCACTGGCGGCAGTGTGGTGTTTCGCCGATTCCTCCTCGCTGTAGACCGCCACATCCGCTTGCCTATCGAAGACGACATCCGCTGGATGTTGGCCAACGCGGACGAAGACATCGATGCCTCCGCCGCAGTGGACGCGGCTGACCGCCGTGGCTTGACGGATCAAGTTCAAGCCGCGCTCCAACACAGGTTTTCCATGGCTCGCGCACATGCGCTCACCGCGATAGCCGGTGCTCTACCAGAGCCGCTGCCCAACTCCATCCTGGCAATGGCCGGCGACAAAGGACATTACGTCCGCAAAGCACTGGTGGATGTACTCGATGCAAAGCCTCATCCGGAGCATCTGCTAACGTTGCTCCGGCTGGTGAGCGACACGTGGTCCTCAGACTCCATGTACGACAGTGACAATCGGCACTTCCCAATAGCGCGAGCCGCAGCGGCGGCGCTAGCCAAGCTAGGGCCACTATCCGTAGATCTCACCGAAGCCTTGCACGTTGTCGCCTTGGAAACCAGCGATGCTGGCCTGCGAATCGCTCTGTTGAATATCGTTGCCTGTCAGGCTGAGGAAGCGTTCAGGACCCGACTGTTAGATCTCGCCGCTTCGGCACCGCGTCCGGTCTGCCGTGCCGCGGCGAACGCGCTACTGTCCAACTGGCAACAAGCTACTCCTACCTTCACTACCCGGATAACAGCTGATCTGCTATCCCGAACAGACCCTTACGTGGCCGCTCGATTGATATTGATCCTCGCGCTGCGCGGCGAAGCTAGTCAAGCAGTCGATACATGTCGCAATCTGGCAGGCCACCAAGGCAAACGGGCATTTCTCTTGCTGGCAGTGTGGTTGATGCATGAGCGCAACCCATCGGTTGCAGAGCAAATTGCAGCCCTGCTACCCGCTAGACATATCGGAGTCGCTAAGGTGCTGGGCGCGCATGGAGACGCGTTAGATGATGCAGCCCTTGCCGATCTTGGAGACCCCCTCGTCACGGCGGAAGTTCTGTTCTTCATTGGTAAAGAGAAACAAAAGTCCTCCTGAAATACTGACATACACGCTTCTGAAGCCTTCGAGAGACAGCATGGTCGGACAAAGAACCCACTATTCATTCGCCCAATTCCTAGAACTTACTTGCTAAAGCGTGTTGTCGAGCATCGGTCTACATGGAAGTGTTCGCGTTCATCGGTAGAACGACCGCTGATGATCATGCCGACGGTTCGGAGCCTACCTAGTAGCGCTGAGCCAGTTCGCCGACGATCCGCTCCGCCTCCCGCGGATTGGCGTGGATGACCTGCTGCTCTAGCGGGCGGAGTTGCTGGTTTAGCACCACCCACCTGGACTCCTCCATCGATTGCTGGTTCAAGATATCAGAGACTGCAGAGATAGCAGAAAGCGGCACGATAGCGGTGACGAAGGTGTCGCTCATGATTTTGCGGGTGCGCTGGTTTTGCAGGAAATGACCGAGCGCCCATCGCAACTTGCCGCGTTCCGGCTGCGTCGGATCATAGACGAAGGCTAGGATCACGCGATTGCTACGGCGGGCTTCGAGCGCTGCCGCTTCGAGTGACCCGAAAGGGATTATCTCCCTGAAAATATCCGCTTCGGGCGGAAGAGCATTGGGTTCGCTTAGAGCGGCGAGGAGCCGGTCCGCCAGCCAAGTCTGGATGGCGGCCTGAAAATTATCACCATAGCTTGGCTCGGTAAGGTCGGTGCGATACACGGTCTCGCCCGACATACGCAGAAGAAGCTCCTCGCCAGCGAGCAAGGACTCATAGGTTACCGAAAAAATGCGATCGTTCGATCCCTGACGAGACCAGAACAACGTGTTCTTACCGCCTTCACCAGTGACGACCCAGCCTGTCTGACTGATCGAAAGATTGCCGCCGATAGAATTCTGCACTTGGTTGAAGACGCGCTGTACTCTCGTCAGCGCGTCGCCAAGCTTATTAATATTCGCTGCCAGCTGGCGGTTGGCAGACGTGTCGAGTATTTCGCGGAGCGCGGCTAGGTTCTCGTCCGCCGATGAGACGGGTGGTTGATCCTGCATCATTCTATTCATTCGTTCGTACATCGCTTGCACAGTGGCGAAGCGATTCACCATGCGGGTAGCAAAAGCATCATCAAAGAGCGCGAGGAGCAGCGCTAGCCTAGGCGACGCGACGCCTTGCTGGAGCTTTGTCACCGCGGCCGTTCGCTGGTGCGGTAGTCGCCCCTCGCTGTCTTGAAGCACATCGGGAGGGTCGCCCGTCAGCAGATAGAAGAGGATGCCCGCAGCAAAGCAAACGTCCGACCTCGGATCCTGCTTCGACAGGCTTCCTGCCGATAACTCGGGAAGCCTCAGGAACCGGTTTCCGACCTCCTGCCAATGTTCGGTCTGGAAGTCGATGTCGGTGAGATCGTGATAGCTGATGCCGAAATCAAGTAACCAGACACATGCCGAGGAGCCGCCTTTGAGGATGATGTTGTCGGGCTTTACGTCGCGATGGACGCACCCCTGTGCATGGCAGGCCTTAAGGATATCGAGTAGGCGCGATGTGATCGTCACTGCGGTCTCGATCGATACCGACGCTTGCGATTCGCGCCACGACCTAAGCGTGGCCCCCTCAATAAATTCAATCACGATGAAAGGAGTGACACTGTCGTCTGCGTGTCGATGTGCGTTGCTCTCTATGAGCCTTGGAATGCCGTCGACGCCGAAGCTGTCATAGGCGGCCGCCTCACGGAAGAAGCGAGCCCGACGCTCGGCAACTTTCTTCGATTTTATGATCTTGAGGAATCCGATTTTTCCGTCGGACCGGCGTCGTGCACGATAAGCTTCACCTTGCCCGCCGCCATCCAACTGGTTGATTTTCTCCCAACGGGCCTTCCACGTCTGGTCGTCGACCCATGCAGATTGTGTCTCGGTCATACTAGGCCTCTACCTCATGGTTAACGAGCTGCATCCCCTGCACCACATCATCACTTCTTTGAATAGCAGCGGGGCTTAGCGCCTGGGTTGATGATATCGGTGTTGATCAGGCGTTTGGCGTTGTCGGCGGATATCATGCCGTCGATGGCCTTCTTGGGCCGTTCCTCGTTGTGTCCAGGGGGGGGCCAACGTTCGATCTCGGCGGGAGCGCGCAGCAGCGTCGGGGACCAATGAGCGCGACATCTGAGCCACCGCCCCATAGCGACGCCCACAGCTCCGCTAGGCCCAAAGATGGCCTATGAGCCTGTTGCTCTACCCAGAATTGGCTTCCTACAAAGGGACCGGCACTTAGCCGGGATACTTTGGGAACCTCTCCTCCGGGTGACTGGCCTTCCAGTGGTTGTAGGCAGCGGTGCCCTCCCAAGCCGTGAAGGCGCGTGGAGGACGGCCTCGGCCGCTCCAAGTCTCATGGGTATGAGGCAACCAATACTTAGGGGCGACTTCCTTCTTGGCCTGGGTAGGAACTGCCTTGGCGCCGCGACCAGGGTTGCTGACCCCAATGGCAACCACCAGCTCGGCCTTCTGCTTCGGGGTGAAGTGCTCGCGGTATTGGGACAGAAGGCCAATGATTTCTGTTACAGCTGAAGCGGCCCTTTCCCGGAGGAGAGTCGCTTCCTGCTCTTCAAGCTTGCGGAGCTCCTCTTGGATTTTTGCTTTAGCGGAAACAATCGATTCCAGGGCTTTCTTACTCATTCAGCTAACTCTCTTTTTGGGGACAAGGGTTTTATCCTGCAACTCTCAGAGTGTAATGGAATTAACTCCTAACCCTACATGGCGATGCTTCATCTTGGCTAGAATTGAGCATTCGCAGGTGTCGTCTTCGCTGCAGGCAGACTTCTTGATCAACACGTCGAACAGCACACCTACGCTAAAATCCTGTCGGCCTGGTCGCTGGATCCACCACGACGACCGAGGCGTGACTACGAGCGGATCCAGAGCGGCTCACTGCTCGACTTGGACACTCTCAGCGGAATTTCCATTGCTGCATAAACCCTGCATGTCTATACGACTTTGTTAAAGCTATACTAAGGCCGTTACAGCTGGAGCATCGTTTGTCAGTCGCTGACTTTGGACGCGGCTCAGAGACTCCTAACCAATGGCAGACGTTCTTTAATGCAGTGCGGGATAGGGCCTTCACCAGCGACGGAACGACCATGTCCCCTTCGAAACTTTAAAACTAGCAAGTATGGAACTGTCTTTTATGAGTATGAAACCGAAAGCCACATCTGCGACGTCCAAGATCCTCGTATGGCTGCGGCCTTGGAGATAGGCCGCATGATTAATAAATGCCTCAGTTAACGCAATTAATTAAACTATCTGCCGACCAATTGCATCAAGATCTCGGGATTGCCACACGAATCGATTCGAAGATGCTCGTCCCTCAACTGCGTCGCATCCAAAACAGCCCTGATTATCGCTGCTGAATAATTCAATTGATACTCCCGCTTGACCTGAAGTGCCTGGCGCAATGTCACGGCGTCTCGAGTACTCAATACTACATCACCGAGTTGATTCAGCATTTCAATGAAGCGCTTGACGTCCTCTCGTGCATAAGGACCACCAGTGGTTGCGACATGCCCAACCCTATAAATTGGAGATCGAGCGAGTCTGGAGAACAGCACTGGTCGCATACCCGCTATTCCCGCGGCTTCGTCAGCTTTTAACCCAACGAACGCCGAGGGCAGTAGCATCCTAATCTGCTTTGACTGGACTAGGAATCTACCTAGGCCGTGGCCGACAGTTCGACGATTTATAATTTTGATTCTTATAAGATCCATCACGCGATCTTTGTCACATTTCGTTAAATGGAGCACTAATCTGCTGTCGACCCATTCGCCATCAGAAGCAAGTAGCTTGTGACAATCCGGTTTCCGTGCAGAAATATGTCCTGACTCAACGCCGTCTATAACTGACCTACCTATGAAATCCAATTCTGAAATGCGGCTTAGGCTTAGGATACGAGATCCACAAAAGTACCAAGAAAATTCACTAATACTACATGTATATCCGTCTTCGCTGGCCTCCTTTCCTACAAGCAACGACTGCACTTTAACGATGCCTTTGTCCCAGCAATTTAGCGCTCTCGCAACTATAGGAAGTGCATCAACCATATCGTACTTGCATGAATTATTATCTTTACACATATTCTTGCGCACAAAGTTACACATACGATTTACTAGCAAAAGCATGACTGGTAAAGATAGTTTACTGAAATTATTAGATCGCGCCGGAAGTGGAGCGGTACGCTCATCATCAATCAAGCGAGCGCGGATTATCTGGAGAAGTTTAGCCACTTCGGGCGAACAATTTAAATCATCACTGGAAACCTGTACACGGTGACCACAGCTGCATACGCCTGGACCGCCTCGACTCATACGAAGTCCTTTCCCACACTTGTCACAGCTATCGACTAGACGAATATGATGAACGGGACAATGTGTTACGAGACTTAAATGCCAGCTAGCATCATATATATCGTCGATGCAGATGCAAATGGGACAGATCCTTTGATGATATATTTTCAGGTCAGTCGCCATAACCTGATACCCAAGTATGGTGTAGCGGTGCTGACCGTCGCTAGAAATTTGGAGTCTATTCGCCACGGAGCGGTCCAATAGCGCAATCTGGGACAGTGTTATTGCATCGCCTCCTCGTTCAACAAGTGCGACGGATCGATATTTGTTCGGTGGAATAAAATCAAACGGACTTCGGTATCCATTGGCGGCACATAAGCGCAGTGAGTAGCCAATCGCGGTTTCTCTAGAGTCGGGCTGAGGCGTCATCACAAGTGGACTGAGTGGCGTGACAGGTGGCGAGACGACGAGCACGCTCATCCAAAGATCCTCGTTAGTTCATTCTTGATCTTTTTCCTAGACTGCTTCTTGCCCCCTACACTTTGCATCGAACCCAAGTGAGTTTTTTTGTCCTCTTCCTCCGCGGGAACGTGTTCCGCCAACAACATCGCCTGCTTATACAATTCCGGCGCGGAGTCCAAGCTCAGAGCGCCAAAGAAGGGTCCGCCCGGAACTGGAATCTCTTCAGCGAACCAGATAGCGTTTCGGAAAGCACTATCTAGGTGTTCTAGGCGTATGGCGGTGCGGTTCTCCCAAATTGCGCTCTTCACTGCACGATCTAAGATCTTGGATAGTAGACCAATGCGTCCGGCACACGCGATAAACATCCGCAGCGACAACTGTTCAGATCCTAGGTCGGGCACCTCGAAAGGAAACATGTCCTTCTGGATACTATGGACCACAGAACGGAATACCTTTCTGGATTGTTCATTGGTCCAGTCATAGACCGGCACCTCGATAGTGGCATCAAAGCGCGTACGTAGCTGCTCGGTACTTCGAATGATGCGTAAGGAAGCTGGCAATCCAACGCACACGAGGCTGAAGGAATTGCGTTCTACCAAGACTTTCAGCCAGTCGGTTGTACGTTTGAGGATGGCGCGCTGACCTTTGTCTGCTAGATGCTGAAACTCATCGAGTATGATCATCTTGCACCCCACCTGCCTAAGCAGCTGAAGAAGTCTGGCGAGCATGCTGGAGTAGGAACCGACCATCCAATGCGGGTCTCCGAGCGCCTCCAACAATGCCTCCATTACGCCTTTGATAGTGCCCTGAACAGGCGCCTGGACGTAGATCACCTCCTTCTTCAATCCAGCTGTTGTACGTACCGGAGGAAATTTCGCTTCAAACTCCCTAACGGCAAAAGACTTACCGGTTCGTGAGTGGCCCACGATGTGCTTGCAGGCTGGTGTACTGGTAGTGCCAAATTCCCTAAGCGTCTGGAGCAGGCAGTTGTGAATTTCGGAGAAGGAGGGCGTTGGGATAGATAGCTTCTTAATCTTATCCAGTTCAGAAATTAGTTTGAAATCGTCGGATAGAGCAGTAGTAGATGCGAGGTCCATGTAGCGATCACCTAGAATATTGAACAGCAGTGCCGACAGCAAAGTCCAAGAATTCGCTATCCTGGGTGTCAGTGGCTGCAAAAGACCTATTGGGAGGGGCTTGAAATGATTTCGATGTAGTTGATTGCGAAGCCACGTTGGCGCGTGACGGCGCCGGCACTGTAGTTATTGAGGCAGGATTTGATGCCGTCGTTGCGGATTCGCCTAGCCTGCCTTTCTGGGACATTGATCTGGCGCGCGCCTGTGCCTGACGTGATTTACGATTGTTCACGTGCATATCATTATCTATTAGTTCGATAATGCGACGCTTGGCGTCACTGAAACTAACGTCAGAGCGGGTTTCCTCACGAAGTGCCCTGGCGTACTCTCGGCATTTTGTGTGTTGCCATCGCGTCAAGTTATTGGCATAGTCGAGATCCACCGCCGGTATCTTGATATAGCTACCTGTCTCCGGACATACTGCATAAAGGTAGCCTACGTTTTCGTCATTTGTAATAATATCAACTGTGATTCGATCACCCACCCTGCGACGCAATTCCCCGGCTTCACAGCTGTTATAGGCCAGAGAGTCAAACAGGATGCCTTCGTGCCCCAGCACGCGCCGACCAGGCTTTCCAAATGAAGCATCTACCCACTCTGCCGAATCGGGCAGCGAGCGGTCTACCTTATCGATCAATGATTCCCACTTAGCTATCGGACTCTGGCCCAAAACGGAGTGGGTAGTTTGGTGATAGATGTCTACGATCCACATGTGGATAACACGATTGAGCGTATCTAGCGTGATGACCGCATTTTTTGAGCTGTCGTAGTCGCCACGATCAAAAATTGAGGAAAAGGTTCGACCTGGAACTAGCGAGATAAGGCTTGTTTGTATTGAGCGAAAGAAGCGCTCAATCTTTCCCTTGTACCAAGGCCGGCGGCGGGGGCAGGTCTGGATAATTGTCCCGAATTGACCTACCGCATACTTCACAGAGTCACCGTGGAATTCCAAGCCATTATCGACCACGAGCGTGCGCACGGCGCCCCATGTTGGCCAGGGATTTGTTACGTCGCCTAACTCCGTCTTTGGCATTATGGCGTGCCGCAATGCTCGCATGACTGTCAAAGCGCTCGGTTCGTCGAAACTGAGCGAGAAACCCAGAATCATACGGGTGCATTCATCAAGAATAACCGTCAGCCACGGCCGCCCCAGTGGAAGACCTGTTTCGGCGTCCACAACGAACAGATCCAGCCGACAATGATCCATGGAAGCGCGCTTCAGTGGCTCTGGTGTATCGACCCCTTTACCACTAGTACGGAACTTCACATCAGCCGCGCGTCGTCCGTTCCTGGCGGCGTATACCTCATAAGCGGGCAAGCGTGTGATGAACTTGCGTAGCTGCTCATAGCTAACATATGACAGATGCTCGGACTCGATTAGCTGCAGGTTCGTGTCATTTATCAGGCTATTGATATCAGCTAATACAGAGGTGATGCTACGACGCTGAGGGGTAAGATAGCCGTCACGAATGCAGTCCTCCATGAGATCTTGAACTTGGGGAGGAATGCGGTCACGATTTCCCTTGAGCGCATGCTGGTCAAGAAGCGCTACGATGTTAAAGTTTGCGTCGCGGTACTGCTGCATCCAGCGACTGACTGTGCTGGCATGTGGGCAAGCTGGCATCAGTTCCCGAGTGGATGGCTTGAGCTCTTTCCATATCTCGACAATCAATGGACTGAGATGAGCGCGCGTTGTGGGTACCCCTTGCAACTTCACGATGAAGTGCAACCGTAATGTTGCAAGATTTCGCTGCTTCGGTGGCACTGAGGCCAACAGCACGTTACTCATCACGCGTGCTCGCGCTCGTTTGTCTGCCTCGATTTCAATGAGTGGCCGGAAGATTATTTTCCCGGCCTTGTACTGTTCCAGAAACTGTTCTTGGGTCATCTCCTTTCGTCTGGCCGATTCTGCATCTTCAAACTCGATGCGTTGATCGCCCAGCAGACGTGTTATCTGATGTCGTTTACCTTCCAGATCGAAGCGCTGACCAACTTTGATTGTTCCTACGCCCATAGCCAACCTCCTCCCTGCTGCATGGTGAAGGCTAAGGTGTCGGGTCCTAGGCGCTGCGACATGTCCACAGACAGGCGCCCTTCTAGAATCAGCCGCGCCAGTTGTCGCGCGATGGTCGGCCGGCCCCAGCCCAGCATTCCTAAGGTCATATTGGCCCTAGCTTGTTCATGGATAAGCAGAGCTTGCACCTCAGGGATACGCGCACGGCCGCGCGAGAGTAAAGACCAAGAATTTTCCAGTCGCACCGGCTCGGGCAGGTCCTCCTCGGTTACTAAGCGGTAGTCGATGCCCAGAGGCGCCAAGAGGCCCTTCAGCAGTTGGGTTCGTTGCAGGACATGCTCATCGACATCGCGGGTGAATTTGACCTCCAGAAAAATTGGTACGCCACGTTGCAGCATGGCGAAGTCCGGCACATGCCGGGACCACACACCTTCGGGCGTAGAAAACTCCATTACTACCGGCTGTTCGGCGTAGGCGCTTACAGTGGGGCAAGCATCCAGCTGCTGGGCCACTTGCGCTTCCAGGCCAGATTCAAGTTGGACGCTGCGTCCAAGCTTCCAACTAGTAAAGTGGTAGATCGGGCGCATGGCGCCGCGGCTAACCAAATTGCGCACGCGCACCTGGTCTTCGGCAGGCCAGCGCCAGGTAATGAGGGCATTGGAAGGTGCTGGCCACCTGGGCAACGCCACAGGGAAGCCCGGGCTGCTCATGCCCAAGTCAAGGATGAACTGAGTCATCGGATCGTCCTTTGCGTCGCCAGGGGCAACACAGAAAAAGGAAAAGGATCCGGGCAGCAGGGACCGCCCCATACTTGACAGGGAACGACCACGCAGGTAGAGTTGATACAAAGCCCGCCAAAGCTTTTGTAAAAACTCCAGAAAGCCAGACAAAAGTCTGGCTTTCTGCTTTTCTGGCCCGGGATTACACACAGCGCTCGGCTTATCTCATGACTCACTCCTGTTCTGTAGGGTTTGTGGAAGATTGACCTCAGGCAAATCCACCGGGGAAGTCGTTTCGTTGCTTTTGATCCAGGCCACCACTTCTCGCTCACCAAACTGAGATGAGCCCACTAGTTGATGGCAAGGACTGGCGAACTTAGGAAGCCATGGCCCCGAATTAGAACTTCCCTTTCTCAGCGATTGGAAGAGTCATACGTCTAGCGCTGCCTGATTCAACGGGCCGGGCAAGTGCTGCGGGGGGAAAGTCGCTTGCAGGTAGCAGCGAGGTGCTTGGGAGATGTATAGAGCCCCTTTCGGAAAGGCATTGAAAACATATCCAAGGATAGATGGCCACGCCGGCGCGCCTTGGTTAGGCTCCCCGCACTCCGGTATCCGAGAATCCTTGCAGTGGTGGCCGAATCAATGGCTAGCCCATACTCCTGAGCAAGCCAAGCCTGAAGACTTTTGGGGATGCGGGGCAGCTGGTCCACGACTGTCTGCGATGATCGGTTCTGGCGAGCTTGCCACAGCGCAAATATTCACGCAAGCGTATGTTTTGATTGAATTTTATACCAATGAAAGTGGCGATCGTCATTTAATAGAATTCAGCGCTTTCTTCTACAATGAAAGTCGAACCTATGCTTCGATTGATGCACGATGACGGACGTAACATCAAAGCTTGTGCAGGTTTAGAGGTGCAAAACTGGGTGCGACGACCCTCGTCAGCGCAACCATCTGATCAGACGGTTTCAAACAAAGAGGCTCATTGTGACAGCCTTCAGCTTGGCGCCAAAACACGGCGGCTAGTTCGTATGAAAAAGCGGAATATAAACGAAATTCGAAGTAGATGGCCGAATTTGATGATTTTCGGCGCCCACTGTTCCGGTGGAAAAATCTTGTCTTTTGAAGCAATTGTTCTCGCTTTTTGCCCCACCTGTTCTCGCCTTTTCCCAAAACCTACAGTTCCGGCAGCAGGCGGCGCTGCAGCCAGTGCCCGCCGCCGTCAACCCAAACCGTCTTTATGAAGTTGACAGGACTTTGCATGCTCACCAGACTGCCCGCTTTCCCAGCCGCTGACCGTCAGGAAACCCCCATGTCCGCTGTCGTCCGACACGACTGGCAACGCCAGGAATTGCTCGCCCTGTTCGATCTGCCGTTCCCGGAACTGCTGCACCGCGCCGGCGCCGTGCACCGCGAACACTTCGATCCGGCGCAGGTGCAGGTGTCCACGCTGCTGTCGGTGAAGACCGGCGGTTGCCCGGAAGACTGCGCGTACTGCCCGCAGGCGCAGCGCTACGCCACCGGCGTGGAGGCGCAGAAGCTGATGAGCACCGAGGCGGTGCTGGACAAGGCGCGCCAGGCCAAGGCCGCCGGCGCGTCGCGGTTCTGCATGGGCGCGGCCTGGCGCTCGCCCAAGGACCGCGACATCCCGAAGGTGGCGGAGATGATCCGCGAGGTGAAGGCGCTGGGCCTGGAGACCTGCGCCACCCTGGGCATGCTCGACGGCACCCAGGCGCAGGCGCTGAAGGCGGCCGGGCTGGACTACTACAACCACAATCTGGACACCGCGCCGGATTTCTACGATTCGATCATCCACACCCGCCAGTATCAGGACCGCCTGGACACGCTGACCCACGTGCGCGACGCCGGGCTGAAGACCTGCTGCGGCGGCATCGTCGGCATGGGCGAGTCGCGCGACCAGCGCGCCGGCCTGCTGCAGGCGCTGGCCAACCTGCCGGTGCATCCGGATTCGGTGCCGATCAACCGCCTGGTGCAGGTCGCCGGCACCCCGCTGCACGGCACGGTCGAACTGGACCCGTTCGAGTTCGTGCGCACGATCGCCGTGGCCCGCATCGCGATGCCGCGGGCGATGGTGCGGCTGTCGGCCGGGCGCGAGAGCATGAGCGACGAGTTGCAGGCGCTGTGCTTCTGCGCCGGTGCCAACTCGATCTTCTACGGCGAGAAGCTGCTGACCACCGGCAACCCGGACACCGAGCGCGACCAGGCGCTGTTCGCGCGGCTGGGGCTGCGGCCGATGCAGGTGATGGTGGACGCCGACGCGCACGACCATCCCGGCACCGTGCATGCCGACATCACCGCCCAGCCCACTTCGGCGATCGCCGCGGCCCTGGTCTGAACCCTGGTCTGAGCCCGGGCCGCGCGTCCGTCCGCCGATCCGGCCGTCCATCGCCGGCGGCGCCCGGCCTGGCCGGGGACGCGCTACGCTAGCCCGCCAGATGCCCGTCCCGCGCCCATGGCCCGTCCCGACCTGCACGACCGCATCCAGTCCGCGCGCGCCTTGCGCGAAGCGCAGGGGCGCCTGCGCGTGCGCCGCAGCGTCGGCCGCCGCGACGGCGTGCGCCTGGAAGTGGACGGCCGCTGGCTGACCGGCTTCTGCAGCAACGACTACCTGGGCCTGGCGCAGCAGTTCGAAGTGGTCGCCGCCCTGCAGGACGCCGCCGCGCGCGAGGGCGCCGGCGCCACCGCCTCGCACCTGGTGTGCGGCCACCACGCGCTGCACGAGGCGCTGGAACGCGAGATCGCCGACTGGCTCGGCTATCCGCAGGCGCTGCTGTTCGGCAGCGGCTTCATCGCCAACCTGGCGGTACAGCAGGCGCTGCTGAGCGAGGAAGAAGACGTGTGCGTGCAGGACCGGCTCAACCACGCCAGCCTGCTCGACGCCAGCCGCCTGGCCGGCTGCCGCCTGCGCCGCTATCCGCACCTGGATGCCGAGGGCGCGATGCGCCAGCTCAAGCACGCCGCCGACGGCGCGGCGATGCTGGCCACCGATGGCGTGTTCAGCATGGACGGCGACGTCGCCCCGCTGCGCTCGCTGGCGCTGGTGGCGCGTACGCAACAGGCACTGCTGTACGTGGACGACGCGCACGGCGTCGGCGTGGTTGGCCCGCAGGGACGCGGCAGCGTCGCCGAGGCCGGGCTGGGCGTGGACGACGTGCCGCTGCAACTGGTGACCCTGGGCAAGGCGCTCGGCGGCTACGGCGCGGCGGTGGTCGGCGATGCCACGCTGATCCGGCACCTGGCCGAGACCGCGCGGCCGTATCTGTACACCACCGCGCTGCCGCCGGCGCAGGCCGCCGCGTCGCTGGCGGCGGTCAAGCTGGCACGGCGCGACCAGTGGCGGCGCGAACGCCTGGTCGAACTGATCGCCCTGTTCCGCGGCGGCGCGCGCCGCCATGGGCTGGAACTGATGGCCTCGGACACACCGATCCAGCCGCTGCTGTGCGGCGAGGAGCGCACCGCGCTGGCGTGGTCGGCCGCGCTGGAACAGGCCGGCTACCTGGTCTCGGCGATCCGCCCGCCGACCGTGCCGGAAGGCAAGTCGCGGCTGCGCGTGACCCTGTCGGCGCTGCACACGCCGGCGCAGGTGGAGTCGCTATTGGACGCGCTGGCGCTGGCCCGCGACCGCGTCGCCGCACACCCGCCCGGCGTGCCGGCGTGAGCGCAACCGACCTCGCCGCGCGACGCGCGGTGTGGGACGCGCTGGCCGAGCTGTACCTGGACGCTGCGGTCGAGGCACAACATCCGCACATCGCCGCCGTACTCGCCGCCTCGCCGTTCGCCACCGACGCGCTGTGGCAGATGCTGCGCGACGACGTGCATCCGCGGCTGGCGCCGAACCTGCTGACGCCGGCCGGCGCCTGGCAGGGCATCGACGGCGACTGGCTGAGCGCGGCGATCCAGCAGCGCCGCGGTGCGCACCGCGTGTCCGCCTGGCGCACCCGCGACTATCCGCGCCGACAGTGGCGCCTGCTGCTGCCGCAGGTGCTGGCGCAGCGCGCGGCGCACTGACGCGGCAGCCGAAGCGGTCTTTCCTGTTCCTTCGCGACGACGGACGACGATGCATATCGACACCCTGGGACAAGGCCCCGACCTGGTCCTGCTGCACGGCTGGGCACTGAACGGCGGCATCTTCGCGCCATTGGTCGAGCGCATGTCGGCGCAGTACCGCCTGCATCTGGTGGACCTGCCCGGGCACGGCCACAGCCGCGGCGACGACACGCCGCTGGCGCTGCCGCACGTGGTCAGCGCGATCGCGGCGGCCACGCCGCCGGCGGTGTGGCTGGGCTGGTCGCTGGGCGGGCTGTTCGCGCTGCACGCCGCCGCCACGCAACCACAGGTGCGCGGGCTGGCGATGCTCGCGGCGACGCCGCGCTTCGTGCGCGGCAGCGATTGGCCGCACGCGGTGGAGCCACAGGTGTTCGCACAGTTCGGTCACGATCTGGCCGAGGACTATCGCGGCACCCTCGAGCGCTTCCTGGCACTGGATACGCTCGGCTCGGCGCACGCGCGCGCCGAACTGCGCACGCTGCGCGACGCGCTCGACGCCCGCGGCGCGCCCGACCCGCACGTGCTGCAGGAAGGCCTGACTCTGCTGGAACGCACCGACCTGCGCCGCGCCCTGCCCGGCCTGCGCGTGCCCAGCCTGTGGATCGGCGGCCAGCGCGACCGCCTGGTCCCGCCCGCGGGCGTGGAGGCCGCCGCGGCACTGGCGCCGAACGCGCGCGCACTGACCATCGCCGGCGGCGGCCACGCCCCGTTCCTCGGCCATGCCGACGCCGTCGCCGAAGCGCTGCGCGGATTTCTGGCGGCGCTGGACTAGCGGCGTCGCGCCGTGCGTTCCACGATGCTGTCGTAGGAGCGGCTTCAGCCGCGACACGCCTGCTGCATCGGGTCGCGGCTGAAGCCGCTGCTACAGGCGCTTGCGGCGCGCCCGCCGGGTGCACTGTGGGAGGGACTTCAGTCCCGACGCATTGCGCCATCGGAAAGCGCACACCACCTCGCGCGTCGCGCGCTGCATGACAGTTGACTCCCACAGTGCATCACGCGACCCGCAACGACGTCAGGAAGACGCAAGCGGCTGCACCGTGGAACTCAACTGTCATGCAGCAGCGACAAGTGACGCCGAAAGCCGACTGACAGCCTCCGTCGTCGGGACTGAAGTCCCTCCCACAAGGATGCCGGCTCCCCCTGTGGAGCGACTTCAGTCGCGACGCATGGCAGCAAAACGCTGCGCAGCGAAGCCGCTCCTGCACCTGCCGTGCGTGCTCAGTGTCCTCAACGTCGCGGCGTGAAGCTGGCCGGCATCGCGCCGATGTCCGATCATCGCGACTCCATCGAACCGGAGTGCAAGCATGGACCTGGGAATCGCCGGCAAATGGGCGCTGGTGTGCGCCGCGAGCAAAGGGCTGGGACTGGGTTGCGCGCAGGCGTTGGCCCGCGAAGGCGTGCACGTGGTGATCGTAGCGCGCGGCCAGGCCGGGCTGGAGGCGGCCGCGGCGCAGCTGCGCGCGCTCGACGGCGGTGGCGAAGTGGTCGCCGTGGCCGCGGACATCGCCACCGAGGCCGGACGCGCCGCCGCACTGGCCGCCTGCCCGCAGGTCGACATCCTGATCAACAACGCCGGCGGGCCGCCGCCCGGCGATTTCCGCGAGTGGGAGCGCGAGGACTGGCTGCGCGCGCTCGATGCCAACATGCTGGCGCCGATCGCGCTGATCCGCGCCACCGTCGATGCGATGCAGGCGCGCGGCTTCGGCCGCATCGTCAACATCACCTCCGCCGCGGTGAAGGCGCCGATCGACAGCCTGGGCCTGTCTAATGGCGCGCGGGCGGGCCTCACCGGCTTCGTCGCCGGGCTGGCGCGGCGCACGGTGGCGCACAACGTCACCATCAACAACCTGCTGCCAGGGCAGTTCGACACCGACCGCCTGCGCGGCAACATCGCCCACGCCGCACAGCGCGAGGGCATCGACCCCGCCGACCTGGCCGAACGCAAGCGCCGACAGATCCCGGCCGGACGTTTCGGCACCGCGGAGGAGTTCGGCGCGGCCTGCGCCTTCCTGTGCAGCGCGCAGGCCGGCTATCTGAGCGGGCAGAACCTGTTGCTGGATGGCGGCAGCTATCCAGGGACGTTCTGAGGAGCCGGGATTGGGGATTCGGGAGTGGGGATGCACAGCCGCGGGCGCGCCGCTTGGTCGGGGCGAGGCGCTGGACATGATGATCTGCGAACCACGCTGGCCGCCAGGGAAAGGCGGCGATAAGGAACCGGCTGGATTCGGGATTGGGAGTACATCGCGGCGATCGCGCCGCTTGATCAGCGCGAAGTGCGCAACGCGGTGATCCGTGCCACCGCTGGCCGCAGCACGACGCGGACGGCGATAATGCGCAAATGGATCCTTCCGCGTTCGACTCCCAGCATATCCGCCGCGCGTTCGCGCGTGCCGCCGCCAGTTACGACGCCGCCGCGGCGCTGCAGCGCGAGGTGCAGGGGCGCTTGCTGGAATCGCTGGACTACCTCGGCGACCGCGTGCCGCAGGTGGTGCTGGACGTGGGCAGCGGCCCGGCGCATGCCGCCGCGGCGATGAAGAAGCGCTGGCCGCGCGCGCAGGTGATCGCGCTCGACCAGGCGCTGCCGATGCTGCAGCAGGCCAAGCGCCAGGCCGGCTGGTGGAAGCCGTTCGGCCGCGTCTGCGCCGACGCGCGCGCGCTGCCGCTGGCCGAGCACAGCGTCGATGTGATCTTCAGCAATCTGTGCCTGCAGTGGGTCGAGGACCTGCCGGCGGTGTTCGCCGGGTTCCGCCGCGTGCTGCGCCCGGGCGGCCTGCTGCTGTGCTCCAGCTTCGGCCCGGACACCCTGGTCGAACTGCGCGAGGCCTTTGCACAGGCCGACCGCACCACGCCGCACGTGAGCCGCTTCGCACCGATCGCGCAGTTCGGCGATGCGCTGATGCTGTCGGGCTTCCGCGATCCGGTGCTGGACCGCGACGTGTTCAACCTGACCTATCCGGACCTCGCCGCGCTGATGCGCGAACTGCGCGCGATCGGCGCCACCAATGCGCTGCAGGCGCGCCGCCACACCCTCACCGGGCGCGGCCGGTTCGCCGCCGCCAGCGCCGCCTACGAGCCGCTGCGGGGCGCCGACGGCACCCTGCCCAGCACCTGGGAAGTGATCTACGCACACGCCTGGGCGCCGCCGCCGGGTGCGCCGATCCGCGAGGGCGGCGGCGAGATCGCTGCGGTGCCGCTGTCAGCGATCCCGATCCGCCGCCGCGGCGGCTGAGCCGGGCCGCACCCGAAACAGCACCCGGCCCTGGTAGGGCGCACCCAGCGCCTGCGCCTGCGCGCCCTGCGCGGCGATGCGCGCAGCGACCTGCGGCCAGGCCTCCTGCTTGCACACCCACACGCGCCCGGCGCGCGGTTGCCGCAACACCGTGAGCAGATCGGCGTCGTATTCGGGACCGAAGCGCGGCGTGTCCGACAACAGATCCAGGCGGATCTTGCGTACCTGCGCGCCCAGCTCCAGGCGCAGGCCGTAGCGCGCCATGTCCTCGACGAACACCACCTCGCGCACCGGCGCATCGGCACGCTGGGCGATCGCCTGCGCCCAGGCGCCGGCATCCTTGTGCGTGGGCAGCAAGGCCACTGCCAGTTCGAGCGCCAGCAGCAGCCCGCACCAGCCCAGCAGCCACGGCCAGCGCCACGGCGCGCGCCCCTCCTGCGCGCGCTGCCACGCCGCCAGCAACGCCAGCGGCACGAACAGCGGCAGCACGTACAGCGGCAGCCGCGAGCGCGACAGGCACAGCACCAGCAGCGGCAGCAGCAACCACAGCGTCAGCAGCAGCGGCGCCGCCTGCTGCAGACGCAGCGCCGGCGTGCGCCACCACTGCCGCAGTTGCCGCGGCAGTTGCCAGGCCCAGCGCGCCAGCGCCGGCGTCCACGGCAGCGTGCCCAGGACCAGGATCGGCGCATACGCCACCGCCCAGCCGTACCACTGCGCGTTGCGCCCGAACGCGTCGCTGGCCACGCGCTTGACCACTTCGTCGCCGACGAAGTACTGCAGCAATCCGGGATGGCCATGGATCACCGCCAGGTACCAGGGCAGCGCCAGCACCACGAACAGGACGATGCCGGACAGTTGCAACGCGCGCCGCGGCGGCCCCGGCGTCACCGCGTTGAACAGCAGCAGCGCCGGCAACGGCAGCAGGCCAGGCGGACCCTTGGTCATGAACGCCAGGGCGAAGCCGGCCCACATCGCCGCGATCCAGCGCTTGCCCTGGCCGGGCGGATGCGCGCGCGCTTCGACGAAGGCCCACACCGCCAGGGTCTCGCAGGCGGCGAGCAGGAAGTCGGTGGAAATCCATTGTGCCGCGCCGAACGGCGCCAGCATGGTCGCGTACAGCAGCGCCGCCTGCGCCGACAGCTCGGGCCGTTCGGGAAACAGCCGCGCGGCCAGGCGCCAGACCAGCAGCACGCACAGCAGGTAGGACAGCGCCGACGGCAACCGCGCCGCCCACGGCGACGGCCCGAACACGGCGACGCTGGCGGCGATCGCCCAGTAGGTCAGCGGCGGCTTGGTCCAGTGCGCCACGTCCTCGCTGCGGCGGGGCGTGAGCCAGTCGCCGCTGTGCAGCATGTTCAGCGCGACATTGGAGTAGCGGCCCTCGTCGGCATCCCAGATGCCGCGGGCGCCGAGCAGGGCCAGCGCGAGCGCGCAGGCCAGCAGCGCCACCGCGACGGCCGGGGAACGAAGCAGCGCGCGCATCGGCAATCCTCTCGGTCGACGCGGCGACCATAGTCACCGCGCCTGCGGCCGCAGATGACGGCCGGCGGACAGTTTTGCGACAGCGCGAACGCGCCGGCCTGAGGCCGGCGCGCGGCTCAGGCGGAGACCTGCGCGATCCAGTCTTCGAGGTTGTAGTAGTTGCTGACGCGGGCGATCCTGCCGTCGCGGATGTCGAAGAACGCCCCGCCCGGCAGCACGTAGCGCTGGCCGCGCGCCTCCGGCAGGCCGGTGTCGGTGTGGTGGTACTCGCCGTGCACCACGTACTCGGCGGCGGCGCGGCGGCCGTCCTGCGCGGCCAGCACCACGATGTCGTGCAGCTGCTCGCGGTAACTGGCGTTCATGCGCTGCAGGAAGGCGGCGAACGCGTCCTTGCCGGTCTCGCGCGCGCCCTGGTTGAGATCGTGGGCGACATCGTCGGTGAGCATGCCCAGCATGCCGTCCCAGTCGCCGCGGTTGAACGCCGCGTAATAGGCCTGGACCAGGGCGATGGCCTGATCCTGCGCAGGAACTTCGTGGTTGCTCATGGCTGCCGCCCTCCGCCCGTGGAAAGGCCCATCATACGGTCTCGCCGCCGTGCTCAACGCCCCGCTCCAGCAGGTCGCGATGGAAGAAGTACAGCTCCTGCAGCAGGAAGCGCCAGCGGGTCTGGAAGCTGCGGAAGCGGCTGCTCGGCGTCGACGAGGCCAGCGCGTCGATCTGCAGTTCCTCGCACAGCCGCAGCGCCCGCGCCATGTGCAGCGGATCGCTGACCACGATGGCCCGGTGCAGGCCGTGTTCGCGCATCAGCCGGCGCGCCTCGATCAGGTTCTGCCGGGTGGTGCGCGACACCGTTTCGATCAGGATCGCGTCGGCCGGCACGTCGTGGCGCAGCGCATAGCGCCGGGCCACCTGCGACTCGGCGAAGCGCGCGCCGTTGCCGAAGCCGCCGGTGAAGATCAGGGTCGGCGCGTAGCCGCGCTGGTACAGGTCCAGGCCGTGGCGGATGCGCTCCTCGAACACCGGCGACGGCTTGGCGTCGTAGGCCGCCGCGCCGAGCACGATGATCGCGTCCGCCGGCGCCGCCTGGTCGCGGTCGCCGACCCAGACGATGTAGATCGCCACGCCCAGCAGCCACAGCCCCAGCAGCGCCGCCAGGCGGACCAGCCAGCGCAGCCAGCGGAAGCCGCGCCGCGCGCTCATGCCGCGCCCCACGGCAGGGCGTCCAGGTCGACGTTGCCGCCGGACAGGATCACCCCCACCCGACGCCCGGCGAAACGCGCCGGCTGCGCCAGCACCGCCGCCAGGGCGATCGCCGAGGACGGCTCCACCACCTGCTTGAGCACCTGCCACAGCAGCCGCATCGCCGCCACGGTGGCCGCGTCCTCCACCACCAGCACCTCGGCATGGCCGTGCAGCAGGGCGAAGTTCGGCTCGCCCAGGCTGCCGCGCAGGCCGTCGCAGACGGTGTCCGGGACCATGTCCACGCGGCGCTCGCCGGCGGCCAGCGAGCGCGCGGTATCGGCGGCGCCGGCCGGCTCGGCCAGCAGCAGCTGCGCCTGCGGCGCCCGCGCCGACAGCGCCAGGCGGCTGCCCGCGGCCAGGCCGCCACCGCCGACCGGCACCACCAGCAGGTCCAGCCCGCCGCTGGCGTCCAGCAGTTCCAGCGCGGCGGTGCCCTGCCCGGCGATCACCGCCGGATCGGCATAGGGATGCACCAGGGTCGCGCCGGTGTCGCGCTGCACCTGCGCGCACAGCGCCTCGCGTGCGGCGATGGTCGGCGGGCAACGCCACAGGGTGGCGCCGTGGCGGGCGATGTTGGCGAGCTTGGCGGCGACCGCGCCTTCCGGCACCACCACATGGCAGCCGATGCCGCGGGTGCGCGCGGCCAGCGCCAGGGCCGCGCCGTGGTTGCCCGAGGAGTGGGTGACCACCCCACAGGCCGCCTGGGCCGGGTCCAGCGCCCACACCGCATTGCAGGCGCCGCGGAACTTGAATGCGCCGCCGCGCTGCAGGTGTTCGGCCTTGAAGTACAGCTGCGCGCCGGTGGCGGCATCCAGCGCCCGCGAACGCAGGACCGGGGTCGGCCGCGCGTGCGCGGCAATGCGTGCGGCGGCCGCCAGGACGTCGCCGAACTCGGGCAGAAAACGTGAGACCATGCGCGAAAGGGTAGCGTATCGTCGCCAAACTGCAGCGTCCGCAACCGGCGCAGGTTCGCCGCCGTTGCGCGCGACTTAAGCGTTCAAGTGCATCGCGGGAAGTTAAGGGGGGATTCAATGCAACGGACCGAACCTGTCAGCCAGCCTGCTGGAGGGCAAACGCCATGAAACTGCGCCTGATCTGCGCCGCTGGACTGCTGGCCGCACTGGGCGGCTGTGCCACCTACGACTACGCAGGAGGCGGCGAGGGTGGCTACTACCGTGGCGCGCCCTCGGTCGAATACCGCTATCCGCCCGGTTACTCCGAGTACTACTCGCCGTACGGCGCGGTGCCCTACTACGGTTACGGCCCGGCCTACTACGGCTACTACGGGTATGGGGTGCCGTACTACTACTATCGCGGCTACGACGGCCCGCGACACCGCCCGCCGCCGCGCCCGCGGCCGGACGATGGCGGATCGCGCCCACCGCCGCCGCCCAGCGTAGGCGGTCGGGTGCCGTCGCCCTGGCGCGACATGGACCGCCTGCGCCGTCCGGACGCGCTCAATTCGGCGCCGCGGCCGCAGTCGATGCAGCCGCCGCGCCCGGCGATGCAGCGTCCCGAGGGGGTTCAGCGGCCACCCGCACCGCGGCCCGGCAATATGGGACGCAGCAATGGGACACGTCGCACACTCGAACCCTGAGAAAGGGCTTGCGTTCGCCTGTCCCAGCACGCACTCTACGTCCTACGGGGTGACCGCCTGCGTCGCTTTATGACCCGAAGGGGTTGACCCCACCGTCTATGTCGATGTCCGACAGGGAAATCTGGATCCCCCCTGTTCCGGCCCTGTCGGGCGTCGGCGCCTCACAACGAAAAGCCCCGGTCCGCCGGGGCTTTTCGCGTTGGGGCCTTGCCGTTGCTGGCGCGGCGCCGGCGACCGGTGACAAACGGGCATAAAAAAGGGCCGGTAGTCCCCCGACTACCGGCCCCCAGCTCCCCCAACGTGCGCGTGACTGGCCCCTGTTCCAATTCCAGTCGTACGCCCCTGACGCATTGCCACGTTGGGTGCAGTGGGAATATCTGCAGATTGCGTGCCAACTTGAGGCCCGGATCTGCAATTTGTGATGCAACCGCTAAAATTCCTGTTCACACCCTGGGCGACCTGACGTGCCGCCCCCTGCCGCCGGCCCCGCGCCGGCCGACGAGACCCCGATGAGCGACTCCTTCTACCGCCATGACGTGATCGTGATCGGCGGCGGCCATGCCGGCACCGAGGCGGCGCTGGCGTCCGCGCGTGCCGGCGCCCGCACCCTGCTGCTGACCCACAACGTGGAGACGGTGGGGGCGATGAGCTGCAACCCGGCCATCGGCGGCATCGGCAAGGGCCATCTGGTCAAGGAGATCGATGCGCTGGGCGGGGCGATGGCCCAGGCCGCCGACCTGGCCGGCATCCAGTGGCGCACCCTCAACGCGTCCAAGGGTCCGGCGGTGCGCGCGACCCGCTGCCAGGCCGACCGCAGCCTGTACCGCAGCGCGATCCGCCGCCTGGTCGAGGCGCAGCCGAACCTGACCGTGTTCCAGGCCGCGGTGGACGACCTGGTGATGGACGGCGAGCGGGTGCGCGGCGTGCTGACCCAGACCGGGCTGCGTTTCGAGGCGGCCGCGGTGGTGCTGACCGCCGGCACCTTCCTGGCCGGCAAGATCCACATCGGCCAGACCCAATACGCCGGCGGCCGCGCCGGCGATCCGCCGGCCACCGCGCTGGCGCAGGCGCTGCGCGACGGCCGCTTCGGCGTGGACCGGCTCAAGACCGGCACCCCGCCGCGCATCGACGGGCGCAGCCTGGACTACGCGGCGATGGAGGAACAGCCCGGCGACGATCCGCTGCCGGTGATGTCGTTCCTGGGCGAGGTCGCCCAGCACCCGCGCCAGGTCTCGTGCTGGATCACCCACACCACCGAGCGCACCCACGCCATCATCCGCGGCGCGCTGGACCGCTCGCCGCTGTACACCGGCCAGATCGAGGGCATCGGCCCGCGCTACTGCCCCTCGATCGAGGACAAGGTGGTGCGCTTCGCCGAGAAGGCCAGCCACCAGATCTTCGTCGAGCCGGAAGGCCTGGACGTGGTCGAGATCTACCCCAACGGCATCTCCACCTCGCTGCCGTTCGATGTGCAGCTGGAACTGGTGCGCTCGATCCGCGGCTTCGAGCGCGCGCACATCACCCGCCCCGGCTACGCCATCGAGTACGACTTCTTCGATCCGCGCGGGCTCAAGGCCTCGCTGGAGACCAAGGCCATGCCCGGGCTGTTCTTCGCCGGCCAGATCAACGGCACCACCGGCTACGAGGAAGCGGCCGCGCAGGGCCTGATCGCCGGCCTCAATGCCGCGCGCCAGGTGCGCGGGCTGGAGCCGTGGTCGCCGCGCCGCGACCAGGCCTACATCGGCGTGCTGATCGACGACCTGATCACCCACGGCACCAGCGAGCCGTACCGCATGTTCACCAGCCGCGCCGAGTACCGGCTGCAGCTGCGCGAGGACAATGCCGACGCGCGCCTGACCGGCATCGGCCACGACCTGGGCATCGTCGACGAAACCCGCTGGGCGCGGTTCCAGGCCAAGCAGGACGCGGTGGCGCGCGAGAACGAGCGCCTGCGCGCGCTGTGGGCCACCCCGGGCAACGCGCTGGGCCGCGAGGTCGCGGCCACGCTGGGCGTGGCGGTGAGCCGCGAGACCACCGTGCTGGACCTGATCAAGCGCCCGGAGCTGGACTACGCCGCGCTGATGCGGGTGCCGTCGCTAGGCCCGGGCGTGGCCGACGCGCAGGTGGCCGAACAGGTGGAGATCGGCATCAAGTACGCCGGCTACCTGGACCGCCAGCGCGAGGAGATCGCGCGCCAGCAGCGCCACGAGGACACCCCGATCCCGGCCGCCTTCGACTACGCGCAGGTGCGCGGCCTGTCGGCCGAAGTGCAGCAGAAGCTCGAGCGGGTGCGCCCGCAGACCGTGGGCCAGGCGCAGCGCATCCCCGGCATGACCCCGGCGGCGATCTCGCTGCTGCTGGTGCACCTGGAACGCGCGCGGCGCAGCCGGGTGGCGTGATGGAGCCTTCGGTCGACGTTGCCGCGATTGCGCAGTCCGCCTCGCCCGACATGGCGATCCACCCGATCGCCGCCGACAAGCGCGCCGCCGTGCTCGCCGCACTGCAGGACATCGAACAGCGCCACGACGTGCGCATCCTGCTGGCCTGCGAGTCCGGCAGCCGCGGCTGGGGGTTTTCCTCGCCCGACAGCGACTACGACGCGCGCTTCGTCTATGTGCATCGGCCGGACTGGTACCTCACCGTCAACGAACGGACCGGGCCGGGCGAACCGCAGCGCGACGTGATCGAGCTGCCGATCGACAGCGACCTGGACGTCAGCGGCTGGGATCTGCGCAAGGCCTTGCGCTTGGTGTCCAAATCCAACCCGACCCTGCTGGAGTGGCTGCAGTCGCCGGTGGTGTACCGGCAGGACGCCGCGGCCGTGGCGGCGCTGCGGGAGCTGGCCGAGCGCTTCTATTCGCCGCTGGCGACCTGGTGGCACTACTTCAGCATGGCCAAGGGCAACTACCGCGGCTACCTGCGCGGCGAGCGCATCCGCACCAAGAAGTACCTGTACGTGTTGCGGCCGGTGCTGGCCTGCCGATGGATCGAACGCGGGCACGGCATGCCGCCGATGGCCTTCGCGTCGCTGCTGGATGCCCTGGTGCCCTCCGGCGCCCTGCGCGAGGCGATCGATGCCTTGCTGGACAAGAAGCGGGCATCGGCCGAGGTCGAAGACGGCCCGCGGATTCCGGCGATCAGCGATTTCCTGGACGCGGAGCTGAGCAGGATGGAGGCAAGTGCCCCGCAACTGCCCGCTGGCAGCGGCGATCAGCTTGAATTGGACGAGGCGTTCCGGCAACTGCTGCGCAGCGCCTCGCGCTGAGCGCGGCGCGGCAACTGCAGCGTGTAGGGGACGCCACCCAACGCCGCCCCACGTAGCCGCGACCCGGGCGCACATCGGCGGTGCCCCGTCGCGGCTGAAGCCGCTCCTACGGATGCGACGCACCCATTGTTCTGGCGAGGCGGCGACCAGCGGGATTGCCGGGAGTGGGGACGCGCTGCGATGGGACTCAGTCCTGCGCGGCCACCGGCAGCAGCCGCTGGCGCAGCAGCAGCGCGGCCAGGTCCAGGGTTTCGCCGGCCACGCGCATCACGCGGCCCATGTTGATGAAGCCGTGGATCATGCCGGGGTGGACGCGCACCAGGGTTTCCACGCCCGCTTTGCGCAGGCGCTGCGCGTAGTGCAGGCCTTCGTCGTGCAGCGCGTCGCGGTCGGCGAGCACCACCAGCGCCGGGGCGACGCCGGCCACGTCCGGTGCGACCACCGGCGAGATGCGCCAGTCCGACCCAAGCGACGGGTCGGGCAGGTACTGACGGTCGAAGAAGCGCATCGCCGCCTCGGTCAGCGGCGGGATGCCGGCGTTGTGCACGCGCGAGGGGAAGGGATTGTCCGCACGCAGGTTGGTCAGCGGATAGATCAGGATCTGGCAGCGCAGGGCGATGCCGGCATCGCGCGCGGCCAGCGCGGCGCTCGCCGCCAGGGCGCCGCCCATGCTGTCGCCGGCGATGGCCAGGCGCTGCGGATCGGCGCCGACCTCGCCCGGATGCGCGGCCACCCAGTGCACCACCGCGATCACGTCCTCGATGCCGGCCGGCGCCGGATGCTCGGGCGCCAGCCGGTAATCCACCGCCAGCACCTGGCAGCCGGCGCGCGCGGCCAGTTGCCGGCACACGTCGTCGTGCGAATCCAGGTCACCGACCACGCCGCCGCCGCCGTGCGCATACAGGCAGGTCGGCGCCGGACCGGCGTCGAGCCCGTGCGGGCGGTACAGGCGCAGCGGAATCGGCGCGGCCGGACCCGGCGCCTGCAGGTCGCGGACCCCGGCCATCTCCACGCGCGGGAAACCGAATTGCGCGGCGACGCCGCGCATCATCGCCCGTGCCTGGGGCAAGGGCAGTTCCTCCATCGGCGGCTGCCCGGACTGCTGTGCCTGGGCGAAGAAACGGACGACGTCTGGATCGAAATACATGGGTGGCCCTCCCGGGGCGGCTGCACAAGCGGCGTCGGCCAGATTGTTATGTTCGATAACCATTTTCGCAAATAAGCGAACCGGAACGACCGTGCGCGGCATCCGGCGGATCAGCCGCAGGCAGCCAATCGTCGCCGCGCAGAGGCGCGTGCAATGCAGGCGTGGCGTGGCATCGCGCAGCTTGCGGCCCGCCCTGGCGGCGGGCGGACACGCGGCGCCGTCACACTGCGCCGCAGCATGGACTTGCGCACTGCCGCAACGCGGCTCAGTCGTCCTGCGCGGCGGCCTCGCGCCCCTGCTGGCGGATGATCGCCTCCTGCCGTGCGTCCTCGATCGAGGCGCGCACGGCGCGCACGTCGGCGCGGCGGGTGTCGAAGGCGAAGCGGCCGGTGAGCGCGCTGTCCGGGCGCAGCGTGCCCTTCTCGTACAGCGCCCACATCTCCTCGCCGTAGTGGGTGGCGTTGAGTTCGGGGGCGAAGCGGCCCAGGCAATCGCGCAGGTTGTGCACGTCGCGCAGCAGCATGGTGCGGGCGGCGTTGTTGCCGGCGGCGCTGACCACCTGCGGGAAGTCGATCACCACCGGGCCGTTGGCGCCGACCAGCACGTTGTATTCGGACAGGTCGCCGTGGACCAGGCCCAGACACAGCATCTTCACCACGTCGCCGACCAACTGGATGTGGAAGGCGTGCGCCTGCGCTGGTTCCAGCTCCACTTCGCTCAGACGCGGCGCGCTCTGCCCGTCGGCGTCGGTGACCAGGTCCATCAGCAGCACGCCGTGGAAGTAGCCGCGCGGCTGCGGCACGTGCACGCCGGCGTCCACCAACTGGTACAGGGTGTTGGCCTCGGTGTCCTTCCACGCCGCTTCCTGCTCGCGGCGGCCGAACTTGCTGGCCTTGCCGATCGCCCGCGCCTGGCGGCTGCCGCGCACCTTGCGCCCTTCCTGGTACTGCACGCGGGCCTGGAAGCTGCGCTGCGCCATGTCCTTGTAGACCTTGGCGCAGAGCACGTCGTCGCCGGCCTGGACCACGTACACCGCGGCCTCCTTGCCGCTCTTGAGCGGGCGCAGCACGCCGTCGATGACGCCATCGTCGATCAGCGGCTGCAGGCTCGGGGGGATCTTCATCGGGTGCGGCATACCTGGAGTGAGTCGCCGCGATTATGGCGCAAGCCTGGTGCAGTGCCCGACAGGCCGCTGTGGCGTCGAGGGTATCGCCAACACGCTGAAGCGGCATCCGGCGCGGCCTGCGGCGTGTGCGACGAACGATCGGCGGCGCGGCGGCGTCCGGCATTTGTCTACGACGTCCGCCGAGGTGTACCGCCGCGTTCAGCTATCGAGACGTTGGCGCGGGGCTGTCGTGTTGTGTGCGGCGAGGGCGCGCGCGAGGCGTTGCCTGGTGGATGGTTGGATAGGCGTTCGACTGCTGTCGCGTCGGGACTGAAGTCCCTCCCACAGGAGGCATCGCGCGTGGCGAGGCTTCTGCCCGCTCGGGCCTGCCTGAGGCTCGCCTCAGGCAGGCCTCGATTCCAGCTCAGGGGACGGCAGCGGCCTGAGCCGCGGCCTGGGCATCGGCGCCGCCGCCGAGCACCTGGTACAGGGTGACGCGGTTGCTGGCGTCCTGCAGGCGCAGCGCGATCAGCGCCTGCTGCGCGGCGAACAGCGCGCGCTGCGCGTCCAGCACCGGCAGGTGGCCGTCCAGGCCGGCACGGTAGCGCGCGTCGGCCAGGGTGTAGCTGCGCTGGCTGGCGTCGACCAGGGCCTGCTGCGCGGTCAGCTGCGCCTGCAGGTGGTCGCGCGTGGCCAGGGCGTCGGCCACTTCGGCGAAGGCCGACTGGATCGCCTTCTCGTATTGCGCCACGGCGATGTCCTTGCCGAGCTTGGAGGCATCCAGCGAGGCCTTCAATGCGCCGGCATGGAAGATCGGCGCGGTGATGCTGGGCACGAACGACCAGGTGCGGCTGCCGGCGGAGAACAGCGTGGACAGCGCATCGCTGCTGCGCCCGGTGGAGGCGGTGAGGCTCAGCGACGGGAAGAACGCCGCGCGCGCGGCGCCGATGTCGGCGTTGGCCGCCTGCAGGCTGTGCTCGGCGGCGAGCACGTCCGGACGCTGCAGCAACACCGTCGAGGACAGATGCGCCGGCAGCGGCGCCAGCGCGACGCTGCCCTGCATCGTCTGCGCGGTCGGCAGCAGCGTCGCATCGACCGGTGCGCCGACCAGCAGCTGCAGCGCATCGCGCGCCTGCGCCAACTGGGTGGCGGCGCTGGCGACGGCGACGCGTGCCGACTCCACGCTGGTCTGCTGCTGCGCCAGGTCCAGCCCGGACGCGCTGCCGATGCTGTGCCGGCGCTCGGTCAGTTGCAGGGTCTGGGTCTGGCTGTCCAGGGTCTGCTGCGCCAGATCCAGTTGTTCCTGGTCCGCGCCCACGGTCAGCCACGCCGCGGCGACCTGGGCGACCAGGCTCAGGCGCACGTTGCGCTGGTTCTCGGCGCTGGACAGCCAGTTCTGCAAGGCCTCCTGCCTGAGGCTGCGCAGTTGGCCGAACAGATCCAGTTGCCAGCTGCTGAGCCCGACCTGCAGGGTGTCGCTGGTGCTGACCTGGGAGACGCCGTCGTCGTTGCTGGCGGCGCTGCTGCGGCCGCGGCTCATGCTGGCGTTGGCGTCGAACGAGGGCAACTGCGCGGCGCGCTGGAGGCGGTACTGCGCACGCGCCTTGTCGATGGACAGCACGGCCACGCGCAGGTCGCGGTTGTTCTGCAAGGCCAGCGCGATGGTCTGGCGCAGCCGCGGATCCAGGAACACCTGCTGCCAGTCCGGCATCGCCAGCGTGTCGGTGGCGGCGCCCGCGGCGGGTGCCGCATCGACCGCCGCCAGGTCGGCTGGTACCGGTGCCGCCGGGCGCACGTAGGTGGGCGCCAGGGTGCAGCCGGACAGGGCCAGCAGCGTGGCCACCGCCACGCTCATGCGAGAGATCGCACTCATGCCTGCGCCTCCGACTTGGCGACCGCCGGTCCGGGGAACAGGCGCCGCACGATCACGTAGAACAGCGGCACGAAGAACAGGCCCAGGGTGATCGAGGCCAGGGTGCCGCCGGTGACGCCGGTACCCAGCGAGTGACGCGCGGCCGAGCCGGCGCCCTTGCTGAACACCAGCGGCAGCACGCCGAGCAGGAACGCCAGCGAAGTCATCAGGATCGGCCGCAGGCGCATCTGCACCGCGTGCAGGGTGGCGGCGAGCAGGCTTTCGCCGCGATGTTCGAGGTCGCGCGCGAACTCGACGATGAGGATGCCGTTCTTCGCCGCCAGGCCGACCGTGGTCAGCAGGCCGACCTGGAAGTACACGTCGTTCTCCAGGCCGCGCAAGGTCATCAGCAGCACCGCACCGAACACGCCCACCGGCACCGCCAGCATCACCGCGAACGGGATCGACCAGCTCTCGTACAGCGCCACCAGGCACAGGAACACGAACAGCAGCGAAATCGCGTACAGCGCCGGCGCCTGGTTGGCCGACAGCTTCTCCTGGTAGGCCATGTCCGACCACGCGTAGCCGAAGCCGTGCGGCAACTGCTTGCTGAGTTCGGCCATCGCATCCATCGCCGCGCCGGAGCTGACCCCTGGCACCGCCTGACCGGTCAGCTCCATCGCCGACACGCCGTTGTAGCGTTCCAGCGCCGCCGGCGCGCTGGTCCAGTGCGAGCGGGTGAACGCGGACATCGGCACCATGTCGCCGCCGCCGTTGCGCACCGTCCAGCGGTCCAGGTCCTGCGGCGCCATGCGCGCATCGGCATCGCCCTGCACATAGACCTTCTTGATGCGGCCCTTGTAGATGAAGTTGTTGACGAAGTCGCCGCCGAGCGCGCTGTTGAGCGTGGCGTTGATGTCGCCCGGATCCACCCCCAGCGCCTGCGCCTTGGCGTCGTCGATCTTGACCGCGTACACCGGCGCGTCTTCCAGGCTGGCGTAGCGCACGTTCATCAGCTTGGGGTCGTGTTGGGCCAGGCGCAGCAGCTTGTCGCGCGCGGCGACCAGGGCGGTATGGCCCGCGCCCTCGTAGTCCATCAACTCGAAGGTGAAACCGGAGGCGTCGCCCAGGCCGGTGATCGCCGGCGGCGAGGTCACGAACAGTTCCGCATCGGGCACGTCGGCCAGCGCCTTGTTCAGATGGTCGGCGATGGTCGCCGCGTCGTCGTCGCGGTCGTCCCAGTCCTTCAGCCGCACGAAGGCCATGCCGACGTTCTGGCCGGCGCCGGTGACGCTGAAGCCGGCCGAGGACAGCACCGAGCGCACGCCCGGATCCTTCAGCGCGGCCTTGGTCAGCCGGTCGGTCACCGCCAGGGTCTGCTCCAGGGTGGAGCCGGCCGGCAGCTTGACCAGCACGTTGAGCATGCCCTCGTCCTCGTCGGGCAGGAACGCACCGGGCAGGCGCCACAGCAGCAGGCCGGTGACCGCGATCAGCAGCGCGTAGGCGACCAGGCCCAGCGCGCGCCGGCCCAGCACCCGTTCGACCAGCGTGCGGTAGCGCTCGGACAGGTGCCGGAAGCGGGTGTTGAACCAGATGAAGAACCAGCCCAGGCGCCCGTGCGAGCCGATCGGCGCCTCGCCCTGGTGCAGCGGCTTGAGGATGGTCACGCACAGCGCCGGGGTCAGGGTCATCGCCACCAGCACCGACAGGATCATCGAGGCGGCGATGGTGATGGAGAACTGCCGGTAGATCACGCCGGTGACGCCGTTGAAGAACGCCATCGGCACGAACACCGCGGTCAGCACCAGCACGATGCCGACCAGGGCGCCGCCGATCTGCTGCATCGAGCGCAGCGTGGCTTCCTTCGGCGGCAGGCCTTCCTGGCCCATCACCCGCTCCACGTTCTCCACCACCACGATGGCGTCGTCGACCAGCAGGCCGATCGCCAGCACCATCGCGAACATCGTCAGGGTGTTGATCGAGTAGCCGAACGCGGCGAGCACGCCGAAGGTGCCCATCAGCACCACCGGCACGGCGATGGTCGGGATCAGCGTGGCGCGCCAGTTCTGCAGGAACAGGTACATCACCGCCACCACCAGCAGCACCGCCTCGATCAGGGTGATCACCACTTCCTTGATCGAGGTGGTGACGAACGGCGTGGTGCTGAAGGCGATGTGGTAGTTGAAGCCGTGCGGCCAGTACTGCTTGAGTTCCTGCAGGCGCTGGTCGATGGCCTTGGAGGTCTCCACCGCGTTGGCGTCGGAGTTCAGCTCGATGCCCAGCGAGGCCGACGGCTTGCCGTTGAAGCGGGTGATGCTGTCGTAGGTCTCCGGGCCCAGGCCGATCCTGGCCACGTCCGACAGGTGCACGGCGGCGCCGCTGGCATCGCTCTTGAGTACGATCGCGCCGAACTGCGCCGGGGTCTGCAGGCGGCTGCGGGTGGTCACGGTGGCGTCCAGGCGCTGCCCGCGCAGCGCCGGCTGGCCGCCGATCTCGCCGGCCGACACGTCGGTGTTCTGCGACTGCAGCGCGTTCTCCACGTCCGAGGGCATCAGCGCGTACTTGCGCAGCTTCTCCGGGTCCAGCCAGATGCGCATGGCGTATTCCGAGCCCATCGGCTGGATGTTGCCGACGCCGCTGACGCGGCTGATCTGGTCGTCGATGTTCGATTCCATGTAGTTGGCGACATCGAAGTTGTCCATGCTGCCGTCGTCGGAGGTGAACGCCACCACCTCGAACAGCGAGCCGCTGGACTTGGTGATGACCAGGCCGTTCTGCTGCACCGCCTGCGGCAACACCGACATCACCGACTGCAACTGGTTCTGCACCTGCACCTGCGCGGTGTCGGCATTGGTGCCGGTCTCGAACACCAGGTTGACCTGCGCGGTGCCGTCCGAGGCGCTGGTGGAGGTCATGTACAGCAGGTGGTCCAGACTCTGCTGCGACTGCTCGATCAGCTGGGTGACGGTGTTCTCCACCGTCTGCGCCGAGGCGCCGGTGTAGGTGGCGCGCACGGTGATGGTGGGCGGCGCCATGTGCGGATAGCGTTCGACCGGCAGGCCATGAATGGCCAGCATGCCGATCAGGACGATGACGATGGCCATGACCCAGGCCACCACCGGGTGGTTGACGAAGAAGCGCGACATGCGGGAGTCCTCAGTCGGCCTGGGCGTCGTCGCCCGGCAGCGCCGGCGCGGCATCGAGCTGGGCGGCGGTGACCGGATACGGCTGCGCCGGCTTGCCGAGGTCGGCGCGGCTGCCGTTGACCACGATCAGGCGCTCGCCCGGCTTGAGCCCGGACTCCACCAGCCAGTCGTGGCCGATGGCCTCGCCGGTGCGGATGTGCCGCTCCACCACCTTGTCGTGCGCATCCAGCAGCTTCACCACCGGCTCGCCCTTGCTGTCGCGGGTCACCGCCTGCTGCGGCACCAGCACCGCGCCCTGGTCGGTGGCCATCGGCAGCACCGCGCGCAGGTACATGCCCGGCAACAGCAGGTGCTCGGGGTTGGGCACCACCGCGCGCAGGGTGACGTTGCCGGTGCCGGCGTTGACCTGGGTGCCGACGAACTCCAGCGTGCCGGCGTGCGGATAGGTGCTGCCGTCCTCCAGCCGCACCTGCACCTGCGCCTTGCCGTCGATGGCGTGGATCTGCCCGGCGTCGAGCTGGCGGCGCAGCGCCAGCATCTGCGTGCTGGACTGGGTGACGTCCAGGTAGATCGGATCCAGGCGCTGGATGGTGGTCAGCGCCGCGTCCTGCGCAGCGGTGAGCAGCGCGCCGACGGTGTAGGCGGAGGTGCCGATAGTGCCGGAGATCGGTGCGGTGATGCGGGTGTAGTCGAGGTTGATGCGCGCCGCCTGCAACGCCGCCTTGGCCGCGACCACCGCCGCCTCGTCCTGGCGCAGCGCGGACACCGCGTCGTCGGCATCCTGCTTGCTGGCCGCATCCATGTCGGTGAGGCTGCGGGTGCGCTCGGCCTTGGGCCGCGCGCTGGCCAGTGCCGCCTCGGCCTGCACCAGGTTGCCGCGGGCGATGTCGTAGGCGGCCTGGTACGGCGCCGGATCGATCACGTACAGCGCCTGCCCGGCCTTGACCTCCTGGCCCTCCTGGAACAGGCGCTGGCGCAGCAGCCCGCCGACCTGCGGGCGCACGTCGGCGGTCTCGTAGGCCACGGTGCGGCCGGCCAGGGTGCGCTCCACCGGCAGCGTGCGCGCACCCAGGGTCAGCACCCCCACCCGCGGCGGTGGCGCAGCCGCCGGCTTGTCGCCGGAGCAGCCTCCGGCCACGGCGACGACCAGCACGAGGGCACAGCGAAGGGGGCGACGGGGCGCCAGGAAGAGGTCGGACATGGGGAGTGCGGCTGGTAGAAGACGCGCAACGCTACTCCACCGATGTGTCGCATCGCACCATCCTTGTAACGGTGCGTTGTACGGGCTTCACCAAGGTCGGAGAAACGTCGGAACCGGCACGCAGCGTCGCATTGGCGGACGGCCCCGTTCGTTCTATTACCGAACACAAATGCGATAATCGCCCAATGTGGCGACGTCCTTTCCAGACGCGCCAGGTCATCGTGCGCACGCCCGCCTTCGCCGCCCTCGTGGCCGGCCGCGGACGCCGTGCGTCTCCCCTGCAGAGGATCGAAAACGTGCAAACCCAATCGGATGTGTCGGCCGGCGGCCGGATCGTGCTGTGGAGCGTCGGCCTGCTGCTGGCGCTGATCGGACTGGCGCTCCTGGTCGGCGGCATCCGCCTGGCCACCCTCGGCGGCAGCCTCTACTTCCTGGCGATGGGCGCGGCCTGCGTGGTCTCGGCCGTGCTGTTGCTGCGCCGGCATCCGGCCGGTGCGTGGCTGTACGCGCTGGCCTTCGTGCTCAGCGTGGCCTGGGCGTACTGGGACGCCGGCCTGGCGTTCTGGCCGCTGGTGTCGCGGCTGATGATGCCGGCGGTGCTGGCGCTGCTGGTCGCCCTCGTCTACCCGACCCTGCGCCGCGCCCGCGGCCTGCCCGGCGGCCGCGGCGCCTATGCGCTGGCGGCAGTCCTGGCGCTGGCCTGCGCCGGCGGCCTGGCCGGCATGTTCGTGCCGCATCCGCCGGTGGCCGCCAGCGGCCCCGGCCCGGCACCGGTGCCGGTGACCCCGGCGCAGGCGCAGCGCGACTGGAGCCACTACGGCAACACCGCCGGCGGCAGCCGCTTCGCCGCGCTGGACCAGATCGGCCGCGGCAACGTCGACCAGTTGCAGGTGGCCTGGACCTACCGCACCGGCGACATCGCCCTCAGCGACGGCAACGGCGCCGAGGACCAGACCACGCCGCTGCAGATCGGCGAGACGCTGTATGTGTGCACCCCGCACAACAACGTCATCGCGCTGGACGCCAGCAGCGGCCGGCAGCTGTGGAAGCGCGAGATCAACGCGCAGTCCTCGGTCTGGCAGCGCTGCCGCGGCCTGGCCTATTTCGATGCCGACGCGGGGCTGACCCAGCCCAGCGCCGCCAATGCCTCGCCGGTGGCGCCGGCAGCGCTGCCGGCCGGCGCGAACTGCCGGCGCCGCGTGCTGACCAACACCATCGACGCACGGCTGATCGCGCTGGACGCGGACACCGGCGCGTTCTGCAGCGGCTTCGGCCAGAACGGCCAGGTCGACCTGAAGGCCGGCCTCGGCGCCGCACCCGATCCGTTCTACCAGTTGACCTCGGCGCCGACCGTGGCCGGGACCACGGTGGTGGTGGGCGGCCGCGTCGCCGACAACGTGCAGGCCGACATGCCCGGCGGCGTGATCCGCGGCTTCGACGTGATCACCGGCGCGCAGCGCTGGGCCTTCGACCCGGGCAACCCGCAGGACACGCAGCCGCCGGCGCCGGGCAAGACCTACGTGCGCAGCACGCCGAACGTGTGGGCGCCGATGTCCTACGACGCCGCCTCCAACACCGTGTTCCTGCCGATGGGCAGCCCCTCCACCGACCTGTACGGTGCCGAGCGCAGCGCGCTGGACCACCGCTTCGGCGCCTCGATCACCGCGCTGGATGCGAGCACCGGCCAGGTCAAGTGGGTCTACCAGACCGTGCACAACGATCTGTGGGACTTCGACCTGCCGATGCAGCCGAGCCTGATCGACTTCCCGATGGCCGACGGCCGCCGCGTGCCGGCGCTGATCATCGGCACCAAGGCCGGGCAGCTGTACGTGCTCGACCGTGCCACCGGCACGCCGCTGACCGAGGTCCGCGAGGTGCCGGTGAAGGCCGCCGACATCCCGCACGAACCGTATGCGCTGACCCAGCCGTTGTCGGTGGGCATGCCGCAGATCGGCACCAAGCACCTGAGCGAAGCGGACATGTGGGGCGCCACCCTGCTGGACCAGATGCTGTGCCGCATCGCCTTCAAGAAGATGCGCTACGAAGGCCTGTACACCGCGCCCGGCACCGACGTGTCGCTGAGCTTCCCCGGCTCGCTGGGCGGCATGAACTGGGGCGGGCTGTCGGTCGATCCGGTGCACGACGTGGTGTTCGCCAACGACATGCGCCTGGGCCTGTGGGTGCAGATGATTCCGCAGAAGGCTCAGAAGGCGGCCGCCTCCAGCGGCGGCGAGGCGGTCAACACCGGCATGGGCGCGGTGCCGCTGAAGGGCACGCCGTACGCGGTCAACAAGAACCGCTTCCTGTCGGCGCTGGGCATCCCCTGCCAGGCGCCGCCGTTCGGCACGCTCAGCGCGATCGACCTGAAGACCCGCAGCATCGCCTGGCAGGTGCCGGTGGGCACCGTGCAGGACACCGGCCCGCTCGGCTTCAAGATGCACCTGCCGATCCCGGTCGGCATGCCGACGCTGGGCGGCACCCTGGCCACGCAGAGCGGCCTGGTGTTCATCGCCGGCACCCAGGACTACTACCTGCGTGCGTTCGACAGCGGCACCGGCAAGGAACTGTGGAAGGCGCGGCTGCCGGTGGGCAGCCAGGGCGGGCCGATGACCTACGTGTCGACCAAGACCGGCAAGCAGTACATCGTGATCACCGCCGGCGGCGCGCGGCAGTCGCCGGACCGCGGCGACTACGTGATCGCCTACGCCTTGCCGAACGCCAAGTAGGAATCCGGCGCGCCATTGCCACCTGCACGCGGTGGCAATGGATGGCGCCGCGTTCGTGAGACCTCACAGCGCCTCGACCGCGGCGCCGCGTGTTGGCCTACCCATGAGGTACGGCGCCATGCTCGGCGCCGATCGGGTGACGCGGACCAGGCCGCGCCACAAAGCGGGTTGTCCCCGAAGACCGGAGCAGACCCGCGCCCGCGCCGCCCTGCCCTCAACGCGCCGGCTGCAGCCGCATCGTCAACACCGCGGCAATGGCCACCAGCAGCGGCAACGCCAGGACGTAGTACAGATTGGCCGGCTGCCAGCCGGCGTCGACCAGCACGCCGACGGTCATCGGCGAGAGGATCGCGCCGACGCGGCCGATGCCGATCGCCCAGCCCAGGCCGGTGGTGCGCACGGTCGGCGCGAACACGATCGGCGCCAGCGCATACAGGCCGGCCATCGAGCCGAACAGCGCCGCGCCGATCACGAAGGCCACCGGGAAGGCCAGCTGCAACTGCGTGCCGAGCGTGGCGAACGCCGCCATCCCCAGTGCGGCGATCAGGAAGCTGGCCGCGGTCAACCGCGGCAGCAAGAAGCGTGCGGCCAGGCCGCCGAACAACGCGCCGCCCACGATGCCGCCCAGGTTCAGCAGCACCCCGCCGGTGACGCCCTGTTCGGCCGACAGCCCGGCTTGCACCAGCAGTTTCGGCGTCCAGCTCAGCACGAAATAGAAGGCGAACATGTGCATGAAGAAGCCCAACGCGATCAGCACGCTGTTGCGGCGCAGGCGCGGGGTGAACAGCGCCGCGTAGCCGGCCTTCTCCTGCACCGGTGGGCGCGGCGGCAGGGCGTCCAGGGTCGGTGCGCGCATGCGCGCCAGCAGCGCGTTGAGCCGTGCCAGCGCATCCGGCGGGCGCCGGCTGAGCAGGAAATCCAGCGACTCGGGCAGCAGCGCCAGCACCACCGGGATGCACAGCAGCGAGGCGAGTGCGCCGAACAGGAAGGCCGCATGCCAGCCCCAGCGTTCCAGCAACACAGCGGCGATCAACCCGCCCAGCGTGGCGCCGATGGGATAGCCGGTGGCCTGCAGCGCCACCGCGGTGCTGCGCCACTTCGGGCTGGCGTATTCGGCGGTGATCACGCCGACGCCGGCGAGCATGCCGCCGATGCCGATGCCGGTGAACACGCGCAGCGCGGCCAGTTGCCAGATGTCCTGCGCCAGCGCCGAGGCGGCCATGCCCACGGTCAGGATCGCCAGGCAGCACAGGATCATGCTGCGCCGGCCCCAGCGGTCGGCCAGCGGTGCCAGCAGCAGCGAGCCCAGCGCCATGCCCACCAGGCCGGCACTGAGCGCGATCCCCAGCAGCTTGCCGGACAGGTGCCAGGCCTCCGACACGTGCGGGGCGATGAACGCCATCACCATCACGTCGAACCCGTCCAGCATGTTTAACAGCACGCAGACGGCAATGGCCGTCCACTGGAAACCGCTCATGCGGTCCAGGACGAGCGCGGTGGGCGGGGCGGCGGCATGGCTCATGGGATCACTCCTGCAGGAACGGCGAACGAGAACCGCGGCGATGCGGCGTCACTGCGCGGGCGCGGCCGCGTGCAGCGCATCGAGCGCCTGGCGCAGGCGTGCCGCGTCGATCTGGCCCGGTGCGGAAGCGCTGCCGAGCATGCCGAAGGTCAGGCTCTGCCCGAAGGTGCCGCCGGACAGCCGCGACACCGCGCCCAGCGGCCCCATCGCCATGGTCAGCAGCGGCTGCCCGCTGCGCTGGCGCATCTGCCAGGTCGCATCGAGCAGGCGCAGCACGTCGCCCGGATCGCGCGGCATCACCGCGATCTTCAGCACGTCGGCGCCCAGCGCCTGCTGCCGCTGCAGCCGCGCCACGATCTCCGCCACCGGCGGGGTGGCGTGGAAGTCGTGGCTGGACATCACCACGGACACGCCCTGCCGGTGTGCGCGCTCGACCACCTGCCGCACCACCGCCGGGTCGCGGTCCATCTCCACATCGAGCAGGTCGGCGAAGCGCGCATCCAGCAGGCGCGCATACAGCGCGCCGTAGGCGGCATCGTCGATCGCCACCGCGCCGCCTTCGGCCTTGGTGCGGAAGGTCAGCAGCAGCGGCTTGCCGTGCAGCGCCTGCGCCAGGCGCGGCCCCAGAACCGCCAGCGCCGCCGCGTCGGTGGCGCCGTCCATCAGGTCGATGCGCCACTCGGCAAGATCCGCATCGGGCGAGGCGGCGATGCGCTGCGCCTGCGCCAGCGCCTGCTCGGCGTCTTTCGCGGTGATCGGCACGATGATCTTGGGCAGGCCGGCGCCGATGTCGAGGCCACGGATCTGCAGCACGCGCGGCGGCGGCAGCGGCGCGGCCGCGGATGGCGCGGCGGGCGCCGCTGCCGTAGGCGCCGCGGGTGCGGCCTGCAGCGGCGACGCCAGCAGCAGGCCGGCGCAGCACAGGAAGGTCAGTCGTGAAGGCAACAGGGGCATCGGGATCGGCCTGGGCAGGAGGCGCGCAGCGCGCGCTCAGAAGGTGAGCTTGACCTGCAGCCCCACCGCCAGCGCGTTGTCGGTGCGCGCATAGGCGAAGGTGCCGGGGTTGACGATGTACTGCACATCCGGCCGCAGCATCAGCCATGGCGTCAGCTGCGCGCTGTAGGACAGTTCGTAGAGTTCCTCGGCGGTGTCGAGCGCGAACACCGGCGCGTCCGGCGGCACGCCGGCATCGAGCAGCGCCGCACGCCGCGCGTCGAGCAGACGGTGGTTGATGTCGGCGCCGACATAGCCCAGGGCGATACGGTCCTGGCTGCGCCGGCCGATGCCCTGGTAGACGCCGCCCACGGCGTACCAGCGGGTGATCTGCGCGGTGGCATGGTCGGACACCATGTACTGGGCGAAGCCGGTGAGGCCGCGGCCGCGCTCGCCGCCGGGCGAATACAGTTTCTGTTCCACCAGCAGGTAGGCGCCGTCGCGGCCGGTGGTGGCGCGCGGATCCAGGCCCTTGCGCGGCACCCGCGAGGAGTCGTAATAACCGCCGAACTTGTAGGTGCCCGGGTAGGCGCCGCCGGCGCCCGGCGTCCAGGTGAGTTCGACGGGGAACAACGAGCCGGTGGTGCCGCGCGCGTTCAGGTCGAACGCGGTGTGCGCGTTGTTGTTGGTGCTGGGGTTGACCTGGAACCAGCCCACCCGCAGGTTCGCCGCCGGCGTCAGTTGCTGCGCCACTTCCGCGCCCCAGCGTGCGTTGGGATAGTTGTACCAGCCGCTGTTGCCGGACATCGCCAGCGGATGCGCGCAGAACGCCGCGTTGACGAAGTTGGTCAGCAGCGTGTGCGCGCCGAACTGGTTGCCCATCGCGTAGAAGCCGGCCTTGATGTAGCTGCGCCCGTCGTTGAAGCGGCGGTCGTAGCTCAGTTCGGTCAGCCGGGTGAACTGGCCGCCGTAGGCTTCCTGGATCGGGAAGCGGTTGCCGAGCAGATCGGCCGAGGTGCTGCGGCCGCGGCGATCGTTGACCGTCAGATGCAGCGTGCCGCCGTCCCAGCCGGCCAGTTTCGCCAGGTCCAGGTCCACGCCCAGCCGCACCTGCTGCGCATAGCGCGCACCGCGCTCGCCGCGGCCGCCGTCGACCAGGCCCATGGCTTCGCCGACGTAGTCGCCGCGCACGTTGACGCCGCGCTGTAGCCAGTCGCTGCGCACGCCGTCCCAGTCGCCGCTGAAGGTGCTGTGCACCAGGTCGGTGGCGTCCTGCGCGGCGGCGACGGCCGGGACCAACGCGATGGCCGCGGCCAGCAGCGACCAGACCGGCAACGCCGGCACGCGTCGCACCGTGCGAGCGCCAGCGGATGCAGCGCGGCTCACGGCGCCACCGCCAGCGGTGCGCTCAGCGGCGAGGTCGCGCCGTCGTCGCTGGTGACGGTGGCGGTGAGCGTGGCCAACGCCGCGCCGTCGCCGTCCAGCGGCAGCGCAAAGCGGCCCTGTCCCTGTGCATCCACCGACGCCTCGACACGGCCGAGATAGCGTTCGGCCTCGTCGTCGCCGGGGCGGCGATTGCCGAACAACTCCACCGTGTAGAGGTGACCGGGGCGGCCGACGAAGCTGCCCTGCACCCGCGACACGCCGGCGTCGCGTTCGATCGCGCGCAGTTGCGGAGCGCCCTGGCCGAAGTTCGGCGGCGGTTGGCAACCGTCGGGCGCAGCAGCGCCGCAGATCGCCGCGCGCTTGCGCGGGTCCGGATCGACGCCGATGCCGCGCGAGCCGACGAAGGGCGCATGCTCCAGGCCGGGTACGCCGAACACGATGGCGCCGCGCGGCTGGCCCGGGACGCAGGCGCCGCCGGCGAAACAGCGCTCGATCTTCAGGCCGTTGCCGGACAGCAGGTTGGCGCTGAACCAGTTGGGCTCGCTGCGCGGCTGCGGGCGTACCGCGATGCCGATGCCGTTGCCGGTCAGGCGGTTGCCCTCGATGAGGTTGTCGCGGCCGGTGACGCTGACCCCGATCGAATTGCCGGCGAAGTCGTTGTCGGCGATGGTGTTGCGGTTGCCCCAGTTGATCTGCAGCCCGTCGGAGTAGCGCTCGAAGCGGTTGCGCAGCACGGTGTTGTCGTTGCCCCACAGGATCTCGATGCCCTGCGAGGGCTCGGGGTTGGCGTCGGTGGAGCGGAACACGTTGTCGGCCACCAGGTTCCAGGCCGCGCCGCGGGTCAGTTCCAGGCCGTCGCCGTTGTCGAGGAAGGTATTGCGCTCGATGCGGTTGCGTACCGTGGTGGTGGCGGTGGACTGGCCGTTGCCGTCGTCGCCGGTCAGCATCACCCCGGCGCCGCCGTGGTTGGCGACGATGCGATTGTCGCGCAGCACATTGTCGCTGGCGCGGTTGAGCAGCACGCCGATGCAGAAGTTGCGGATCTCCAGGCCGCTCAGTTCCACGCCATGGGTGTCGCGCAGCACCAGGCCCGGCAGCGTGGTGCTGCGCACGTTGGTGCCGAACTGGCCCTTCTCCGCACCCGGGCAGGCGGCGGTGCCCTTGCCGCGGATGTAGCCGGCGCCGTCGATGGCGATGTACTGGCCGTCGTGCGCCCGCGCCAGGCCCACCACCTGCAGCGGCCCCTGCAACGCCGGCAACGGCGCGCGCGGGTGGATCACGTAGGGCGGCGCGCCGACCGCGGCGATCTCGATGCGGTAGCGGCCGGGCGCCTGGTTGGCGGTGGAGATCGCCCAGCGCAGCGAGCCCGGGGCGTCGTCGTCGGCGTAGCGGTCCACGGTGAGCACGCTGCGCTCCGGCGGCGCCGGCTCGGCCTGGTAGGCGCGCACGGCACCGGGAAGCAGGGCCGCCGCCAACAGGGCCAGGCCGCGGGAAAACGCACAGGACATGCACCATCTCCAACAGAATCGGGACCGCGCCGGCGGCGGACGGCGCCGCGGCCGCCAGCGGCGCACGCGTCGCGCGCTGCCAGGCACCGGGACAGCGGCAACGCTAGTTTTATCGCACTGCACCATTCAAGTGCGAATATCGATTCGCGGTGCGTTTATCGCACAATCGACCGCAGCCGCGTCCCTCCCACGCGCTCCGCAGGCGGGCAGCCGACACGGGGCGCCGCGCTATCATCGGCGCCCGCGTGGCCGCCGGCCGCCCACCGCCGGAGAGCGCCATGTCCCCGATCCGCCCCTACCTCGACAAGACCCCTCAGTTGGGCGCGCGCGTCTACGTGGACCCCGCCTGCACCCTGATCGGCGACGTGGTGCTGGAAGACGACGTGTCGGTATGGCCGGGCACGGTGATCCGCGGCGACGTCAATTACGTGCGCATCGGCGCGCGCAGCAACATCCAGGACGGCACCATCATCCACGTCAGCCACCACAGCCCCTACAACGCGGCCGGCTACCCGACCCTGATCGGCGCGGACGTGACCGTCGGCCACGGCACCATCATCCATGCCTGCACCATCGAGGACCTGTGCCTGATCGGCATGGGCGCGTGCATCCTGGACGGCGCCACGGTGAAGAAGCACGGCTTCGTCGGCGCCGGCGCAGTGGTCGGGCCCGGCAAGACCGTCGGCGAGGGCGAGCTGTGGCTGGGCAATCCGGCGCGCAAGGCGCGCATGCTCAGCGACAAGGAGATCGAGAGCCTGCACTACTCGGCGCAGCACTATGTGCGGCTGAAGGACCGCTACCTGGCCGCGGCCGCGGCAGAGCCGCAGTAGCCTGCGCCGCTATTCGGCCGCCAACGCCAGCAAGGCACGGCCGATCGGACGCGGCGTCTCGCTGCGCAGCACCACGCTGGTGGTCACCGCGCCGAACCGCGCCAGGGCGTCGATGACCGGCTCCAGCTGCGCCGGCGCGGGCACCAGCACGCGCAGCACGAAGCAGTCCTCGCCGGTGACCCGATGCACGTCCAGCACCTGCGGCATCTGCGCGAACAGTTCCAGGCATGCGCCGATCTGCGCATGCGTGGTGCGCAGGCGAACGATGGCCGAGGTCGCCAGGCCCAGCGCGCGCGGATCGACCCGGGCGGTATAGCCGGTGATCACGCCCTGCTCCTCGAGCCGGCGCACGCGCTCGGACATCGCCGGCTGCGACAGCCCGATGCGCCGCCCCAGCGCCGCCAGGGCGATGCGGCCGTCGCACTGCAGCGCCTCCAGGATCGCGTAATCCAGGGCATCGCCCCGCCAGGTCTTCGCCGCCACTCGCCTCGTCCCTTCGCCATGCGCCTTGGATTCATCGGAAAACCGTCGCTTGCGCCGATGCATCGCCATGGCGATGCCAGGCAGGCAGCGCGACACTCACGCCTTCTTCCGACGGAGCGTAGCGCATGCAGGACGTGGTGATCGTGCCGGGCATCGGCGACTCGGGACCAGAGCACTGGCAAACCCTCTGGCAGCGGCACGACCCACGCATGCGCCGGCTGCAACCGGCGTCGTTCGCGCATCCGCACCTGCACGACTGGCTGGGCGCGCTCGACCGCTGCGTGCAGCACTGCGCCACGCCGCCGCTGCTGGTCGCGCACAGCCTGGGCTGCCTGCTGGTCGCGCATTGGGCCGCGCGTGCCGAACGCCTGCCGCGCGGCGCCTTCCTGGTCGCAGTGCCCGACCCGGACAGCGCCGCGTTCCCGCATGCGCACGCGGCCAGTTTCGTCCCGGTACCGATGGCGCAACTGCCGTTCCCCAGCCTGATCGTGGCCAGCAGCGACGATCCCTACGCGGCACCGTCCTACAGCCGTCGCTGCGCTTCCGACTGGGGCAGCGGCCTGGTCGCACTCGACCGCCTGGGACACATCAATGCAGCCAGCGGGCTGGGCGCATGGCCGCACGGCGCGCACTTGCTGGCCGCCTTCGACGCCGGCCTCGGACCCGCACCGGCCTCGCCCGCCTGAGCGCGGTCACGCCTCCCCGGCAGGACGCCGCGTGGCGCCGTGGAACGGGAAGCGCGCGCGCGCGACTGGCGCGCTCCCCGCGCCTGCGCGACACTATGCGCCTCTGGCGTGGGGACGCCACCGAACGAATGGAATCGCAGATGCTCACGATCTCACTGCGCGGCCTGCTGGCCGCTTTTTGCTGTGCGCTGTGCATCGGCGCCGTCCCGGCGCTGGCCCAGGACAGCGGCCCGGACATGACCGCCGAGCAGTTCGTCGGCACGCTGCATTTCCGCGACGGCCACATCGAGGTCCCGCAGGCCAAGGTGCATTTCGACCTGGGCCCGGAATTCCGCTATCTGGACAAGACCGATGCGCGGCGGGTGCTGGAGAGCTACTGGGGCAACCCGCCCGACGACGACGTGCTGGGCCTGATCGTGCCGCGCCGGCCCGCGCTCGACGAGAAAGGCAGCTGGGCGGTGGTGGTCACCTATTCCGACGAAGGCTACGTGTCCGACGAGGACGCCAGCAAGATCGACTACCAGTCCATGCTCAAGGACATGCAGGAGGCCACCCGCGAGGAGAACGCCCAGCGCAAGAAGGCAGGCTACGAGCAGGTCGACCTGGTCGGCTGGGCGGTGCCGCCGCGCTACGACACCGGCAGCAAGAAGCTGTACTGGGCGCGCGAGCTGGCGTTCGCAGGCGAGCGCGAGCACACCCTCAACTACGACATCCGCGTGCTCGGCCGGCATGGCTACCTCAGCCTCAATGCGGTCTCGGGCATGGGCGAACTGGCGCAGGTGCGCGCGGGCATGCAGCAGTTGCTGCCGATGGCCGAGTTCGACAGCGGCGCCCGCTATGCCGACCACAACCCGTCCACCGACAAGATCGCCAGCTACGGCCTGGCCACCCTGATCGGCGGCGGCCTGGCGGCCAAGGCCGGCCTGTTCGCCAAACTCGGCCTGCTGCTGGCCAAGGCCTGGAAGCTGGTGCTGGTCGGCCTGATGGGCCTGGTCGCCGGCGTGCGCAAGCTGTTCGGCGGACGCCAGCGCGACGGCGGCACGGTGCGCTGATCGGCACTGCCGGCATGCTGGGCAATTCACCTCACGCCGGCTAAAGTGCCGCTTCGGAAGCAGGACGCAGTCGAGAGCAGCATGCCGCCACAGGCAGCCGGCCGAACGGAAGGACGGCCCCCCCACATCGCAGGCGCCCTTGTCCGCCGCGCCGCGCGGCGGCGGTGACACGCATGCTCGATACCTACCGCGAGGTCATCACGCCCGAAGGCGTGCCGCTGCATCTGCCGGCCGCCGGCGCGGTGCCGCGCGCGCTGGCCTGGCTGATCGACCTGGCGCTGCGCTTCGCCCTGCTCGCCACCATGGGCACGCTCCTCGGCCTGCTCGGCGGCCTCGGCCAGGGCCTGTACCTGGTGGCGATGTTCCTGGTGTTCTGGGCCTACCCGATCGTGCTGGAGGGCTGGCGCGGCCAGACCCTGGGCAAGCAGGCGCTGGGCCTGCGCGTGGTGGCGCGCAACGGCGCGCCGGTGGGATGGATGGCCGCGATCACCCGCAACCTGTTGCGCACGGTGGACATGCTGCCGTTCGGCTACGCCGTCGGCCTGATCGCCTGCCTGTTCGATGCCCATTCGCGGCGCCTGGGCGATCTGGTCGCCGGCACGCTGGTGGTGCACCAACCGCCGCGCGAGGACGAGGCATTGCCGCCGATCGCCAGCGCCCTCGCCCCGCCACGGCCACTGCTGCCGGCCGAACAGGCCGCGCTGATCGCCTTCGCCGAGCGCGCGCCGCGGCTCACCCCGGAGCGGCAGCTGGAACTGGCCGCCCTGGCGCAGCCACTGACCGACACGCCGGGCCAGGCCGGGGTGCTGCGCCTGTACGCGATGGCCAACTGGTTGCTGGGCCGCCGATGAAACAGGAACAGTTCGTCCTCCGCCATCAGCACGAGTGGCAGGCGTTCGAGGCCTGGCTGCAGCGCAGCGGCAGCGCGCGCAAGCCGGCGCCGGACAGCGCCGACACGCCCAGCGCTGCCACGGCCGCGGTCGCGCCGCCGCATCCGCAGCCGCCGCCGCCGCTCGCCGACGAGGACGTGCCGGCGCGCTACCGGCGCCTGTGCCAGCAGCAGGCGCTGGCGTGCAAGCGCGGCTACAGCCCGCAGGTCACCGCGCGCCTGCAGCACCTGATGCAGCAGGGCCACACCGTCCTGTACCGGGCGCCGCGTCCGCGCTGGCGGCGCGCGGCGGAATTCCTGTTCGCCGAATTCCCGCAGGTGGTGCGCAGCCAGGCCGGCTACATGGCCGCGGCCACCGCGCTGTTCGTGGTGCCGCTGGTGACCATCTTCGTGCTGCTGCAGTTCCGGCCGGAACTGATCCACGGGCTGATGGATCCGATGCAGGTCAGCCAGATCGAGCGCATGTACGACCCGGCCGCCAGCGCGCAGAAGCTCGGCCGCGACAGCGGCACCGATTGGCAGATGTTCGGCCACTACATCATGAACAACATCAGCATCGGCCTGCGTACCTTCGCCAGCGGCCTGCTGGCGGGGCTGGGCACGGTGCTGGTGCTGCTGTTCAACGGCATCACCATCGGCGCGGTGGCCGGGCACCTGCATAAGATCGGCTACGGCGTCACTTTCTGGCGCTTCGTCGCCGGGCATGCGCCATTCGAACTGACCGCGATCGTGATCGCAGGCGGCGCCGGCCTGCAGCTCGGCCTGAAGGTGCTGGCGCCGGGACGGCGGCGGCGCATCGATGCGCTGGTCGAAGGCGGCAAGATCGGCGCACGGCTGTGCCTGGGCGTGGCCGCGATGCTGCTGGTGGCCGCCTTCATCGAGGCGTTCTGGTCGTCCATCGCGACCGTGCCGGCGTGGATCAAGTACAGCGTGTCGGCGCTGCTGTGGACGCTGGTGCTGACGTGGCTGTGGCGCGGCGGCCGCGGCCGGGTGGAGGCCATCGATGCGGATTGAGCGCCTGGACGTGGTGCTGCGCGCACGCTCGGCCTGGGAAGCGATGGAACTGGGCACCGCGCTGGTCCGCCGCCACGCCGGGGCGATCTGGAAGCCGTGGGTGCTGGTCACCCTGCCGCTGTGCGTCGTGCTCAACCTGGGCGCCTGGGTGATCGACCAGTTGTGGCTGGCGCCGCTGCTGCTGTGGTGGCTGAAGCCGGTGCTGGACCGGATCCCGCTGTTCGTGATCTCGCGCGCGGTGTTCGGCGACGTGCCGCGCGTGCGCGACACCGTGCGCGCGCAGGGCACCTGGGGCTGGCGCACGCTGCTCGGCTACCTGACCTGGCGTCGGCTGAGCCCGGCACGCAGCGTGTTCATGCCGCTGGAGTTGCTGGAAGGCGCCAGCGCCGACCAGCAGCGCGAGCGTCGCCGCACCCTGGGCGGGGCCATTTACGGTCACGCGCTGCTGCTGGCCAGCGTGTGCTGGCATTTCGAGGCGATGCTGTGTCTGGCCTGCATCGCCACGATCTTCATGTTCGTGCCCATCGACCTGCTGCCGGAAACCGCGCGCGCGGCCTGGGCGCTGATCGGCGACCAGACGCCGGCATGGGCCGACATCGGCTTCAACGTCATCGGCTGGCTGGCGATGACCCTGATCGAACCGTTCTTCGTCGGCGCCGGGTTCGGCCTGTACCTCAACCGGCGGACCCAGCTCGAAGCCTGGGACCTGGAGATGGCGCTGCGCCGGATGGCCGCGCGCCTGCGCGGCGCCGCGCCGCTGGCGCTGCTGTGTGTGGCCCTGCTCGCCGCGCCGGCCGCGGCGCTGCGTGCGCAACCGGTGGCCGAGGCCGCGGCAACGCAGACCGCGGCGGCGCAGGAGGCGCCCGCCGACGACACGCGCGATGGCGATGGCGAGACCGACACCGCGACGGACACCGACACCCACACCGACACCGACACCGACGGCAAGGCCGCTGCCGCGCACGCCGCCGACAGCCACCACCACAACGCCGCGCATCCGGTCCCGCTGGACGAAGTGTTCGACACCGAGCCCGCCGCCGATGCGCGCTTCGCCCGCGCCGCCGACCGCGCCTACGCCGATCCGCTGCTGACCGCCAAGCGCACCATCGGCTACTGGAAGAAGCGCAATCCCGACGAACCGCCCAAGCCGGACGACAAGCAGCAAGACCTCACCGCGTTCGGCAAATGGATCAAGGCCGCGGCCCAGGCCATCGCCTTCGTCGGCAGGTGGGGCATGTGGCTGCTGGCGGGGATCCTGCTGCTGGTGCTGCTGCTCACCGCCAGGCACTGGCTGCCGTGGATGCGCGGCACCGGGCGCCGCCGCGCGACGGTGCCGGCGGCACCGGAGCACATGCCGGTGCTGGCGCCGCAACCGCTGCCGGACGACGTGGCGACGGTGGCACGACGTGCCTGGCGCGAGGGTCGCCATCGCGATGCGCTGGCGCTGCTGTACCGGGCCAGCGTGGCGACGCTGTGCGAACGCGCCTCGGTGGTGTTGCCGCCCAGCGCCACCGAGGCGCAGTGCCTGCGCGCCGCGCAACGCCTGCCCGATGATGTCGACCGCAGCCTGTTCGCGCGCATGGTGCGGGTCTGGCAGCACGCCGCCTATGCCGGCCGGCTGCCGGAGGATGACGCCTTCGACGCGCTGGTCGACGACCTGCAGCGCCAGTTCCGGTGGCAGGCATGAACAGCGGTACGCGCAATGCGCTGATCTTCCTGGCCGGCCTGGTCCTGGCCAGCGTGGCCGCAGCCTGGTTCTTCGGCCGCTACGAACGCGCCGAGCGGGAGATCGTGCTGCCGCCGCGCGGCGAGGCCGCCTACAACCCGTTGTACGCGCTGCGCCAGACCCTGCGCGCCGACGGCGTGCGCGCCGAATCGCGGCAACGCCTGGACCTGGCGGCGATGCGCCTGCGCCCGCACGACAGCGTGGTGCTGTACGGCGACCCGCGCATGCTCGGCAAGGCCGATAGCGATGCCCTGCTGCACTGGGTGGAGCACGGCGGACATCTGGTGCTGCGCACGCCCACCGTCGAGGTCAAGCCCGGCGACGTGCCGATCCTGGAAGCGCTGGACATCACCGTCGAGGCAAGCAGCCCGGACGACTGCCTGGTGATGGCGGTACCGGGCGCGGCGCCGCAGAAGGTGTTCTGCGGCGGCCGCCGCTTCCACATCGATCCCGATACGCCCGACAACTGGTGGAGCGGCGAGGACGACGACTTCGTGTTTGCGCGCGTGCCCTACGGCGACGGCAGCGTGGACGTGCTGTCGGAGCTGGATTTCCTCGAGAATCAGGACAACCGGCTCGGCAGGATGTTCGAGGGTTCGCCGATGGAGAACGACCCGATGCTGCGCAGCGGCGGGCTGCGCGAGGCCGGCAACCGCCTGCTGGCGCGGCAGGTGCTGGGGCCGAACTACGGCCAGGGCACCATCCACCTGATCTACTCGGCCGAACTGCCGTCGCTGTGGCGCACCCTGTTCACCCGCGGCTGGCCGGCCTGGCTGCCGGCGCTGCTGATCCTGCTGGCCTGGCTGTGGTCGCGCATGCAGCGCTTCGGGCCGCTGCGCGCCGCGCCGGCCGAGGATCGCCGCTCGTTGCTGGAACACGTGCGTGCCAGCGGCGAGCACCTGCTGCGCTTCGGCCGCGCCGACCTGCTGCACGCGGCGGTGCGCGAGGCGTTCCTGGCGCGGCTGCGGCGGCGCGCGCCGCTCGCCGCCGCGCTGGAAGGCCCGGCCCAGGCCGCCGCCATCGCCGACCGTCTGCAACTGCCGGTGGCGCAGGTCGAACAGGCGCTGCAGCCGCCGCCGCCCAATCAACCCGCCGCCTTGCGCGAGCGCATCCGCCTCCTCGTCCAGATGAGAAACCAGTTATGACCACCGCCCCCTCCGACGCCGTCGCGCCGCTTGCCGGCCCTGCCCTGATCGAACGCGCCGAGGCGATCCGCGCCGCGGTCGGCCACGCCTTCATCGGCCAGCCGGAGGTGCTGGAGCAGATCCTGATCGCGCTGCTGGCCGGCGGCCACGTGCTGATCGAGGGCGTGCCCGGCCTCGGCAAGACCCTGCTGGTGCGCGCGCTGGCGCAGGCGCTGGAACTGAACTACGCACGCGTGCAGTTCACCCCGGACCTGATGCCCAGCGACGTCAGCGGCCATGCCGTGTACGACCCCAAGACCGAGAGCTTCAAGATCCGCCGCGGCCCGGTGTTCACCCACCTGCTGCTGGCCGACGAGATCAACCGCGCCCCGGCCAAGACCCAGTCGGCGTTGCTGGAAGTGATGCAGGAAGGCCAGGTCACCATCGAAGGCACGGCCTTCCCGCTGGCGCCGCCGTTCCTGGCGCTGGCCACGCAGAACCCGGTGGAGCAGGAAGGCACCTATCCGTTGCCGGAAGCGCAGTTGGACCGCTTCCTGCTGAAGATCCTGATCGACTACCCGCAACTGGAGGACGAGGCGCGCATGGTCGCCGCAGTCACCAGCGGCCGCAGCGCCGGCGACTTCGACCTGTCGCAGGTGCCGCGCGTGCTTGGCGCCGAGGATGTGGTGGCGATGCAGGCCGGCACCGCGGCCATCGCGGTCGACCCGCAGGTGATCGACTACGCCGTGCGCATCGTCGCCGCCACCCGCCGCTGGCCCGGCATTGCGCTCGGCGCCGGCCCGCGCGGCAGCATCGCCCTGGTCCGCGCGGCGCGCGCGCAGGCGGTGCTGTCCGGCCGCGACTTCGTCATCCCCGACGACATCCGCGACGTGGCCAAGCCGGCCCTGCGCCACCGCATCGCCCTGGCCCCGGAACTGCAGATCGAAGGCCAGAGCGCGGACGACGCCCTCAGTGCGCTGCTGGCCAAGGTGGAGGCGCCCAGGAAATGAGCCGGGAGTCGGGAATGGGGAATCGGGAATGGGAAAAGCCGGGGTTCTCGGCGTTTCCAGTCATTCCCGATTGCGATGAAGCGACGAACGCAGCGATGCGTGGCGCTGCAGCCCTGCCGCTTTTCCAATTCCCCATTCCCCATTCCCCACTCCCGGCCCCCAAGCAATGAGACCCGCCCCGCTCCTGCTGGCCTTGCTCGCGCTGTGGGCGCTGTGCGGCCTGGCCGTGGCGCTGGGCTGGCTGCCGCTGTGGAGCTGGCAGGCGGTCGCGGCGGGCATCGCGCTGGCCGCGGCGCTCGATGCGTGGCGGTTGTGGCGGCGGCCGACGCCGCAGGTGCGCCGCGAGCTGCCCGAAGCGCTGCCGCTGGGCGTGCAGCGCGAGGTCGTGCTGCACCTGGACAGCGCGCAGCGCCAGCGCGTGGACCTGTTCGACCTGGTGCCCAGCGGCTGGGAGCTGCAGGGCCTGCCGCAGCGCATGACCCTGCCCGCCGCGCATCAGACCCAGGTGCGCTACCAACTGCGCCCGACCGCGCGCGGCCGCTTCGTCTTCGACGGCACCCACCTGCGCCTGCATGCGCCCTGGCGCCTGTGGCGGCAACAGCGCGTGGCGGGGACAGCACAGACCGTGCGCGTGTACCCGAACTTCGCGCCGCTGACCCGCTTCGCCCTGTTCAGCGCCGAACAGGCCTCGCGCCTGGTCGGCGCGCACCTGAAGCGGCGCCGCGGCGAAGGCACCGACTTCCACCAGATGCGCGAATACCGGGTCGGCGACAGCCTGCGCCAGATCGACTGGAAGGCCACCTCGCGCGCGCGCAAGCTGATCTCGCGCGAGTACCAGGACGAGAAGAACCAGCAGTTGCTGATGCTGATCGACACCGGGCGGCGGATGCTGGCCAGCGAATCCGGCCTGTCGCACTTCGACCATGTGCTCAACGCGGCGCTGGTGGTGTCGTACCTGGCGCTGCGCCAGGGCGATGCGGTGGGCATGATGGCCAGCGGCGGCGACGCGCGCTGGGTGGCGCCGCAGCGCGGCATGGCCACGGTCGACGTACTGCTGCGCGCCAGCTACGACCTGCAGCCGCAGCCGGTGGCCACCGACTACCTGGCCGCGGCCACCGAACTGTCGCTGCGCCAGCGCCGCCGCGCGCTGGTGATGCTGGTCAGCAACGTGCGCGACGAAGACATCGAAGACCTGCTGGCCGCGGTGCGCCTGCTGCAGCGCCGCCACCTGGTGTGCGTGGCCAGCCTGCGCGAGCGCGAACTGGACCAGGCGCTGAACGAAGAGGTCCACGACCTGCCGCAGGCCGTGCAGGCCGGCGCGGTGGCGCGCTACCTGCAACAACGCAGCGCCGCGCACGAGGCGCTGCGCAGCCACGGGGTGATGGTGCTCGACGTCACCGGCGAGGAGCTGCCCGCCGCCCTGATCGAGCGCTACCTGGCGGTGAAGCGCGACGGCTTGCTGTAGCGCGACGCTGTCGATGGTGGTGCGGCGGCGGGCCGTACGTGGCGTGGCCAACAACTGGCGGTTGCATCGCCCCCGCCTTTGCTGACAAGAACATGGCCGGCACGGTGGGTGCACTATAGGGGGACTTCAATCCCGACGCCCCCGAAGACAACCAACGCGCACGGCCACCGCGCGTCGCGGCTGAAGCCGCTCCCACAAAGACGCGGCAAAACATGATCGGTGCACTGTGGGAGGGACTTCAGTCCCGACAGCGTCCGAAGACGACCGACGCTCACGCCACCGCGCGTCGTTGCCGAAGCGGCCCCCATGTCGGCAAGGCGCAGCGAATACCAGGAAGACGGCAACAGGCCATGATCGCGCGTGCAGGGCTGCACGCGGGTCTGTATCGCCTTACCGATAATTGTTCCAACCAACACCGTGCCGTCGCTTTCGCAAGGCCCACCAAGCGCGTCGCATCGATCACCTCCACGCCCTGCGCCAGCACGGCGCCGGCTGCTGCACCGCTCACCCCGCGGCCGCTCACGTCGCCGCGGGCAACGACGGCAATTGCGCACTGGCCTGCCGCAGGCGCTGCAGGGTCCGCAGCATCAGCGGCCGATGCCGCGCCAGCTTCATCCACGCCGGCAACCGCGCCACCATCGAGCGCCCGAACAGGCCGCGGCGTTCGCGCAGCGTGGCCGCCACGTAGTCCTGCAATTCCTGCAGATGGCGCGGGTTGTAGGCCCACAGCACGCCGGCGCGGGTCGGTGCCACCAGCGCAAGCGGCATGCCGAAATGGGGGTCGCAGGGCGAGCCATCGCGCAGGCGCCGCAGTTCCACGGCAACCGCGCTGTCCTTGCGGCAATGCGCGCAACGCGCGGGCACGGTCTTGGGTGGAGGCACTGCCATTGTCGATGTCACGCAGACCTGCACCCACTGGTGCCCACAATGACCGCACGCGCGACGACCGACCAGTTGCACCGCTCCAGCCCAGTCGCCATTGGCGCTGTCCAGCCCCGCAGCGCACTGGCCACACCGGAACCGGGCCTGCCACCGATAAGGCTCCCACTGCGCCAGCACCCACCCCGGCGCGCCGCAGCGATGGCAGCGCACCGCCACCTGGTCCGCATAGGCGGCCAACGGCGTTCCGTCGTTGCGATGCCGACGCGGCGCATCAAGCGACGCCGCGTCGGCGCGCGACAGCGACTCACGCATACAACACATCCGGCCGCGCGTCCTCGACAATCGCATGCGGCAGGAACCGCGCGCTGTCGCGGGTGATCGGGCCATCGTCCTCGCGGATGCCGATGCCACAGGCGCGGTCGCCGACGATCCAACTGCCCACCATCGGATAGCGGCCCTCGAACGCCGGCAGCGGATGCGCCTGCTGGCGGATGTAGGGCCCGGCGTAGGGACCATCGCTCTCCAGCACGCGGCCATCGTCCAGGTGCAGCACGATGTTGGCGCCCTCACGCGAATGCAGCGGCTTGCGTACCCAGCCCGGCGGCAATGCGCTGCCGTCGTCGAACGCGGCCGGCAGCAGGTTGGGATGGCCGCGATGGCGCTCCCACAGCAGCGGCAGGATGCCCTTGTTGCTGAGCAGCGCCTTCCACGGCGGCTCCAGCAGGCGCAGGCCCGAACCCGGCAACGCCTGGCCGAAGCGCTCGGCGAACATGTCCTCCAGCGGATACAGCTTGAACAGCGCGCCGATCACCGTGTCGTCCAGGTCGGTGTAGCGGCCGTCGCTGGACAGGCCGATGTCCTCGAGCGCGATCAGCTCGCCGCCGACGCCGGCCTGCGCGGCGCAATCGCGCAGGTAGGCGACCGTGCCCTGGTCCTCTTCCGAATCGCGCACCGCGGCGAAGTACAGCGGCGGCGGCAGCCCGCCGGCGAGCGCGGCGAAGCGCTCCAGCAAGGCTTCGTGGATGGAGTTGAACTGGTCGGCGTCGTCCGGCAGGCGGCCCTGCGCGCGCTGGTCCTCCAGCCACTGCCACTGGAAGAACGCCGACTCGAACAGCGAGGTCGGCGTGTCGTAGTTCAGTTCGTACAGCTTGGCCGGGCCGCGGCCGTCGTAGGCCAGGTCCAGGCGCCCGTACAGATGCGGTTCGCGGCGCCGCCAGCTGTCGGCGATCCAGTCGCGGAACGCCGGCGGGATGGCCAGCCGCTGCATCAGCGCCTCGCTGGCGACGATCTCGTCGAGCAGGCTCATCGCCATCGCGTGCAGCTCGGCGCTGGGATCTTCCAGGTCGCGCTCGATCTGGCGCAGGCTGAACGCGTAGTAGGCACGTTCGTCCCAGTAGCGCTGGCCGTCGATGGTGTGGAAACGGAAGCCGTACTCCGCGGCCTGGGCGCGCCAGTCGCCGCGCTCGACGATCGCGATGCGTTTCATGCGGGGTCTCGTGCGGTGAAAAGAGAAGCCGGACTCAGCTGCCGAAGCCGCGCCCACCGGCGGATTCGCCGAAGCCGCCGCGGCTGACGGTGACCGCCCGGTTCGGCGTGGCGCCGATCTGGCTCATGGTCTGGTTGCCGCGCAGCATCGTGCCGCTGGCCGCCGCACCGGCGCCGCCGGAATAGGACGCCGGCCGCTGCCACTGGTTCTGCCGGTCCTGGTAGGCGGGCGCCGCATTGAACCCGGCGGCGCGGTTGTTGTTGAGCATCTGCGACAGGAAGAAGCCGGTCATCATCGGCCCGATGAAGGAATGGCCGTGGCTGTCGCGCTGCTCCACGCAGCGATCCTGCGCATAGTCCTGCGCACACTGCTCGCGGCTGGCGTACTTGGGGCCCTGCTCGGCCGCCTGCTTCTGCGCCTGCGCGAAGGCCTCGCGGCAGGTGGCGATGTCGTGGGTCTGCGCCACGCAGGCATCCACCGAGGTGTACAGGCCTTCCTGCGCCTTGGCTTCCGGCTCGCGCCCGCAGGCGGTGAACAGCAATGGTGCCGCGCTCATCAGCAACAACGCGGTCGTCTTTGACCTTTTCATGGCAACGTCTTCCTGAGTCCAGGCACGATGATGCCCGGTTCCGCCGGCCGCGGAAACCCGCGGCCGGCGGTTGGGCGTCACGGCGGACGCACGCGCGACGCGTCAGCTCTTCGGCGGCGGCGGTACGTAGCTGGACAGGCGCGCACCGAAATACGGCTGCACCGCGGCGATGTTGGACTTCACCTGGATATCCATGCCGACGTCGCGGCTCATGCCCAACACGTCGTTGTCCGGCCAACCGGGACCGAAGCACCACTGCGTGCTGGGAATGTTGTTGGCCTGCAGGTGCGCGAGCATGCGCGTGGTCGCCAGTTCCGCGCTGGCATTGCCGGCCGGATAGCCGTGCTCGCCGAGAAAGCCGCGCTTGCCTCTGTGGGCCAGCCAGTCGATGAAGGGCGTGACCATCTCGATGCCGGTATCCGGCGCGACGGTTTCGCTGGGATTGGCCCAGTTGCCGCCGCCTTTGCCCTCGTTGTCCAGGTAGTTGTGCGCCTCGTAGACGATGCGGTCGTACGGGTCGGGGATCGTGTCCAGGTTGTTGGACACCTCTTTCCATCGGCGGGCGCTGGCATATTCGTTGCCGCAGACGAACACGTAATGCGACCGGTCGAAATCGAAGATGCGCGCCGCAGTGGCGGTGGCGGTGCGCAGCCAGTGATCGGCCATCACCAGCTTGCTGCCGTCGGCGTTGTACTCCGGCCCCTCGTAGGGCTCGTTCATCAGGCCCCAGCCGAAGATCGCCGGATGCGCGCGGAAGCGCTGCACGATGCGGCTCCACAGATCCGGCAGGCCCGCGGCGTTGTACAGCGTGCAGCCCGGCGTACCGATCACGCGGTACTCGTAGAGCTTGAGCAGGTTGTCGGCCGGGTCGAAGTAGGCCAGGTACAGGAAATTGCCCTTGCGGTAGGTCCCGTTCCACACCGCTTGGTCGGCGGGATCGGTGACCGCGCGGCCATCCGGCCCAATCAGCTGGCCGGACCCATCGCGCCGGTAACCGGACTTGCTCGCCACCTTGATCGGCAGGCGCATGTAGTCGTGCAATTCCAGGATCGCCACCTTGCCGCGCTCCGCGAGCCGATCCAGCACCTTCTCGACCTGGTCGCAGTACGTGCTGTTGAGCGGCATGCCCTGGCCGGTACTGAAGCGCGCGGCGGTGGTGGGCAGGCGGAACAGCGGGCAGGCACCGGCGGCGGCGATGTGCTGATCGCTGATGTCGCGGTAATTCCTGTCGATGATGGCGTTGTCCACGAAGTTGTTGGACGCCAGCCCGGACAGGTTGAGGCCGGCGAACGGCAGGGTGCCCGCAGCGCGGGCCTGGCCGCCCAGGCCCCACAGCGCGGCGCCGGCGGCGATGCCGACACCGGCGCGCAGCACGCTGCGGCGGCCCGGATCGGCCGGGGTGGAGGCGAGGGACGGGGTGGGGGAGGAAACAGCGGAAGACGACGAACGCACATGCCGAAGCATGGACACCTCCTGTGGTCATGATGGGCGAGCCGGGCCTACGCCCCCTGACGCACCGGCCACCGCAGTCTGCCAAGCGTGTGCGGGCAGGTCTGCGAACCGCTTCTCACTCCTGCCCGGCGCGCGGCGGCGCCAGCGTGCGTGCTAACGTGGTCGGCCCACCGGTGGGCGCCGGGACGGTTGCAGCAGCAACGATCCGATCGCGCCACCATCGCCAGCCTCCCCGCCCGCTCGTTCGCTGCTCCCATGCCCGACTATCGCTCCAAGACCTCCACCCACGGCCGCAACATGGCCGGCGCCCGCGCGCTGTGGCGCGCCACCGGCATGCAGGACGCCGACTTCCACAAGCCGATCATCGCCATCGCCAATTCCTTCACCCAGTTCGTGCCCGGCCACGTACACCTGAAGGATCTCGGGCAACTGGTCGCGCGCGAGATCGAGCGCGTCGGCGGCGTGGCCAAGGAGTTCGACACCATCGCCGTGGACGACGGCATCGCCATGGGCCACGACGGCATGCTGTACTCGCTGCCCAGCCGCGAGATCATCGCCGACTCGGTCGAGTACATGGTCAACGCGCACTGCGCCGACGCGCTGGTGTGCATCTCCAACTGCGACAAGATCACCCCCGGCATGCTGATGGCCGCGCTGCGCCTCAACATCCCCACCGTGTTCGTCTCCGGCGGGCCGATGGAAGCAGGCAAGACCAAGCTCGCCGACCACAACCTGGATCTGATCGACGCGATGGTGATCGCCGCCGATCCCACCGCCTCCGACGAGAAGGTCGCCGCCTTCGAGCGCAGCGCCTGCCCCACCTGCGGCTCGTGCTCGGGCATGTTCACCGCCAACTCGATGAACTGCCTGACCGAAGCGCTGGGCCTGGCCCTGCCCGGCAACGGCACCGTGGTGGCCACCCACGCCGACCGCGAGCAACTTTTCCTCAAAGCCGGCCGCACTGCGGTGGAACTGTGCCACCGCTGGTACGGCGCCGAGGATCCGCGCGCGCTGCCGCGCGGCATCGCCACCTTCGAAGCCTTCGAGAACGCGATGACCCTGGACATCGCCATGGGCGGCTCCACCAACACCATCCTGCACCTGCTCGCCGCCGCGCAGGAAGCCGAGGTGCCGTTCACCCTGCGCGACATCGACCGCCTGTCCAAGCGCGTGCCGCAGCTGTGCAAGGTGGCGCCGAACACGCAGAAGTACCACATCGAGGACGTGCACCGCGCCGGCGGCATCGTCGCCATCCTCGGCGAACTGGCCCGCGGCGGCCTGCTGCACACCGACCAGGCCACCGTGCACAGCCGCAGCCTGGCCGACGCCATCGCGCAGTGGGACATCACCCAGAGCGACGACCCCGCGGTGCAGACCTTCTACCAGGCCGGGCCGGCCGGTATCCCCACCCAGGTCGCCTTCAGCCAGGCCACGCGCTGGCCCAGCCTGGACGCCGACCGTGCCAGCGGCTGCATCCGCGACGTCGCCCACGCCTACTCGCAGGAAGGCGGCCTGGCGGTGCTGTACGGCAACATCGCCGAGGACGGCTGCGTGGTGAAGACCGCGGGCGTGGACGAATCCATCCACGTGTTCGAAGGCAACGCCAAGGTGTTCGAAAGCCAGGACGCCGCGGTCAAGGGCATCCTCGCCGACGACGTCCAGGCCGGCGACGTCGTGGTGATCCGCTACGAAGGCCCCAAGGGCGGCCCCGGCATGCAGGAAATGCTGTACCCCACCTCGTACCTGAAGTCCAAGGGCCTGGGCAAGCAATGCGCCCTGCTCACCGACGGCCGCTTCTCCGGCGGCACCTCCGGCCTGTCGATCGGCCACGCCTCGCCCGAAGCAGCGGCGGGCGGTGCCATCGGCCTGGTCCGCGACGGCGACCGCATCCGCATCGACATTCCCCAGCGCCGCATCGACCTGCTGGTCTCCGATGCGGAACTGGCCACGCGCCGCGCCGAACAGGACGCCCGCGGCTGGAAGCCAGCGGAACCGCGCCCGCGCAAGGTCACTACGGCGTTGAAGGCATATGCGCTGCTGGCGACCAGTGCGGACAAGGGCGCGGTGCGGAACAAGGCGATGCTGGACGGGTGAGGCGTTGTCATGGGGACCGCGGGGTTCCACGGTCTCCATGGCGCTCTGGCATCGCACTGTGGGAGGGACTTCAGTCCCGACGCGTGATCGCAAACGCCCACGACTGGGCCACTTTCTTGGACACCACGGCACCTGCGTATGGACCTGCGCGGCCCGCCCCATCCGCGCAGATGCCTGGCATTGGCGGATACTGGGCGTATCACCGCTTCTAGGCAGCCCAATAGCAGCTAGGCTTCAAACATCATGCGGGACTATGGGGCAACTGGTCAGCCGATCGTCGTCAATGGCTGGCTGTCTTAGTTCCTGTGTTTCTGGCGCCAATCGCATTAGCGATCGGCTCTACGACAAGCAATGAGGCGCTTTCGATAGTTTCTGCTGTGGCATGGGACGGCGGCAGCTTTGCTGCCTGATCATGGTTCATCCTGTTTCGGTGTCCCTACTTTGGCAAGAGATTCCATATCACTAAAGTTCTCAGCCTATCTCTGGGTAGAAAATGTCCGCATTGCGGGTTAGCAAGATATGCGTCAGCGCCAACAGCGCGTTCAAGGCGAACGGCTTCGCCGCCGCTTAACTCAAACGTTGGCTGCCAAGAGGGAATTCCGAATGCTCAAGTGCCCTCACTGCAGAGAGAAGGGAGTCAGCCTGGTTAAGAAGCTCCTATCCGGACCAGCCTTCGAGCATCGTTGCAGCAAATGCAACAGGTACTGGGGTGTTTCGCATTGGGCCGCCCTAGCTTCTGCGACTTGCGTTGTTGCCTATATCACCTATCTCGCACTCGGGGGTCCGGTTCCACTTGGCTCGCATACCTTTGGGGCCAGTGCCTTCACTCTTGTGCTCTGTACACTTCTCCTCATGATGCCAACTACCAAAAGGTAGGCGGGCACCCAACCATTCATTCAAGCGGAACTTGCTTCGCAAGTCGGCTTGCTTCAGGCGCTAGACTACTAGTACGGAGAGTAGGATGGGTGCGTTGTTCTGGATCAAGAGGCTCTTGGTTTCGCTGGTCGCGGCATCGTCGGTGCTCTCAGCCGTGCAGTACTTGAAGGGATCGCCGCTGAGTGAGGCAGCTCAATTCGGGGCCACTTGGGGCGCTGTGTTCTCGGTGCTCTTTGCCGGAATCGGGTACGTGCGCTACCGCCGCAATCCGTCATGCATGCTGCCCAGAAGTCGAGACTGAGCCACCGCGCTCTTTGCTTCGCGGCCTTAGGAGTCGGTGCAACTGACGCTGCATCGGCGCTTGTCCCAAGTGGCAGGTAGATGATCCAATCACCGCTACAACGCTGCTGAATTCTGGTACGAGGTCGCTTCATGCATCGTCGTAGATTCGCAGAGGACGGATTCACGATCCTCGGAGATCCTCTGAATGCTGAAACGTGTCTGCAGACCTGCGATCGCCTTCGTACCGAAGGCGATCCCGGAAGTCGGAACCTATTACATGCAGGCTGGTGCAAGAACCTTGCAAGAGAGCTGCACGAGCGTGCGGACGTACGCGATCTTGTTCCTCAAAGCCACATTCCAGTCCAGTGCACGTACTTCGAGAAGTCCGCATCTACGAACTGGCTAGTTGCAGTCCATCAGGACCTAAGCATTCCTGTCCAGCACAGAGTGGAGCATCCGGGCCTGACAGGCTGGTCGCAGAAAGAAGGCGTGTGGTACGTACAGCCGCCAATTCAAGTATTGCATGAACTGGTCGCGCTGAGAGTCCACTTGGACACGTGCGGTGAGTCGGATGGCCCACTACGCGTCGTTCCTGGTTCGCATCGCTTAGGTCGCCTTAGTACCGCTTCTGCAATCGAAGCACGCAAGACCCTCGGAGAGACCATCTGCGTCGTACAGCAAGGCGCGCTGCTGGTGATGCGGCCACTGCTCCTGCATGCATCCTCGAAGGCCTCCGGCCAGAGTAGACGTCGTGTGCTGCACGTACTCTTCGGCCCACCGCTTCTTCCGTATGGGCTGCAATGGAGTCATGCGGCCTAACGACTCGTTGCGACCGACGTTGCATCGGCCTGGTGACCCAGGAGCTTGCCACCAGGCTCCCTGCCCGCTGCAATGCGGCTGAACTCTGGTGTTAGGCATTATGATGAACTTCCCGCCACTCATGACAGCTTTGACTTGCCCGGGGAGGCACGGTGATTACTGGGTGCAGCAAAGACTCGGATGCCCGGCCGCTTGTTAGTCAAATCTTTATGTTAATTCTGTCGAGTGGCGAGCGTCGCAGCTTCAAGATATTCGGTGTCGAGTGCGTGCGGCGCGACTTGCGCCATCGGCGACAGCGATAGCGCTTCAGCGGTCGGCTTCGGTTCGCAATCCTCACGTCTACCGCCATCGGATCGCCCTCTACTTGGTCATCCAGCTTCGTTGCTCTGCTGCGCTCATTGCCTATGGTTCCGGTCACATCCAGCGGCCAGCATCTCGGGCGAGCACCAATACCGCTATTTGTGGCATGCTCGGCTCTTGGCGCAGTGCTGGGGAGCACGCTTCTTCCTCACCACCTCCTGGCACGACCGTCTAACTATTCATTCAAGCCGACCCCGCTCCGCGGTGCGTCTTAACTTAGGCGTAAGGTTGCACCCCAATGTCCAGCATTGTGAACGGCTACATCCACTGCTTCCGCTCGGAGACTGACGTCGAGGCCCATAACAGAAGGGTGCTTGAAGGTCTTGGCGATACAGGATCTTTGCTAGTCAGGCCCATGTTCTCGTTGCTACCAAACCATCGCGGACATAGTTACTACGGCCATCTCATCCACTTCGCCGCCTACTACAAAGAATTTTGGGATCTAGATGAAGAATGGATAGTGGCCTACGAGAGCCTTTTGGAGACACTAGTATGGGATTCATCGGAAGTAATGCATCAATGGACCGGCGCGCGCACTGTGTGGCAGTCCCAGGGCAGCCAGCAGACCGAGAGTATCAGCGGCATTAAAGTGGTCGCCAGAAAGACATTTGCGTAAGATCTTGCCGCAGGTGCAACCTAACCAATCACTCAAGCCGACGCCTTCGGCAGAAGTTAACTCAGGCTTTAGGTCAACGAGGAAATTTTCATGAAGCCTGATGTAAGAGCTTGCGTGGCGTACGTAGCTCTGCGGCTCATCTTTGATCGCACCGCATCTTCCGTCTACGATTACTCGACGTCAAAGCACATCAGCATTGATGGGCAAATCAATGCAACGAATGCTGATGTGTTCGATTACAGTCGGGGCGCTCACTTCGGACGCGATGGGTTCATTGGGCAGTTCAGTCTGTTTGACTATGGCACTCTCATCACGTCGATCTGTAAATAAACGGCAGCGAGTACGAGAGATTCGACTACGGATCATCCAGTCATTTCAACGGGACGGCAGATGGCACGTTCACCTCTCTTTATGACTACGGTAGCGACGCCTACTTCGATTACTCGTTATAGGCCTAGCAATTCATTAAAGCCGACGCCGATTCACGGTGCGATCCAAGTCAAGCGTTAGGGCATACAGGAGGATAGTCGTTGGCTTATACCATCCCAAAACACCAGGTGCTCTCGTATGCGCCCGAAGCACTCCGGTCATTCAGCGTCTACGGTTTTGAGTGGATCGACAATCTTCACTTTCTTGCTGATCCGACAGATTTCATTGCTGATGGGGTAGAAGCGTTCATACAAGTCGCCAATGAGATGTTCGCCGAGGCCGGATGGGCCGGTAATGGAGACATTCGCCTGATGTGGCTGCCCTCTTTCGCTTTTCCACTGGCACTTGGCATTCCGCCCGAAGGCATTGTGCTTTGGCACGTGAAGCAGCAGGAAGATGGCGTGTCATTCATCTTATCTCCAATCGAACTACCCTTCGAGGAATTCAGACACAAGGCCGACTAGCAGTTCAGCCAAGCCAAACTTGCTTCGATCGGCTAGATTCCACAACCAGGCATTTAGGAGTCACTCGTGCGATACCGAATCGAACAGGAGCCTAAGCGTGATGCCTTCGGGAACTACCGCTACCGTATCTATGACGGCATTCAACTCGTCGCCCGGTACTGGCATGATTATCGCGGCGACGACCATGGCATCGAATTCGCCAATGGCAAAAACCTGCCCTGCCCTGGCCGGATGACAGATTTCATCAAAGGTGGTGGCCCAGAGCCGATGGTACTCTCGGAGCAAGCGGCCGCTTATATTGACCAGCAGTTGGTTTAACGCCTTTGGACGGATACAACCCTTTGCGCGACACTACACCTCGTTCGCCGTTTGTTGTGTTTCATGCAGAGCACGAATCCATTTCCAATTTCACTCGATGGCATGTTGTGGCTCATGATTAAGATCATGCACCACATTGCAAAAGGGATAGCGATCCTGTTCCTGGCAATGTTCCTGGCACTGATCGCCTACGATGTGCTCGCCGTCCGCCCACATCTGGCTCGAATTCGCGCTCTGCTCGCCCAGGCCGATCCAGAAGACGCTTCTCCTCCCGAAGCGATCCGCAGACTGATCGACGCGAATGTGGGCTCGCTGTCTCCGCAGGCGGTCCGCCTGGTGACATCCCGCGTTCCATCGGATCTGACGCAAGGACAATCGCAGATACGCGAAACGCTTTGGCGCATGCTGTTGCCGATGCACATCGACAAGTCGCAGATGTACGGCATTTACTGCAGCCTTTCTTACAATGGCGTGGACCAGGGACTGAGCAGCTTTGCCAATCGAGCGTTCGGCAAGCCGCTCAGTCAGCTCTCACCAATGCAGGCAGCGACGACCGTTGCAATCACCCATGCCCCTACGCTCTACTTGAGAGACCGCAACAGGCTGGCCCAGCGCGCTCGGACGCTCCTGGTGAGGTCCCAGTATCCGCGTTAGCCCTCCACGCATGCCACAGGAAGGCCACGCCATCGGTTAACCGCGCCGACACCGCTCTGACAGGATCCTTTCCAACAGACTTGACACACGAATGAACAAGACCCTGGCGTGCCTCATAGTGACAGCGACCTTGATGAGCCTGCCGCTCGCAGCACCGGCGTCTGAGCCAGTGCCATCCATCACCCAGGCGACACTGCAGGACTCCGAGAGCGAGTACCAACACAGCCCGCTCTGCGGCAAGGACGAGCTCACCCTGTGGACGTGCCAGACGCGCAAGCGTGTGTTCTCGCTGTGCTCGTCGAAGGCGGTCAACCGGACCTCGGGCTACCTGCAGTACCGGGCGTCGGAGAGCGGCAAGCTGGTGCTGCAGTACCCCGCAGAGAAGAAGCCGCCGACGGGTCTTTTCACTTACAACACGTTTCCCAACGGAAACGCATCGATCGAGTTCACCAACGGCGGCTACCGGTACAGCCTGTTCGATCCACTCCGATCCGCCTCGTCCATTTCCGTTTCCGGACCTGGAGCGAGGGACAAGACCACGCAGATCGCCTGCGGCCCGAACCAGACGCTGCAACTCAACTACACGATGCGGCTGATGTACGACGCAGGCGTCTGGGTCGATCCCTGAATGCGCTGACTCGCGATGTCGGCGTCCCGCTCCTTCGGACGGCCGCCGACCGATTGCAGTGGCGGTAGCGGTCGACGCAATCTGCGCTTGCTACACTCGGCGCGACGGCCTGGCTCCCGCGAGCACCAGGTCGACCGCCATGCCAAAGCCGCCACACCTTACGTGTTTTTTCCACAACCTCTTTCTCCCTCATCGACTATCGGTGCAACCATGAAACAGGCCATCGCGCTTCTCCTGCTCGCCTTCGCCTCCTCGTCCGCTTTCGCGGCCGGCAGATCCTGCGAGGAGTTGAAGGCCGAGCTCACCGCGAAACTCGATGCCCGCGGGGTCAAGGACTACACGCTGGAGATCCTCGACAACGCCGATATCAAAGCGGACCGCAAGGTCATTGGCAGTTGCGCGGCGGGGAGCAAGAAGATCGTCTACAGCAAGAATAAGCCGTCGACCTGATCGACATGAGCGGTCACCTCATGCGAGTCGCCTGGAGCGACGGGACGCGACGTATCGTCCTTGCGCAACGGATGGGCACCTCATGCAGGTAGTGGATCATTCGCCGCAGGCCTGGTTTCTGCTGCGCGACGACGACACGCTCCTGCTCGACGTCAACTGCAGCCATGGGCCGGTCGGCTACGCGTGGACCATGGCGTTGAACGAGGAAGAAGCGGCGCAGTACCACGCGCTGGGGCGCGATGTCATCGTGCAGCTCGCCGAACAGGTGCAATGGACCGCGCCAGGGGTACTGGGCAGCCGGTCGCCGTATCTCGGCCGCAAAGTGGATGCCGAGACTCGCCAGCGCGTCACCCTGGCCATCAAGGCCTGGAACCAGAGCAACTGACTGTCCTGGGTTTCCTGCCTGGAAATCGACGCAGCGTTGCTGCTCGTGCCGACTGCATTGCGCAAGCCACACCCGGCAGTCGGCTGATGCACCCGACCGGCATCGCCAGCGCAAGCCACCCCTTATCGCATCCAGCCCCGCTCTGGCGTGATCCATGACACGCCGGGTATCCGGAAAGAGAACGCCGCCATGCATGACATGACCTGGAGCGCTTCCGAGAAAAAGGCAGCCAGGGCACTGTTCGACACCGCGCTGCAACGCGAGCTCCAGGCCTATCTCCAAGAGTTCAAACGCAGTGCCGCGAGCATCGACACGCCGGACGCGCTATGGCCCCTGGTCGACCAGGCCGTAAAAAAGCAGCGCGAAATCGCTCAGACATACGACTACCGCTATTCTCAACTCATCCTCGTCTTCGCCGGCCTTTTGCGTCGGGGCATCATTCAGGAAGTGGAAGTCGGCGCGCTTGGTGACGACAAGGCCGGGCACATCATCGCCCTTGCTACTCTGAAGTTCTGATGTAACCGATCGCGAACCGAACTGCCGACGTCTACGGCACACGATGCGGTACGCTGGCGCCAATCCCCGCCGGAAGACCTAGTGTTCCAACGCACGCTGCTGCGGATGTGCTGAATTTCGTGACGATGCATCGGCTGATGCGGCGCGCCGCTTCGCCCTTTTCTCGCGTCATTGCGAAATCGCGCCGATCCTCGGACTGTAGTAGGTTCGTCGCGTACGGGTCGATGGGCAGCCCCCCCGACCCGAAAGCAGGTGCCAATTGCCATGCGTGTATTTCTGGACGACGAGCGGGAGACACCCGCTGGATGGACAAGGGCCTATTGGCCGGATGACGTCATCGCGCTGCTCCAAACCGGGAAGGTAGCGGAACTCAGCCTGGACCATGATCTCGGCGACGATGCGCGCGGAACCGGTTATGACGTCATGCTCTGGATCGAGGAAGCGGTAGCGCTTCGGTCCTTCGTTCCGCCCAGGATGCACGTCCATTCTGCAAACACCTCGGCGGGGGATAAGATGCGTCGTGGCATCGAGACGATCGAACGGATGGCGGCGGAGCGTGGATGCGTGGCTCCATCGCGATGCGACTGAGACGCCACTGACCGCCTGCATATTGCGCGGCGCGCTTCGCACTGGCTGATTTTCCACGCCACATCCTCGTTTTCTACCAGCGACAGCAACCATGACAAAGGATCCGGAAGCCCAACGTCGCAAAGCTCTCCGCAAGGCGGCAGAGCACGAGCAGCGTCTACGTGAAGAAGCCACCCTTCCCCTCCCCAAGGAAACGCTCTGGGCCTTGTTCGATTACTTGAATGACGCGCTCGCCGATGGCTGCGATCATTCCTTGCGACTCACCACGCAGTTCCTCGCCTCCCACGATGTCGCTCCGGAGCTGGTCATCCCCTGGCTCGGTGCGTACGGCGGCTTCTGCGATTGCGAAGTGCTTTTCAATGTCGAGGAGCGCTGGGGCAAGCAGTGAAAGTGGACGTGGTCTCCCGTACGGCCTGACACACATTTCAGTCCCTACGAAGCTCGCCACAGGCACGTCGACATCACCCACCACCTGGACGCCAGCGAGCCCGACGACGCGGACGGCATTGCGACGCCTACACCGTCTTTGGACGAAGAGGAAACCGCTCATTATCGCGGGCAAGGGCGCGATTTCATCGCGCAGCTCGCCGAACAGGTGCGGTGGACCGCCCCGGGCCTGCTCAACAGGCGGTTGCCGTCTCTCGGACGCAATGTGGATAGGAAAACCGGTCAGCGCGTCACCCAGGCCATCAAGGGCCTGCGTGAGGGAGACTGACAACCAGGCTCACCGCCTGGGGGCCGAAGGCAAGGCGCCACACTTTGTTGCTCCCTTGTACATGACAGTCAAGCCACTGGCTGGCTGCCAGCCATACGCACCACGCGGTATCGCATGCCGTTTCGCTCTGGCATGATCCACCCAGGACGGGGATCCAGGACATAGAAGTGGTGATGAAAACGCGAGTCGCCATGCTCGTCGGCATGATGAGCACGATTGTCGCAGCCGCCCCCGGCGCTGTCCGCGCCGAAGAAAATGAAGCGGCTGCGCCGTACCGGGCGTTTCTGGATGTCTATGCCGGCAAGGACGGACCGCCCATCAACGTCAGCCGCGAGGCTGAGGCGATCAATGCCGAACAACTGGACGCGTTGAAGGGATGTACCGACGGTGGGTCCACATGGAGTGCGACCACGCCCGTCGCCGATCTCGGCCCGGCGATCGGCGAACTGCCATACGTGCGCCTGGTCGATCCAAAGCGCTGGACACCGCAGGACCCCGGGGAGCTGATCAGCCAGGGACATCCTGTGGAGCAGGCGGTGGAACAAGGCATGGCTGCCGGATTGATGACGCTGACCGCCGTGACCTTCGATGCCAGCCACCAGACGGCGGCGTTCGCCTACTCCTTCCAATGTGGAATGCTGTGCGGGAATGGCGGCATCGTCGTACTCACCAGGAAGGGGGACGACTGGGCCGTCAGCGACAAGCGATGCGGCATGTGGATGTCGAAGCTGGATGCTCCCTCGAAGGCGCCTAAGCAGATGGCAATGCCGCTCGCCAGCTGACGGCTTAATTCGGCGAAACTTGAATCACCTTTGACACGGCAGTCCTATGCATCCCGAAGATCCCTACGCACCGCCGACATCCGCATTGGCTGATCCCAGCCCCGCTTCTGCGCCGCTAAAAACGGACAGAACCCTATTGCGCTGACGCGGCCCAACGAAACGAAACGCATGCACGTCGACATCACCCACCACGTAGACGCCAGCGAACCCGACGACGAGAACGGTTACTACTACGCCTACACCCTCTATCGCTTCAGCGACGGCCGCGATCGGGTGCTGGCACGCAGCTACGACGACGAGGCGGACCAGGCGCATTTCCTGAATATCGAGGTGGACGGGCACGCGCGGAGGATGACCGACGCGGACCTGCGGCATCCCCTGCTCCTGGCCGCCGCCGCGTACCTGGGCGAGGCCGGCAAGCGTAGACTGCGCTGGCTGAGCGGCCGCGGCGACGGGTACGAGCCGCTGCCCGGCCAGCCCACCATCTGACCAGCGGAGGCTCCATGAAACGCGTCACCGGGATTGGCGGCATCTTCTTCAAGGCACAGGATCCGGCCGCGCTGCAGGCCTGGTACCAGCGGCATCTCGGCATCGACGTGCAGGCCTGGGGCGGCACCGCCTTCGCCTGGAACGACGGCAGCGGCGCACCGGTGACCGGCTCCACCGTCTGGTCGATCGGTGCGGCGGCGCAGGAGCCGCACTTCTCCCCCGGCACGGCGCCTTTCATGATCAATTACCGGGTGCACGATCTGCACGCGCTGGTCGCGGCGCTACGCGAGGAAGGCTGCCACGTGCTGGACCGCATCGACGAATCCGAATACGGCGCCTTCGCCTGGGTCATCGACCCGGAAGGCAACAAGGTGGAACTCTGGCAGCCGCCCGCCGGGCAGTAGCGCCCGGCGTTGGCCGTTGCCGCTTGAACCCGACCAACACGCATCAAGACCCGCCACGCGTGCGGGCGCGCGCCGGCATCGCCCACGCTTACCGACAGGTGGATATGCACCCCCGACGGGCGGCGCACGATCTTCGCCCGCCCTGCACCGCCCTGCCACTACTGTCCGCGCTCATTGTCCTGCTCGGGAACCGCGCCACCGATGAATGCCTCCGTCCCTGGTTCCCCCTCGCCCCTGCGCGCGTTCACGGCGCGGGTCCTGGTCGTCATGGCGCTGGGTGCGCTGGCGCTGCTGGCCTGGCAGTTGTCGGAACTGCTGCTGATCGTGTTCGGCGCAGTGGTGGTGGGCGTGCTGCTGCACGGGCTGGCCACGCTGTTGCGCAAGTGGTTGCCGCTGCCGGAGTGGGCGGCGCTGGCACTGGTGATCCTGGTACTGGTGCTGGCGCTGTCGGCGATCGTGCTGCTGTTCGGCGCCGAGGTCGCCGCGCAGATCGACACTTTCCGCGCCACCCTGCCGGCGGCCTGGAACAAGTTCCATGCCTGGCTGCAGTCCGGCCCGCTGGGGCCGCAGATCGAGCGCATCCCCGACCAGTTGCGCGACGGCGCCTCGACCCTGGCCACGCATGCCGGCGCCATCGTGCTGTCGGCCGGTGGCGGCGTCACCGATGCGGTGTTGATGATGGTCGGCGGGCTGTACCTGGCCGCGCAGCCGCGGCTGTATCGGCAGGGGCTGCTGCACCTGCTGCCGCGCGACCGGCGCGGCGTCGCCGACGAGGCGCTGACCGCCAGCGGCCAGGCGCTGCGCGCGTGGTTGACCGGCCAGTTGCTGGCGATGGCGGTGATCGGCACCCTGACCGGCATCGGCCTGTGGCTGCTGGGCGTGCCGGTGGCGCTGGGCATCGGCCTGCTGACCGCGCTGCTGGACTTCATTCCCATCGTCGGCCCGATCGTGGCCGCGGTGCCGGCGATCCTGCTGGGCTTCACGGTCAGCCCGCAGGTGGCGCTGGGCGCGCTGTTGCTGTTCGTGGTGCTTCAGCAGTTGGAGGGCCATGTGCTGCAGCCGCTGATCCAGGCGCGCGCGGTGGACCTGCCGCCCGCGCTGCTGCTGTTCTCGCTGTTCGGCATCGGCGTGCTGTTCGGGCCGATGGGCGTGGTGCTGGCGGCGCCGCTCACCGTGGTGCTGTACGTGCTGGTCAAGCGCCTGTACGTGCAGCACGCGCTGGGCGATGCCGAGGGCGCGGATGGCGCCGGAAAGCCCGCTGCCTGATCTGCGGCGCCATCCACCCCGATCCCTCACGCCACGATGCCCACCGATCCGCAGGACCCGCAGCGCGACTTGGCCGACACCTTGCACGGTGCCGCCGCCTACAACGACAAGGGCTATGCCTGGCTCGGGCACGATGCCCAGCAGATCGCCGACATGCAGCAGCGGTTCCAGACGCAACTGACGGAACTGGCCGCGCGCCTGGGCGAGGCGCGGCTCGGCCCGGCGCTGAGCGCCGCCATCGCCAGCGGTGCGGCCGCGCGCGACGGCTCGGGCGACTATGTGGTGCTGTGCGAACAGGTATTCGGCAGCGCGGGTACGCCGCTGAAGTCGGCCCGGCCTCGTTCACCGCCTGACGCAGCGTCATCCAGCGTCACCGGAGCGCGGCCTGCGATACGGCCGCTGAACGCCTACCCGGCACCGGGACCGGCTGGCTTTGACTTGTCATTCACGCGGCCCACACTGGCGGGTGCCTTTCCCTCGCCCCGATGACCCCGTGAAGAAGCCGCCCCAGGATCCCGCGTCCACCACGCCTGCCGACACCGACACCACCCCCGACAACCCGCAACGCCGGCGCCTGCTCGGCGGCCTGGCGCTGGCCGGCAGCGCCCTGGCGCTCGGCGGCCCCGCCGAAGCCCACGCCGAGAGCGCCAAGCGCGCGCCGGCGCGTGCGCTGTCGCCGACGGAACTGGATCGGCAACTGCGGCAGAAGATCGAGCACGTGGTGGTGATCTACGCCGAGAACCGCAGCTTCAACAACTTGTTTCCCGAGTTCCCCGGGCTGCAGCAACCGCTGTCCAAGGTGACGCCGGCGCAGGCGCGGCAGGTGGACCGCGACGGCAGCGTGCTCGACATCCTGCCGCCGATCTGGGGCGGGCTGGCGCCGGACGAACAGGTGGTGGCGCACCGCCGCTACAAGATCGGCGAGGACGCGATCGGGCCGCTGCCCAACGCGCCGTTCGCGCTGCGCACGCCGGACGGCCAGTTGCTGCCGCACGGCGTCGTGACCCGCGACCTGGTACATCGCTTCTACGAGAACCAGATGCAGATCAACGGCGGCCGCAACGACGGTTTCGCCGCGTGGAGCGACGCCGGCGGCCTGGTGATGGGCCACTACGCCGATGCGCCGGCCACGCTGCGGCTGTGGAGCCTGGCCCGCGAGTACACGCTGTGCGACAACTTCTTCATGGGTGCGTTCGGCGGCTCGTTCCTCAACCACCAGTACCTGGTCGCCGCGCAGGCGCCGTATTACCCCAAGGCCGACAGCAGCCCGGGGCGGACGCAGATCAGCGTGCTGGCCAGCAACCGCCCGGACGAGATCCGCCTGGCGGTGCAGGACGATTCGCCGGGCACCGCGCTCAACGGCCGGCCGCGCTTCGTGCGCAACGGCGCGCTGACCCCGGATTTCTGGGCGATCAACACGATGAGTCCGCCGTTCCAGCCCAGCACCAGCCAAGACCCGACGCGCCCGGATTACGCCGACCCCAACAGCCCCAACACGCTGCCGGCGCAGACCCACCGCCATATCGGCGATGCGCTCGACGCCAAAGGCGTGGACTGGGCCTGGTACGCCGGCGGCTGGGCGCTGGCGGTGCAGGGCAAGGGCGACACCGGCGACACCAGCGAGTTCCCGGGCAGCCCCAACTTCCAGATCCACCACCAGCCGTTCAACTACTTCGCCAACCTCGCCCCCGGCACGCCGGCGCGGGCGCGCCGCCTGCGCGACGGCGGCCTGGGCGACAGCGCCCCGCAGAACCGCTTCCTCGCCGACGTGCAGGCCGGCACGTTGCCGCCGGTGACGTTCTACAAGCCGCAGGGCAACCTCAACATGCACGCCGGCTACTCCGACGTGGCCGCCGGCGATCGCCACATCGCGATGGTGGTGGAGGCGCTGCGCAACAGCCCGCTGTGGGAGAAGACCGTCGTGTTCATCACCTTCGACGAGAACGGCGGCTGGTGGGATCACGTGGCGCCGCCCAAGGCCGACCGCTGGGGTCCGGGTTCGCGCATCCCGGCGCTGGTGGTGTCGCCGCACGCCAAGCGCGGCCACGTCGACCACAGCGTCTACGACACCGGCTCGATCCTGCGCTTCATCACCCGCCGCTTCGGCCTGGAGCCGCTGCCGGGCCTGGTCGAACGCGAACGCGCGATGCACGCCGCCAGCGACGTGGTGCCGGGCGACCTGACCGCCGCGCTGGATCTGGGTTAGACCGACGCGCGTTGCGCAGGGCGCGGCGGACTGCCGCCGCCCTGCCCCGCCCCCACGCAGTGCCGCGCTCAGGCGGCCTGGAACGTGCCGGCGCCGCGCTGGCGGCGGAACAGCAGCCAGGTGCAGACCAGGCCGATCAGCGCCGCCAGCGACAGCCACAGCGCCGGCGCGGCGCGGCTGTGCGTGGTGTGGATCAGCCAGGTGGACACCGCCGGAGTGAAGCCGCCCATCGTGGCGGTGGCCAGGCTGTAGGCCAGCGAGAAGCCGGTGGTGCGCACCTCGGCGGGCATCACCTCGGTCAGCGCCACCACCATCGCGCCGTTGTAGGCGCCGTACAGCAGCGACAGCCACTCGCCGACCAGCAACAGCCGCCCGAACGAGGGCGCGTCGACCAGCCACTGCAGCGCCGGCCACACCGTCAGCAGCATCGCCACGCTGGCGAACACCAGCAGCGGCTTGCGGCCGATGCGGTCGCTCAGCGCGCCCATCACCGGCAGCCACACGAAGTTGGACAGGCCGATGCAGCCGGTCACCACCAGGCTGTCCAGCTCGCTCAGGTGCAGTTCGGTCCGGCCGTAGGTCGGCATGTAGGCGGTGATCAGGTAGAACGACACGGTGGTCATCATCACCATGCCCACGCCGGCCAGGATCAAGCCGACATTGGCGCGCAGCGAGCGCGCGATGCCGGCCAGGTCCGGCGCCTGGCGCGCGGCGAACTCGGGGGTTTCCTGCAGCGAGCGGCGGATCAGGAAGATCAGCGGCACGATCAGGCTGCCGATGGCGAACGGCACGCGCCAGCCCCAGCTGTCCATCGTGCTGTCGGAAAGCAGCGCATGCAGGGCGACGCCGAGCGCGGCGGCGAACACCACCGCCACCTGCTGGCTGGCCGACTGCCAGGCCACGTAGAAACCGCGCCGGCCCGGCGTGGCGATTTCGGCCAGGTACACCGACACGCCGCCCAGCTCGGCACCGGCGGAGAAGCCCTGCAACAGGCGACCGAGCAGCACCAGCACCGGCGCCAGCACGCCGATGGTGCCGTAGCCGGGGACGAAGGCGATCAGCAGCACGCCGGCCGACATCAGCCCAAGGGTCAAGATCAGGCCCTTGCGGCGCCCGTGCCGGTCGATGTAGCCGCCCAGCACCAGCGCGCCGATCGGCCGCATCAGGAAGCCGGCGCCGAACGTGGCCAGCGACAGCATCAGCGAGGCGAACGCGCTTTTCGCCGGGAAGAACGCATGGCCGATGGCCGTGGCATAGAAGCCGTAGACCATGAAGTCGTACATCTCCAGGAAGTTGCCGGTGACCACGCGGAACACGGCGGCGGCGCCGTGCGGCGCGGCATCGGCGGCGGCTTGGGTTGGTGCGGGAGCGGTCATCGGTCGAAGTCTGCTGGAGAAGAAACGGCGCCGCCTTGCGATGCGGTGCGACAGCGTGGGCAGCGCGCGTGGCAACGGTACAACACGACGCGTGCGCATGACGCTTCGGGACTGCGCGTCGCTACGTGCGGGTTAATGCTCGGTCGGCCACTGTCGCGCTCGACACGGTCGCCAGCGCAAGATCGGCTGCAGCGCGATGCACGCCGATCATGTCTCCGCACTCGGCACGCTGGCGCCATCGCCTGCAAGGACCATGGCACGCACGCGCCGGTCGCGACGGCACCACCACTGCCGAGCGGGTAGCCTGCACGCTGTCACGCACCAGGAAGCGCCACCGATGCGTCCCGTTCGACCGCTGCATCTCGGCGTGATCGCCGACACCCATGGCCTGCTGCGCCCCGAAGCGCTGGCGGCCTTGCGCGGCTGCGCTGCGATCGTGCATGCCGGCGACATCGGCAAACCGGACGTGCTCGACGCACTGCGGGAACTGGCGCCGCTGCACGCGATCCGCGGCAACATCGACACCGCACCGTGGGCGCAGGCGCTGCCCGAGACCCTGGACCTGGACATCGAGGGCGTGCGCCTGCACGTGCGCCACGACCTGAAGACACTGGACCACGCCGCCGACGGCGTGGACGTGGTGATCAGCGGCCACTCGCACATGCCCTTGCTGGAGATCCGCGACGGCGTGCTCTACCTTAACCCGGGCAGCGCCGGGCCGCGCCGCTTCCGCCTGCCGATCGGCGTCGGGCATCTGTATCTGACGCCAGACGGCCCGCGCGGCGAATTGCAGACCCTGGGCTAGCGGACGCGGTTCCCGCGCCGTGGCGCAGCGCCAAGCGGCGTGCGACACGGACAGGCAGGCGGCGAACACGCGCGATCTTCGCTAAAGTGGACCCGGGGAGGCGTGCGGCCAGCGGAAGGCGGGGCGACGCCAGGATGCGGCACTACGAAGGGGAGCGAGCATGCGCAAGGGATGGAACGTGTTCGGCAAGGTCGGCCTCGGCCGCATGACCAAGGACGAGTACCAGGCCAATCTCAACGGCCTGAACATGTTCTTCGGCGCCGTCCTGGGCCTGGTGCTCACCGGCACCGAACGCCTCGACACCTGGCAGTTCGGTGTGGTCCTGGGCGTGCTCGCCAGCCTGGTCATCTCGATCCTGTTCATTTCCAGCAGCCGGCACCGGGTGGCTTACGCGATCTACACCCTGGCGGTGGCGCTGCTGCTGCCGAAGATGATCGACGCGATGCTCAAGGGTCACGACCTGCTGCCGGACAAGGTGCAGCCGACGCTGATCGTGTGGACCATGATGACCATCCTGGTGGAGTTCTGGGGCCGCGAACGCGACCAAGGCGAAGCGACCGCCGCCTCCGATCCATCCCGTTGAGCGCCGTCGAGCAACACCTCTAGCGCATCGCCCGATCTTCCCGATCCGGATGCGTCTCTTACCTACCAACCATGTCGAACCGGCTGCTGGCCGATCGAATCGGATGCCATGTGCCATGAAAGCCTGCAAACCCTGGACCGTTGCGCTTGCGTTGTGCCTGCTGACGACCTCCTGCGCCACCCTGACCGCGCCGCTCTACACATATCGGCCACGCCCCGTCCTGGACCACGCGATCGATGCCAGATTCGACTTTCAAGGCAGGTGGGAAGGCGTACTCGACGGATTCAACGCGCCGCACTACGTGGAGAGCGCAGGCTTCCCCATGCGTTTTCGCTTCGTGGTTTCGCGCTGGCACGTGCGCGTCTACAACCTGGTCAGGGGAGCGTGGCAGGAAATGAAGCCGGGGCAGTTCCGCATGCGCAATTCCGGCCCACACGCGCTCATTTACAGCACCACCTCGGGACGCGATGAGGATGGCGTCTGGGTCGAGTCGTCGTCGTTCACGCTGGCACGGACCTCCAATGACGAGATGATCGTCTACTGGCAGCGCACGGTGAACAATCTTGACGTTCCCCCGACCGATCAGTGGCATCAATTCGCCTGGGGTTACAGCGGTACCATGCAGCGTGCGGTCGTCGGCGACTGACATCCGCACGCACGACGACGACGCCGGCATGGCCGCGGCGATCGTCGGAACATGGAAGCGGACGCGTTGGTGCAGTCCACTCCCGCGCCACCTCTCACCAGTCCGTCGGCGCGTAGTCCTTCAGGAACTGGCCCCACACGTGCTCGCCGGTGTTGAAGCCGTGGATGATCGGATCGACGATGCGCGCGGCGCCGTCGACGATGTCCAGCGGCGGATGGAAGCGCTCCTCCTCCACCTTGCGCGCGGCGATCTCGGCCGGATCCTCGTCGGTGACCCAGCCGGTGTCCACGCTGTTCATGTGGATGCCGTCGTTCTGGTAGTCGGCCGCCGAGGTGCGGGTCATCATGTTCAACGCGGCCTTGGCCATGTTGGTGTGCGGATGCCGGGTGGTCTTGAAGTTGCGGTAGAACTGCCCCTCCATCGCCGACACGTTGACGATGTGCTTGTCGCGCTCGGGCGTGCGCAGCATCAGCGGCTTGAGCCGCGCGTTGAGCACGAACGGCGCGACCGCGTTGACCAGTTGCGTCTCCAGCAGTTCCACCGAGGACACTTCGTCCAGCAACAGGCGCCAGGAGTTGCGCCCGCGCAGGTCCACCTGCTGCAGGTCCTGGTCCAGGCGCCCTTCCGGGAACAGGTGCTGCTGGGCGAGCAGATCGTCGGCCAGCAGCGGCACCTGCGACAGCTCCGCGGCGCGCAGCAGGCCATCGGCACCGTTGCGCCCCTGGCCCGCCCCCGCGGTCAGCGTGTTGCCGCCAGCCGGCAGCAGGTCGGGGCCGCGCAGGCCTTCGTACTGGCCCACCAGCCGGCGCACGTGCTCGGGCAGGTCGTGCAGCGCGACGGTCTCGCCGGCCAGCATGTGCGCGTAGAACTGCGGCGGCCGGCGCACGGTCTGGCAGGCGTTGTTGACGATGAAATCCAGGCGCGTGCGGGTCGCCAGCAGTTCGCTGCAGAACGCCTCGACGCTCGGCGTGTGGCGCAGGTCCAGCCCGTACACCTGCAGGCGGTGGCCCCACTCGGCGAAATCCGGCTCCTGCGCGTAGCGCGCCGCCGAATCGCGCGGGAAGCGCGTAGTCACGATCAGTTCGGCGCCGGCGCGCAGCAGCTTGAGCCCGGCCTGGTAGCCGATCTTGACCCGGCCGCCGGTGAGCAGCGCCACGCGGCCGCGCAGGTCGGCGGTCTCGGTGCGCTTGAAGTAGTTCAACTCCGCGCAGGGCGGGCACATCTGGTCGTAGAAGTGATGCAGCTCGGTGTACTTCTGCTTGCACACGTAGCAGTGGCGCAGTTCGGGCGAGTGCGCCGCCGGCTCGGCTGCCGCGGCCTGCGCGTGGATCAGCGCTTCCGGCGTGTGCGGCGGGAAATAGTTGGGCGTGCTGAACACCGGCTTGCGCCGCAGCGCGCGGATACCGGTCTGCGCCAGCAGTGCCTCGGCCTTGCGCACCTTCTCCTGGTGGCGCTCGCGCGCCTGCTCCTTGAGCAGCTTGCGCCGCGCCTTGGGTTCGGGGTTGAAGACCTGGGCGACCACCTGCAGCAGGCGCACCCGCTCGGCCTCCGGCAAGGTATCGAGCACGCGCCGATCGGCGGCGATGGTCTCGAGCAGGTCCAGGGCGATGCGCAGGCGCTCGGCCTGGGGCAGGTCGTCGGGAGAAACGGGGGCAGTGGCGTTCAAGACAGATCCGGGATGGGCGACGGCGAGCCGCGGCAGAGCGCCGGCACGATGCCGACAGGGCAGCACGCGGCCCGGATGCGCCACCGCCCGCCGAAGCGGAAACGGCAGCGGCACGGGCCACGGCGGGCCGGAGGGACCGGCCACCCGGGCATTTTCGCCGATCCGGGGCCTGCGATCCACGCACCGTGCGATGGCGGTGCCCGGCGGCCGCCCCGGAGGCAGGCCGGGCCGCTCAGCGCGCCGGTGCGGTCGCGAACTCGCCGCGCTGCAGCCGGGCCACGTCGTTGCCCTGCGCATCCCTGGCCTGCAGGTCGGCGCCCTTGGCGGCGAGGTCCTTCAGCACCTCGGTGCGCTGGAACAGCGCCGCGTACATCGCCGCGGTCTGCCCGGCGTTGTTGCGCTGGTCCGGCGCGCAATCGGCCTGCATCAGCCGCTTGGCGATGCTCAGTTCGCCCTTGAAGATCGCGCCCATCAGCGCGGTGTTGCCCCGCTTGTCCTGCGCGCAGGGGTCGGCACCGGCGCGCAGCAACTGTTCCACCGCCGCCTGCTGGCCGTGGTAGGCGGCCAGGATCAGCGCGGTGTAGCCCTTGTCGTCGCGGGTATCGAGGTCGTAATGGGCACGGATGAACTCGGCCAGCATGTCCTGGCGGCCCTGCCGCGCGGCATCGAAGAAATAGGTGCGCAACTGCGCCTGCACCGCGGCCGGATCGGGCGCCGCAGGTGCGGCCGGTGCGGCGACGGCGGTGGCGCTGACCGCGAGGCCGAGAAGAAAGAGAACAACACGACGCATAGGAAATCTCCGCAAGAAAGTGCGCGGCGCGGCGACAGCGCCGCCGGGCCGCGCGTGGGACGCATCAATCCTGCAGTTGCGCAGCCAGTTGCTTGACCCGCGCCAGGTCGCCCTTGGCCACCCGCGCCACGCCGCTGCCGTAGGCCGGATCGGCCTTGTACAGGAACGAGAGCATGATGTGCTTGCTCGCGTCGTCGGTGCCGGCCAGCGATTCGCCGAAGCTCTGGATCAGGTCCTGCTGCTCCTTCTTGCTGTAGCTGCGGAACAGTTCGCCGGCCTGCTTGAAGTTCTGCTCGCGTGCGATCCTGGCCTGCTGGGTGGTGCCGGAAAGCAGCAACTGGCTGTAGCGCGCGTTCGGATCCTGCGGCCGCGGGCTGAGCCGGCTCGGCTCGTAGTTCACGCCGCTGCTGGTGCTGCCGGCATTCATCGCGCCGTCCTGGTTGCCGTTGTTCACCGCCACGCGCGGCCGGTTCACCGGCAGGCTCAGGCCGTTGGTGCCGACGCGGTACAGCTGGGTGTCGGCGTAGGAAAAGATGCGCCCCTGCAGCAGGCGGTCTTCCGACGGCTCGATGCCCGGCACCAGATTGGCCGGCGCCATCGCCACCTGTTCGGTTTCCTGGAAGAAGTTGTCCACGTTCTTGTTCAGCACCATCTGCCCGATCTTGCGCTCGGGCACGCCCGGCCAGATCTTGGTGGCATCCAGCGGATCGAAGTCGAACTTGGCCAGATCCTCGGGGGCGAGCACCTGGATGTACAGATCCCACTTCGGATAGTCGCCGCGCTTGATCGCGCCGACCAGGTCGTTGGTCAGGTGGCTGTAGTCCTTGCCCTGCACCGCCACCACCTGCTGCGGATCCAGGTTCTTGAGGCCCTGCAGGCTCTTCCAGTGGAACTTGACGTAGTGCACCTGGCCCTGCGCGTTGACCAGCTTGTAGGCATGCACGCCATTGCCGTCCATGAAGCGGTAGCCGGCCGGCGTGCCTTCGTTGGAGTACAGCAGGGTCAGCGTGCGGGTGGCCTCGGGCACGTGCGAGAAGAAGTCGAAGCGGCGCGCATCGTCATCCAGGTTGGTGCGCGGGTCCGGCTTGAACGCGTGCACCATGTCCGGGAACTTGATCGCATCGCGGATGAAGAAGGTCGGGAAATTGTTGCCCACCAAGTCCCAGTTGCCTTCGCTGGTGTAGAACTTGGTGGCGAAGCCGTGCGGGTCGCGCAGCGTCTCCGGCGAATGGTTGCCGTGCACCACCGAGGAAAAGCGCACGAACACCGGCGTGGTGGTGCCCGGCGCGAACACCTTGGCCTTGCTCAGCTCGGAGATGTCGGCGGTGGCGGTGAACTCGCCATGCACGCCGGTGCCGCGCGCGTGCACCACGCGCTCGGGAATGCGCTCGCGGTCGAAGCGCTGCAGCTTCTGGATCAGTTGCACGTCCTGCAACAGCGTCGGGCCGTTGGGTCCGGCGGTCTGCGAGTTCTGGTTGTCGCCCACCGGTGCACCGTTGTCGCGGGTGAGCGTGGACTGCGCGGCGCTGGCCGACAGGATCAGGGAAGGCGACAACAGGGCAAGCAACAACAGGGATCCAGGGCGCATGGCGTCGGCTCGTGTGAAGGGAGCTGAAGCATGGCGGCAGTGCGACGCGCAGAACATTCGTTCCTTGCGATCGATGCCATCGACGCGGCCAATCGCGCCCATGCACTGTGATCGCGACCGCTGGTGGAGCGCGCACTCCGTTGCAGCTGCAGCGTCGTCGCTGCGTCACTCGACGACGATGCAGCTGCAGATCGGCCGCAAAATGTAGACGCGCGCGTGCCATCGGCAGCAGCGACACCTGACGATGCGGACGCAAGCGCAGCGCGGCTCGATGCACCGCGCGTATCGCCGTGATGGCGGACGCTAGCGCTTGGCGCTCAGCGCGCGGCTGCGATCGGCGAACAGTGCCTGATCGGCCTGGCTGTAGGCGGCGCGCTGCACGGCCGCATCGATGCCGCGCTGGAAGTCGGCGCGAAAGTCAGGCGCGTTGATGCGCTGGGCGATCAGGAACACCGCGTGCGCCGTCTCGGCGCCGACCGCCTGCGCATCGGGAAAGCCCTGGCGCCGGATCAGATCGGTCAGGCGCTCCTGGCTTTGCTTCTGCGCCATGCGCACCTCGCGTGCATACGCGCGCAGCGATACGGTGTCGTGCTGCAGCCGCTGCGGCGAGTAGTCCCGCTTGAGATCGGCGCGTGCCTGCGCGTCGTCGCTGATCAACTGCAGCAGTTGCGTGCGATAGGCCGGATTGGCCGGCGCTGCCGCGGCAGCGTCGTCTGTCGGTGCACCGATCGGACCCGCCGCGGCGATGCTGGTCAGCACGCACAACGCCGCTCCGAACGCCCAGCGTGTGGCGATTCGCATGATGATGTTTCCCCCTGTCGCCCGCGATACTAGACCAGCGCGAACGGCGTGTCCGCGCGCAGACGGGTTCCCCCCCATGCGATGCCAGCTTGGCGCACGGCGTCACATCGGCAGCCCAACGGACGTCACACCCGCTGGCCGATCACCCGCTTGAACGGCGGCAGCGCGTCGATGATGCGCTTGCCGTAGCGCTTGGTCAGCAGCCGCGAATCGAGAATGATCACGCGGCCGTGGTCGTCGGCGGTGCGGATCAGGCGGCCGGCGAACTGGGTCAGGGTGCGCAGCGCGTGCGGCACCGCGATCAGGTTGAAGGCGTTGAGGCCGCGGCTTTCGAACCATTCGCCGAGCGTGGCGGTCTGCGGATCGGTGGGCACCGCGAACGGCACCTGGGTGATGACCACGGTGGTGCAGGCCTCGCCCGGCAGGTCCAGGCCCTCGCCGAAGGAGTTGAGGCCGAACAGCACCGAGCCTTCGCCGGCGGCGATGCGGCGCATGTGCTCGCCGATCATCTGCGACTTGGAACCGTCGCCCTGCACCAGCACGCGGTTGCGCTGCGCGATCGGCAGCAGGTCGGCCACCTTGAGCATCTTCCAGCGCGAAGTGAACAGCACGATCGAGCCCTTGCCCCAGTCCAGTTCGCGCACCAGGTAGCGCGCCACTTCGCGCGGATGGCCCTCGCGGTCGTCCGGCGCCACCGGGAATGCCGGCACGATCAGCTCGGCCTGGTTGGGCAGATCGAACGGCGAGGACAGCGACACCATCTCCGCATGCGCGGGCAGGCCGTTGTCGATCGCCAGCGCCTGGAAATCGCCGCCGCCGGTGAGCGTGGCCGAGGTCAGCACCGCCGCGTCCACTTCGCTCCACAGCAGCGAGCGCAGCACCTGCGCGGCCGACACCGGCGAGCAATGGCAGATCAGATCGGCATCGCGCGAGGCAGTGATCCAGCGCGCCATCGGCGGCTGCCCGTCCTGGTCCTCGCGGCGCCAGCCCAGCCACAGCGCGTACTGCTGCTCGACCATCTCCAGGGCCATGCCCAGGTTGCGCTGCAGGCGCTCCTTGGCCGCATCCTCCTGCTTGGACTTGGCCGCCATCTGGTGCGCGGCCTGCACCCAGTTCAGCAGCGCCCCGGTGTCCTGCGCCTGCGCATCGATCAGCGGCCTCCAGTCCTCGGGCAGGCGGCCATTGGGCGCGCGCCACATCGGTTCGTCCTGGCCCGGCTCCGGCACCCACACCCGTTCGATCTCGGCGCGGAACGCCTTCAGGCCCTTGGCCACCCGCGCGGCCAGTTCGACCGCCTCGTTGGGCAACTGATTGCCGATGCGGTCCTTGTCGGCGAGCCGGTAGGCGGCGCCGACCAGCGCCTGCAGGCGGCCGGTGCGCCGCGCCATCTCGTCCAGCGGCAGGTTCGCCGCGCCCTGGTCGATGGCCACGCCGGCGATGTGGTGGCCCTCGTCGAGCACCAGCAGCATGTCCGACGGCGGCGCGATCAGCGGCTGACCGTTGTCGCTGTCGCCCAGCGACAGCGCCGACAGCAGCAGGGCATGGTTGGTGACCACGATCTGCGCGTCGCGCACCTCGCTGCGCGCCTTCAGCACCGGGCACTGCACCGCGAACGAACAGCGGCGCCCGGCGCAGCCGGCGGCATTGGTGGTGATGCGCGCGCGCAGCGACGGCGGCACCGGCTCCGGCGCCGCATCCAGGTCGCCGTTCCAGGTCCTGTCGGCGTAGGCCTTGGCCAGCGCCCGCGCCTGCTCGGCCTCGGCCGGGCTCAGCGGACGGTCATACAGCGGCGCCTCGTCCTCGAACATGCTGTCCTGCGCGGCCTCGCCATGCAGCTCGGCGACGTTGCGCGTACACAGATAACGGGTGCGGCCCTTGGCCAGCGCCACCGTGGCCTCCAGCCCGGTGGCCTTGAGGAAGGCCGGGATGTCGCGCTCGACCAGCTGCGACTGCAGCGCCACCGTGCCGGTGCTGATCACCAGCTTCTTCTTGCTGGCCAGGGCGATCGGCACGCCGGCGGTCAGATAGCCCAGGCTCTTGCCGACGCCGGTAGGGGCTTCGGCCACGCCCACGCCGCCGGACGTGCCCAGCGCACGCGAGACCACGCCGATCATCTGGCTCTGCGCACGGCGCACGCGGAAGCCCGGCGTGTTGGCCTGCAGCTTGGCGTAGGCATCGCGGATCGCCAGCTTGACCGGTTCGGTGAGCTGACGCGGGGACGGGCCGGACGCGGGCGGCGTCGACGGCGAAGCGGAATCGGTCATCCCGGCATTTTCTCACGTCCCGTCGCAGGGACTGAAACGCGGGAACTGAACGGTGCTGCGCGCCGCGTTACGGCGGCTGCGGCGCGGCCTTGCGCGGCAGCGCCAGCCACAGCGCGCGCAGCAGCAACGCCAGGCCGGCCACGTACAGCGCGTCGTCCAGCAGATGCACCAGCGCGGAGGCATCCGGATGGACGCCGCGGAACTGCGGAGACAGCAGCGCCACCGAGCCCAGGATCCCGTTCAACAGCCGCGGCAGGATCGCGTCCATCAGCAACACCGTCAGCCCGAGCCGGGCCAGCGTGCGCGCTTGGCCAGGCGCCAGCCGCGGGAGCAGCAGCAAGGCGATCAGCGGCAGCAACAGGCGCGCCAGCAGGCCGAGCGCGCCGGTCAGCGCGCTTACGTCCAGAAGCGGGTGAAATTCCACCGCCAGCATCGCGTCCTCCCTGGGCCAGGCCCGTTGGCGTGGTCAGTGCGGCGGCGCCACGCGCGGCGGCAGGGCGAAGCGCAGCGCCAGGACCACCAGCAGCACGCCCACCGTCAGCATCAGGCTGAGAACCGCGCGCAGCACGCCCAGCCACATGGTGAACTGGGACAGGCTGGCGCCGCGCGACATCACCCACATCGGCAACATCGACAGCGCGGTGCCCAGCAGCATCACCACCAGCATGAGGCTCAACCCGCACAGGCCCAGCGTGCGCGGCCGGCCGGGGCGCCGCGAGGCCAGCAGCGCCATGCCCACCACGTACACCACCACGACTGGCAGCTGGAACAGCAGGGTCGTCAACAATTGCATCGCAAGTCCAGTGTCCACGCAGTCATTCCTCTCGATGAAGACGCAGGCGTCAGTCGGCGCTGACCAGGACCGCATCGCGCTCGCGCAGCGCGGCATACACCGGACCGGTGTCCGGGCGCACGCCATGCCATGCCTCGAAGCTCTCGGCGGCCTGTTCCACCAGCATGCCCAGGCCGTCCACGGTGTCGCGGCAGTGCGCCGCGCGCGCCCAGGCCAGGAACGCGATCGCCACCTCGCCGTAGTTCAGGTCCACCGCCAGGGTCATGCTGTTGATCAGCGACAGCGGCAACGTGAAGCTCGCTGCCGGATCGCGGCCGATGGTGGTGGCGTTGACGATCAGTTCGAAATCGCCCAGCTCGCGCAGGTCCTCCCAGTAGCGCGAGATCGCGCGTGCCGGCTCGCCCAGTGCATCGACCAGCGCATCGGCGCGTTCCGGCGCCCGGTTGACCACCACCAATTGCTGCACGCCGGCGTCCAGCAGCGCCGGCGCCACGCCGCGCGCGGCGCCGCCGGCGCCCAGCAGCAGCGCGCGGCGGCCGCGCAGGTCCAGGCCGTTGCGGTCGGTCAGGTCGCGCACCAGGCCGGCACCGTCGGTGTTGTCGCCGTGCCACTGGCCGTCGCGGTAGCTGAGCGTGTTGACCGCACCGGCCGACTGCGCGCGTGCGCTGTGCACCACGCTGAGTGCGAACGCGGCTTCCTTCAGCGGCAGGGTCACGTTGGCGCCGACACCACCGTCGGCGGCGAAGGCGGCCAGCGCCGCGGCGAACCCGTCGGCCTGGACGTCGATGGCCTCGTACTGCAGGGCGATTCCGGCCTGCTTGGCGAAGGCGGCGTGGATGCGCGGCGACAGCGAATGGGCGACGGGATGGCCGAACACGGCAAAACGGGAGTTGGGCATGGAGCGCTCGTTGGTTGTTTTAGACTGGCGGCGACATTCCATGGAATCCCTCATGCGGACCCCTGCCCTGCCGCTCGCGCTGGCCGCGAGTTTACTCTGCGCGCCGTGTGCGTTCGCGCTTTCCGAATTCGGCATCGAGGGCATGGGCGTGGTGTCGACCGCTGCCGACGAGACCCGCGCCAGCGTGTCGGCAGACGGCCAGCGCATCGTCTGGGCCAGTCCCGACCGCGCCGGCGGGCCCGGCGGCGGCGATCTCTGGCAGGCGCTGCTGCGCGACGGCCGCTGGAGCGATCCGCAGCCGCTGCCGGCGCCGCTGAACTCGCCGAACCTGGACAGCGACCCGTTCTTCAGCGCCGACGGACGCTGGCTGTACTTCGCCTCCGATCGTCCCGGCGGCCACGGCGGCAGCGACCTGTACCGCGCGCCGGTGCTGGCCGATGGCGGCTACGGCACACCGCAGAACCTGGGCGCGTCAGTGAATTCGCCGGGCAACGAGCGCGCGCCGGCGCTGTCGCTGGACGGCACGCGGCTGCTGTTCGCCAGCGACGGCCATGGCGGCGCCGGCGGCCTGGACCTGTTCGTGGCCCGCCTGCAGGATCAGGCGTTCGCGCAGCCAGAGGCGCTGGCCGCGGTCAACAGCGCCGACGACGAGACCGATGCGGCATGGCTGGGCGACGGCCGCGCGCTGCTGTTCGCGCGTGCGCATGGCAGTGCGAGCAGCCAGGTGCTGCTGGCGCAATGCGCCGGCGGCCGCTACGCGGACCCGCAGCCGCTGCCGCTGTCGTTCAACAGCCGCGACGGCCACACCGCCGGTGCCGTGCTGGACGCATCCAAGCCCAGCGAACTGCTGCTGTCCGGCAGCGCCCGCGCGCCCAGGGCCGGCAAGCGCGACCTGTACCGGATCAAGGCGCCGGCGGCGACCGGAAGCAGCGACTGCCTGTAGGCGGGTTGCGCGGCCACGCGAGACAGGTCCGGTCCGCTGCCATGCCGACACACAGCAGTGGGACCAGAAAGCCGTTGTGGGAGGGACTTCAGTCCCGACGCATGGCACCTGGACGCACCGTCTGTTCGCCTGCCGCGACCGAAGGTTTCCTCTGATAGCTCGCTCTACCGCACTTCAGCGGGACACGCCGTTGTCGTGCAGGAGCGCGTCTCGCCCTTTTGCAGGAACAGCCGCAACGTGCCTTGCCGGGTGGCGGTCGCGGCTGAAGCCGCTCCTACGAGGCACGGCGCGTCCGGTTGATCCATGGACAGGAGGCGCCCAGACGTCGTGGATCTGCGGCCGGCACATGATGTGCTGCGGCGATCGACGGAAGCACGCAGGATCCCCTGATCGCGCCGCGATCGGCGCATCCCCTCAATACACATCGCGCCGATAGCGCCCCTCGGCGCTGAGTGCATCCAGCGCGTCCTCGCCGAGGATCTCGCGCAATGCGGTATCCACGCCGCGCGCCATGCCCTGCAGGCTGCCGCACACGTACACGGTAGCCCCGCGCGCGACCCAGTCGCGCACCGCGTCGGCGGATTCGCGCAGCCCGTCCTGCACGTAGCGCTTGTGCGCCTGGTCGCGCGAGAACAGCAGATCCAGGCGCTGCAGATGGCCGGCGGCCTGCCACGCCTGCAGTTCGTCGCCGAACAGCGCATCGTGCGCCGCATTGCGCTCGCCGAACAGCAACCAGTGTCCCTGCACGCCGGCCTGCTCGGCCTCGCGCAGCAGGCTGCGCAGGCCGGCGATGCCGGTGCCGTTGCCGATCAGCAGCATCGGCGCAGCGCCATGCCGGCGGAACCCCGGGTTGGCGCGCACCTGTGCGCGCAGTACCGCGCCCAGCGGCGCGTGCTGGCACAGCCAGCCGGCGCCGAGCCCGGGACTGCCGTCGTCGCGCAGCATCAGGCGCACGACCAGGTGCAGCAGGCCGTCGGTTGGCACCGAGGCGATCGAGTACTCGCGCAGCGGCAGGGTCGGCAGCGTATCCACCCAAGCCTGCAGGTCCTCGCCCTGCACCGGCGGCGTCAGCGCGCGCGATGCCAGCGCCTGCCACAGCGGCTGCCGCACGCCATCGGCCTGCACGGTCTGCTCGGCGTCCAGCGCCTGCGCGGCGAGCCAGGCGCGGATCGCGGCGGCGGCGTGGCAGGGCTGCACTTCCAGGATGTCGCCGGCATGCCAGTGCGCCTGCGGCGGCGGCACCAGATCGATGCGCCACACCGGCGCGCCGGCGCTGCCGGGATTGAGCAGGACGCGGCCGGCCAGGCGCCAGTCCAGCGGTTCCGGCGCCTGCAGCACCGGCGCCGACGCCGCCACGCCGGTAAGCGCGGACAGTTGCCATTGCCACTGCGCCAGCGCCTGCGGATCGGCGTTGTCCACTTCCAGTGGCGGGAACAGCGCCTGCGCGCCCTGCGCATCCAGCCAGCGCTGCACCTCGCGGGAGAAGCCGCAGAACTGCGGATACTGCCGGTCGCCCAGACCGAGCATGGCGTAGCGCAGCTCCGGCAGGGCCTGCGCCTGGCGCAGCACGCGCCGGACGAAACCGCGCGCCGCGTCCGGCGGTTCGCCGTCGCCGAAGGTGCTGACCACGAACAGCACGCGCTGCGCGCCGCGCAGGTGCGCCAGCTCCAGTTGCGCCAGCGAACGCACCTCCACCGCCAGGCCGACGGCCTGCAGGTGCGCGGCGGTCTGCCAGGCCAGGCGCTCGGCCAGGCCGCTCTGGCTGGCGAAGCCGACCAGCCAGGCGCCGGCGGCATCGCCGACCAGTCCCGGCAGCGCGCGCCGCGCCGCGCGCAAGGCGCGCTTCTTGCGCCGGCGATCCAGGTACAGCATCCAGCCGGTGACGAAGAACAGCGACATGCACAGGCTCGCCAACAGCATCGCCACGCGCCCGGGCAGGCCGAAGAAGCTGCCGCTGTGCAGCGCGAACATGCTGGTCAGCAGGCGCCGGCCCAGCGGCTGCTGCCGATACGCCAGGTGGCGCAGGACGCGGCCGCTGGCCGGATCGACCTCCACGCTGTCGTAGGCGCGGTCGTGCGCCGGATCGGGCGGCAGGTAACGGGCCACGATCGGTTGGCCGCTGCGCCCGGGCAGGCGCAGGTCCAGGTAGGCGCGCTGCGCGGCCGGCACGGTCGCCAGGGCCGCCTGCAGCCGCGCGTAGTCCACCGCCGGCGGCTTGCCGCCGCGACCGCCCTCCTTCTCCTTGGGCGCGGCATCGCCGCCGAGCATCGTCACCAGCCCCTGCCGGTACCAGTCGTAGGACCAGTAGAGGCCGGTCGCGGCGATCAGCAGGTACACCAGCAGGCACCAGGTGCCGATCACCGAATGCAGGCTCCACAGGAAGCTGCGTCCCTGCCGGTTCCACTCCACCGCCCACCAGGCGCGCCAGCTCCACCAGCGCCGCGGCCAGCGCAGGTACAGACCGGACAGGCAGAAGAAGATCAGCACGAAGGCGCAAGCCCCGGTGACCGCCTTGCCGCGCTCGCCGGCGGCCAGGCGCCGGTGCAGGTCCTCGACGAAGGAGAAGAAGCCGTCCAGGCGCGGCGCCGGCAGCACCGCGCCGGTGTAGGGGTCGAAGTACAGGCGGCCGCCGTCGCGGCCCGGCAGGCGCACCGCGGACGGCCGCGTGCCGGTGGGATCGATCAACAGGCGGTTGCTGCGGTGCGCGCCGTCCAGGTCCAGGCGCCGCGCCAGCTCGGCCAGCGGCAAGGGCTGCTCGCCGGCGGCATGGCGCGCGGCGATGGCCGCCAGCGGCGGATTGGCCAGGCGCACGATCTCGTCCTCGAAGGCGAGCGTGGCCCCGCTCAGCCCCATCACCGACAGCACCAGACCGGCGCTGATGCCGAGCAGCCAATGCAACTGGAACAACAGCGACTTGATCACGGCGGCGCGGTGCGGGACGGGGGCGGTCGCGCATTGTAAATGAGAACGCTTATCGCATGCGATTGATCCGTCGCCGCGCGGCGTCTACCGCCAAGCGTGACCCGCGGCGCAGTTGCCATTGGCAGCACATCCAGCGGTCACCTGACCGACATCGAACCTGGCCAGTTTCTTCACCTCCATCGACCACCCCCGAGGTTCCTGCAATGTCCGTCTCCCTGCGCGGTTGTCTTGCCCTGCTTGCGCTGTTCGCCGCCCAGGCGGCCAGCGCCGCCACCAGCTGCCCCACGCTCTACGCCGGCGGCAAGGCGCCGACGCTCGATGCGTCGATCACCAGCCGCACCACCGAGGTCTGCCATACCGAATACGTGCTGATGGCCTCGGGCGTGACCAAGGGTCCGCTGTACTCGGCCGAGCACATCACCGATCAGCAGGTCGCCGGCGCCGAATCGATCGGCCGCGTCGGCTCCTTCCACGACGAGACCGGCATCCCCGCCGCCGACCGCTCGCACACCTCCGACTACACCAACTCCGGCTACGACCGCGGCCACATGACCCCGGCCGGCGACGCCTCGACCACCAACTCGGAGAAGGAAACCTTCTCGATGGCCAACGTGGTCCCGCAGGACCACAAGCTCAACACCGGCGAGTGGGCGCGGATCGAAGAGCAGGTGCGCCAGCTGGCCAAGCAGCGCGGCGAGGTCTACGTGGTCACCGGCCCGGCCTTCGACAGCGGCACGCGCAGCAGCATCGGCGCCGACAACGTGCAGGTCCCGAACTACGTGTGGAAGGCGGTGTACGAGCCGGGCAACGGCGCGGCCGCCTACATGTGCGTCAACGACAGCACCATCAACTGCGACGTGGTGTCGATCAACGACGTCATCACCATGTCCGGCGTGGATCCGTTCCCGGCGATCAGCGCCAGCATGAAGGCCAATCCGATCGCGCTGACGTTGCCGTAAGGCAGGGATTCGGGAGTGGGGATTCGGGATTCGTAGAAGCGCCCTGATTCCCTGCCCGGATTGGGGGCGGCCGGAGGCGCGTGTGCGCCAGCCGGCCGCCACCGCAAGCGCGCGCACCTCAGGCGGTGTGCGCGGTCATCGCCTCGACCAGGGCCGCGAACACCGCACTGCAGGCGACGCTGCCGCGGACGTCCTGGTGCATCACGATCCAGCTGTCCAGGCCGACGCGCACCTGCTGCGGCAGCACCGGCACCAACGCCGGCGTGCGTCGCGCCAGGGCGACCTGGCAGAAGCCGATGCCGCAGCCGGCGCGCAGCAAGGCCAGTTGTGCCAGGTCGCTGTCGGCGCGCAACGCGAACGCCTCGCGCCGCCACGGCGGCAGCGCACTGCGGGCGGCGCGCAGGAACGGCGTTTCCGTATCGAAGCCGATCAGCGCGTGCTGCGGCAATTCCTCCAGCGCCTGCGGCAGGCCGTGCCGGTCCACGTAGTCCTGGTGCGCGAACAGCGCCACCGCCACCTCGCCGACATGACGTGCGATCAGCACGTCCTGCGTGGGCCGGGTCATGCGCACCGCCACGTCGGCCTCGCGATGCAGCAGGTCCTGCACCCGGTTGCTCAGCACCAGTTCCAGCCGCAGGTGCGGATGCGCGCGACGCAGGGCCGCCAGCACCGGCGGCAGCAGTTCCGCACCGATCACCTCGCTGGCGGCGATGCGCACCGTACCGCGCACCGCATCGCCGTGGCGGCCCGCCGCGCGCTGCAGCGACGCGGCCAGGCTGCCCATCGCCTGCGCATGCCCGCGCAAGGCCAGCGCGGCATCGGTGGGCAGCAGGCCGGTCTGCGAACGCACGAACAGCGGCACCGCCAGCGCCTGTTCCAGCGCCGCCACGTGCCGGCCGACGGTGGGCTGGGTCAGGCCCAGCGCGCGTGCCGCCGCCGACAGCGACCCTTCCTCCAGCACCGCCAGGAAGGACCGATAGAGTTCCCAACCGATCGTGTTGTCCATACAGAAATGTATAGCTGACTGGTGGTCTTCGCCAATTTTCTTGTGCCGCACCCGCACCGACACTGAGCGCCGACCCCAACGGAGCGCTGTCATGTCCCCTTCTTCTTCCACGGCACTGGTGCTGGGCGCCAGCGGCGGCATCGGCGGCGAACTGGCGCGGCAGTTGCGCGACGCCGGGTGGCAGGTGCGCGCCCTGCAGCGCGGCCTCCCCCACCCCAGCCAGGCGCGCGACGGCATCCACTGGCACCGCGGCGATGCGCTGCAACGCGCGGACGTGCTGCAGGCGGCCCGGGGCTGCGCGGTGATCGTGCATGCGGTGAACCCGCCCGGTTACCGGCGCTGGTCGGAGCTGGTGCTGCCGATGATCGACAACACCATCGCCGCCGCCATCGCCGAGCGCGCCACCGTGGTCCTGCCGGGCACGGTCTACAACTACGGCCCGGACGCCTATCCGGCGCCGGACGAAGACGCGCCGCAGGCTCCGGTCACGCGCAAGGGCGCGATCCGCGTGGCATTGGAGCAGCGCCTGCAGGCGGCGACCACGCAAGGTGCGCGGGCGATCGTGGTGCGCGCCGGCGACTTCTTCGGCCCGCGCGTGGGAAACAGCTGGTTCGCGCAGGGGCTGGTGCGGCCCGGGCGACCGGTCGCGACGGTGACCCTGCCAGGCGACCCGGGCGTGGGCCATCAATGGGCGTACGTGCCCGACGTGGCGCGGACCATGCTGGCGCTGCTGCAGCAGCGCACGCGCCTGCCGGCCTTCGCCCGCCTGCACATGGACGGGCACTGGGACGCCGATGGCACGCAGATGGCCGCGGCGATCGCACGGGCCGCGCAGCGCCATGGCCTGGCGCCGCCACGCACGCGCCGCTTCCCGTGGCCGCTGCTGACCCTGGCCGTGCCGTTCTGGCCGCTGGCGCGCGAACTGCACGAGATGCGCCCGCTGTGGCGGCAGCCGCTGCGCATGCGCAACGCGCGGCTGCTGGAACTGCTGGGCGAAGAACCGCACACGCCGCTGGACGTGGCGGTGGAGGCGACGCTGCAGGGGCTGGGTTGTCTGCCGGCGGCGACGCCGGCGGCCTAGCGCCGACATGCGTGGGAGCGGCTTCAGCCGCGACCGGGCTTCAACGGGAACGCCCGGTCGCGGCTGAAGCCGCTCCTACAGCACGCCGACCATCGTGATCGGGCGTGCGCTGCAGCCGCTCGCACAGACGGACGCCGGCTCAGCGCGCCTCGCGCAGCCAGCGCGCCACCTGCGGCGCGAAGTAGGTCAGCACGCCGTCGGCGCCGGCGCGCTTGAACGCCATCAGCGACTCCAGCACGCAGGCGCGCTCGTCCAGCCAGCCGTTGCCGATCGCCGCCTTGAGCATCGCGTACTCGCCGCTGACCTGGTAGGCGAAGGTCGGCACACGGAATTCGTCCTTCACCCGCCGCACCACGTCCAGGTAGGGCATGCCGGGCTTGACCATCACCATGTCCGCGCCTTCTTCCAGGTCCAGGGCGATCTCGCGCAGGGCCTCGTCGCCGTTGGCCGGGTCCATCTGGTAGGTGGTCTTGTCGGCCTTGCCGAGGTTGCCGGCGCTGCCCACCGCCTCGCGGAACGGACCGTAGAACGCCGAGGCGTACTTGGCCGAATAAGCCATGATGCGCACGTGCAGGTGCTCGTCGGCATCCAGCGCGCGGCGGATCGCGCCGATGCGCCCGTCCATCATGTCCGAGGGCGAGACGATGTCCACCCCGGCCTGCGCATGCGACAGCGACTGCTGCACCAGCGCCTCGACGGTGATGTCGTTGAGCACGTAGCCGCGGTCGTCGATGATGCCGTCCTGGCCGTGGCTGGTGTACGGATCCAGCGCGACGTCGGTCATCACCCCCAGCTCCGGAAAGCGCGTCTTCAGCGCCCGCACCGCGCGCTGCGCCAGGCCATCCGGGTTCCAGGCCTCGGCCGCGTCCAGCGACTTGCCGGCCGGGTCGATCACCGGGAACAGGTCGATCACCGGGATGCCCAGTTCCAGCGCCGCCTCGGCCTCCTTCAGCAGTTCCTCGATCGACAGCCGTTCCACGCCCGGCATGGACGCGATCGGGGTGCGCCCGGGCACGTCGTGCACGAATACCGGCCAGATCAGGTCGTCGACGGTGAGGGTGTGTTCGCGCATCAGACGGCGCGAAAAAGCATCGCGGCGCATGCGCCGGGGGCGATAGTGGGGATGGGCCACGTGCAGGCTCCTGGGTGGGCGGATTCTGGGAGGCCGTGCCAGTCGCGCGGCCGGTGCCGCCAGGCACCGCAGGCCGCGCCGCCGGCACCGGCGTGAACGCAGGGCGGCCCGCGCGCGGGCCGCCGTCGGCTGCGCATGTTACTCCCGCCGGCGCGGCACGCAGTGCGGGATGCTGCAACACAGCATGCCGGTCGCCCGGCACGCGGCTCAGATCACGCCGCCGCCCAGGCTCAGCCGGATCACCCCGACCACGATCACCAGCGCATTGAGCATCAGGCCGGTCTTGGCGCGGCCGCGGTTGGGCGCGGCGGTGAACAGCAGCCCGATCGCGGCGATCAGCGCGCCGACCGCAGCGAACGGGATCAGGAACCAGTTGCCCCAGCCGAGCAGCGGGATGAAGGCCAGGATCATCCACAGCAACGCCACGATGCCCCACAGCAGACTGATCAGGCCCATGCCGGCCTCCGTGCGAATGTGAGCCTGCACCATAGCGCGCGGCGCAGGCCAGGCAACCCAACTCTTGGCATGGGGATCACGGCGGCCCTGCCAGGGTGCGACAGCGGCGGGTTCGACGCGATTCACCCGGCCTGCCTATGATCGCGTGAGATCCGAATACGGGGGCAAAGCCATGAAGATCCGACCGTTGTTGCCGCTGGCGCTGCTGCTGAGCCTGGCCGGCTGCGCCAGTTCCTCCAAGGTAATGGTCGGCGCGGCGCGTCCGCCGATCGACCCGGCGCTGGTGCAGATCTACTCCGCGCCGCCGCCGGGGGCGGTGGATATCGCCCAGCTCGAGGCCTCCAGCGCGGCCGGCTTCGGCACCCAGGGCCAGACCGACGCGGCAGTGGACCGGCTCAAGCGCGACGCGGCCAAGCTCGGCGCCAACGGCGTGGTGCTGATGGGCGTGGGCTCGCAGCGCTCCGGTGGCGGCCTGTCGGTCGGCGCGGGCAGCTACGGCGGTCACGTCGGCGGCGGCCTGGGCATCGGCATCCCCACCACGCAGAAGCGCGCCGCCGGCATGGCGATCTGGGTGCCGCCGGGGGCGCAGGCGCCGGCGCAGCCGGCCACAGGGGAGCGCTGAGGTACGCCAACGAGTTCGACGCACAGCGGCACAGCCAGTTCCGGAGCGGCGTGCCTGACTCAAGCGCTGCAATATTCTTGCGCTATGGTCCACACGCAGGAAGAACGGACGATCCCATCCGGACGCGAACCTAGGGCCGTCCGCTCACACGGGTAGGGAATTCGGGAGTTGGATCGTCTTCAAGCAGCAGAAGACCGCTGAGTCGTCTTCATCCAGGAGGAGAGCCCATGAAGCGCTGGATATGGATTTTCGCTACATGTTTGCTGTCGTTTCACGCCACCGCCGCGCCGGTCTACAAAAAGCTCGTGTGCCGCGACAATGATCCTTTCGTGTTCTGCACCCAAGGCTGCAAGGGTGTCGACAAGAACTGGAGCCCGGTCGATCCAATCAGTGGGTCATGGCAAGCGGACCCAGGCTATTGCTTGAGGCCCAGTCCAGTCCGCTGCTGCAAGCATGGCTCGCACTGCGGTGCATGGACGCCCACCGCGATTGCTGCGGTGGACCAATACGAAGACATCTGTCCGGCAGCAGCCAAACAAGGTAACTGGACGGATCCGAGCCGGCGCCCGGAAAGCGTGCCGTACGAGCACTGAAGGCCGTGCCCTCACTTGCGCTGTGACGGCACGAACTCCTCGTCCACCGCCGCAGCCAGCTGGTCCGGGGGCAACAGCCCCTGGTCCAGCAGGAAGTTGTTGAACTTCAGCCGGTCGAACCTGGCGCCCAGCGCCAGTTCGGTGCGCATGCGCAGTTCCAGGATGCGGCTGTAGCCGTAGAAGTAGCTGCCGGCCTGGCCGGGCGCGCGCACCATGTAGCGGTCCAGTTCCTGCCGCGCCATCGCCGGCGACAAACCGACGTCGTTCTCCAGCACCAGCCGCGCACGCTCGCGGTCGATCAGGCCGAGGTTGAGCATCGGGTCGAGCATGGCCCGCGCCGCGCGCAGCAGGCGGAACTGCAAGGCGATCAGCTGCCCGTCCAGCGGCTCGTACGGCACCATCTCGGCCTCGGCGTACAGCGCCCAGCCTTCGACGTTGACCGAATTGAACGCGAACAGGCTGCGCGCCAGCGACACGCCGCGCTCGACCATGGCGGTGAACTGCAGTTCGTGGCCCGGCCGGCCCTCGTGCGCGCTCAGCGTCCACGCCGCCGCGCCGAAGTTGAAGTCGTCGTAGTGCTCACCCTTGCCGGCGCTGTCCGGGTTGCCCAGCGGCAGCACGAAGGTGCCCTGCTCGCCGGTGTTGCCGACCAGCGGCGCCGGGCGGAAATGCGGCGCCGGTTGCGCGGCGCTTTCGGCCGGCGAGCCCAGGCGCATCTGCATCGGCCGCTGCGGCACGTCGACGATGCGCTGCTGGCGGATGATCGGATCGATGCGGTCGATGACGCTGCGGTAATGCGCCTCGAGCTTGTCGTCGGGGATGGTGTCGCGCTTGAGCGCGCGCAGCACCGCGCGGTAGTCGCGGGCATCGTCGCCGCGCAGGCCCTTGGCGGCGGCCACCAGCGGCGCCAGCTGCTGCATCGTCGCGCGGGTTTCCATGAATTCCAGCTGCGCGCGCTGCATCAGCACCTGCGGGGCGATGTCGATGCCGACCTGCTTGAGCTGGAATGCGTACAACTCGGGCGGCAGACGCGCATCCTCGCGTGCCTGCGGCAACACCACCGTGCGCGTCCAGGTGGCGTAATCCTGGAACTGCTTGTCCATCGCCGCCAGCGCCGCCTCCGCGCCGGTGATCTTGTACTCGGCGAACAGCGAACGAATGCCCTTGGCGTAGGTGTCGACGTTGCTCAAGGCCTGCTCGACCTCGCGCCTGGTCGGCTGCAGGAGCTTGCCGTCGGCGCGCTTCTCTTCGTAGCGTTGCCGCGCCAGTTGCAGGGTCGAGGTGCTGCCCGGCGCCAGGCCGACGTAGCGCTGCAACCGCAGCAGCGCCTTGGCGCGGCGCGCCGCCGGTACCTGTTCGGACAACAGGTTGTTGATGCCGCCGAACACGTGCTGCGGCGCGTCGGTCCATGGCAGCAGGAAGCGCTCGTTGAGCGTGCTGCCCTCGATGGACTGGTCGGCGGCATGGATCAGGATCGCCAGATCCTGGCGCACGTTGGGATCGCGCTCCACCTGCAGTTTTTCCTGCAGCGTGCGGCGCGCGGCGCTGGTGGCCTCGCGGAAGCGCCGCGCGTTGTCGGGACCGAAATCGGAAACCTGGTCGTCGAAACCCGGCACGCCGAAAAAGCTCACTTCCTCGGCCTGGAACGGCGCCTGCGCCTGCAGCAGGATCTGCGCGAAGGCATTGCTGCGCTCCACCCATGCGGGCGCGCGCGTGGCCGACGCGGCAGCCGGCGCGGCCGCTGCCGCTGCGGCCAGCGCAGGAAACGGCGAAGGTGCCGCCAGCGCCAGGGTCAGGGCGATGGCGAGGACACGTGGCTTCATGGCGCAGCTCCGACAGAACGATGCAGGGACCGTACGCGGCATCGCCGGATCGGCCATCTGCCGGAGGTCATGGCCGCCACCGCGCCGCGGTGCAGCATGCGGGTGAACACTACGCTGCCGCGGTCGCGCACATACTGTGCCGGCAGCACAGGCGCATGATTACAAAACATAGGCGCTGCGATCGCGCGTCCCATGGCGCCACCCACAATCACGCGACACGGTGGGTGGCAGATCGTTCGCCGCTGCTTACTTCGTCGCGTCGGCCTCGGCCGGCGTGGCGCTGTCGTCGACGTCTGTTGCGGGCACCGGCGCCGCCTCGACCGCCATCCCGTCCGCCTCTTCGTCGTCGTCGCTGTCGGCGTCCTGTCCGAGCGCATCGAGCAGCGGGATCGCTTCACCCGCATCCGGCAATACCTGCAAGGTGGTGTAGTGCCACTCGCCCGCATGGCGCTCGGCTTCGATGTAGAGAGTGCCGTTGGCGCGGCTGCCGTGCAGCGACACGCTCAGGGCGGCATTGCCACTGCCGCCGCCGCTGCTGTTGAAGCTGCCGCTGGGCATGATGCCGTCCTTGATCGGCGCGCCCAGCGCGGCCGCCACGCGCGGATCGTGTTGTGCGGCCGCCACGCCGACCCGGTACGGCTCGGACGACTTGGTGACGCGCGCGATGCCGAGCACGAACACCGCGATCGACGCCAGCAGCAGGGCGCCGAGCACCAGCGCGATCAGCGGCACCGCCCATTTCCAGTGCCGCGCCCACCAGCCACGTTCGGCCGGCGGCTGCGCCGTGGCGGAGGTGGGACCGGGCGTGCCGGGCAGCGGCGGCGGACTCGACATGACGTCACTCCTTGTCGTGCGGAAGCGGGAAGATGGAAGCGCAGCGGCGCACTCAGGGCTTGAGGCAGCGCGCCAGGAACGCCTCGGTGGTGCGATAGCGATGCAGCGCATTGCTGCCGGACAGGCCATGCTTGGCGCCCGGATAGGTCATCAGCTCGAACAGCTTGCCGCGCTTCTGCAGTTCGCTCATCAGCGAGGTGGAATTGGTGAACAGCACGTTGTCGTCGGCCATGCCGTGCAGCAGCAGCAACTGCGAGGTCAGCCCGTCCAGGTGCGCGGCCACGCGGCTGTCGCGGTAGCCATCGGGATTGGCCTTGGGCAGGTTCATGTAGCGCTCGGTGTAGTGGCTGTCGTACAGCCCCCAATCGGTCACCGGCGCGCCGGCAGCGCCGCAGGCATAGGCCTCGCTGTGCTTGGCCAGCAGCATCAGGGTCATGTAGCCACCGTTGGACCAGCCGTACACGCCGATGCGTGCGGCATCGACCCACGGCTGCGCCTTCAGCCAGGCCACGCCGCGCAACTGGTCGTCCACTTCCACGGTGCCCTGGTGCTGGTACAGCGCGCCGCCGAAATCGCGGCCGCGGCGCGGCGTGCCGCGATTGTCCAGCGAGAACACCACATAGCCATGCTGGGCCAGGTACTGGTCGAACAGCGCATCGCCGCGGCCGGGCCAGCCGTCGACCACGGTCTGCGCGGCCGGGCCGCCGTACACGTAGACCACCACCGGATAGCGCTTGCCCGGATCGAAGCCGGCCGGCTTCATCAGCCGGTAGTGCAGTTGGGTCTTGCCGTCGGCGGCGGTCAGGGTGCCGAACTCGATCGGACGCTGCGCCTCGCGGTAGGCGGCATAGGGATGCTGCGGATCGGCCAGGTCGTTGACCAGCAGGGTGGCGATCTTTTCGCCATTGGCGCGGAACAGCTCGATCTGCGGCGGCGTGGTGGTGTTGGACCAACTGTCGACATAGACGCTGGCGTTCTTGGCGAAGCTGGCGGCATGCGTGCCGTTGGGCTTGGACAGCTTCTCGATGGCGCCGCCGGCCAGCGGCACCGCGTACAGCTGGGTCTGGGTCGGCGATTCCTTGGTCGCGGAGAAATAGACCTTGCCGGCCGCCTCGTCCACCGCCAGCAGTTCGTCCACCATCCACTCGCCCTGGGTCAGCGGGCGCAGCGTGCGGCCGTCTTCCGAGGCCAGGTACAGGTGTTCGTAGCCGCTGCGCTCCGAGCCCCAGACGAAGCGCCCGTCCTTGAGGAAGTGCAGGTCGTAGGTGAGCGGGACCCAGGTCGGGCTGGTCTCGGTGATCAGCACGCGCTGCTTGCCGTTGGCCAGGGTCGCCTCGATCAGCTCCAGGCGCTTCTGGTCGCGCGACTGGCGCTGGAAGGTGAGCCGTTGCGGATCGCGCCAGTCCACCCGTGCCAGGTAGATGTCCGGGTTCTTGCCCAGGTCGATCCACTGCGGCTGCGCGCCTGCGCGCGGCGCGATCGTGCCGAGCTGGATCTTGACGTTGGGCTGGCCGGCCTGCGGATAGCGCTGCTCCACCACCTCGGTATGGTCGGCGTAGACCTCCGGGCGCTTCTGCACCGGCACCTCGGTTTCGTCGATGCGCGCGAAGGCGATCGCCGAGTCGTCCGGCGCCCACCAGTAGCCGGTGTGGCGATCCATTTCCTCGTCGGCGACGAACTCGGCCACGCCGTTGCCGATGGTCTCGCTGCCGTCGCGGGTGAGCTGGTGCTGCTGGCCGCTGGCCAGGTCGATCACCCACAGGTTGCGCCCGCGCACGAAGCTGACGTAGCCGCCCTTGGGCGAGATCTTCGGATCGGTGACGAAGCCTTCGCCATGGGTGAGCTTGCGCACCGCGGCGCTGCCGGTCTTGCGCAGGTCGTACAGGTACAGCTCGCCGCCGAGCGGGAACAGCAGCGCCTGCGCATCCGGCGACCACTGGTACTCGACGATGCCGGTGTAGGCGGCGATGCGCTGGCGCTCGCGGCGCGCCTTTTCCTCGTCGCTCAGGGTCTCGGTGCCGGGCAGCACCAGCTTGGAATCCACCAGCATGCGGGTCTGTCCGCTGGCGATGTCGTACTCCCACAGGTCCAGCTGGTTGCGGTCGCTGTCCTTGCCGCGCAGGAAGGTCACCCGCGAGCCGTCCGGCGCCACCTTGGGCTTCATCAGGGTCGGCCCGGACAGCGGCTTGCTGCCGGTGATGGCCTCCAGGGTCAGTTTCTCGGCGTGGGCGGGAACGATGGGGGTGGCGAGCATGAGGGCGAGAGCGGCGAACAGAGAGCGCATGAAGGTTCCTGATGGAGCACCGAGCGCACGGATGATGCGCGTGCGCCCGGGATTTGAGAAGCGCGCCGGCTCAGCGCTGCCCGAACAGGTGCTTGCGCTCGGCGTCGCTGAGCGGCTTGCCCGCGTTCGGGTTCACCTGCTCCTTCAGGGCGTAGGCGCGCTGGGTGGCCGGACGCGCGGCGATGGCCTCGTGCCAGCGCTTGAGGTGCGGGAAGGCGGCGTAGTCGGGGGTCAGGCCGTTGTACACCTCGATCCACGGGTAGCTGGCCATGTCGGCGATGCCGTAGTCGTCGCCGGCCAGGTAGGCGCTGTGCGCCAGACGCTTGTCCAGCACCCCGTGCAGGCGCCGCACCTCGTTGCCGTAGCGCTCGATCGCATAGCCGATCTTCTCCGGCGCATACACGTTGAAATGGCCCATCTGCCCGGTCATCGGGCCGAGGCCGGCCATCTGCCAGAACAGCCATTCCAGCGCGACCACGCGCCCGCGCGGATCGGCCGGCAGGAAGCGGCCGGTCTTCTCGGCCAGGTACAGCAGGATCGCGCCGGACTCGAACACGCTCTGCGGCGCGCCGCCGTCGGCCGGGGCGTGGTCGACGATGGCCGGCATCTTGTTGTTGGGCGAGATCGCCAGGAATTCGGGCGCGAACTGCTCGCCGGCGCCGATGTTGACCGGCTTGAGCGTGTAGTCCAGCCCGGCTTCCTCGAGGAACAGGGTGACCTTGTGGCCGTTGGGGGTGGGCCAGTAGTACAGATCGATCATGGCGGCGCTCCTGGACAGGGGATCCCGAGTGTAGCGAGGCCCCCCGGCTTGGCAGCGTCATCGCCGGCCGGGTACCCTGGCTGCTCCCGCAACGCAGCATTCCAGACCACGCCATGACTCCCGAGCGGCCCCGCCTGCATCCCCTGTCCAACCTGATCTTCGCCTCGCGCTGGCTGCAGTTGCCGCTCTACCTGGGGCTGATCGTGGCCCAGGGCGTGTACGTGTTCCTGTTCGGCAAGGAGCTGTGGCACCTGATCCACGAGGCGCCGACCCTGGGCGAGCAGCAGATCATGCTGATCGTGCTCGGCCTGATCGACGTGGTGATGATCTCCAACCTGCTGGTGATGGTGATCGTCGGCGGCTACGAGACCTTCGTGTCGCGGCTGGGCCTGGAAGGCCACCCGGACCAGCCGGAGTGGCTGAGCCACGTCAACGCCAGCGTGCTCAAGGTCAAGCTGGCGCTGTCGATCATCGGCATCTCCTCGATCCACCTGCTCAAGACCTTCATCGCGGTCGGCGCGCTCGGCGGCATGCCGATGTGCTCGCCGGAGCAGCTGGCCAGCGCCGTGGGCACGGTGGACCTGAAGAGCTGCGCGACGCTGACCGCCACCGGCGTGCTGTGGCAGACCATCATCCATGGCATTTTCATCCTGTCGGCGATCGGCATCGCCTGGACCGACCGGATCATGTCCGCGTCCGCGCCGGCGCGGCCGGCGCACTGAACGACGCGCGCAGCGTCACGCTTTTTGCCGCAGGGCAGCGGCTGCCACGCACGCGGCGGCCGCGGATGCTAGATTGACCGATGGGGTGCGCTGGCGGCTTGGGGGGCCGCAGCACCGCGAACGCACCGCCATCGCATCGTTGATTGCCAACATCGGGGATTCAGGGGGACGCATGTCGCAACTCACCACACTCGCCAAGGCACGCCGTGTCGCGCCCGTCCTCTTGCTGGCCGCGCTGGCGGCCTGCTCCAAGCAGGACGAGACCGCGCCACCCAACGCCGCACCGGCCACCGCCGCGGCCAACGCGCCGGCGCCGCCGCCGGTGTCGGCCAAGGTGCAGTCGATGGGCACCGAACAGCTGCACGACTCGGCCAGCCAGGCGCTGCGCGAGAACCGCATGTATGCGCCGGCCGGCAACAACGCGGTCGAGTACTACCTGGCGTTGCGCGACAAGCAGCCGGACGACGCCGGGGTCAAGAGCGCGCTGACCGACCTGATGCCGTACACGCTGATCGCCGCCGAACAGAGCATCAACCGCGAGGATTTCCCGGAAGCGCAGCGCCTGATCGGCCTGATCGAGAAGATGGATCCGCAGGCGCCGGCGCTGCCGCGGCTCAAGCAGGGCGTGAGCAAGGGCATGGAGGCCGTGGCCCAGCGCAGCCAGGACGAGACCGACAAGGCCAAGAAGGACGCCGAGCAGAAGGCCAAGCTGGCCGCCGAACAGCAGAAGCAGGCGCAGCAGCAGGCCAGCGAGGCGCAGGCAGCGCAGCAGATCGCCGCGCAACAGGAGGCCGCGCGCCGCGAGAGCGCACGCCAGGAAGCCGAACGCCAGGCCGCCGCGCGCCCCGCCACGCCTGCCGCCACCGCGCAACCGACGCCGGCACCGGCGGCGACGCCCGCGGCCGCACCGGCATCCGCCGCCACCGCACAGACCCTGCGCCCGATCAGCACCCCGGCCCCGCGCTATCCGCCCGAAGCGCTGCGCTCGGGGACCGCCGGCGAAGTGCTGGTGGAGATCACCGTCGGCACCGACGGCGCGGTCACCAACGCGCGCGTGCTGCGCTCCACGCCACCGCGGGTGTTCGACCGCGAGGCGCTGAACGCGACCAAGCGCTGGCGCTTCGAACCGGTCAGTGCGCCGATCACCACCCGCCGCACGCTGGCGTTCAATCCCGGCGGCTGAGCCGCCCCCTGGCGCGTGCCCGGCGGCTGCCGGGCGCGCGGCATCGCCGAGGGCGGTGCCGGGCAGCAGCGCTCAGGCTGCGGGCGTACCGCCCGCGCGGCGCACAGGCGTACCGAAGCGCCCCTTGCGCCAGGCCACCCAGGTCGCGATCGCACCCACCACCGTGCACACCAGCAGACCCGGCAGCGAAGCCTCGGGGCCGAACGCGCCACCGCTCAGCCAGTCCGGCACCCCGGCCTGCGCCGTGCTGCGCGCGATCGCCGGTCCCATGTCGGTGCCGGACACCGCCGTGCCGAACAGATAGCCCTGGGTGAAGTTCCAGGCCGCGTGCACGCCGATGGAGACCCAGAGCCGGCCGCTGAGCACGTAGAACGCGCCCAGCATGATCCCGGCCTCCACCGCGATGCACAGCGCGGCGAACACGCTCGCGTTCGGATTGCCGAGGTGGGCCAGCCCGAACAGGGCCGCCGACAGCACGAACGCCAGCCAGGGACCGAACGCGCGCCACAGCAGCCGCAGCAGGATCGCGCGCAGCATCAGTTCTTCCACCACGCCGGCCTGCAGCGCCTTGCCGAGCGCCCCCCACACCGGCGCCGGCCCGGTCCAGCGGATCGCGTACACGTGCAATGCCGCCATCAGCGCCATCACCGCCGCGAACATCGCCGCGCCCAGCAGCAGCCCGACGGCCAACTGCGAGGGCGCCGCGCGCCAGGCCAGTTCCGCCGGCCAGCGCCGCTCGCCCAGGCGCACCGCCACCGCGTAGAGGACGGCGGCCGTCACTGCCGTGGCGAACGAGGCAAGCGGACCCGCGCCCGACGCAAGAAGCCTGCCGCACAGCAGCGGCACCGCCGTCGCCACGACGATCATCAGCGCGAGCAAGGCAATCGCCCAGGCCAGCGCGCGCAGCCAGCGCAGCATCCCCGGCTGCAGGATGCGCGCCTCGCCGAGCACCAGCAGGCGGGCACCGCCGGCAGCCTTCAGTGCCGGGACATCGTGTGGATCTGGAGACATGCAAAGGCTCGCTGCGGAGAATGCTTCAGGAAGGCGGACGCATCCGCCGTGCGCGCAGGGAGTGTGCATCACGCCCGCAGTCCCTGCGCAGCGCGCGGACCGGGTCCGCGCGCTGCCGGCGGCTCACGCCGAGATCGCCAACTGCTCCTGCCGGTAGCGGCGCACCGCCGCCAGCCACAGCACCGCGGCCAGGCCGAAGCCGGTGAGCAGGTACACCGCCCAGATCTGCGGATCGATCGTTTCGCGGCGGATGATCTTCATCAGCATCTGGTTCTGCGCCAGGAACGGCACGGCGAACTGCCACAGCGTGGTCTTCAGCGGATACACCATCAACGCGTAGCCGGGCAGCATCGGCAGCAGCATCAGCCAGGTCATGTGGCTCTGCGCCTCCTTCATGCTCTTGGCCGCGGCCGCCAGATAGGTCAGCAGCGAGGTGCCGATGAACAGCATCGGCAGCAGCACGAACAGCATCTGCAGCATCGCCACGAAGCTGACGTTGAGCTGGCGGCCGATGCCGCTGGCCACCTGCGCGCTGAGCTTGAACGCGAGCAGGGTCAGCAGCAGCGACACCAGGCCGACCACGCAGGCCGCGGCGATCTTGCCGCTGACGATGGCGCTGCGCGAGGCCGGCGTGGCCAGCAGCGGCTCCAGCGATTGCCGCTCGCGTTCGCCGGCGGTGGCGTCGAGGATCAGGTAGGCGCCGCCGATGAACGAGGTGATGGTCAACAGCACCGGCAACAGCATCGCCAGCAACGCACCGCGCTTGGCTTCGGGCGTGGCCAGGTCCTGCAACGCCACGTCCAGCGGCCGCGACACCTGCGAGTCGATGCCGCGCGCCAGCAGGCGCAAGGCCCCGACCTGCTGGCCGTACATGCTCAGCGCGGCCTGCACGCGCTGGGTCGGGATGTCGGCGTCGCGGCGGGTGCTGTCCTTGATGATCTCCACCAGCGCCGGGCGTCCTTCGTGCCAGGCGTTGGCGTAGTCCTCGTCGATCTTCAGCGCAAGATCCACGTCCTGGCTGCGGATCGCGCCGGTCAGGTCCTTCGGCGGCGCGACCGCGTTCAGGCCCTGCGCGGCGAGGAAGGCGACCAGGTTCGGCGCGCGTTCGCGGCCGATCACCGGAATGTCCAGCGGCTTGTCGATCTGCGTGCGCACGCGGCTCTCGGCCAGCGCGCCCATGCCCAGGATCAGCGCCGGGTACAGCAGCGGACCCAGCAGCAAGGCCAGCGCCAGGGTGCGGCGATCGCGCGAGAGATCGCGCAGTTCCTTGCGCATCACGGTGAATACAGTGCGGAGCAGGCTCATGCGTGCAGTCCCTCGTCGCTGCCGATCGCCTTGACGAAGGCGTCTTCCAGGTTGGATTCGCCGGTCAGGGCGCGCAGTTCGTCGGCGGTGCCGGCGGCCACCACCGTGCCCTTGGCGATGATGACGATGCGATCGCACAGCGCCGCCACCTCCTGCATGATGTGGCTGGAGAAGATCACGCAACGCCCTTCCTCGCGCAGTTCGCGCAGGAATCCGCGCAGCGCGCGCGTGGTCATCACGTCCAGGCCGTTGGTGGGTTCGTCCAGGATCACGTTGCGCGGGTCGTGGACCAGCGCGCGGGCGATCGCGGTCTTGGTGCGCTGGCCCTGACTGAAGCCTTCGGTCTGGCGGTCGAGGATGTCGTCCATGTCCAGCGCCGTCGACAGCAACCGGGTGCGCTCGGCGATGCGCGCCGCCGACAGCCCGTGCAACTCGCCGAAGTAGGCGATGTTCTCGCGCGCGGTCAGGCGCTTGTACACGCCGCGCGCATCCGGCAGCACGCCCAGCGCGCGCCGCACCGCCATCGGATCCTGGCCCACGTCGACGCCGTCCACGCGCACCTGGCCCTGGTCCGGCGCCATCAGCGTGTAGAGCATGCGCAAGGTGGTGGTCTTGCCGGCGCCGTTGGGACCGAGCAGGCCGGTGATCTGGCCGTCGGCGGCCTGGAAGCTGACCCCTTGCACGGCCTGCACGGCGCCGGCGCGGGTCTTGAATGCCTTGTGCAGATTGTCGGCGACGATCATGCCTGCCCCTCCCTGTCGAACGCTGCGCAGCTCATGGTTCCCATCCGTTGAATGAAGTGAAGGCCGGCACGCCGCTCATCGCGTCCAGGCAGGTGGCATCGAGGTGCTTGGCATCGGCGGTCTCGAAGAACTGGCCGAGCAGCTTGGGCATGCAGCCCAGGGTCATGGTGCCGTGGCCCTGGCCGCGCACCACCAGGTGGCGGCCGTTGGGCAGGCCCTTCAGCACGCGCTCGGCGTAGCGCGGCGGCGTCACCGGATCCAGCTGGCCGGAGGTCAGCAGCACCGGCAGGGTGGAGGTGAACGGCGCGGTGAAGTCGGCCGGGCGGGTGCCGGTGGGCCACACCGGGCACGGTGCGAAGAACATCTGCGCCACCTCCGGGCCGAGCAGCGTGTCGTGGGTCTGCGGCGCGCGGTAGCGGTCGGCATCCTCGGCGCAGATCACCGACCACTGCATGCCGCGGTTCATCTGCCCGTCCAGCTGCCCGCCCATCATCCGCGCCAGCGACATCAGCGGCCCGTAGCGGCCATTGGCGGCCTCGTCCAGCACCAGCGGCAGCAGCGACGCGGTCTGCGGCGCGTAGGAGAACGAGAACGCCAGGCTGGTGACGGTGTCGGCGGTGACCCGATCGTGGCGGCTCTCGCCGCTGGCCGGATCGCGGTAGTCCACCTCCACCGGCGCCTGCCGCAGCCGCTCCACCACCGCACGCAACTGCGTGCGGGTATCGGTGGGGAAGCGCTTGGCGCAGGCCGGATCGGCCTTGCACTGCTCGGCCTGCAGCGCGATCGCATCCTCGAAGGTGGTGGCGAACTCGCCACCGACGACCAGGTCGTTCGGCGCCACGCCGTCGATGACCACGCTGCGCACGTGCGGCGCGTAGCGGCGCGCGTACTGCTGGGCGACGCGGGTGCCGTAGGAGCCGCCGATCAGGTTGATCTTGTCCACGCCCAACGCGGCGCGTACCGCATCCAGATCGCCGATCGCCTGGGTGGTGGTGTAGTAGCGCGGATCGGCGCGGCCCTGCAGCGATTGCGCGCAGCGCCGCGCGTAGTCGACCAGTTCGTTCGCGGTGGGCGCGCGCGCCGGATCGGCCAGCGGCAGTTCCTTGCCGTCCGGTCCCAGGCAGCTCAGCGGGTTGGACTGGCCGGTGCCGCGCTGGTCGATCAGGAACACGTCGCGGCGCTTGCGGGTCTCGCGCAGCGCCATGTCGACGATGCTGGCGACCTGGGTGGCGGCCTGGCCGGGACCGCCGGCGAGGAAGAACACCGGATCCGGGTCGCTGCCGCCCTCGCCGGTGATCGGCAGCCAGGCGATGTTGAGTTCGATCTTGCGGCCGTTCGGCGCCGCCGGATTCTCCGCCACCGCCATCCGCGTGCACTGCGCCGGCACGTTGTTGGAGGCCACCGGATTGGTCAGCGTGCACGGGTGGAAGCGCAGCGCGCCGTAGCTGCGCTCGGACGTCTGCGGCGCCGGTGCCTGGGCCGCCTGGCAGGCGGCGAGCAAGAGGGTGGCCGCCGCGATGGCGAACGGCCGGGAGGGGTGTCGCATGGTTCGCATCCTTGAGTTCATGGCTTGCAGAATGCCATGCCGGAACATGGCGTCGTCGGTGCCCGGTGGGGCATGGAACGGAGTGCGCGCTTACTCGGCCTCATCGAACAGGAACACCTGCTCGATGCTGTGCGCGAACAGCCGCGCGATACGGAACGCCAGCGGCAGGCTCGGATCGTACTTGCCGGTCTCCAGCGCATTGATGGTCTGCCGCGACACGCCCAGCCGCTCGCCCAGTTCGCCCTGCGACCAGCCGTGCGCCTCGCGCAGTTCGCGGATGCGGCTGTTCATTGGTAGCGGCGCGCGTTCGCGACCTTGACCACCCCATAGGTCATGCACAGCGCGGGAAACACCCACAGCATCGCGCTCGAGGCCGACAGCGCGATGACCTGCGCCGCCTGCAGGAACCCGGCCGCCATGTAGACGCCGCAGGTCAGCCCGGCGGCGATGGCGATGGATTCCAGCTCGATGCGTCGCTGCAATTCGTCGGAGTCACGCACGAAGCGCGCCACCGCCCGGATCACCAGCGCCAGCATCAGCGCCGGCAGCAGGGCGACCACCACGCGCAGCCACAGCACGTCCACGCTGTCGAGCAGGCGCTTCCAGAACAGCATCACCACCACGTAGGCGCCCATCGGCGGGAAGAACTCGCGGTAGTAACGCCGTGCCAGCGCCCGCGGCGCGCTGTCGGCCAGGCTGCCGCGCGACCACCACAGCAGCAGCGCCATGAACAGGCCGCCGATGCCGACGCCCATGCAGACCCCGCGCAGATAGTCGCTGCCGCCGAGCGGCAGCCAGGCGGCGGCCGCCAGCAACGCCAGACTCACGCACAGCACCACGATCGCGTTGCGCCTGCAGTTGCCCATCACCTGTCCCCGATACTCAGCCGATCCCCGATCCGGCAGCCTCGCGGCTGCCGCGCATGCCGTGCCGACCTTTCCCCTGTCAAGCACGCTTGACAGGAGAATGCGCGCACCAAGATCGGCTGTCAAGCGTCCTTTACAGACAAAACCAAATCACCGACAAGCCGGCGCAACTAGCCCCTCTCCCGCCGGGAGAGGGGTTGGGGTGAGGGTACGGGCGCGAAGCGCGCTCGACGCTTCGGAAACACCCAGCTTCGCCCTGGACGGACCGCAGGTGTCGCGGTCGCGGCTGAAGCCGCTCCTACGCGAGATGTCCGGCGCCGACAGCCGCCGCTACTTGCTGCTGACGTACTTCTCGCGGCGGATGTGCGGCACCGGCAGGCCGGCCTCCTTCAGCGCGTCGAAACAGGCGTCGACCATGTTCGGATTGCCGCACAGGTAGGCGATGTCGCCCTCGGCCTGCGGCGCGAACTCGGCGAGGAACTGCTGCACGTAGCCATGCCGCACGTCGGCATGCGGCGCCTCCGGCAGCTCGCGCGAGAAGCACGGCACGAAACGGAAACCGGGATGCGCATCGGCGAAAGCGCGGAACTCGTCGCCGTACAGCAACTCGCCTGGCGTGCGTGCGCCCAGCAGCAATACCACCTCCACGCCGCGCTCGGCCATCGCCGCTTCCAGCAGCGGCAGCATCGAGCGATAGGGAGTGACGCCGGTGCCGGTGGCGATCAGCAGATAGCGACGGTTCGTGTCGCCCGGCTGCAGGCAGAAACGTCCGTACGGACCGCTGGCGCAGACCTGCCCGCCGATCTCCAGGCCTTCGAACAGCGCGGTGGCCGCACCGCCAGCGACGAAGCTGACCGCGATCTCGACCGTGGCATCGGCCGGCTGCGCCGGATCGTGGCGGGTGGCCAGCGAATAGCTGCGCTTGGTCGCCGTGCCATCGGCATAGTGGAAGTGCACCTGCACGAACTGTCCCGGCACGAACGGCAGCGGCTGGCCGTCGTCGCGGACGAAGCGGTAGTGGCCGACGGCCGGGGCCAGCATGTGGCGGTCGACCAGTTTCAACGGGAATTGGGCAGGCACGGAGATGCAACAGTCTGTGGCCGGGGGCGACCCCGCGAGGTCTTCTATAATAGCGGCTGCACTTCTCCTGCGCCGTCGATGCGGCGCGAAGGCCCGCCTTGACTCCCGCATCCGCTCTTTCTTCACAGACCCCTGCGCCTGCGCTGCGCGTGCGCGACCTGCGCAAGACCTACGACAACGGCGTGCAGGCCCTGCATGGCGTGTCGCTGGACGTGCTGCCCGGCGACTTCTTCGCCCTGCTCGGCCCCAACGGCGCCGGCAAGTCCACCCTGATCGGCATCATCAGCTCGCTGGTCAACCTCAGCGCCGGCCAGGTCGAGGTGTTCGGCACCGACCTGAGCAGCCAGCGCAGCGCGGCGATGCGCCTGATCGGCCTGGTGCCGCAGGAAATCAACTTCAACCTGTTCGAGAAGCCCTTCGACATCCTGGTCAACTACGCCGGCTTCTACGGCATGCCGCGCGCCGAGGCCGAGCGCCTGGCCGAAGCCGAACTCAAGCGCGCGCACCTGTGGGAGAAGGCCCAGGTGATGAGCCGCACCCTGTCCGGCGGCATGAAGCGGCGGCTGATGATCGCCCGCGCGATGATGACCCGGCCGCGCCTGCTGATCCTGGACGAGCCCACCGCCGGCGTGGACATCGAGATCCGCCGCGATATGTGGCGCGTGCTGCGTGAGATCAACGCCGCCGGCACCACCATCATCCTCACCACCCACTACCTGGAGGAAGCGGAGAGCCTGTGCCGCAACCTGGCGATCATCGACCGTGGCCGCATCGTCGAGCAGGGCCCGATGCGCGCCCTGCTGGCCAAGCTGGACGTGGAAGGCTTCCTGCTGGACATCGACGGCGAGTTGCCGGCGCAGTTGCCGGCGATCGAGGGCACCACCCTGATCGCCCAGGACGCGCACACCCTGGACCTGGACATGCCGCGGGCGATGGACCTCAACCGCGTGTTCGCCGCGCTGGGCGACGCCGGCATCCGCGTGCGCTCCATGCGCACCAAGAGCAATCGCCTGGAGGAACTGTTCGTGCGCCTCACCGGCGAACACCGCGATGCCGCGGCGGCCACGACCGGCACGGCCACGCCGTCCGCCACTCCCTGATGCCCCCACGGCGACGACCATGACCACCCAGACCGATTCCACCCTCCCCGTATCCGACGCCACCCCCGCCCAGCGCAACTGGGTCGCGCTGGGCACCATCGTGCGCCGCGAGGTCAAGCGCATCCTGCGCATCTGGGGCCAGACCCTGGTGCCGCCGGCGATCACCATGACCCTGTACTTCCTGATTTTCGGCGGCCTGATCGGCTCGCGCGTAGGCGACATGGGCGGCTACAGCTACATGCAGTTCATCGTTCCCGGCCTGGTGATGATGAGCGTGATCCAGAACAGCTACGGCAACATCAGTTCCAGCTTCTTCGGCGCCAAGTTCGGCCGCCACGTCGAGGAACTGCTGGTCAGCCCCATGCCCAACTGGGTGATCCTGTGGGGCTACGTCGCCGGCGCGGTGCTGCGCGGGCTGATGGTCGGCGTGATCGTGCTGATCATCGCCATGTTCTTCACCCCGGTGCGCATCCCGCACCCGCTGGTGACCCTGACCACGGTGCTGCTGGGCGCGACCATCTTCTCCCTGGCCGGCTTCATCAACGCGGTCTACGCGAAGAAGTTCGACGACGTGGCGATCGTGCCGACCTTCATCCTGACCCCGCTGACCTACCTGGGCGGCGTGTTCTACTCGGTCAAGCTGCTGCCCGGCTGGGCCGAGGCCGCCACCCACGCCAACCCGATCTTCTACATGGTCAACGCCTTCCGCTACGGCCTGCTCGGCAGCAGCGACGTGCCGGTGTGGGTGGCCTACAGCCTGATGCTGGGCTTCGTCGCGGTGCTGGCGGCGCTGGCGCTGTGGCTGCTGCGACGCGGGGTGGGGTTGCGGAGCTGACGCGCCAGCGTCCTTAGCGCCCCACCCTCCAGGCGGCTGACGCCACCCGAGGCACGACGCCAGGCGTCGTCGCCACAGAGAACATCTTGCGTCGCCCAAGGGCTGCGCCAATACGGCACGGCGAGGACGGCGCACAGCGCCTCCCGCCGTCGGCGCCAGTGCCTGGTGGGCGAAGCGACGCCGGGCGCATCCCGCCCTTGCACCGCGTCAGCAAGCGCCGAGAACCGACGCCCCCGGCGTGCCGGGATCTGAGTGCACCGTGCCCCGGTCGCCGCGTCGCGGTGGATACACGCCGTGTCCCGGATTGCAGTCGGTGTCATCCACCGGCATATCCGCTACGCGTCACATCCGAATCCGACGGCGCGCACGGCGCGAGTGCACCGAATTCACAATTGTATATTCCATACGGGATCGCACGCGTCCAAAGTTTGACTCGATAATGTGATGCAAACCTAGTCAAGCGCCAATTTATTAACGCAAGTTTTCTTGTAACGGCAATAAGCCGACGCTACAGTGCACACGTCCGCTACACACCATCTCTTTACTGGACGTAAAGCGCGGGCCGGAGACCAGCTTCGTCTCCGTGAACGACTTCACTTAATGAACCAATGTCGCCACACGTTGCCGCTGGCACGCTTGTGTGTTGCCGGTAATTGGGCGATCGAGCCAAGGAGAGGAATCAGATGAAGATCCAACGCAAGCCCATCCGCTTCGGCCGCAAGCAGCAGGGCCAAGGCATGACCGAGTACATCATCATCGTGGCCCTGATCGCGATCGCGGCGATCGGCGTGTTCACGTTCTTCGGCGGCACCGTCCGCAGCCAGGTCGCCGGTATGGCGCAGGAACTGTCGGGCAAGGAAGACGCCAGTGAGATGATCGGCCGCGCCGGCACCAACGCCGGTCACGCCAAGGAACAGGCCAAGAGTGACAAGGGCATGGCCGCTTATAACGGCAACAAGTAATGTCCTTGCCACCATCTGCCCCGCAGCGGGCAGATGGTGGCCCCGCTATTGGTCATAGCAGTAGGAGCCGAATGCAGGCTTCTACGAACTCCAGCAACCCAATTCAATGGAACCAGCCGGGTCCGACGCGTGCGTCGTGCCCTAGGCGTGGTGTTGCCCGAAGGAAGCCGCATGGTCACCATCGCCGCCGCCGATCCCTCGACCGCAACGGTCGCGTCTGGGCCAGCTTGCGTCCGCTCCCGAATGGCGGGGCAGGCCATGCCCATGGTGCTGGTGTTCCTGATGGTGCTGTGTGTAGGCCTGCTGGTGACTTTCAATACTGGTCAGGTTGTTGGTAAAAAGGTCGAACTCACCAATGCCGCCGATTCGGCGGCGTACAGCATCGCCGTCGAACAGGCACGGGCGCGCAATTTTTCCGCCTATCTGAATCGCGGACGCGTCGCCAACGAAGTGGCGATCGCGCAGATCGTCAGCCTCAACTCCTGGTTGACCATGGTGCACTCATCGTCAGTGCACTTTGAAGATGTCATTGAGGTTGGAGAAGTCCTGCTGTTCTGGGTTCCAGGCCTCAATGGAGTGTTGGCAGCCATCGACCGTGCGATGACCGCAATCAATACCGCACTCAAGTCATTTCGCCGAGTATTCATCGACACCATGGCGAAGCCCGGCATCTTCATGCTGGATCAAGTGCTAGATCATCCCTATGCGCTTGCTGCCGATGCTGCAGTTGGAGAGTACGCATCCGGAGCAAATGTATTTGCCATGGCCAACAAAGTCGTCAAGGACAACGTTCCCGACGCAGAACTGACGCTTGTGGGAAAGGGTGTATTGGCGAAGAACGTCGTTTCCGCGAGCAATCAACTGGAAAGCTACAATCCCGGCAGGCGCAAAGGCCTGAACGGCACGAACACTGGCGGCGAGCGCTACAGGAACGTCGTGATGGCTTCACGGGACACATTTACTCGTGCCCGCGACGGCACGGCTTTCGGCGTATTCAATAACAACGGCGGCACCGACATGGTCGAGTACGACCGCTGGTCGGCCGTCGATACCTTCCAGCTGAAGATTCCTCTCCTCTTCACCAGCATCAAGATTCCTATCGGTTGGGCAGGAACCCAGGCGGTGCAAGGACGCAAGCCGAGCTTCTTCGCTGGCATGAATAATGGCCGGGGATGGAAATCCCCCTATGAGAACAATCGCGTCTACCGGGCCTACAACGGCACGAAACGTAGCGACATCGCCGGCGCCTTTATCGAAGGCGATCCTGCCGTCCTCCCCGATTTCAAGCGCGACAAGGCATTCCTCGACACTTATCAGTACGGCATCAGCCCACGCTATCGCGACGTCAAGGACATCTATTCGCAACAACCTGATGGCGACAAAGCAGGACCGATCTATACCGTCGAAGTCGGCACGCAGATCGACAAGGCGCGCACCAGTTCCTCGCTGAAAATCGGAAGCGGGCGTATGCAACTTAAGGATCAGGCCCATAGTGACCAACTGCGTGCAATGGCAAGCGCACAGGTCTACTTCAATCGTCCCTACGAACTCTCCGCCTTCCGGCGATCGGTGTGGGGCAGAGGCGACAGCAAGTTCGAAAAAGGTAGCCTGTTCAGTCCGTACTGGCAGGCGCGCTTGGTGAAAACACCCGATTCCGACCGAAGACTCCTGGTGGCCGCTCCATGATGTTATCGACCAACCCATTCCGTGCCCTATCACTTGCCTGCATGGCGTCGCTGGCATTCACTGCTGGCTGCCAGTCACATGATGCGAGCGAACACGGCAGCGAAGGGAACACGTCCTCCGAGTCTTCCGGGAGCGGCGTCAAATCGCTGCCTGCTCTCCATGTTGTCCTGACCTGGGAGTCCCGCAGGAACGGCGAGAATCTCGAACGCAAGAACTATCAGGCCAAGCTCGACGCGTGCCGTGGTTCCGGAATGCCCACACGCGCGCTCTCGGTAGCAGAAGAGGCAAAGCTGGGAACCGGCGAGGTCGAGATCATGATCGACGCACACCGCCAGTTTGCTCACCAGGTCAGCTGGACCCTGGGCGCCGACGGCGATACCGGCCAGACAGCGTGCCTAATCAAGCTTGAAGAACACATCGACAAGGACGCGATCGATAACGCCGACGGAATGTATATGGCAATCGACAGCGACACACGCGCACAGGATCGCCAAACCGTCCAAGCGACGGGATGGACGCTGGCCGGCGACGGTCAGATCAAGGGCCAACCCTGCACACGCTGGCAGAACGGCAGGCAAGAGGTCTGCATGTGGTCGGGCGGCACTAGGTGGGGCTTCTCTGAATCGCCCGCTGACGTCGCCAGCTGCACAATCGATGGAGCCGGCGCGTACCTGCAGGCAATTCCGCTTGACGCCAAGCCGTTACAGGGCGGCAACGGCTGCGTATTGCAGGTGCGTTCGTTCAGCCTTGGCAACGGCCTGATTCCTTCCAACGTGGCGGGTGAGAAGGAAGAAAACTAGGAGGACGCAGGATGAAGACGACGTTCTTTTCGAGCGCGCGTAGGATGCGCGGACAGGGGATGGTGGAGTTGGCGGTGTGCGCCGCCGTGCTGGTGCCGCTGTTCCTGTTGATTCCAGTCATCGCCAAGTTCGGGCACAGCAAGCAGATGGCGATGCAGGCGGCACGTAATGCCGCGTGGGAAGCCAGTGTGGCCGGAAACTATCAGCCACCAGGCCGCGCCGTGCTACAGAGCAAAGCATTGGATCGCAATTTCGCCGATGCCGATGCGCCCATCACCAGTCGCGCTTCCAACAGCAACAGTGGCGTGTTCTCCGATCAGATGCTCAATACCTTTTCGAATCGGAAGCTGCTGGAGAAGCGCGACCTGTCGATCACCCGCACCTCCAACACTGGCTCGCCGGGTTATGTCGATGAAGCGGCCACACTGCTACCGAAGAACTACTTCGACAAGGCATTCCCCCCTAACAAGAGCGGCTACGTCACTGCAGAAGTGATGCTGAACTATCGCGACTTGAAGACCGCAGATGGCCGGCCCGCCCGTTTTCTCGAACCGCTGGACAATCTCAACTTGGTCGAAAAGCGGCATCAAACTCTGCTCACCGATGCATGGAACGCCTCCGGCCCGCGAACTGGTGCGCGTAGCGTCATCGCTACCGTGCGGCCATTGGCTCCTGTCTCGTACTTCGAGGGACTTGATGGTGTCTTCGATTTGATGAAGCCATTGAAGCCAATCTTGCCGATGGTGGGCTCTCTTGGCGATCTGGAGTTGGGTACGATCGAGCCGGATATCGTTCCTGCCGACAAGCTCGCCAATTATCCGATCAAGCCGGGTAAGCCGTGACTCCGCACGTCCCCCACCACTTGTTCGCAAGCGGAATGGTCTTGCTCCTTTCCGCCTTGGCAGCGCAGCCCGCCCTCGCATTGGACTGGCCAGAGGTTCCTGTCCCCGACCAGGCTTCGGGCGAGATCGTCTCGGAGCACATGCTCTATAACGGCATTGCAATGCGCGCCAGCCGTTTCCGTCTTGCGCAATCGCCGCAGCAGGTCGAGCAGTTCTATCGCAAGGAGTGGGGAAGCACTGTCGTGACTACGCCGATGGGTAGCAAGACCGTTCTCGGGCATATGACGAAGGATGGCTACTACATTACGGTGGAACTGAGCGGCGACGCCACCTACACGCAAGGGCAGATCGGCGTCATGGAACTTCCGAAGAAGGATCTACCGGCCGACGGCGTCGGCAAAGGCTTCGGTCGGCTACCGGACACGCAGGTCGCCGAGGACATCGTCTACATGGACACGCCGCGTCACGTCAGGACATTGAGCATGCTCAACCGCTACACGCCGCTGCAGAACCAGCAGTACTACACACGGTATTTCGCCGGGCAGGGCTATGCGCGCGATGGCTCTTCCTCGGTCTGCACCACAAGCAGTCCGCACTGCGTCTCCCGCTTCACCCGGCAGGACGATCGCGTCACCGTGACCTCGAGCCGCGGGCAGACCGGCACCGTGATCGTGGCGGTGATCGAGTGAACGCGCGCGCGCTGTCCTGCCGGCGCCGGCAGCGTGGCCAGTCCACGATCGAGTACACGGTGGTGGTGATGGCGCTGGTGATCGTGCTGATCGCCAAGCCCGATTTGATCACAGAAGTGGTCACGGCCCTGAAAGAGCTCTATTCCGCCTTCGTCTATGCCATTTCGGTCTCCGACGTGCTGTCGGCCTGAATCCCTCTCGAGCTAATTCGCCGACGGCGCCTCTTCAATGCAGAAACCCAAACTCAGCAAGAACGTATTTTTCATCCTGATCGCGGTGGTCATGGCTGGCCTTGCCGCCTTCATTGCGGTCAGCTACATCCGCGCCACCGTCGCCGAACGCACCCAGGACAATCGACCGATGGTCGACGTCGCGGTCCCGGTGAACGATCTACCGCAGGGGGCGATCCTGCAAGGCAGCGATCTGGCCCTGCGCACCATCCCGGCCGAATTCGCGCCCGCCGACGCGGTCACTCCTGACAACCACACCCAGTTCGAAGGCAGGATGCTGCGTGCACCGGCACGTGGCGGTGCGCCGTTGAGTGCCAGCGCCCTTGTTCCGCTCTACGACCAGTTCTCGCGGCTGATTCCCAAGGGAAAGGTCGCCTACACGATGAGCGTGGACGAGAACAATTCGATCTCGGGCATGATCGCACCGGGCGACCTGATCGACATCTTCTTCGTCAAGGACGCCTCCACCGACAGCAATGGCGCCGCTGGCAGCCAGGCATCGGGTGCGCAGGTGTTCCCGCTGCTGCAGAAGATCAAGGTCCTGGCCACCGGCAGCCGCATCGGCGAAACGCCGGCGCCGAAGGAAGGCGAGGAATCCAACACATCCACTGGTTTCTCCAGCGTCACCCTGGAGTTGGATCAGTACCAGGCCAAGCAGCTGGCCGTCGCCTCCAAGGTGGGCGCGGTGCGCGTGCTGCTGCGCGAAGTGCAGGACACCTCGCCCGGCGCGGCAACGGGCATGAGCGAGAGTCAGTTGTTGCGATCGCTCGGATCGGGCGATCCGGCAAACACGGGCAGCGGAAGCAGCCGCGTTGAGTTCATCATTGGCGGAAAGGGTTAAGCATGACGCAGGCAACACGTCGCAGGAGCAAGGCCGGAGCATCGGCGCCATGGTTGGCTGGCGTGTTGCTGGCGGGCATCGGGGGATGGAATGCATCGGCACAACAGGCCGCAAGCTCTGCACCGGCGGCACGGCCCGCTGCGCGGGCTGCAGCGATGCCTGCAGCGCAGGCAGCACCGGCGGCTGGCCAGGCAGCGGACACGCCGTCGGCTGAGCAGGCGCGACTGATGGCGCAGGGACGCCAGGTCGACCAGCTCAAGCAGACGATGGAATCCCAGATCCAGGAACTGGGCAGCAGCGGATCCTCGTCGGGCGGTGGTGGCGTCGCCCTGGCCGGCGACAAGAAGCCGTCTGTCGCCCCATTGATCCAGCCGTCGCAAAGCATCTATGCCGGCGAGGCCGTGGTGCGGCGGGTTCCCGGGGCGCTGCGGCGCATCGCGGTCGGCGACGGCGAGGTCTTGAGCGTCTTCTCGGTCGGCAAATCCGAACTGGTCATGATCGGCACCAAGCCCGGCAATACCAATGTGCACCTGTGGATGGCCGACGGCAGTCAGCGCGATGTCAGCGTCACTGTTACAGGGAGCAAGTCCGACGGGGTGGCAGAGACCGTACGCGAATTGCTTGGCGATACTCCCGGAATCACGGTCAGAGCCATCGGTGCCAACGTGGTGATCTCCGGCAACGACGTCGATGCCGCAACCACCGCCAAGATCCAAGCATTGCGTAATGTCTATCCGCAGATTCTGAACTTTGCGGGACCGGATCCGGTGGGTATGCGTCCGATGGTGCAAATGGATGTCTCCATCATGGAGTTCAACAAAAACGCGGTCGAGGATCTTGGCATTCGCTGGGACAGCACGATTGACGGTCCCATCGGAGGTTTGATTCGTGATGTCACTACCAACAACTACTTCCGCGTTCTTCCGAAGGACAATGAGACGTTCAATGATGTCAAGGACCGTCTTCCGACCCGGCTATCCGGGCCGCAGGGCTACTTCGGCATCGCCACCACGATCGCCTCGAAGATCAACCTGCTGATGAGCCGCGGCAAGGCCTGGGTGCTGGCGCAGCCCAAGCTGAGCGCCAAGAGCGGCAGCAACGCGACCTTCCTGGTCGGTGGCGAAGTGCCGATCGTGGTGCCGTCGATCCTCGGCCAGACCCAGATCGAGTACAAGGAATACGGCATCCGCCTGAACATCAACCCGTCGGTCAACTCGTCCAATCAGGTGAATACCTCGATCATGGCCGAGGTCAGCCGGATCGATCCGTCGGTGTCGGTGCAGGGTGTGCCCGGCTTCCTGACGCGGCGCGTCGAGACCGAGATCAACGTTGATGCCGGTCAGACCATCGTCATTTCCGGGCTGCTCGATCGGGAAGCCTCCAAGGCCGTGGACAAGCTGCCACTGCTGGGCGACATCCCGATCCTGGGCAAGCTGTTCCGCTCCGATGGCTTCCGCGGCAACAAGACCGAACTGGTGATCTTCGTGACCCCGCGCATCGTCAGCCCGACCTCGCCGGAGAACCTGCAGGATCTGCAGCGCGCCCAGGGGATCGAGAAGGAGTTGCAGGACGAAATCAGCCCCCGCCAAGACAAGTTGATCAAGTAATCCACCCCACGGAGCGCAAGGTTCACCACCATGTTCACAGTGCTGATCAATACGCCAGGAGGCGACACGCGTCAGGTCAAGTGCATGCACCGCGAGTGCGGCATCGGCCGCGCCGATGCCAATCTGGTGATGCTGCAGGGCTGGAACATCGCCGGCAAGCACGCCACCCTGCTGCGCGAGGACGAGGGCGTCTTCATCCTGCCCCTGGGCGGGCGCGAGCCGATCACGCTCAACGGCAAGGTGGTGCTGGCCAAGCAGGGGCCGATCGACGGCAAGGACGAGATCCGCATCGGCCAGTACATGCTGAAGGTCAGCGGCGACGATGCACGCATCGTCAGGCAGACGCCCGCCGCCAATGACGGCGCGGCGGTCAGGGCCACGGAAGCGCCTGCGGCAGCCACCGACGCCGCGCCCGACCAAACGGCGCCCGCCGCGACGGACATGGTGGTGGCCGGGGCGCCGCCTTCCGATATCGCCACCTGGCGCACCAAGCTGCACATGGCGCTGGTGCGGCAGATGGACCTGCGGCGCATGGACGTGCGCAGCATGGACGACAGCGCACTGCGCGACAGCACCATCAACCTGATCGACGACATCCTCAAACGCGAGTTCAGCGATCTGCCGGCGGACATCAGCCCGCGCAGACTGGCCAAGCAGGTGCTGGACGAGGCGATCGGACTGGGGCCACTGGAAGACCTGATCGACGATCCGACCGTCACCGAAATCATGGTCAATTCGCACGATGACATCTTCATCGAGCGCGCCGGGCGCATCCAGAAGTCCGAGGTGGTGTTTTCCAACGAACGTGCCTGCCTGGCCGCGATCGAGCGCATCGTTACGCCACTGGGGCGGCGTATCGACGAAAGTTCTCCGCTGGTCGACGCGCGCCTGAAGGACGGTTCGCGCGTCAATGCGGTGATCCCGCCGGTCGCGCTGCGCGGTCCCAGCATCAGCATCCGCAAGTTCGCCACGCGCCGGCTGATGGGCGAGGACCTGCTCAAGTTCGGCTCGCTGAACCAGCCGATGCTGGACTTCCTGATCATGGCCGTGCGCGAGCGCCGCAACATCGTGGTGTCCGGCGGTACCGGCTCGGGCAAGACCACCCTGCTGAACATCCTGTCCAACTTCATCCCGGACGGGGACCGCGTGGTCACCATCGAAGATGCGGCGGAACTGAAACTGGTCCAGCCCAACCTGGTGGCGCTGGAAGCGCGCCCGCCCAACATGGAGGGCAAGGGCCAGATCACCATCCGCGACCTGGTCAAGAACGCGCTGCGCATGCGCCCGGACCGTATCGTCGTCGGCGAGTGCCGCGGCGGCGAGTGTCTGGACATGCTGCAGGCGATGAACACCGGCCACGAAGGCTCGCTGACCACCGCGCATGCCAACAATCCGCGCGAGACGCTCTCGCGCCTGGAGGTGATGGTGATGATGGCCGGCATGGAGCTGCCAATGACGGTGGTGCGCGAGCAGATCGCGTCGGCGGTCAACCTGATCGTGCACCAGCGCCGCTATCCCTGCGGCTCGCGCAAGGTCAGCCACATCACCGAAATCACCGGCATCGAAAGCGGCACCATCCAGATGCAGGACCTGTTCCTGTTCAAGCCCACCACTTACCACGGTCCCGACGGCAAGGTCGCCGGCAACTTCGTGGCGACCGGTGCGGTACCCGAGTTCTACGAAGAGCTCGCCGAGCGCGGCGTGTCGGTGGATCTTGGCATCTTCCGCAACCAGGGAGGCGCGCGCTGATGGGCCTGTGGCTGATCGCCCTGCTGGTGTTTGCCGGAACCGCGATGGCCATCCTGCTGATCGCGCGCTCCAGCGAGCAGTTCCTGAAGCGCTACCGCGAAAGCTTCATGGACCAGGCCCGCATGAACCTGACGGATATGTTCCTGTTCCTGGATCCGGCCCAGGTCTACATGATCAGCGCCGTGGTGATGGTGATCGTGCCGCTGCTGGTCTGGATGCTGACCGGCAGCCTGGTCATCGCGGTGCTGATCGGCATCTTCCTGATCTTCGCGCCGCGCAAGATCTACGCGTTTCTGCGCAAGCGTCGACTGGAGCAGATCCAGGAGCAGCTCCCGGACGCACTGCAGATGCTTGCCAGCAGCCTGCGCGCCGGCGTCGGCTTCGCGCCGGCGATGGAAGTGCTGGTTCACGACGGTCAACCGCCTCTGGCCCAGGAACTGGCGCTGGTGCTGCGCGAGCAGCACATGGGCATCCGCGCCGAAGAAGCGATGGAGAACTTCAGCAAGCGCGTGCCCATCACCGATGCCGAACTGTTCGTTTCGGCAGTCAATATTTCGCGCGAGGTCGGCGGCAACCTGGCCGAGACCCTGGCGACCCTGGCCGAAACGCTGCGCCGCCGCCTGACCATGGAGAAGAAGGTGAAGTCGCTGACGGCGCAGGGCCGCCTGCAGGGCATCGTCATGGCGATGCTCCCGGTGTTCCTGATCGGCTACCTCAGCGTGATGTACAGCGAAACCATGCAGCCGATGTTCCACAGCTGGCACGGCTGGGTGGTGATCACCATCTGCCTGGTCATGGAATACCTGGGCTACCGTCTCTGCAAGAAGATCATGACGATCGACGTATGACCTGGATGCTCGCCCTCGTCGCGCTTCTTGCCGCCGGCGCCGTCGCCCTGGTGGTCATCGGCACGCGCGGCGTGATCCGCGAAGTCGAACTGGAAGACCGCACCTACTACGATCCGCTGCCGCGACTGATGCAGCTGATGTGGCCGCTGGTCACGGTGCTGACCCGGCGTATCGCGCCGCGCCTGAGCGTGGCGCAACTGGAGCAGACCCACCGCCAGTTGCAGGCCGCCGGCCAGGACTACACGCTGACGCCGGAAGAGTTCTACGGCTTGCGCATGGCCAGCGCGCTGGTGGTGATCGCCTTCTTCCTGCTGTGCACCGGTATGCTCGGCCACCTGGGCATCGGCTCGGGCCTGATGTGCCTGCTGTTCGGCGGCGTGCTGGGCTGGCTGTATCCCGCACTGTGGCTGGGCGAGCGGCGCAAGGCGCGGCAGAAGACCGTGGTGCGCGACCTGCCGGTCTACCTGGATTTCATCACCATGTCGGTCGAGGCCGGCCTGAACGTCACCGGCGGCATCGAACAGGCGGTGGCCAAGGGACCGTCCGGCGCGCTGTCGCAGGAGTTCTCGCGCATGCTGCGCGACCTGCGCGCCGGCCTGCCCCGCGCCGAGGCGCTGCGGCGCATGGCCGAGCGCATGGACATCCAGCAGATTACCAGCTTCACCAGCGCGCTGATCCAGGCCGACAAGGTCGGCGCCAACCTCAGCGACACGCTGCGCGCACAGGCCAACCAGCGCCGCGAGGAACGCTTCCTGCGCGCCGAGAAGCTGGCGCTGGAGGCACCGGTGAAGATGATGCTGCCGCTGGTGATGTTCTTCTTCCCGCTGATCTTCCTGTTCCTCGCTTACTTCATCTACTTGAAGATGCTGCAGGAGGGCATCCTGTGAAACGTGGATGCATCGAGCGCAGCGCCGGCGCCCCGATCCCGCGGGTGTGGGCGGCGGATACCTGGTGGTCGCGTGCGCGTGGCCTGCTGGCGCGCCCGGCACTGGCCACGGACGGCTCGGAAGCCCTGCTGATCCGCCCCTGCGCCAGCGTGCATACCATCGGCATGGGCTACCCGCTGGATCTGGTGTTCCTGGGCCGCGACGATGTGGTGCTGGAGTGGCGCGAGAACGTCAGGCCGTATCGCACGGCGATGTGCCGGCGCGCCGCGACCACCATCGAGTTCCATGGCGGTGCGCTGGACCGCCTGCAGCCGCAGCGCGGCGAACACTGGCACTGGCGCGCCACCGCGCCGGCGCCTTCCTCTCCGGGAGCCCGGTCATGAATGCACGCGTCCGCACCCTCCGCAGTCGCACGTCGATGCGCGGCCAATCCATGGTGGAACTGGTGATCATCACGCCGGTGCTGCTGTTCCTGCTGCTCGCCGTCATCCAGGCGGTGCTGCTGTACCGCATGAAGTCCACGCTCGATTACGCCACGCTGATGGCCGCTAGGGCCGGCGCGGTCAGCGGGGTGGACCGGGAGGAAATGCGCAAAGGTTTGGCCAAGGGCATGATGCCGCTACATGTCCACGAAACTGGCCAGGCGGCGGTCGAACAAGGGTTCTGGGCTGCGTACTACGATCTCAGGGTAAACAGCCAGATCACCGTCATCAGTCCCACCCGCGCCGCATGGAACAATTTCAAGGAGCGCCAGTACGACGGCAGCTATGCGCTGCCCAACGACACGCTCGCTTACCGCAGCACGGCGATCGGCAGCAGCGGCGTCAATGTCCAGGACGCCAATATCCTCAAGATCAAGGTGGTCTACAACGCAAAGCTTGACGTTCCGTTCGTCGATTGGGTGTTGGGGGGAAAGTCTCAGTATCTGAAGCCGGGCACGTTTGAGTCCTCCCCTCTCCAAACGTTCACCCGACGCCTGCCCATCGAGAGCTATGCGATCGTGCGCATGCAGTCGCCGATCTACACGCAAGGCAACCTGGACAAGTGATGCCCCGCCTCGCGCTGCTGGCCTGCATAGCACTGCTGTGCCAGATCATTGCCGGCTCGGCATGCGCCGAGGACGCCGCATTCTCCGGCGTCGCCCAGGTCAGCACCAACGAGCTTGGCGGCCTGAGCCGGATCCAGCCGCGCGGCGCGGCGCAGCCGGCGACGGTGTTCTTTCGCGACGACGCGTTGCGCATCCAGTTCCAGGATGCCAGCGGTCGGTCGTATGCGCTGATCCTGGCAAAGGGTGCGCCCACCGGCTGGATCGTCGGCCAGCAGGGCGGCGCGATGCCCGTTCCCGGCATGCGCTGGCCGCTACGCTTCGATCCGGAGCAACCCTGCGCGGGACTCGGGATGTTCGCCGACTGCCAGCGTGGCGACAGCGGCCTGCGCGCGGGCCGCGACGCGGTGCAATGGCGGTACCGCCTGGCCAATCCGGACGGACCCGGTAGAACCCGGCAAGGCACGATGTGGCTGGACCGTGAGACCGGCCTGGTGCTCGCCTATCGCGGCAAGACCGGGCTGGAACAGCAACAGCACTGGGACATCCAGCGCGTCGACTACGGCCCGCAGCCGGACGCCTTGTTCCAGCCGCCCGACCTCGCGCACTGATCCCGCGTCCCCTGCAATCCATGCGCACGTCGCCCGCACCTGGTCGACGCGGGTTCACGGTTCTGCAGCAAGATCGGTCGATCGCGCCGTTACACTAGATGGGTTCGTCCCCCGACAAGGAGTATCTCCGTGAAAAAAGCAGTAGCGGCGACGTTGGCCCTGGCCGTCATCGCAAGTCTGAGCGCCTGCAAGAAGCACGAGCAGTCCGCGCATCCCGACGATCAGGCGACGCCCCCCGCGGCGACCGCCAGCGCGACGCAGGACGCGTCCACGCAGCACGCTGCCGCCAGCACGGCATTCGATCCGGCCAGCCTGCCGGTGTCCGACGTCCCATTGGGAGACTTTCCTTACATCGCCCTCCCCAGCGGATACGTAGCCGGAACGAAACCAGACATTGCTGACTTCGATCAAGTGCCTTTCTGGACAGGTGATCGTCTGGAGCCGGTGGAAGGCAGGGTGTGGTCCGCGCATATCCGATCCGAGGCAGGGAAGACGTTCTCGGATCTGGAACTTGAACGCAATATCGAAGCCGTCGTGTCCGCCATGGGCGGCAAGAAGATCTTCGACGGCAAGCTTCCGGAAACAGCAGGGAAGAAAATCAATGAATGGCCACGCGACTTCGCCACCAAGTACAACAGTGGCTTGGGCGACGTCTGGAATGGTGTCACGCAGGTATATGTCGTACATCGCGCCGATCGCATCATCTGGATCCACTTGTGCACCGACCAGTTCGGCGCCGGCCTGCTGATCGCCGAGACCAAGCCGCTGCAGGTCACCGCCAGCCTGCTGCCGGCCAGCGAACTGAAGACGCAGATCGACAAGACCGGCAAGGTGGCCCTGCACGTCAACTTCGCCACCGACAAGACCGACATCCTGCCCGATTCGCAGCCGCAGATCGCGCAGGTCGTGCAATTGCTCAAGCAGGACGCCGCGTTGAAGCTGGCCGTCAACGGCTACACCGACGGCACCGGCGATGCCGCGCACAACAAGACGCTGTCCGAGGGACGCGCCAAGGCGGTGGTCGCCGCGCTCGTCGCGCAGGGTATCGAGGCGTCGCGACTGACCGCGGCCGGCTTCGGCGATGCCGATCCGGTGGCCGACAATGCCACCGAGCAAGGCAAGTCGCAGAACCGCCGCGTCGAGCTGGTCAAGAAGAGCTGACCCACACGGGGGCACCGCTGCATGCGGTTCCCCCGCTGCGTGCGGGTCGCGATGCGGCGCATCGGCATGGCCGATGGCGCCGCATCGTCGGCAGGACCGCACGTGCGCTCGTTTGCCGGCATGCGTTCCCGCAGTCGGACGCCTCCCACTCCATGGCGATCCACGTCTCATGCGTATCCTGATTCTCGGTGCCGGCGCGACCGGCGGTTACTTCGGTGGACGCCTGGCCCAGGCCGGCGTCGATGTCAGCTTCCTGGTGCGGCCGCCGCGGGCCGCACGCCTCCAGCGCGACGGCCTGCGCATCCGCAGCCCGCGCGGCGATGCGGCGATCGCGGTGAGCACGCTCACCGCCGAAACGCTGCCCGGCGCCGCGCAGGCGCGGCCGTTCGATCTGGTGTTGCTCAGTTGCAAGGCCTACGACCTGCAGAGCGCGCTGGACGCGGTGGCGCCTGCGGTCCACGCGGGCACCAGCGTGCTGCCGATCCTCAATGGCCTGCGCCACTACCCGGCGCTGGATGCGCGCTTCGGTGCGGAGCGGGTCGTCGGCGGGCTGTGCTTCATCAGCGCGGTGCTGGATGCCGACGGCGCGATCCAGCACCTGGCCAAGCCGGCCTCGCTCACCTTCGGCGAGCGCGACGGCCGCGGCGCCGACAGCGCGCGTGTGCGTGCCCTGGCCGAGGCCTGCACGCAGGCCGACGTGGACCATCTGGCGACGCCGCGGATCGCGCAGGAGCAATGGATCAAGTACACCTTCCTCACCGCGCTGGCCTCCGCCACCTGCCTGATGCGTGCGCCGATCGGGCGTATCGTCGCCAGCGACGATGGCGTGACGCTGGTGCGCGGCCTGTATGCCGAATGCACGGCGGTGGCCGCGGCGGCCGGCGAACCGGTGCCGGAGGCGGCGCAAGCCAGCGCATTGCACCTGCTGACACAGCCAGGCTCGCCGATGAAGGCGTCGATGCTGCGCGACCTGGAAGCCGGGCAGCAGGTGGAGGCACAGCAGATCGTCGGCGACATGTTGGCCCGCGCCCGTACCGCCGGGCACGAGGCACCGCTGCTGATGGCCGCGTACTGCCACCTGCAGGCCTACCAGGCCGGTCTGCCCGCGCGCTGAGGTTTGCCGCGGGAAGCCGGTGCCGCGCGCGGCCGTCCCTGCCCTGCGCAGGCCAGCCACGGTCTTCCAGGCAATGTCGTACTCAAGCCGCCCCGAGGGCGGCCCTGCGTCTTCGCGCGCCGCTGACGCCTCTGGCGCCTATGCTCGCCCACCACACAGGGGCGAGCGGGCACGCACATGGAAAAACTGTTCCGCGGCGGGCATTTCCTCATCATCCTGCTGTTCCTGCTGTGCGCGGCCGGACTGATCTGCATGGCCGTGCTGGAGCTATGGCACGGCCTGACGCCGGGCGGCGAACTGGTGGTGCGCGACCGCTTCAACGTGGTGCTGGAAGCGATCGGGCTGCTCACCGTGGCGCTGGTGACCCTGGAACTGGGCCAGACCATCTACGAGGAAGAAGTGCAGCGCGACGTCAAGGTCAGCGGACCGACCCGGGTGCGTCGCTACCTGTCGCGGTTCTTCGTGGTCATCGTCATCGCCCTGGCGATCGAGACCCTGGTGTCGATCTTCGAACTGATGCACGACGATCCGTCCAAGCTGCCCTACGCGTCTGCTGTGGGCCTGTGCGCGGCGCTGCTGCTGGTCGCCTGGGGCGTGTTCGTCAAGCTCAACCGCAGCGCCGAAGAGCTGGAGCCAGAAGCGATGGCCGAGGCCAAGCGCGAGGACGCGCAAGTCGATTGAGGGGGCGGTAGTGCCGCCGATCGCGCTACCCGCGCAGGAGCGGCTTCATCGGCGACCGATGCAGACCAAAGCCGGCTGACACCATCATGCGTCGGGACTGAAGTCCCTCCCACAAGAAAATCCCAACGCCCTCCGTCCAGGATCTCCACCGGCGCATCGGCCGGCACGTTCGCGCAGAGGATCGGCATGGCCGCCGGGCTGTCAGCCGTGACGGTTGCCCGGTCGCGGCTGAAGCCGCTCCTACAAAAGACGCGTGCAGCGCGCGGTTCCACGAATCCCCAATCCCCAATCACGATCCCAGGCACCAGCTCGCTCAGGCCGGCGTCGGCAGCCGGAAGAAGGTCCGCGCGGCAGCAGTGCTGGAAGCAGCGACCGTCGCCACGTCTTCGCCACGGTCGCGTGCCAGCTCCTCGACGATGTGCGCGAGGAACGCCGGTTCGTTGCGGCGGTCCTTCGGCGTCGGCTTGAGCGTGCGCGGCAGCAGGTACGGCGCGTCGGTCTCGATCATCAGCCGGCCGGCAGGGATGTGCTTCACCAGCTCGCGCAAGTGCGCGCCGCGGCGCTCGTCGCACAGCCAACCGGTGATGCCGATGTACCAGTCGCGGTCCAGGTAGTCGAACAGTTCCTCGCGGCTGCCGGTGAAGCAATGCACCACCGCCGGGCCGAGCTTGCCGTCGAACTGGCGCATCAGCGCCATGAAGTCGGCATGGGCCTCGCGCTGGTGCAGGAACAGCGGCTTGCCGGTGTCCACCGCCAGCTGCAGCTGCCGCTCGAAGGCGCGGTGCTGCGCCGGCCGCGGCGAGAAGTCGCGGAAGTAGTCCAGGCCGCACTCGCCCACCGCCACCACCTCGGCGTGCGCATGCAGCGCGCGCAGTTCGGCGTCGCATTCGGCGGTGTATTCCACCGCGTGGTGCGGATGCACGCCGGCAGTGGCGTACAGCAGACCCGGATGCTGCTGCGCCAGTTGCAGCGCCAGCGGCGAGTGCTCGCGGCTGGCGCCGGTGACCACCAGTTGCGCGACGCCGGCGGCGCGGGCGCGCTCCAATACCGCGTCGCGGTCGCGGTCGAAGGACTCGTGGGTGAGGTTGGCGCCGATGTCGATCAGGGTCATGCGGTTGCGCGGGAATCTGCCGGGAAAGCGGCTGATTGTACGGGCCACGTGGCCGCCGCCGCTCCACGGCGGCGCGGCGGCCCCGTATCCTTTGCCGATGACGTCCTCCGTGTTTCCGATCGATCCGCTGCTGCCGCAGATCCGCGACAGCCTCGCCGCCCATCCGCGCCTGGTGCTGGAAGCCCCGCCCGGCGCCGGCAAGACCACCCAGGTGCCGCCGGCGCTGCTCGACGCGCCGTGGCTGCAGGGCCGGCGCATCGTGATGCTGGAGCCGCGCCGGGTCGCCGCGCGCAGTGCCGCCACCTTCATGGCCCGGCAGCGCGGCGAAGCGCCGGGCGAGACGGTCGGCTACCGCATCCGCTTCGAGAACAAGGTGTCCGCGCGCACCCGCATCGAGGTGGTCACCGAGGGCATCCTGACCCGCATGCTGCAGGACGACCCGATGCTCGATGGGGTCGGCGCGCTGCTGTTCGACGAATTCCACGAGCGCCACCTGGCAGCGGACCTGGGCCTGGCGCTGGCCCTGGACGTGCAGGCGCAGGTGCGCGAGGACCTGCGCATCGTGGTGATGTCGGCCACACTGGACGGCGAGCGCCTGGCGCAGTTCCTCGACGCGCCGCGGCTGTCCAGCGCCGGCCGTAGTTTCCCGGTGGAGATCGCGCATTTCCCGGCGCGACGCGAGGAGTCGCTGGAGGCGCAGGCGCGGCGCGCGGTCGAGCACGCGCTGCAGCAGCACCCGGGCGACGTGCTGGTGTTCCTGCCCGGGCAGCGCGAGATCGGGCGGGTGCAGGCGGCGCTGGAGGCGGCGGGGGTTGGGGGTGGAGCGGCGGGTGTTGCTCCAGCAGGTGCCGCGTCCGGCGCTATCCCAGCCGGCACCGCCTCGGCCGTACCCTCATCCGGCGCTGCGCGCCACCTTCTCCCGGGGGGAGAAGGAGGAGGCGTCGAGGTCCTGCCGTTGCATGGCGAGTTGCCGGTGGAACAGCAGAGCAAGGTGCTGCAGCCCGATCCGCAGGGGCGGCGGCGCGTGGTGCTGGCGACCAACGTCGCCGAATCCTCGGTGACGCTGCCCGGGGTGCGCGTGGTGATCGACGCCGGGCTGGCGCGCGAGCCGCACTACGATCCCAACAGCGGCTTCTCGCGGCTGGACGTGACCGCCATCGCCCAGGCCTCGGCCGACCAGCGCGCCGGCCGTGCCGGCCGCGTCGCCAGCGGCTGGGCCTACCGCCTGTGGCCGCAGTCGCAACGCCTGGAAGCGCAACGCCGCGCCGAGATCCTGCAGGTGGAACTGGCCGGGCTGGCGCTGGAACTGGCCGCCTGGGGCAGCGATGGGCTGCGTTTCGTCGATCCACCGCCGCCCGGCGCATTGGCCGCCGCACGCGAGCTGCTGCAGCGGCTCGGCGCGCTCGCCGACGGTGGCGCCATCACCGCCAGCGGCCGGCGCATGCTCGCGCTGGGCACGCATCCGCGTCTAGCGGCGATGCTGCTGGCGGCGAACGATGCGCGCGCGCAGGCGCTGGCCTGCGACCTCGCCGCCCTGATCGAAGCGCGCGATCCGCTGCGCCAGGGCGGCGACGCACTGGCCGCGCGCTGGCGTGCCCTGGCCGCGTTCCGCCGCGGCCGCGTGCCGCACGACGCCAACCGCGGCGCGCTGGCGGCGATCGACGCGGCGGCCAAGCAGTGGCGGCGGCGCCTGCGCAGCGACGCCGCAGCGCCGGACAGCGTGGAGGCGCATGAACTCGGCGATCTGCTGGCCCACGCCTTTCCCGACCGCATCGGCACCCGCCATCCCAGCGATCCGCTGCGCTACCTGCTGGCCAACGGCCGCAGCGTGCGTCTGTTCGACAACAGCGACCTGCGCGGCGAGCCCTGGCTGGTCGCCACCGAGTTGCGCCACGAGGCCAAGGACGCGCTGTTGCTGCGCGCCGCGCCGGTGGACGAGCGCTACCTGCGAGCGCAGTTTCCGCAGCGCTTCTCGCAAGAGGACACGGTGCGCTGGGATCCCGAGCGGCGCGCGCTGAGCGCGTTGCGCGAGACCCGCTTCGATCGCATCGTGCTCGACAGCCGCCCCGCCGGCCGCGTCGAACCGGCGCAGGCGGCCGCGGCATTGACCGAGGCGGTGCGCGAACTGGGACTGCAGGCGTTGCCCTGGAGCGAGGGTCTGACGCAGTGGCGCGCGCGGGTGGCCGGGCTGCGCCAGTGGATGCCGGAACTGGACCTGCCGCACCTGGGCGATGCCGCGCTGCTGGCCAGCCTCGACGACTGGCTGCGCCCGGCCTTCGCCGGCAAGACCCGGCTCGATGCGCTGAGCGAGGACGAACTGGGCGAGGCACTGAAGGCGCGGCTGCCGTGGGACCGCCGCCAGGCCATCGACCGCCACGCGCCGGTGCGCATCGCGGTGCCGTCGGGCATGGAACGGCGCATCGACTACAGCCTGGACCATGCCGGGCAACCGCAGCCTCCGGTGCTGGCGGTCAAGCTGCAGGAACTGTTCGGCCTGGCCGACACCCCGCGCGTCGCCGACGGCCGCGTGCCGCTGCTGCTGCACCTGCTCTCGCCCGGCGGACGGCCGCTGCAGGTCACGCAGGACCTGCGCAATTTCTGGTCCAGCACCTATCCGGAAGTGAAGAAGGAAATGAAGGGTCGCTACCCGCGCCACCCGTGGCCGGACGATCCCTGGACCGCCACCGCCAGCCACCGCGCCAAGCCGCGCGGCACCTAGGGCCACTCGCGCCGCATTCAGCGGGCAGACGAATCCGCGGCGCTGCGCTAACACCCCGTATACGGTACGAGGGCGACACTGCAGCCCTTCATTCCTGCCAGTAGGGGACGCCCATGAGCAAGCTGACCATCATCACCGATCGCGCCCTGGATCTCGCCAGCCACGCCGGCGACAGCCTCAAGCACTTCGGCCCGCAGGCGAACAAGTGGCTGCAGTCGGGCAAGGCGGTGGGCGCGCTCAAGGCGGGCGCTGCGCTGGGTGCGGTGAAGACCGGCACCAAGGTCGCGCGCACCGCGGTGCGCCGCAATCCGGCCGTGGCCATCGCCGCTGCCGCGGTGGGCGTGGGCCTGCTGGGTTACGCCATCTACCGCAAGCGCCAGCGCGACAAGGGCGCGCCGATCGAGGGCAATGCCCAGCGCATCGAAGCGGCCAACAAGCGCGGCAATGTCGGTGCGCGCCGCAGCGCCGCCAGCACCCGTGGTACGCGCCGTGCCGCGGCCGCGCAGGACGCTACCGAAGAGTGAGTTGCGCGCGCGGCCTGACGGTCGCCGCAGTGCCATCCGCAGCGACCGGGAGAGATCCCGGTCGCTTTTTTTATGGATTCGCTGCGACTCTGCGCTGCTTTCTAACGTAGGAGCGGCTTCAGCCGCGACCGGAACACATCGGTAACGCCTCGGTCGCGGCTGAGGCCGCTCCTACGCGTCGCCAGGCACCGCACGCATCACAGCGCGCGCCAGGCGCCCGGTGCCAGTCCGTCCAAGCGGTGTGCGCCCATCGCCGCGCGTACCAGGCGCAGCGTCGGCAGGCCGACCGCTGCGGTCATCCGCCGCACCTGGCGATTGCGTCCTTCGCGCAGCACCACCTGCAACCAGGCATCGGGCACGCTCTTGCGGAAACGCACCGGCGGGTCGCGCGGCCACAGCGGTGGCGGCGCGTCCAGCAACGTCACCTCGGCCCGTGCGGTCGGGCCGTCGTTCAACAGCACGCCGTCGCGCAGGCGCTGCACCTGCTCCGGTTGCGGCGCGCCTTCCACCTGCACCCAGTAGGTCTTGGGCTGCTTGTGCCGCGGATCGGTAAGACGGTGCGCCAGCGCGCCGTCATCGGTCAGCAGCAGCAGGCCCTCGCTGTCGTAGTCCAGGCGTCCGGCCGCGTACACGTCCGCGGGCAGGCCGAACTCGGCCAGGGTGCGCCGCGGCGGCGTGCTGCGGTCGGTGAACTGGCACAGCACGTTGAAGGGCTTGTTGAAGGCGATCAGCATCGGCGGGAACGGCGGCAGGCCTGCGCCGCACGGCGCGGCGCAGGTATTGTCCCATGCGTCCGCGCCGCGTCGCCGGTGCGCCGGCTCAGCGCTTGACGAACTTCAGGGTCATCCGGTCGCTCTCGCCGATCGCCTGGTACTTGGCATCGTCGGCGGCCTCGTGCTGGTTGCTCGGCGGCAACGTCCACACGCCACCCGGATAATCCTTCGTGTCGCGCGGATTGGCGTTGACCTCGCTCTTGCCGGCGAGCTTGAAGCCGGCCGCCTCGGCCATGGCGATCACCTGCGCCTGGCCGACATAGCCGCTCTTGTCGTCGGCCGGCACGTCGGCCTTGGCACGGTGCTCGACCACACCAAGCACGCCGCCGGGCTTGAGCACGTTGTAGAAGCCCTTGAACATGCCCTCGGCCTGGCCGGCCATGCGCCAGTTGTGCACGTTGCGGAAGGTCAGCACCAGGTCCGCCGAGCCGGGCGGGCCGAACACCGGCGCGTTCGGCGCATACGCCACGATGCGCGCGCGGTCGTACTGCGCCGGCGCCGCGGCGAACTTCTGCTCCAGGCCGGCGCGCGCCTTCTGCTGGTAATCGCGGCCGCGGCCTTCCGGCACGGCCGCCGGATCGACCACCGCGGCGATGTACTGGCCGCGCTCGCGCAGGTACGGCGCCAGGATCTCGGAGTACCAGCCGCTGCCCGGGGTGATCTCGATCACCGTCTGCGTCGGCTTGATGCCGAAGAACGCCAGGGTCTGGCCGGGATGACGGTAGGCGTCGCGGGCGACGTTGGCGCGGTCGCGCCAGCTGCCGTCGATCGCCGTCTGCAGCGCCGCGTCCGGCGCTGGCAGCGTGGCGGTGTCGGCGGGCTTGATCGCCTGCGCCGCGGGAGCGAGCAAGGCAGTGGCGACCGCCAGGGTGCAGGCGCAGGCGAGCGAGGTTCGAAGCGTCATGGCAGGCATCCGCAAGAGAGGTGCCGCGAGCCTAGCACGCGGCCCGATACCGACGAATGTTGCGCTTCCGTTAGCGCGAATCACGTCTACAGAACGATGTTTTCGCGAGCATTTGACGACCGCCCAACCCCTGGCGACTATCCTGTCGCCTCCCCCCACAGTGGAACGTTTTCCATGCTGCACACGCGCGAACTCGGCCGCTCCGGCCTGCATGCGGCACCGCTGGCGTTCGGCGGCAACGTGTTCGGCTGGAGCGCCGACGCCAAGACCTCCGTTGCCTTGCTCGATGCCTTCGTCGAGGCCGGCTGCAATCTCATCGACACGGCCGACATCTACTCGGCCTGGGTGCCCGGCAACCACGGCGGCGAATCGGAAACGCTGATCGGGCAGTGGCTCAAGCACAGCGGCAAGCGCGACAAGGTGCTGATCGCGACCAAGGTCGGCAAGTGGGCCGAACGCCCGGGCCTGTCGGCCGACAACATCGCCGCTGCCGCAGAGGACTCGCTGAGGCGCCTGCAGACCGACGTCATCGATCTGTACCAGGCGCATGAGGACGACGATTCGGTGCCGCTGGAAGCGACGCTGGCCGCGTTCGGGCGCTTGATCGAGCAGGGCAAGGTCCGCGCGATCGGCGCCTCCAACTACAGCGCCGCGCGCCTGCGCGAAGCCCTGAACGTCTCTGCGCAGTACGGCCTGCCGCGCTACGAGACGCTGCAGCCGGAGTACAACCTGTACGACCGTGCCGGCTACGAGGCCGAGCTGGAACCGCTGGTGCGCGAACAGGGCCTGGGCGTGCTGTGCTACTACGCCCTGGCCAGCGGCTTCCTCAGCGGCAAGTACCGGCGTGCGGAAGACGCCGGCAAGAGTCAGGCACGCGGCGCCAGCGTGGTCGCGCGGTATCTCAATGCGCGCGGCCTGCGCATTCTTGCCGCGCTCGACGACATCGCCGGCAAGCATGCCGCCACGCCCACGCAGGTGGCGCTGGCCTGGCTGATGGCGCGGCCGGGCATCGTCGCGCCGATCGCCAGCGCGACCAGCCTGGACCAATTGCAGGATCTGCTCGCCGCCGCACGCCTGCAGCTGTCGGCCGAGGACATCGCGCAGTTGAATACCGCAAGTGAGGAAACAGCATGACCGCCCCCACCCAGACCACCCGCATCGTGCTCGCCTCGCGCCCGCAGGGCGCGCCGGGCACCGACAACTTCCGTACCGAACAGGCCCCGCTCGAGGCGCCCGGCCCCGGCCAGGTGCTGCTGCGCAACCGCTGGCTGTCGCTGGACCCGTACATGCGCGGGCGCATGAGCGATGCGCCGTCCTATGCGCCGCCGGTGCAACTGGGCGAGACCATGGTCGGCAGCACCGTGGCCGAGGTGCTGCACTCCAATTCCCCCGACCATGCGCCGGGCGATCTGGTGCTGGTGCAGAACGGCGGCTGGCAGACCCATCTGGTGGTCGACGGCGCCAGCCTGCGGCGCAAGCTCGACCCCAACTCGCCGCTGCCGCCGAGCACCGCGCTCGGCGTGTACGGCATGCCCGGCTTCACCGCCTACGCCGGCCTGCACGAGATCGGCAAGCCGCAGCCGGGCGAGACCGTGGCGGTGGCCGCTGCCACCGGCCCGGTCGGCGCCACCGTGGCGCAGATCGCCAGACTGCGCGGGGCCAAGGTGATCGCCATCGCCGGCGGCGCAGAGAAGTGCCGCTACCTGCGCGAGGAACTGGGCGTGGACGTGGCCCTGGACCACCGCGCCAAGGACTTCGCCGCGCAGTTGCGCGCCGCCGCGACCGACGGCATCGACGTGTACTTCGAGAACGTCGGCGGCCACGTGTTCGACGCGGTGCTGCCGCTGCTCAACGACTTCGCCCGCGTGCCGGTGTGCGGCACCATCGCCACCTACAACGCCAACGGCGCCTTGCCGCCGGGGCCGGACCGGCTGCCGGCGCTGATGGGCCAGGTACTGCGCCAGCGCCTGACCCTGCGCGGCTTCATCGTCGGCGACTTCGTCAAGCTGTATCCGGAATTCCTGCGCGAAATGGGCGCCTGGCTGACCGACGGCCGCGTGCGCTACCGCGAACACGTGGTGGACGGCCTGGAGAACGCGCCGCAGGCCTTCATCGACATGCTGAGCGGCGGCAACTTCGGCAAGCTGGTGGTGCGGCTGGGCGACTGAGGCCGGGGACCGAAACTCGAACCCCTCGTAGGAGCGGCTTCAGCCGCGACCGGGCGTTCCCGGAAACGTGCGGTCGCGGCTGAAGCCGCTCCTACGGACAGCGCGACAGATGGCGCGGCACGCTAGGGTGTGGTGCGCATGCACGCCCCAGCATCGACGCCCGCGGATACAGCCACTACCATCGGACGCATCGCCGCCGCCGCCGCTTCCATGTCCGAGTCCCCGCGTCCCCCTCGCGCACGCCGCGCCGCGCGTGCCGCCACCGCCCCCACCCCGCCCGAGCGCGGCCTGGCCGCGGAGCTGATGCGGCGCATCGGCGAATGCGAAGGCGACCCGAACTTCATGACCTCGCTGGCGCGCGGCCTGGCCGTGCTCAGCGCCTTCGGCCAGCACAGCCGCGACGTCAGCATGGCCCAGCTCAGCGCCGACACCGGCATCCCGCGCGCGGCGGTGCGGCGCGTGCTGTACACGCTGGAAAAGCTCGGCTACGCCGGCACCCACGGCCGCGGCTACGTGCTGCTGCCGCGCGCGCTGGGCATCGGCAGCGGCTACCTGTCCACCGCCGCACTGTCGGTGGCGGCGCAACCGGTGCTCGATGCGTTGCGCGACGATCTGCACGAGTCCTGCTCGCTGGGCGTGCTCGACGGCGACGACCTGCTGTACGTGGCGCGTGCGGAAACCGTGCGGATCATGTCGATCGGCCTGCGCGCCGGCAGCCGCCTGCCGGCGTACTGCACTTCGATGGGCCGGGTGCTGCTGGCGGCGCAGCCGGGCGACACCTTGAACAGCTATCTGGAACGCAATCCGCTGCGCCCGCGCACCGAGCGTACCGTCACCGACCGCGCGCAGTTCCAGGCCCTGCTCGAGCGCGTGCAGCGCGACGGCTATGCGGTGGTGGACCAGGAACTGGAGATCGGCCTGCGCTCGGTGGCGGTGCCGGTGCGCAACCGCCAGGACCGCGTGGTCGCCGCGCTCAACGTCGGCAGCTCGGTGGCGCGGATGACCCTGGGCAGCCTGCAGAGCACGGTGCTGCCGGCGCTGCGGCATGCGGCGCAGCAGTTGAGTCGGGTGCTGGACTGAGCGCAACCGACGCCGCGCCGACCCGCCGCGTCGCCCACCAGAACAGCAACGCCAGCAGACTGACCGCCGCCCCCAGACGACACACGCCCGCCCAGCCGGCCTGCGCGTAGGTCGCGGTCGTGCCGATCGCGCCCAGTCCGCTGCCCACCGCGTAGAACAGCATGTACAGGCCGATCAGCCGGCCGTGCGCCTGCGGCCGGCCACGCAGGATCATGCTCTGGCTGGTGACGTGCAACGCCTGCCCGGCCAGGTCGAGCAGGACGATGCCGAGCAGCAGCGCGGCCAGCGAGTGCGGCAGCCACGACAGCGGCCACCAGGCCAGCACCAGCACCACCAGTGCCGCGGCGCTGGTGCGCTGGGCATGGCCGCGGTCGGCCCAGTGTCCGGCGCGCGCTGCCGCCAGCGCACCGACCGCGCCGACCAGACCGAAGGCGCCGATGGCGGTGTGCGAGAACGCGTACGGCGGTGCGCGCAACGGCAGCACCAGCGCGCTCCAGAAGATGTTGAACGCCGCGAACATCAACAGCGCCAGCACGCCGCGCACCTGCAACACACGCTCCTGGCGCAGCAGCGTCAGCATGGACGCGATCAGCCGCAGATAGCGCAGTGGCTGCGACGGCACCGGGAGCGCCGGCAACCAGCGCCACAACGGCAGCGCGAGCGCCAGCATCAGCGCCGCGGCGCCGGCATAGACCGCGCGCCAGCCGGCCAGATCGCTGACCCCGCCGGCGAACACCCGCGCCAGCAACAGGCCGATGAACACACCGCCCTGCGCCGCACCGACCACCCGCCCCTGCTCCTGCGGCGCCGCGGCGCTGGCGGCATAGGCGATCAGCCCCTGGGTCATCGCCGTGCCCAGCATACCGACGGCGAGCATGCCGGCCAGCAACACCGGCGCCGACCGCGCCACGCTCACCGCGACCAGCGCCGCGACCAGTCCCAGCGCCTGCACTGCCATCAGACGCCGACGCTCCACCAGGTCGCCCAGCGGCACCAGCAACAGCAGGGCCAGCGCGCAGCCGACCTGGGCGGCGCTGACCACGCCGCCCACCGCGGCCGGGCCGATGCGGAAATCCGCTGCCAGCGCATCCAGCAGCGGCTGCGCGTAATAGACGTTGGCCACGCTCAGGCCGCTGGCGATGGCGAACAGCCAGACCAGGCGGCGCGGCATGGAGGACGCAGCGGTGACGGATTGCATGATCGGAGACTCGCCCATTCAAGTTTCAAAACGAAACTTGTCTCAGGCTAGGTCGATAGGTTTTAAAATGCAACCACTGCCGCCGAGCGCCTCCAGGAACGCCGATGCCGTCCCGCCCTGCCCTGCCCGCGTCGCCCTGCCCGGTGGCGCGCAGCGCCGACCTGATCGGCGACCGCTGGTCGCTGCTGATCGTGCGCGATGCCTTCGATGGGGTACGCCGCTTCGGCGACTTCCAGCGCAGCCTGGGCATAGCCCGCAACATCCTCGCCGACCGGCTGCGCAAGCTGGTCGAGGCCGGCATCCTGGAGACGCGCGAGGCCTCCGACGGCAGCGCCTACCGCGAGTACGCGCTGAGCGCCAAGGGCGAGGACCTGTTCGCGGTGGTGCTGGCGCTGCGGCAATGGGGCGAACGGCATCTGTTCGACCATGGCGAGCGCCATTCGGTACTGATCGACACGCGCAGCGGCAAGCCGGTCGCACGCATGCAGCCGCGCGCCGCCGATGGCACGCGGCTGAGCCCGGCAGTCACCGAAGTGCGCAAGGTGCGCTGAGCGGAGCGCCGAACTTTCTAGGCGGCGCCTTCGGCCGCCTGCTCGGCCAGGATCGGCGCAGCCAGGGCGAAGGCGTGGTTGGCTGCGGGCACGCCGCAGTAGATCGCCGCCTGCAGCAGCACTTCCTTGATCTCGTCGGCGCTGACGCCGTTGTTGCGCGCGGCGCGCACGTGCAGCTTGAACTCCTCGTCGTGGCCGCGCGCGACCATCATCGCCAGGGTCAGCAGCGAGCGCGTGTGCCGCGGCAGTCCCTCGCGGGTCCACACAGTGCCCCAGGCGGTGCGGGTGATGAACTCCTGGAATTCCTCGGTGAACGGCGTGCGCGCGGCCAGCGAGCGGTCGACGTGGGCATCGCCGAGCACCGCACGGCGCACCTGCAGGCCGGCGGCGTAACGTTCGTTCTCGTCCATCGGGGCAACTCCTGAAACGTGGGGAAAAGCGGGCGCTGGCTACTGCAGCAGGAAGCGCAGCACCGCGTCGTTGAAGGCGTGCGGCGACTCGACGTTGCACAGGTGGCGGCCATGCACCTCGGCATCCTCGCCCTGCGCCACCTGCGCAGCGATGGCCTGCAGATCGGCCGGCGGGCACACCGGATCGTCGTGCCCGGCCACGGCCAGCACCGGTACGCCGATCTCGCCCAGACGCTCGCGGAAGTCGGCCTCGGCCAGCGCCTGGCAGCAACCGATGTAGGCCTGTGCGTCGGTGGCACGGAAGCTGTCCAGGATCGCCTCGACCGTGGCCGGCTGCGCCTCGGCGAAGGCCGGGGTGAACCAGCGCGTACGCGTGCCTTCGCACAGCGGCGCCAGGCCCTCGGCGCGCACCTGGTCGATGCGCGCCTGCCAGCTCTCGGCGCTGCCGATCCTGGCCGCGGTGGCGCACAGGGTGAGGCTGAGCAGGCGCTCGCCCGCGTGCAGGCCCAGCCACTGCCCGGTCAGCCCACCGATCGACAGGCCGCAGAAATGGCTGCGCTCGATCGACAGCGCGTCCCAGAGCGCCACCACGTCGCCGCCGAGGTCGGCCATGGCATAGGGCGCCGGCGGGGTGGTGGACGCGCCGTGGCCGCGGCGGTCGTAGCGCAGCACGCGAAAATGCGGCGACAGCGCGGCGATCTGCGCGTCCCACATGTGCAGGTCGGTGCCGAGCGAGTTGCACAGGGTCAGCCACGGACGGCCTTCGCTGCCGTCGATGCGGTAGTGCAGACGATGCGTGGGCAGGTCGAGGATCGGCATGGGCGGCGCTCGCTTGGAAGATGGAATGGGCGCCGCGGTACGAAACGTGCGGCACCGGCAAGTCTAGAACGTGTCGCCGACGCTGCGGCAGACCGGCACGGTGCTGCGCCTCACCCGCGCGCCTGCGCGGCGAGCACGCGCTCGATCCACACCGTGGCCATGCCGCGCCAACTGTCGCTGGCGAACAGCGCATCCAGTTTCGCCGGTGGCAGGACCGCGGTCACCTGCGGCTCCTCGGCCAGCACTGCGCGCAGGTGCTGCTGCGTGGCCAGCGCACGACGCACCGCGGTTTCCACCAACGCGTGCGCAGCGGCCTTGCCCAGGTGCGTGGCCAGGGTAACCGCCACGGCCTCGGCGTAGAGCAGGCCGCCGTGGCTGTCCAGATGCGCGGCCATGCGCGTGCGGTCCAGTTCCACGCCCTCGACCAGCACCCGCACCTGCGCCAGGCTGCCGGCGCTCAGACGCACCAGTTCCGGCAGGGTCTCCCATTCGGCATGCCAACCGCCGACCGCGCGCTCGTGTTCCTGCGGCAGCGCCGCGAACAGCGTCGCCAGCAGGCCGGGGGCGCGCGTGGCGGCGGCGATCGCGACCACGCAGCCGACCGGATTGCGCTTGTGCGGCATCGCCGAGGAGCCGCCCTTGCCCGCCGCCGCCGGCTCGAACGCCTCGGCCACTTCCGACTGCATCAGCAACGCGACGTCGCGGCCGATCTTGCCGAGGCTGCCGGCGAGCAACGCGAACGCCGCGCCGATCTCGCCGATGCGGTCGCGCGCCGCATGCCAGGGCAGCGCCGGCAACGGCAGGCGCAGCTCTGCCGCCAGCGCCTCGGCCACGGCCAGGCCCTGCGACTGCAGCGCGGCCAGGGTGCCGGCGGCGCCGCCGAACTGCAGCACCAGGGCATCCTCGCGCAGCGCCTGCAGGCGCCGGCGGCTGCGCTGCAGCGCATCCAGCCAGCCCGCGGCCTTCAGCCCGAAGGTCACCGGTACCGCCTGCTGCAGCAGGGTGCGCCCGGGCAGGCCGGTGTCGCGCTCACGCTGCGCCAGCGCCGCCAGTGCTGCGCACAGCGCGTCCAGTTGCGTTTCCACATGGTCGAGCGCGGCGCGCAACTGCAGCACCGCGCCGCTGTCGATGATGTCCTGGCTGGTCGCGCCCCAGTGCACCCAGCGCGCGGCCGCTTCGTCGGTGGCGGCGACCTGGGCGGTGAGCGCCTTGACCAAGGGGATCGCCGGATTGCCGGCCAATGCGGTGGCGGCGGCGAGCGCCGGCAGGTCGTAGCGCGCGGCATCGCAGGCGGCGGCGATCGGCACCGCGGCGTCGGCCGGGATCACGCCGCAGCGCGCCTGCGCGCGCGCCAACGCCGCTTCCACGTCGAGCATGGCCTGCAGGCGGGCGCGGTCGTCGAACAGCGCATCGACGGCCGGATCGCCGAACAGCGGACGCAACAGGGACTCGGAGACGCTCATCGGTTCGTATGCGGTGGAGGGATCGCGCAGCGTAACCGCTGCGGCCTGTGCGGGATGTCGCGCTCAGTAGCGGAAGAACACGGTCTCGTGCTCGCCCTGCATGCGCACGTCCCACTGGTAGCGGTTGGGCGCCAGCGGCTGCGCGATCAGGGTGGCGCGGCGCTCGGCCGGCACCTGCGCCAGGATCGTGTCGCCGTCCAGGTCGTCGTCGCCGAAGTACAGCCGGGTCGGCGCGGCGCGCAGCAGGCCGCGCATGAACACCAGCACCACCAGGTGCGGCGCCTGCGGGCCCTTGGGCCCGGCGACGCGGCCGGGCTTGACCGTGCGGAAGGCGAAGCGGCCCTGCGCGTCGGTCGGCACCCGGCCCCAGCCATGGAAGGCCGGATCGTGGTCGCCGCGGCGCGGGTCGGCGGCATGGTCGTAGATGCCGGCGGCATCGGCCTGCCAGATCTCCAGCAGCGCATCGCCGACCGGCACGCCGTTGCCGTCGAACACGCTGCCGGCGATCTCCACGTGGGTGCCCTGCGCCTGCGCCGGCGCGATCTCGGTGCGGTACAGCGGTTCCAGCCCGATCCGGTAGTAGGGGCCGACCGTCTGCGAGGGGGTTGCCTGGAAACTCATCGCCTCACTCCCATGGGGTCTGCTTGCGTCCACGCAGGACGATGTCGAAACGGTAGCCCAGCGCGAACTCGTTGGCGGTGGTCTCCCAGTCGAACGCGGAGACCATGCGCTCGCGCGCCTTGGGGTCGTCCACGCAGTTGAAGATCGGGTCGAACGCCAGCAACGGATCGCCGGGGAAATACATCTGCGTGACCAGGCGCTGGCCGATGCCGTCGCCGTGCAGCGAGAAATGGATGTGCGCCGGGCGCCAGGCGTTGTAGTGGTTGCGCCACGGATACGCGCCGGGCTTGATGGTGGTGAAGCGGTAGCGGCCGTGGTCGTCGGTCAGCACCTGGCCGGTGCCGGTGAAGTTGGGATCCAGCGGCGCGTCGTGCTGGTCGCCGGCGTGCAGGTAGCGGCCGGCGGCGTTGCACTGCCATACCTCGACCACGCTGTTGCGCACCGGCGTGCCGTTCTCGTCGAGCAGGCGCCCGCTGACGATGATGCGCTCGCCCAGCGGCGCACCGGGGAAGCCGGCGGTGAGATCGGCGGCGTGTTCGCCCAGGGTGGTGCGGTCCAGGGTCGGACCGGTCGCTTCGGACAACGTCAGCGGGATCGCGATCGGATCGCGGGTCGGGCCGCGTGCGCCGGTGGAGGCATAGGGCGGGTGCAGGTAGGCCGGCTGCGTCCCGGGGTACGGGCGCCGATAGCCGAGCAGGGGATCGATGGGGGTGTCGTCGCGCATCGTGCGGGTCTCGCTGGCTCCGCGCGGAGCCGGTTGGCTGGAAGGATGATGCAGGCGTGCGGGGCGCAGCGTCGATGGGGCGCGCGGCTACAGCCGCTCGATCGCCAGCGCCACGCCCTGGCCGACGCCGATGCACATGGTCGCCAGGCCGCGGCGGCCACCGCTGGCCTCGAGCTGGCGCAGCAGGGTCAGGGCGAGGCGCGCACCGCTCATGCCCAGCGGATGACCGAGCGCGATCGCGCCGCCGTTGGCATTGACGTGCGCGGCATCGTCGGCGACGCCGAGTTCGCGCAGGCAGGCCAGGCCCTGCGCGGCGAAGGCCTCGTTGAGTTCGATCGCATCGAAGTCGCCGATCGACAGCCCCAGCCGCGCCAGCAGCTTGCGCGTGGCCGGCACCGGGCCGATGCCCATGTAGGCCGGCTCCACGCCGGCGCTGGCGAAGCCCAGTACGCGCGCACGTGGGGTCAGGCCCAGCGCCTGCACCTGCGCGGCGCTGGCCAGCAGCAGCGCGGCGGCACCGTCGTTGATGCCCGAGGCATTGCCGGCGGTGACCGTGCCGGGCTGACGGAAGATCGGCTTGAGCCTGGCCAGCGCCTCGGGCGTGGTGTCGGCGCGCGGATGCTCGTCGACGCTGACTTCGACGGTCTCGCCACGCTTCCTGCCCGGCGCGGTCACCGGCACGATCTCGCCGTCGAAGAAGCCGGCGGCCTGCGCGGCGGCGGTGCGCTGCTGGCTGCGCAGCGCGAAGGCATCCTGGTCCTCGCGCGAGATGCCGTAGCGTTCGGCCACGTTCTCGGCGGTCTCGCCCATCAGGTCCACGCCATACAGTTGCTGCAGCTTCGGATTGACGAAGCGCCAGCCCATGGTGGTGTCTTCGAGTTGCTGGTTGCGGGCGAAGGCGCTCTCCGCCTTGCCCATCACCCACGGCGCGCGCGACATCGACTCGACGCCGCCGGCGATGGCCAGGCCCAGCTCGCCGGCGCGGATGCCGCGCGCGACGGTGCCGATGGCATCCAGGCCCGAACCGCACAATCGGTTGACCGTGCTGCCCGGCACGCCGAACGGCAGGCCGGCCAGCAGCAGGCTCATGCGCGCGACGTTGCGGTTGTCCTCGCCGGCCTGGTTGGCGCAGCCCAGGTAGACGTCGTCGAGCTGCGCCGGATCCAGTTGGGGCTGACGCGCCAACAGCGCCTGCAGCGGCACCGCGCCGAGATCGTCCGCGCGTACCCCGGCCAGGGCGCCGCCGTAGCGGCCGATCGGCGTGCGAATGCCGTCGATGATGTAGGCCTCGTTCATGCCGCCTCCGTGGAATCGGCCAGGGTCAGCGCCAGCCCGGTGGCCTGGCGCAGGTCGTCCAGGCTCACGCCCTCGACCAGTTCGAGCACGCGCGCGCCGTCCGGCCCCAGCGCGAACACGCCCAGGTCGGTGTACACCCGCGACACGCAGCGCAGTCCGGTCAGCGGATAGCTGCACGCGTTCACCAGCTTGGGCTCGCCGCGCTTGGTCAGCAGTTCCATCATCACGTAGACCTGCTTGGCGCCGATCGCCAGGTCCATCGCGCCGCCGACCGCGGGAATGGCGTCGGCCGCGCCGGTGCTCCAGTTGGCCAGGTCGCCATGCACCGACACCTGGAACGCACCGAGCACGCACACGTCCAGGCGTCCGCTGCGCATCATCGCGAACGAGTCGGCGTGGTGGAAATAGCAGCCGCCGGTCAGCAACGTCACCGGCTGCTTGCCGGCGTTGATCAGGTCCAGGTCCTCCTGCCCCGGCGGCGGCGCCGGCCCCATGCCGAGCAGACCGTTCTCGCTATGCAGGAAGATCTCCTTGTCCGCCGGCAGGAAGTTGGCCACCGCGGTCGGCAGGCCGATGCCCAGGTTGACGTAGGCGCCCTCGGGGATGTCGCGCGCCACCCGTGCGGCCAGCGCGTTGCGGTCGATGCCGCGCCCGTTCAATGCGTGCATGCGCCCTCCTGCGCGGTGGTCACCGCCACTACGCGTTGCACGAAGATGCCCGGGGTCACCACCGCTTCCGGATCCAGTGCGCCGAGTTCCACCACTTTCTCCACCTGCACGATCGCGCAGGTCGCGGCCATCGCCATCAGCGGGCCGAAGTTGCGCGCGGTCTTGCGGTACACCAGGTTGCCCCAGCGGTCGCCGTGGTGCGCCTTGATCAGCGCGAAGTCGGCGCGGATCGGATACTCCAGCACGTAATGACGGCCGTCGATCTCGCGGGTTTCCTTGCCGGCGGCCAGCTCGGTGCCGTAGCCGGTGGGGGTGAAGATCGCGCCCAGGCCGTTGCCGGCGGCGTGGATGCGCGCGGCCAGGTTGCCCTGCGGCACCAGTTCCAGTTCCAGTTCGCCGGCGCGGTAGGCCGCGTCGAAGTGCTGCGAATCGCTCTGCCGCGGGAACGAGCACACGATCTTGCGCACGCGCTTGTGCTTGATCAGCGCGGCCAGCCCGGTCTCGCCGTTGCCGGCGTTGTTGTTGACGATGGTCAGCTCGCGCGCGCCCTGCGCGATCAACGCATCGATCAGCGCATCGGGCATGCCCGCGGTGCCGAAGCCACCGATCATCACCGTGGCGCCATCGTGGATATCGGCCACTGCGTCGGCGCACGAGGCCAGGGTCTTGTCGATCATCGGCGCCGCCCCGCCGTCGCCGGCCGGGGGCGCAGCGCACGGCGGCGCAGGCGCATTACGGGGTCTGCCACGACATCCTCCTCCAGGTCGCTTCGGGAGGCCACGTTAGGCCCGCTCCGGCGGGCGGTCAATCCGATTATCGGATGCACAGTTCGATAAACGAACAATTTAACGATCCGGCAACGGTGTGCCGGACCTGCCCTGTTGTATACATTCGCCCATCGCCACGTATCGGGCGATGGCGCGACGGCACCGCCAAACCGTTGTGCGCCGCAACACGCAAGGATCGTCCCCCAGCCTGTTGTATACACAATCGAGGTCGCCGCCATGCAGTCGTCCGCTCCGGCATTTCCGCTCAATGCCTGGTACGCCATCGCCTGGGATCACGAGGTCAAGCACGCGCTGCTGCCGCGCAAGGTGTGCAATCTGGACATCGTGCTGTACCGCACCAGCAACGGCCGCGTCGCCGCGCTCGAGGACGCCTGCTGGCACCGGCTGGTGCCGCTGTCGATGGGTCGGCTGCACGGCGACGATGTGGTCTGCGGCTACCACGGCTTGGTCTACGACGCGAACGGGCGCTGCGTGCACATGCCCTCGCAGGACACGATCAATCCGTCCGCCTGCGTGCGCCGCTTCCCCACCGTGGAGCGGCACCGCTACGTCTGGGTGTGGCCGGGCGATGCGGCGCTGGCCGACCCCGCGCTGGTGCCGGACCTGCACTGGAACGACGACCCGGCTTGGGCCGGCGACGGCCGCACCATCCACGTCAAGTGCGATTACCGGCTGGTGCTGGACAACCTGATGGACCTGACCCACGAGACCTTCGTGCACGGCTCCAGCATCGGCCAGGACGAGGTCGCCGAGGCGCCGTTCGACGTGGTCCACGGCGAACGCAGCACGGTCGTCTCGCGCTGGATGCTGGACATCGACCCGCCGCCGTTCTGGGCCTGGCAGATCGAGCACGCGCACGGCTACCGCGGCAAGGTCGACCGCTGGCAGATCATCCGCTTCGAGGCGCCCTGCACCATCGTCATCGATGTCGGCGTGGCGGTGGCCGGCAGTGGCGCGCCGCAGGGCGACCGCTCGCGCGGGGTCAACGGCTACGTGCTCAACACCATCACCCCGGAAACCGACCGCACCTGTCACTACTTCTGGGCGTTCGTGCGCAACCACTCGCTGCACGAGCAATCGATCACCACGCGCCTGCGCGACGGCGTCACCGGCGTGTTCGGCGAGGACGAGCTGGTGCTGGAGGCGCAGCAGCGCGCCATCGACGCGCATCCGGACCACGTGTTCTACAACCTCAACGTCGATGCCGGCGGCATGTGGGCGCGGCGCCTGATCGAGCGCATGATCGCCGCCGAGCAGCGCAGCCAGGACCTGCAGCTGCGCATGGTCGGCTGAGCCGCCGCACGCACAGGAGCCTGCCATGCCCGCTGCGCACCCGTTCCGCTCCAGCGCCGCACAGACCACCCGCGCACTACTGGAACTGCGCGAACTGATCCTGGCCGGCGAGCTTGCCGCCGGCGAGCGCCTGTCCGAGGTCGCGCTGGTGGAACGCCTCGGTGCATCGCGTACGCCGGTGCGCGCCGCCCTGCAGCGGCTGGCCGAAGAAGGCCTGGTGCAGCCGCTGCGTGGCGGCGGCTATGCGGTGCAGGCCTTCGACGAGGCGGACGTGGACGACGCCATCGAACTGCGCGGCACCCTGGAAGGCCTGGCCGCGCGCCGCGCCGCCGAGCGCGGTGCCGAGCCGGCGTTGCTGGCGCGGGCGCAGGCGCTGCTGGCGCAGATCGACGCCGTCCTGACGACACGACCGCTGAGCGAGGATGCCTTCGCCCGCTATGTCGACTGCAACGCGCAGTGGCACGCCTTGCTGTTCGAGATGGCAGGCAGTGCGCTGCTCTCGCGCGAGTTCGCGCGGGTCGCGCAACTGCCGTTCGCCTCGCCCAGCAGCTTCGTGCTCGAGCGCGGCCAGGCCGCCACCGTACTGTCGATCGCGCAGGACCAGCACCGCCAGGTGCTGGACGCGATCGTGCGTCGCGAAGGTGCGCGCGCCGAAGCCCTGATGCGCGAACACGCGCGGCTGGCGCAACGCAACGCCCACCACGCCCTGCACGACCAGAACGCGCTGGGACAGATTCCCGGCAGCCGCCTGCTGCGGCGGCGTCCGCCCGCCTGATCGCGGCACACACACGCCTGCCCCACCTTCCCGCCTGCCGGACCCCGCCATGCGCAAAGACACCCAGTGGACCACCGCCCGCGTCGTCGCCGTCGCCACGCCGTGCCAGGATGTGCGCGAGATCGTGCTCGATCCTGGCCGCGCCAGCCGCCCATTCACCGTCGGCAGTCATCTCGACGTGCGCGTGCGCATCGGCGATGCCTGGCACGAGCGCTCCTACTCGCTGGTCGGCGAGCCGGCCGCCGACGGCCACTACCGCATCGCGGTGCGCGCGGTGCCGGACAGCCGCGGCGGTTCGCGTGCGATGTGGGCGCTGGCACCGGGCGACCAACTGGACATTTCCTCGCCCAACAACCACTTCGCGCTGGATGAGACCGCCGAGCACATCGTGCTGGTCGCCGGCGGCATCGGCATCACCCCGATCCTGGGGATGGCGCAACGGCTGGCGCGCGGGCGCATCCCGTTCCAGCTGCTCTACGCCGGCCGCAGCCGCGCCAGCATGGCCTACCTGGAGCACCTGCAGGACCTGCTCGGCGAGCGCCTGCAACTGTTCTGCCCGGAACACCTGGGCCAGCTCGAGCTGGCCGCGCAGATCGCGCAGTGGCCGCGCAACGCGGACGTCTACGCCTGCGGCCCGCTGCCGCTGCTGGACGAACTGCGGCAACGCTGGCGCGACGACGGCCGCGCCCGCGCGCGCCTGCATTTCGAGACCTTCGGCAACAGCGGCAACGCACCGGCGCAGCCGTTCGTGGTGCAGGTGCCGGCGCTGGGCAAGACCGTGCAGGTGGCCGAGAACGAGTCGCTGCTGGATGCGCTGAGCGCGGCCGGCGTGGAAGTCATGGCCGACTGCCGCCGCGGCGAATGCGGCCTGTGCGTGGTCGAGGTGCTGGAGGCGGCCGCGCCGCTGGACCATCGCGACGTGTTCCTCAGCGACGAACAGCGCCACAGCAACCGCAAGCTGTGCGCCTGCGTCTCGCGTGCGCTCGGCGGCAGCGTCAGCATCGACACGGGCTACCGCGCCGACGCGTTCTGACGCCTGCGCGCATTCCTTCGCAGCATGCAGGCGCCGTCCACGCGGATGGAACGGCGCCTGCCAGCGATCAACGCGCGCGACGCGATCTCACTTGGTCGCCGCGTCCCAGTGCTCCTGGATCTTGCCGTTCTGGATGCGGAACATGTCGAACCAGGTGGTGGTGTAGGTCTTGCTGGCGTCCTTGGGGTCGGGCAGCGTGCGCACCGACACCAGGGTGACGTAGTCGCCCTCGGCCAGGATCGCCACCAGCGGCAACTGCACCCGCGGCTGGATCGGCGTCGGCTTGACGAAGGAGGTCAGGAACGCCAGGAACGCATCGCGGCCATTGGCCACGTTCGGGTTGTGCTGGATGTAGTCCTTGGCCATGTACAGCGGCGCATATTCGGTGTGCCCGGCTTCGAACACGATGCGCCAGAAGTCGTAGACCAGGCGCTTGTTGGCGGTGGTGCGCCAGTCCTCGCCATGCAGCAACTGTTCGTGATTGGGATTGGCGGTGACCGCGGTCTGCGCGAACGCGGAAGCGGCGGGAAGCGCAAGCAGCAGCGCCAGCAGACAGGCCTGAAAACGGATCTTCATGGAAGACGCTCCGATGGGGGAACAGGGGAATGCGCGATGACGCCGCGATGCCGCGATGCGCGTCAACGAGGGCACCGGCGCGGCTGCAGCGTAGCAACGCGCCGTGCCTGCGCGACGCAGGAAACCGCGGAAAGCGCGCGGATTTATCGGCTTTTTTCCTGGTCTGGGAGAATCGCCACAGTTACCTCGACCTCAGAAATGGCGTGGCACCACGCACCTAAATGTTTGTATGCAGGGCATGGCGCAGCGATGCATTGGCGGTCTGCATGAACATCCATCGATGCCTCCCATCGGTGTCATCGGCAGCGACGATCGATGGCGCTTCAATCCGGATTGAAAAGTCGGGATTCGGGATTGGCCAAAGCAGAACCAGCGATCACCACGACGCACGGGAGAACAGAGGACGCGGTTCCCCGATTCCCCCATTCCCCATTCCCCATTCCCCATTCCCAGCTTTACAGCGCCAACGGCAATCCCGCGTAGTTCTCGGCAATGGTCGCGCGTCCGGCGGCGCTGCCGAGCAGATAGTCCAGCTCCGCATCGTGCAGGCGGCGGCTGAACGCGTCCTCGTCCGGGAAGCGGTGCAGCATCGTGGTCATCCACCAGGAGAAGCGCTCGGCCTTCCACACGCGTTGCAGCGCAAGTTCCGAATAGCGCTGCAAGGGTGCGTCGCTGCGCTCCTGCTGCGCCTGCGCGAACAGATGCGCGAGCAGGCCGACGTCGCCGGCAGCCAGGTTCAGCCCCTTGGCGCCGGTCGGCGGCACGATGTGCGCGGCATCGCCGGCCAGGAACAGGCGGCCGTACTGCATGGGCTCGGCGACGTAGCTGCGCAGCGGCGCGATGCTCTTCTCCAGCGAGGGGCCGGTCACCAGCGCCTGTGCCACGTCGTCGGGCAGGCGTCGGCGCAGTTCGTCCCAGAAGCGATCGTCCGACCAGTCCTCCACCCGCTCGTCCGCCGGCACCTGCACGTAGTAGCGGGTGCGGGTGGGCGAGCGCATGCTGCACAGGGCGAAGCCGCGCGCAGTGCGCGCATAGATCAGTTCGTCGGCCACCGGCGGGGTGTCGGCCAGCACGCCCAGCCAGCCGAACGGATAGACCCGTTCGTACACGCGCAGCACCTCGGCCGGGATCGCGCGGCGGCTGACCCCGTGGAAACCGTCGCAGCCGACCACGTAGTCGCAGTCCAGGCGTTGCGTGGCCCCGTCCTGCGCGAAACTCAGCCACGGCTGCGGCCCGTCGAGGTCGTGCAGCTGCACGTCCTCGACGGAATAGAGGGTGGCGGCGCCGACGGCACGGCGCGCGTCCATCAGGTCGCGGGTCACTTCGGTCTGGCCGTAGACGGTGACCGCACGGCCGCCGGTCGCCGCGCTCAGTTCGATGCGTTCGCGGCGCTGCTCCAGCGCCAGCTCGAAGCCATGATGGACGATGCCTTCGCGTTGCATGCGCGCGCCGGCGCCGGCGGCGCACAGCAGGTCGGCGGTACCCTGCTCCAGCACGCCGGCGCGGATGCGCGACAGCACGTGCTCGGGCGTCTGCCGCTCGACGATGACGGTGTCGATGCCGTGGCCGTGCAGCAGCTGCCCGAGCAGCAGCCCGGCCGGGCCGGCGCCGACGATGGCGACCTGGGTACGCATGCGTCCTCCTAAGGATGGGACCGACGCACAGTGTTCCGGCTGCGACGCGCCGATGACATGGATCATTGCGACCGATTCCGGTACTTTTCGCCGATGCCTCGCACCGCTTCAGCTGCCGCTGCGTCGCCCGTCACCGTCCCGGCCTTCCGCCTGTACGGCGAGACCGGCGACCGCGAGACACCGGACCTGTTGCACTGGGAATCCATCGCCGCACGCAGCCGCCTGCACGACTGGCACATCCGTCCGCACCGCCACGACGACCTGCTGCAACTGCTGTATCTGCAACGCGGCAGCGCCGCCCTGCACTTGGACGGAACGCAGCAGCGCCTGCGCGGGCCGTGCCTGCTGCTGTTGCCGCCGCTGTGCGTGCACGGCTTCCGCTTCCAGCGCAACGTGCGCGGCCACATCGTGACCGTGTCGGCACCGCTGCGGCAGCGCCTGGCGGCACAGTGGCCGAGCCTGGACGAAGCGCTGGCGCAGCCGGTGTGCCTGCCCGCCGGCGACCAGCAGCCGATGCTCGACGCCTGCTTCGCCGCCATCGCCGCCGAGCACGCGCAGCGCCGCCCCGGCCGAGAACCGATGCTGCAGGCGCTGGCGACGCAGGCCTTGCTGTGGGCAGCCCGTGGCGCGCTGGCGCAGGCCCATGCCGATCCGCACGACGCCGACCGCGGCGCGCGCCATGTGCGCGCCTACACCGCGTTGATCGATGCGCACTACCGCGAACACTGGCCGCTGGCGCGCTATGCCGACCGGCTCGGGCTGAGCCGCAGCCATCTCAACGCGCTGTGCCGGCGCCTGGCCGGCGCCTCGGCGCTGGAACTGCTGCAACGGCGGATCATGCTCGAGGCACGACGCAGCCTCGTCTACACCACCTTGACCGTGCAGCAACTCGCGGAAGTCCTGGGCTATGCGGATGCAGCGTATTTCAGCCGCTGCTTCCGCCGGCATGCCGGGTGTTCGCCGGTGCAGTTCCGGCAGCGGGCGCAGGGATGACACGACTCGCAGCCAGCACGGAGATGGCGGTGCGGTCGCTCTACTATAGGAGGGACTTCAGCCCCGACGCGTGATCGATGATCGACCAGTCCCGCTTCGTTCGTCGCGGCTGAAGCCGCTCCTACGACTGGCCTGCTCGTACGTCGTAGGAGCGGCTTCAGCCGCGACCAGATGTTCCAAACCCACACGCGAACGGATCAGGCACGACTCCTGCACCCGAGTCCTGTGCTGGTCGGCAAGACGCATCGCCGGGCGCCGATGCGACGCCCGGCGAATCAACACTCAGAACGGATACTGCGGTGCGCTGTCCTGGATCGTCACCCACTGCCAGTGCGTGTACTGGCCCCAGTCGGCCGGGCCGCCCATGCTGGTGCCGTTGCCGGAAGCGCCGGTGCCGCCGAACGGGTTGGTGACTTCGTCGGCCACGGTCTGGTCGTTGATGTGCAGCAGGCCGGTGTGCAGGCGTTCGCCCAGCGCCATCGCGCGGCCCACCGAGGCCGACAGGATGCCGGCCGACAGGCCGTATTCGGTCTGGTTGGCCAGCGCCACCGCCTCGTCGTCGCTGTCGAAGGCGATCACGTTGGCGACCGGGCCGAACACTTCCTCCTCGAACGCCGGCATGCCCGGCCGCACGTTCGACAGCACCGTCGGCGCGTAGAACAGGCCCTCGTGCGTACCGCCGGCCTCGACCACTGCGCCGGCCGCCACCGACGCATCGACCACGTCCTTGACGTGCTGCAACTGGCGCTGGTCGATGATCGGGCCGAGCGCGACGTGGGCGGTGGCCGGGTCGCCGACCGGCAGGTGCCGCGCCTTCTCCGCCAGGCGCCGGGTGAGTTCGGCGGCGATGCTGCGCTGGACCAGCACGCGGCCGGTGGCCATGCAGATCTGGCCCTGGTGGAAGTACGCGCCGAAGGCGATCGCCGACACTGCCTTGTCCAGGTCGGCATCCTCCAGCACGATCAGCGAATTCTTGCCGCCCAGTTCCAGCGCGGTCTTCTTCAGGTGCTTGCCGGCCAGTTCGCCGATGCGGCGGCCGGCGGCGGTGGACCCGGTGAACGCGATCATCGGCACGCCCGGCGCCTCGACCAGCGCCTGGCCGGCGTCCGCCCCGCCCGGCAGCACGTGCAGCAGGCCCTTCGGCAGACCCGCCTGCTGCAGCACCTCGGCGATGACGAAACCGCCGGCGTAGGGCGTGCGCGGATCGGGCTTGAGCACCACCGCATTGCCGACCGCCAGCGCCGGCGCCACCGAGCGCAGCGACAGCACCAGCGGGAAGTTGAACGGCGAGATCACCCCAACCACGCCCAGCGGCAGGCGCCGGGCCAAGCTAAGCCGGCCCGGCGCGGTCGGCAGCACCTGGCCCTGCGCCTGCAGCGGCATCGCCGCGGCCTGCTGCAGCAGCACGATCGCCTCGCGCACCTCGTGCTCGCCCTTGGGCAGGATGCCGCCGGTCTCGCGCGCGATCAGCGCCGCGGCGGCGGCCGCGTGCTGCTGCAGCACCTGGGCGGCGCGATGGAACACCGCCGCACGCTCGCGCGGCGGCGTGGCCGCCCAGGCGCGTTGCGCCTCGCGCGCCTGCGCCACCGCCGTGGCCACGTCGGCGGCATTGGCCTGGCCGACGCGGTGCAGCGGCGTGCCGCTGCCGGGTTCGATCACCTCGAGGACGCCGCCCTGGGCGGCGATCCACTCGCCATTGAAGATGCGCTCGCTCCAGGTGGACGCGGCGGCCAGGGGTTCGGTGCTGTGCATGATGTCTACTCTCGTGAAAAAGATGGGCAGGGGCGTGCTCAGATCGACGCGGCGGCCAGTCCGCCGTCGACCGGCAGATTGACGCCGTTGATCCAGCGCGCCGCATCGGAGGCCAGGAACACCACCGCTTCGGCCACTTCGTCGGCATAGGCCGGGCGCTTCATCTTGCCGGCATCGGCCTGGACCCGCTCGGGCCCGAGCATGGTGACGAAGTCGCCCAGGATCGGCGTGAACACCGGGCCGGGCGCGACGCTGTTGACGCGCACCGAATGGTCGGCGAACCAGTCGCGCGAACGCAGCAGCGTCCACACGATCAGCGCTTCCTTGAAGTACTGGTAGCAGGTGTCCTGCGGCACCGGGTGCGCCGCCAGCCACTCGCTGCCGGCGGCGTAGCTGTCGGCGGCGGCCAGTTGCTTGTGCAGGTCCAGCCGTTGCGGCCACTGCGCGCCAAGGATGGAGGCGATGTTGATGATGCTGCCGCCGGGCACGATGCGCGGCAGCAGCGCCTGGCTGAGGTGGCGCAGGCCCAGGTAGTTGACCTTGGCCACCACGTCCACCGGCGCGGTACCCGGCACGCCGGCGATGTTGGCCAGCGCATCGATGCGCTCGGGCAACTGCGCCACCAGCGCGTCGATCGCCGCCGGATCGCCGAGATCGGCCTGGTGGAACCCATGCAGGGTCATGTTGACCGGCTGGCGATCGATGCCGATCACCGTGGCGCCGTGGAAGCGCGCCAGGCGCGCGACCTCGGCGCCGATGCCGGAGGCCACGCCGGTGACGAGGAGGGTCTTGTTGTGCAGGTTCATGGCAATGCGTGTTCCGTTGCTGGGTTGGTCGTCAGAAGACGTGGACGTATTGCACGTTGACGTTGTGGCCGGAGGGCGCGTTCCTGACCTCCACCGGCATGTAGAAGTTGGCGTTGAAGATGTTCTTCTGGTCGATCCGCCACGACAGGCCAGGGCCGAGATAGAACTGGGTCTGCTTGCTGTCGGCCACGCGTTCGCCATTGGTGCGGTTGTCGCGCAACTGCTTGAGGTAGTAGCCGTTGATGCCCAGGTGCAGGTCCTTGACCACTTCCAGCGAACTGGCGAAGTTGAGCCACGCGGCGTCGCCGGCCTGACCGTTGCGGAACACGAAGCCGTCCCCCTGCGGCACGTTGGAAGCCTTGTCGGCGCGGAAGTTGTAGATGTAGTTCAGACGACCACTGATTTCCCAGCGCGGCGTCGGCAGGATGCTGAAGGCCCAGCTCGGCAACACCGACCAGTAGCCTGAGCCTTGGTTCACGTCGCGGTTGCGGTCGAACTTGCCGATCGGCGCCAGCGCATCCAGTTCGAAGCGCTGCGAGAACACCGGGCGGCCGTCGCGGATCACCGGCGCCATCTGCAGGTAGGGGCCGATGGTCAGGTCGCCCAGGCCGAGGCCGTTGTCGCGCAGCGCCACCGGGCTGTCGTACGCGAACGAGGTGTCCAGATCGACCAGTGACGCCAGCGCGGTGATGCCGAGGGAACCGCCGAACAGCTTGTAGTCGCTGAGGTAGGCCACCTGGGTCACCCACACCGAGGAGCCGATGTGCGGATCGCGGAACACCGGCACGTCGTCGCCGCGCGCGTCCTTGATCGCGTCGAAGTCGTAGCGGCGCAGGTACTGGATCGCCGTCCAGCCCGGATTGGGCTTGCTGAAACCATCGAAGAAGCTGGTGCCGCCGGTGTTGATGCCGGTCGGCAGGGTGGCGCTCTGCGGCACCGATTGCGCGGCCGCCGGGGCGGCGCAGGCAATGGTCAGCAGGGCGAGCAGGGACACCCGCGGGCGGGTACGCGGCGGTGACGGAACACGGTGGCAGACAGGGGTCACGGGCAAGCACTCCAAGCGAAAGGGGAACGGCGGGGTGCGGGGGAAGAGAAACGCGAACAGGCGCCGCCGCGCACAGGGCGCGGCCGCACGGCGACGCGCACCGTCAGCGGGACGCTGGCGGCGGGTCGGGAATCAGCGAGAAAGAGGGGCGGACGACAAGAACCCGCCGCGCCGGCGGGGACCGCTACAGACGCTCGAGCGCGTCCAGACGGTCCAGCGCCTGCAGCAGCGCGCGCGACGAGGTCGTACCGAGCGCGGTGCCGAGCTGCTGCTCCATGCGCACCACTTCGGCTTCGGCCTGCGCCAGCAGCGCCGTGCCGGCGGCGGTCAGATGCAGGTGCTGCATGCGCCGGTCCTGGCGCCCGCGCACCTGGCGCAACAGTTTGCGCTTGACCAGGCGCGCAACCACGATGGCCAGGTTCGGCGGCGACACGCTCAGCACCTCGCCCAGTTGCCGCTGGTTGATGCCCGGATTGGCGTCCACCAGCACCAGCAGCGAATACTCCACCGGCTTCAGCTCGAAGGCGCGCACGCAGTCCTGGAACAGGCGACGCACCTGCAGTTCGGTGCGGGTGATGCGGTAGCCGATCAGGCTGGTCAGGCGCCGCTGGTCCACGCTGTCCGCCGTGTGCGGATCGGCGGGCAACGCGCTGCTGGACATCTCGGGACTCGGTTTCGAACTCACTGCGCTTCCTGCATGGGGCGTCCTGCGGCCAGGCCACGGCGGCTGCGCACGCATCCGTCGGCGCCGGCCGGCGGTGCCGTCGCCATTGCATTGTAGGGGCATGGCCGCGCATGGTCACAACGCCGCGTCCACGCGCCGCAGCAGCGCCCGGTACGGCGCGGCCGCGGTCCACAGGCACAGCGCGCCGAGCAGCGCGGCACCCATGCACACCACGCCCAGCGACAGGCCGACCTGGCGCTCGTCGGCGAGTACGTGGTCGGTGCCCAGCGCCACCAGGTACGGCCCCAGGCCCAGCCCGATCAGGTTGACCAGCAGCAGGTAGATCGAGGTGACCTGCCCGCGCAGCCGATTCGGCGTGACCGCCTGCAGGATCGCCGGCGCCAGCGCCACCGGCATGCCCAGCACGAACGTGGTCAGCGCGATCGCCGCCAGTGCCGGCCACGGCCCCGGCGCGACCGCGAACAGCGCGCTGCTGATCACCAGCAGCAGCGCCCCGACCAACGAGATCTTCAGTGCTGCATCGCGGCTGCCGCGCGCGGCCAGGCGGTCGGCGAGGAAGCCGCTGAACAGCATGCCGGCGATGCCGAAGGTGAGGATGATGATGCCGTAGGCCGGGCCGATCTCGCCCGGCGTCCACTGCCAGCGGCGGATGAAGGTGGCCGGCAGCCAGGCGGTGATGCCGAAGGTGATCATCGCGATCACGCCGTTGGCCAGGAACAGGGACACGTACACCCGCGCGTTGTCGCGCAGGTGGCTCAGGTCCGGGCGCACGCTGGGCACCGCCGCGGCCTGTTCGCGCCGCACCGGCTCGCGCACCGTGGCCATCAGCGCGATCACCGCTAGACCGGGCAGCGCGACCAGGATGAAGGCCGCCTGCCAGGGCCGGAAGCTGCCCAGCAGCGGCAGCACCACCGTGCTCTCCTTGCTGGTGGCCGCGATCACCAGGCCGCCGACGATGAACGCCGCCGCCGAGCCGATGTAGACGCCGGAGGTGTACACGCTCATCGCCCGCGCGCGCTTTTCCGGCGGGAAGTAGTCGGCCAGCATCGAGTACGCCGCCGGCGACAGCGAGGCCTCGCCGACGCCGACGAACACCCGCGCCAGGAACAGGGTGAAGAAGCTGGTGACGTAGGCCCCGGCCGCGGTCGCCGCGATCCACACCACCACGCCGAGCACGATCAGGTTGCGGCGGTTGCGGCGGTCGGCGACGCGGCCGAGCATCACCCCGATCAGCGTGTAGAACACCGCGAAGGCGAAGCCGTGGACCAGGCTGAAGGCCGAGTCGGACAGTTGCAGATCGCGCTTGATCGGTTGCACCAGCAGGCCCAGGATCTGCCGATCGACGAAGGACAGCGTGTAGGCCAGCAACAGCACGAGGGTGACGTACCACGCATACAGCGGGCGGTACGGCGCAGGCGATGACAGCGGATCGCGCATGGGAAGGCTCCGGCTCAGAAGCGCAGGGTCAGGAAGGGGGCGATGTAGAAGTAGTCGCGGCCGCGTACCGCACCCTCGCGCAGGAACGGCCCGGCCTGGGTGTAGTGGGCGTACACGTCCAGGCTGGCGAAGGCGTTGAAGCGGTACTTCACCCACAGCACCGAGCGCGTGCCGATGTCGCGTTCGTCGTTGGCGTCGCCCGGCTGCAGCACCCGCCAGCCCGCCGCGTACACGCCGTCGTGCAGGCTCTGCCGTTGCAGCTTCAGCACGTACATGTCGATCCACAGCCGTTCGCTGGGACGCAGCACCAGCTCCGGGCCGATGGCGCGCACGTTGCTGCTGATCATGCTGCCGTCGAACACCGAGGCGCGCGCATACAGGCCGTTGAAGGTGCTCAGTTCGCCGTCGCGCGGATCGCGGTCGCCGGAGGACACTTCCATGCGCCAGCCCAGGCGCGGCGTCCACGCCGTCGTGGCGAAGGTGTAGCCACCGAACAGCGTGCCCTGCCAGGCGCGCACGCGCTGGCCGGCGAACTGGCCGCGCTGGCCGATCAGTTCCAGGTCGTAGTCCCAGCCCTGCACCGCGCCGCTCAGGCGCGTGGACAGCGTGTGCCGATGCTCCTCGCCGACCACCCCGCCATAGCGGCGCCCGTCCTGCACGGTGTCCAGGTACAGCGTCTCCAGCAGCGCCGCCTTCGGCTGGCTGGGCGACAGCGGCACTTCGGCATGCGCGCCCCACAGCCGCTGGTCGCGGTTGGCGCGATCGTCGAAGCTGCCGGTGCGGGTCAGCACCGGGCGTCCCCACAGCAGGCCGCCGCTCCAGCGCGGCTGCCGGGTCAGCAGGCGCACCGCATCGAACGGCATGCGCGAATTGGCCGGGTCGCGTGGATCGAGCAGGCGCTGCCAGCCGTAGGCGATCTGCTGGCGGCCGGCGCGCAGGCGCCAGGCCGGCGCCTTCTGTCCGTCGGACAGTTCGACGAAGCCCTGCGCCAGGTCCAGCGGGTTGCGGTCGGTGGCCTGCACCGGCCGCGTCTGCAGGCCGGCGACCCGGCTGTCGGCGAGTTCGCCGAACAGCCGCAGGTACGCCGAGGGCCGGTAGTCGGCCCACAATCGCAGGCGCTGCTGCGCATAGCCGTGCGGATCGGTGGCGAAGCGGCCGAAGCCGGCGTGCTCGCGGTAGTCGTACAGCGTGCGGCTCTCGCCGCCGACGCTGAGCCAGCCGTCACCGAGCGGGACGTACTTCCACTTCTCCCAGCCCTGGCGCGGACGCTCGGCCAACGCCGAATAATCTTCCTGATCGGGCAGCAGCTTGCCCTGCGGGCCGTCGGATTCGGCATTGGCCTGGCCGCAGCCGACGCTGCACAAGATGGCCAGGCACACGGTACGGGGCGCACGACGCGCGCGCGCGTGAGGCACAGTCATCGATTCCCTCCCAAGTCTCGAAGCCAGTGGTGCGAAGGAGCGCGATCCGCTATCCGGTCGCGCGGCCGGGTGGTCCGGTCATGACGGCGGCGCCGCCACCGCGCCCGGTGCGGTGCCGGCGTAGAGCTGCTCGACCAGCGCCGCGCGCGCGCGCAGCACGTTGCGCTGGTTGATCGAACCCTTGTCGGTGATTTCGCCCGCCTCCAGGCTCGGCGGCTGCTCCAGCCACGCCGCGCGCGCGACATGGCTGGCGCTGCCGGTGGCGCCGCGGTTGAGCGTGTCGAGCAGGCGCTGCAGCCAGGCGCGCACCGGCGGCGCCCGCAGCACCTGCGCCGCCTCGGCCTGCGCCGGCAGGCCCGACAGCGCCTGCAGCGCGTCCAGCCGCGGGAACAGCAGCAGGCCGATGGCGTCGCGGTCGGCGCCGGTGACCACCACGTCCTGCACGTAGGCGGCGCCTTCCATCAGCACCCGCGTGCGCAGCGGGCCGACGCTGACGAACACGCCGGAGGACAGCTTGAAGTCTTCGGCCAGGCGCCCGTCGAACAGCAGGCCACGCTCGGGGTGCTGCGGATCGATCGGCTTGAGCGCATCGCCGGAGCGGTAGAACCCCTCCTCGTCGAAGGCCTCGGCGGTCTGCTGCGGCGCGTTCCAGTAGCCAGGCATGACGTGCGGCCCGCGGAAGCGCGCTTCCAGCTTGCCGCCGACCGGCACCAGCTTGACCTCGCAGCCCGGCGCCGGCACACCGACATCGCCGGGCGTGTTGCTGGTGCCGTGGGTGAAGGTGCACGACGGCGCGCACTCGGTCATGCCCAGGCCGGCGAGCATGCGGATGCGTTCGCCGCAATGCGCCTCGGCGATGCGCTCCAGGCGGTCCCAGACTTCCTGCGACAACGCCGCGGCAGCGAAGAAGAACATGCGCATGCGCGACAGGAAGGTGTCGCGCAGGGCCGCGTCCTGTTCCAGCGCCTGCGCCAGCTGTTCCCAGCCGCGCGGCACGCTCAGGTACACGGTGGGCGCGATCTCGCGCAGGTTGCGCAAGGTCTGCGCGAATAGCGCCGGGGTCGGCTTGCCGTCGTCGAGGTAGAAGCTGCCGCCGTTGTACAGGGCGATGCCGATGTTGTGGCTGCCGCCGAAGGTGTGGTTCCACGGCAGCCAGTCGACCAGGACCGGCGTCTCGCCGAGCACCGGGAAGGTCTGCAGCAGCATCTGCTGGTTCGCGCACAGCATGCGCTGGGTGGTGATCACCGCTTTCGGCATCAGGGTGGAGCCGGAGGTGAACAGGAACTTGGCGATGCTGTCCGGCCCACAGGCGGCGAAGGCCGCATCGGCGGCCTCCAGCGCACGCGGCGCCAGCAGGTCCTCGAAGCGCAGGCAGGCGCGGTCGCGCACCGCACCCCGCACACACACTGCCGGGACATCGGTAGGGAACACGGCGGCGATCGCCGGGGCGAACGCGGCGCCGTCGCTGGCGAACAGCAGGCCCGGGCGCAGTACTTCAGCCACATGCCGAAGCTTGGCGAAATCGCGCGACAGCAGCGCATAGCCCGGCGACACCGGGCAGTACGGGATGCCGGCGTACATCGCCGCGAACGCCAGTTGCAGGTGCTCCAGGTCGTTGCCGGACAGGATCGCCAGCGGGCGTTGCGCCGACAGGCCCATGTCCAGCAGGTGCGCGGCGATGCGGCGGGTGCGCTCGAGCATCTGTGCGTAGCTCAGGCGCCGCCACTGCCCGGCTTCGTCGCGCTGCGCCACGAAGGTCGCATCGGGGGTGTGCAGCGCCCAGTGCTGCAGGCGCTGCAGCAGGTGCCTTGGCAGCGGCGCCAGCGGTTCGCGCGCACGCAGGCGCAGCACGCCGTCGGCATCGCGGTGGACCTCGGTATCCGCGTGGCTCAGTCCGACAGGACGGTAGCGCGCGGCGGTGGCAACGGACTCAGCGGCATTCATCGGAACCATCCGGGGGAGAGAGACGGCACGGCGTGCGGCAGCGCCGCCGCGGCCCCCGCGGGGCCGCAGGCGACGCGACGGGTCAGCGCTTGTAGGTCTGCAGACCGGGCTTGATGGTTTTGTCGTCCAGGAATTGCTTCAGGCCCTGTTGCCGGCCCTTCTCGGGATCGCGGTGATTGGACTGGTCGACCTTGGCGTACAGGTAGTCCTCGTTCTGCTCCCAGGTCAGCTCGCGGCAGCGCTTGAAGCCGTGCTTGGCGAAGCGCAGCACCACCGGGTTCTTCTGCTGCAGTTCCTGCGCCAGCTTGGTCACCTCGTCACGCAACTGCGCACGCGGCACGCTGGCGTTGACCAGGCCCATCTGCGCCGCCTCGGTGCCGGTGAAGGTACGCCCGGTCATGATGTAGAGCATGGCGTTGCGGTGGCCCATGGTGTCGGCGACCGCCTTGCTGACCAGGTTGCCCGGGGGAATGCCCCAGTTGATCTCCGACAGCCCGAACACCGCCTCGTCGGCGGCGATGGCCAGGTCGCAGGCGACCAGCGGCGAGAACGCGCCGCCGAAACACCAGCCGTTGACCGCGGCGATGGTCGGCTTGCTGTAGAAGCGCAGCAGGCGCCACTGCCACTGCGAGCAGTCGCGGCGCATGCGCTCCTGCACGATCTCTTCCTTGCCGTCGGTCTCGCGGAAGTATTCCTTCAGGTCCATGCCGGCCGACCAGGATTCGCCGGCGCCGGTCAGCACCAGCACTTCCGCGCTGCTGTCCAGTTCCAGCGTCTCCAGCACGTCGATCATTTCGCGATTGAGGGTGGGACTCATCGCGTTGCGCTTGTCCGGCCGGTTCAGGGTGACCCAGGCGATGCCTGCGTCGATCTCGACCTGGACGGTCTGCCAGCGGTCTTGGTAGTTGCTCATGGATAGGCCTGCATGGGGAGGGGGGAGAGCGGATCACTTAGGACTGATAATAGTTATAGATCATCATTATTTCGGCGCAAGCTGCAGTGCAGCATGGCCGGCAGGCATGACGGACAGGCGTCGGGCACCGCCGGACAGGCCTGCAGGCAAAGGGCCACGTGACCGCGAGGGCAGGCGATTCCAGCGCGATGCCGGGAGTCAGACCGACGGCGGCGGCGCTTCACATGTAGCAAACGGGTCCCTCACGGTCAGCCGTCGTTCATCGGCTAAGATCGGGTCACAGGGGATCGCCGACACCGGAGTGATGTCCATGCACACCGCCTCCGCACTTGCCCAGCCTGTCCAACCACACCGCACTGTCGATCTAGACGCCGAAATGGCGTACTGGCGCCAGGCCCACGCCGAAGGCCGCCTCGGCCATCAGGGTTTCGCCGACTACGCGCAGTTGCTGAAGATCGGCTACGACGTGTACCTGGCCTACCCGCGCGCCAGCGAGGCGCAACTGTATCGGGTGTTGCAGGACGCCTATCACCAGTGTGCGCCGATGCTGTCGGTGCCGTGGGACGAGGCGCGCTGGCTGGTGCGGCATGCGTGGCAACACTTGGCGCATTCGGGGCGTTGTCACTGAAGAGCGACTCGTGCAGCGGGCATATCGTCATTGCCCGCGTAGGAGCGGCTTCAGCCGCGACGGGCGTTACCGGGAATGCCGGTCGCGGCTGAAGCCGCTCCTACGACGCGTCTTCGGTCATTACTGAAGGCGTCCCGAGGTGCCGGCTGCCGGGGCAGAGGCGACAACCGGATAGCGCACCATCGCGTGCACGGCACATCTGCGGCCTGCGCCGCGGGTTGCTTTCGTACGCCTCCCGCCCTGCATGCGGCTCAACGCGACGACGTGGGTGGCGAGGCGCTGCGCTCCTTCGCCTCCAGGCGCCCGTGGAACACGTTCGACCCCTTGCCCGGCGCCGTCGCCGACTCGCCCTCGCTGCGCTTGAGCCGCTGCTTGCGTTGTTCGACCACGCTACTGGCCAGCGCCACGCGGCGCCCGATCACCATGTCGGTCAGCCAGTCGATCAGGTGGCGCGTATAGGCGGCCTGGTGCGCCTTCTCGGTCAGCGCGTGATCGGCACCGGCGATCGTGCGCGTGGTCAGCGAGCGCGCGTTGGAGAATGCTGCCGCGTAGTTGCGCAGCACCTGCCCGGGCACGATCACGTCGCGCTCGGCCTCCACCAGCAGCACATCGCCACGATAGCGTTGGCAGGCCGCCAGAGCGCGGTTGTCCGCCGGCGTCACCACCCGGTTGCGGTACGGCATCAGGTCCGGATCGCGGTTCAGCGCGACCTTCGGCCCGTCCCAGTGCGCGTCCTTGTACAGCGCCGGCGAGCGCAGGGCCAGCCACTCCACCGGCCGCTCCAGGGTGAGCAACGCGGCCAGGTAGCCGCCGTAGCTCAGCCCCACCACCGCGATCGCGTCCGGATCCACCTGCGGCGACGCCGCCAGGCGATCGTAGGCGGCCTTGATGTCGTCTAGGTTCTGCGCGCGCGTCACCGTCTCGCGCATCGCCGCCAGACCTTCGTGGCCGCGCAGGTCGAAGGTCAGGCACACGCAACCCAAGCCGGCCGCTTCGCGCGCGCGCACCAGGTTGTGATGCTGGTTGCCGCCCCAGCCGTGCACGAACAGCACGCCGGGTAGGCGGCTGGTCGGTGTCAGCAAGGTGCCGCTGAGCGCCGCGCCGTCGACCGGGATGTCGATGCTGGACAGTTCGGCTTCCATGGTCAGGTCACGCTGCGCATATGGCGGTACTTGGTCAACAGGCCAGTGCGTGGCTCCTCGCCGACGTAGTAGACCTGCGCTCCAGCCGGCGGCGGCGGATGCGCGCCGTAGCGCTCGACTGTGGCGGCGACCACGCGCTGCAGGGTCGGCGACTGCTGGAACGCGGCGACCGCGGCCAGTTCCGCCGGCGTGGCGCCACCGACGCGCCAGGACTGCTCGAGCACGCCGCAGGCGACACTGCCGTCGGGAAGCAACCCTTCGATCACGTCGTAGTTGCGCCGCGACGCATAGAATCCCGGATAGGCCGCGGCCACCAGCCGGTCGTAGTCGCGCGCCTTCAGCACCGCGGTGCGCTGGCGCGGCGGCAACGGCTGCGCCAGCAGCGTGTCGAGGGTGCCGCGGATCACGTGCAACTCCGAGCCGCCGTAGGCCTCGCGGCAGCTGCCGTCGCGGGTGACCGACTGCGTGCCGCAGTAGGCGATGGTGATGCCGGCGCAGTGCGTTTCGCCGACGCTGAAGGTGGTCGGCTGGTGCAGGTGCCGTTCCAGCACCACGCCATGCCGCTGCAACTCGTGCCCGGGCAAGGCCGACAGCGCCGCGTCCAGCGCCGTCGCATCGTGCAGCAGGATCTGCCCCAACCCGCCCACGCCGTGGCACGGCTTCAGCCGCACCTGGCCGTCATCGCACAGGCGCGCGAACGCATGCCGGGCGTCAGCGGCGCTGAAGGCGGTGTAGCCCGGCAACGTGGCTGACGCCAGGGCCACGCCAAGGTCCGGCTGCCATCCCTCCGGCGCCTGCGCATCGCCATCGACCAGCGGATGGCTGATCGCCTTGGTGGCGACGAAGGCATGCGGCACCACGCCACCCAGCAGATCGGCGGCGCCGTGCACGCCGAGTTGCGCGGCCTGCGCTTCCGTCAGGGTCTCGTCGGGCACGTAGAACGCACCCGTCGCTAGCGCATCCGACCCGGCGGCAAGACATGCGTCGTGCACCGGCAGGCGCATCAATCGCGCGACCTCGGCAACTACCCAGGCATGCGTGGCGGCCTCGTGGCCCCCGGACGCCGCATCGCGTACGCGGTAGGCGCGGACAGTGGCATGCGCAGCGAATCGGGCCATGGCGGGCGCTCCGTGCGGATGGGCAAGACGCGACGTTTCAGCCATGGCCGTACCAGCGCAGCAGCACGGCCACGGCAACGGCGATCACCAGGAGCGAGACGACCACGCGCAGCCAGCGGCTGGCGCACAGTTGCTTCCACCAGGCCGACGCCTCGGGCGTGCCGCTGGCATCCCGGGCGCGCTGCGGCGTAGGCGCGGACGCTGGAGGGGAAGCCGCAGAGTGGCGATCGTCGTGGCGCATGGCCCAAGGCTGTCGCGCAGGCTGTCGCACGCGGGTGAACGCGCCGTGGTGCGCGCGTCATCGCGCGAGCACGAGCATCGGCTGCAGCCGGGTAACGGCGTCGCCGCGGCGAAGCCGACGCAGTGCGCGCAGCACGTCGGTGCGAACAGAAAACGGGCCGCGCCATCAGGATCACCAGAACGCGTAGCAGCGCACGCAGGCTGCGCCCGGCGCCGCGCTCAGGCCGCAGCCGTCGCCGCAGCGTGGTGCGCGGGCAGCCGCGCGTCGATCCGGTGCTTGCCGGCCAGCGCCTGCATGCCCTGCAGGGTGGCCTGCACCGCACTGGCATAGCCGCTGCGCCACAGCTCCGCGCGCGACTGCCGCGACGCCGCCGCATTCAGCGCCAGCGCGAAGGCCGGCACGCGAGGATCGGCCAGGGCGGCGCGCTCCATGAAGGGCTGCTCCGGCGCGATGACGTCGACCGGAGCCAGCCAGGCGTCGGCGACCAATTCGGCCACGCCGGCACGGTGCGAGAGCTGGTGCATGGCGCTGAGCGTTTCGTGCAGCATTTCCAGGCACGCCCATTGCCACAGCGCGGCCTTGTACTGCGGGTCGGCCTGGTCCAGGGCGGACAAGGCGCCATCCACATGATCGATGCGAAGATCCTGCATGGCCGACTCCACGATACGGCGTTGCGATCCGCACATTCTGCGCGGCGAAAGTGAGCGCAACGTGAGTCGTGCGGCGGCATCGACGTGCGTGCAGTCACATGGCGCGCGGCGCGGCTGGGTCCCCGGACAGGCATCACGTATACTTGCGCACCGCGCCCGGCTGGCGCGCGCCCGCTCAGCACGCTCTCCCATGACGCCACCCTGACACCCGCGACACGCATCGGCCGCCCTCGACGGCAGGCCGAAGGTTGCTGGTTTTCCCTTGCCTCTAGCGAGCACGGCCCTGCGACAGGGCGGTGTCAGGAGCGTTTACCTTGAAGTTTTCCTCTTCCCTGCGCCAGTCCTGGTGCGGCAATCTCCGTGGCGACGTGCTCGCCGGCCTGGTCGTGGCATTGGCGCTGATTCCCGAGGCGATCGCGTTCTCGATCATCGCCGGGGTCGACCCCAGGATCGGTCTCTATGCCGCTTTCTGCATCTGCGTGACCATCGCCTTCGCCGGCGGACGCCCCGGCATGATCTCCGCCGCCACCGGCGCGATGGCGCTGCTGATGATCGGCCTGGTCAAAGAGCACGGCGTGCCCTATTTGCTCGCGGCCACGCTGCTGACCGGCGTACTGCAGATCCTGGCCGGGCTGTTCAAGCTCGGTGCACTGATGCGCTTCGTCTCGCGCTCGGTGATCACCGGCTTCGTCAACGCGCTGGCGATCCTGATCTTCATGGCGCAACTGCCCGAGCTGATCGGCGTGCCGGTGCCGGTGTATCCGCTGGTGGCGCTGGGCCTGCTGCTGATCTACGGCCTGCCCTGGCTGTCGCGGCGCAGCTTCCCCGGCATCGGCCTGTGGCTGCTGGTGCTGGGCGCGGCCTTGACCGCGGGCAGCATGGCGCCGTGGACGCTGCTGCCGGTCGCCGTGGGCGGCGCCGCGGCGCTGCTGCTCGGGCACCGCTGGACGCGCGGCCTGGCGGTGCCGCCGCCGTTGGTAGCGATCGTGCTGCTGACCGGGCTTGCCCTGTACTTCGGCATCCACGTGCCCACCGTCGGCGACAAGGGGCAATTGCCCGATCGCCTGCCCAGCCTGCTGCTGCCGTCTGTGCCGTGGACGCTGGAGACGCTGCGGATCGTGTTCCCGGTCTCGGCGACGATGGCGGTGGTCGGCCTGCTCGAGTCGATGATGACCGCACAGATCGTCGACGACATGACCGACACGCCCAGCGACAAGAACCGCGAGTGCGTGGGCCAGGGCGTGGCCAACATCGTCAGCGGCCTGTTCGGCGGCATGGCCGGCTGCGCGATGATCGGGCAGTCGGTGATCAACGTGAAGTCCGGCGGGCGCGGGCGCCTGTCCGCGCTGGTCGCCGGCAGCGTGCTGTTGCTGCTGGTGGTGTTCGCCGGCGCCTGGGTGCGGCAGATCCCGATGGCCGCGCTGGTGGCGGTGATGATCATGGTCTCGGTGGGCACGTTCAACTGGCGCTCGCTGGTGCAGTTGCGCACCCACCCGACCAGTTCCAGCGTGGTGATGCTCGGTACTGTCGCGGTGACCGTGGCCACCCACGACCTGGCGCGCGGCGTGCTCACCGGCGTGTTGCTGTCGGCGCTGTTCTTCGCCCGCAAGGTCGGACGCATGCTCGACATCGCGCGTAGCGAAGACCCCGACGGCGGCCACACCTACCGCATCCGCGGCCAACTGTTCTTCGCCTCGGCCGGCAGCTTCGCCGGCGCCTTCGACTTCGCCCATGCGCCGGCGCGGGTCACCCTGGACCTGAGCCAGGCGCACGTCTGGGACATCAGCGCTATCGGCGCGCTGGACCAGGTGGTGATGAAATTCCGTCGCCATGGCGCGCAGGTCCACGTGGTCGGACTGAATCCTGACAGTGCGGCGATGGTCGGGCGGCTGGGCAGGCACCAGCGCGACGACGTGGAAAGCGTTCCTCTGCATTGAGGCGCGGCCAGGGTGATCGTGTCGCCACGGCGACACGGCGCAGCGCGCGGCCACGCCGCGCGCCGTCCCGCGTACCGACACGGCGACGACATCGGCCGATTAGCATCGAACTGCTAACGGCCATGCAGGAGATCCGCCGATGCCGCTGGACCACTGGCAACTGCCGCCACACGGTTGGGTGCCCAACCATCCGTTCCTGCCGGTGCTGCACTACCGGCAGTGCCTCGGCGCCATCGACGCCGACGACTTCGAACGCCGCTTCGCCGCGCACGGCTGGCCGCCGCAATGGCGCGACGGCATTTACGACTACCACCACTACCACTCCACCGCGCACGAGGTGCTCGGCGTCGCCCGCGGCAGCGCCCGCGTGCTGCTTGGCGGACCGGGCGGCATCGAGGTCGCGCTCGCGCCCGGCGATGCCCTGCTGCTGCCAGCCGGGACCGGCCATTGCCGGCTGTCGGCCAGCACCGACTTCATGGTGGTCGGCGCCTATCCGGACGGGCAGGACTGGGATATCTGCCGGGAGGCACCTACGGCCGAGATGCTGCAACGGATCGCCAAAGTGCCGTTTCCATGCAGCGATCCATTGCTCGGGGCGGAGGGGCCGTTGCAGAGTCATTGGAAGAGACCTGTCGACGTCGAATGACCGCGTCGTCGCACGGGATCACGCTTGCCGCAAAGTTGGCTCCGCTGCCCAGACGTCACCCGCCGGATCGAACTCGGTCGTTGCTGCCTCTGCCAGGCGCAACGAAAGGCCTCAGTGTCTACAGAACTCCGGACGTATCAGAAAGTTGACAACATTTACTGCTACCTCAGCCCCAGACCTTGCAACATGGATCCAATTCCATAGTCGCCATCTCGTTCGCCCGCCAGCCAAACCCACAGATTGCGAGCACGCCTTGACTGGCAGACTGAAGACCGAATGCGTTCTCCAGAGTTGACTCGTTGATCGCCGCAGTAACGTACGCACCCAGCCCCGCCTCCGTTGCGGAGAGGTACAGCGTCTGCGAGAGATGCCCTGCTTCCAGAACAATGGCGCGATAGCACTGCCCCCAAACCAGGATCGACCAAGCCGCCGACGCCGGAACAACAGATCAAGGCCCTGCAGGTTCAATTGCGGGAGGCAAACGAGAAGGCGCAGCTGTTCGAGGCCATCGTGGACGTTCTCAAGGAGGACTACGGAGTGCGCATCGTAAAAAAGCCTTCCGGCAAGTCCTCACGCAAAGGCGCCTTCAAGGCGTAAGCGTTGCGAGGGCTTGCCGCTATTTCGGCATCAGTCGGCAGGCGTTCTATCAGGCCGGCCATCGCCATCAACGGCGCCAATCCGAGACTGCCAAGGTGCTGGCCTTGGTGGGCGGGTACCGGGCGCGGCAGCCGCGGCTTGGGACGCGCAAGCTCCATCATCTGATCGGGCCGCAACTGTGAGCGGCGGGAATCGCCTTGGGGCGCGACCGCCTGTTTGCTGTGCTTGGTGAAGCGCGCCTATTGGTGCCGACGCGGCGTGCGTAACACGAGACGACCCATAGCCATCATCGCTTCCGGCGCCACCCAAACCTGCTCAAACCCGGCGAGGGCCCTGTCGTACCAACCGGTAGCGAGCAGGTCTGGGTAGCGGACATTACCTATCTGCCGACGCAGGGGAAATTTGTTTACCTGAGCCTGGCCGCGGATGCGTGGTCACGCAAGATCGTGGGCTGGAGCGTGCACGAGACCCTGCAGACAGAACAGGTTGCGCAAGCACTGGAGATGGCGCTGAAAGAACGCAAAACATCGGCCCCCCTGATCCATCACTCCGATCGCGGCATCCAGTACTGCTCGGATCACTACCAACAGATCCACGCTTGGCATGGACTGACCTACTCGATGACCGATGGCTATGACTGCTACCAGAACGCGCTGGCTGAGCGCATCAATGGGATCCTCAAATGCGAGTATCTGCTTCACCGCCCGCAGGACCTGAAGCAGGCTCGCAAAATGGTGGCAGAGGCGGTCGCGCTCTATAACGAGGAGCCCCCCCACCTGTCGCTTAAAATGAAGACGCCCGATGCGGTGCATCGGGCGTCCCTGGCCGCCTGACGGCGGCCGGATCGTCTGCCACAGGTGTCAACCTAGGGCAGGACGGGTCATTAATTGCTTAAGCCGATATCGGCAGCGACCTCAGACGGCTCTAAAGCACCGCCTTGACATTCTATGCAACGTAGGGCGCGTGGGATCAGGAAGCAATGCGTGGCGCTATGAGGCTAAAGGTTGTAAGCACCTATCGCCGCTGGAGCTTCATCCGCAGCGACGACAACACTCGTACGGCATGTGCCGATAACGGCGCCACCCTCGCTGCACTGGAAGCGGCACTGAAACAATACAGTCACCTCTTGGCGATCCAGCATCAGTGCCATGCAAGCCGTGAAGCGATTCTGGTTGAAGACGAGGAAATTCATGCCCCTCTCTTCTGTTCAAACAAGATCACCGGCAGCCTGGAAGCCGCCATTTGCTGAGATCAATTCCGACCTGTCAGTGGCCGAGCCATCTGCGGAGCGTTGACAAATGCTGTGACCCCATTAGCATCAAGGTGGCTTCAAACCGAAGCCCACTGATGAGTCAGCCATGAAGCCTGGACTAGCAACAGTTGATCACGATTTGGCTTTTCCTACAAAACCATTACAGGGAAAGCATCCATTGGACATCAAGGTCGCAGAAAAACTTCTCGATCTCCTTAGCGTGGATAATCGGTTCCGCAGGCTATTCAAGAATGATCCACTTGCCGCGCTCATTGAAGTCGGATACACCTTTGACATTAACAACATAAAGAATTCAAACCGAGAAGTGCAATTTCTGCCACCGCTGAATTGCCTGCTTGTCGAAAAATTGGCAAGTAAGAAAGAGATAGCAAAGTCTAGGTCCAAGATTTTAGAGTTTCTGACTGGCAGCGGAAATCATCACGTGATCTTTGCTTTCGAGTCCGGCAAAACCCAAATATTCATAAGCAAGGCGAGCGAAAGAAAATACATCTAGCAACCGACTTCTCCATGCTGGATGCGGCTACGGATTAGGCTTCATTCAATCGCGCAATCACGCCCTCTCTATGATCAAAAAGGCTAGACATGAACGCTGCACAGGCACTTTCGCCGATATCGACTCCCACCCAGCTTTTTAGCACTCCGCTCCAGGGAAAGAGCCCACTCGATGCCAACGTAGCAGAACGTCTATTGGACCTTCTCAGCACTGACAATACGTTCCGTAGACTTTTCAAAAAGGATCCACTTGCCGCGCTTGTACAGGCGGGATACGTTTTCGCAATACAAAGTGAGAACAACAGGCAGCACGAAGTCCAATTCTTACCTTTTTTGCGCTGTCTAATCGTAGGAAAGCTTGCTAGCAAAAAAGAGATCTCACGTTCACGCGAACAGATCAGAGGATTCCTTACAAGCGCTGGCACCCATACTGTGGTGCATGCCCTGGAGTCCGGCAAGATAGAAAGTTTTTTTGGCAGCCGCTGATGTTTTGAAAGTCCACGTGCCATCCGATGCTCGGATGGCACGCCTTTTAATCTATTTTATTCCAAACTCCATTCAATGGATCAAATTCCGTAGTGACCATTGATTCGGCCCTCCAGCCGAATCCACATATTGCAAGAGGGCCTTCTGCCAGAGAATCAAGCCCCAAGGCCTTCTCTATGTTCACTTCATTTATCGCCGAAGTGACAAACGCACCCAAACCCATTTCCGTGGCGCTCATATAGATGGCCTGCGATATATGCCCAACGTCGAGAATCACGGCTCGATACGCTTTTGCGTGCATCCTGTACTTCCAAAAACTTCGCTTGTATCGTGGAGCCAGAATCAGTTGAACCGGAGCATCGGCAAACCAATGCTGGCCCGCCAACATTTCTTTAGTCAAATCGGCCAATGACCCTGGTGGAGTGGCAATGGGCTCGAGCGCATGGTTTACAGGATGGTAATGATAAATTCCGGGCGCGACCCCTTCTATTCGCTGCGCGATGACATAAGCCTCGCTGGGATGCAAACCGCCGCCAGAAGGGACATTTTTTTTTATAAAAGCGGTATCGTCTTGGACGCGTACTATGCCTTGAGCCATCACAACTCTCTGCATCATACGAGCGAACATATTGATTGAGAGCGATCGCTCCTTATCGAAATTCCTGCAAGTAACGCGCGCACTCATTACTTTTTCATATGCGTCGACATCCTGCCTCGGGAGCGGAAGGCTTTTATCCTCCACCGCTCTAGATACCACCTCCGGTGGAGGAGACCCCAATTTATCTCTCAACTCGGCCGCAGTCGTCATCTTGTTTGACTCCATCGCTGCCACGCTATCCAGCCCCTCCCAACGTCCAAACTTATGCGCGAGCGCTGCAATAGGCCACCAGTATAACGACCGCAGTTTTTCGTCCTTCTCGCGCGCAACGGCATGCGCTTTCGCATCACCAATGAGCAGACCTTTTTTCAATAGTGCATCGATAGCCGAAGCATCGTGCGTCAACGACTTTTTGTCCACCCATTCTTCGGGACTGACGCACCCCAGAATCTCTCGTTCGAGTTCAGTAACCTCCACCTCGGTATCCAGATGTGGAGCAAGTGCGAGCCAGCGAATACTACGGCTCAACCCAGCGCCGCCCTTGAACAATGACATCAGGTCAAATTCCACTGACTCCCTAGGTTCAAAAAGTACAATCCCACATCGGCGGATACGCATGGTTTTCTCGCTAATTTTTATTGCAAAAAAGGGCTAAATTCTTCAGAGACGCTGCCGATATAGTAGCTGTTCTACGTCCCATACCGCAGCGGGTTCGACACTTCGAGTACAGTTCATTACAACCAGAGAGAACAAATATGACAAATCGCGAGAACTCCACGCCTCATCCGATCGATCCGGCAGCTGCAGCTAAGCTTCTGGAGCTATTGAGTTCCGATGACGCTTTTCGCGCAGCGTTCCAGAAAGACGCGGCGACCGCTTTGACATCGATAGGCGTTTCTTTGGAGGGCAATGCAGAAGTTTGCTGCATGCAAGTCCAGACGTTAGCGTCCAAAGAAGAAATTCTTGCCGCTATGGAGCTGCTACTCAAATATCTCGTCTCCGAGGCCGTATTTCAAAACCCTCACTGCTTCGAAGCGAACCAGGTTGGGAACTTTCTAAAGTCCGGGGGTTGATCGCCTAGGGCCATGTTCCAGCTCCCTGATGCGCCTGGTTGAATCTTCTATGTCGGCGATATTGAGTGGCTGGAATATGGATCCTACCGCTACTTCCGCGTAAGCACGTCCACGCGTTCTAGCTATCGCATTGTCTTGGATGCGGGCAGCGGTGGTGTCGCCCATCGCTGCCAGGGCCTCGCGCATCACAATCCTCGCCTGGAACAGTTCGCTTCCATCCAAGCCAGGTCGGAGCAGAGCCGCCGCCTGCAGCGGCTGCCCTTCCCTTACCAACTGCCGCGCTTGAACGAGGGTTGCCAACCTACGCACCGTGGCATCATTAGACGTTGTCGCCAGCTTGATTAACTCGCTAAAGTTGCTAGGCAGACGCTCGCCCCCAGCCCTCTGTAACAAGTACACCGACGCGAGCGCGAAGACTGCGTACTCCGCTTTATCAGTGTCAGGCTTCCAACGCAGGTTCGAGATAAGCGCACTCGAGTAGTCGAACAACTCGTTTCTCAGCTCCTTGTTCGGCGCATCTAGCACTTGCACAGACAGCGACAGCAACTTGAAGTCCTGATAAAGCAGTTCGGACTCATCCTTAACGCGGGTTGCTTGCTCGTTCGCGAGCGATTCCGCTTTTTGCAGATTTCCACTCTGCGTAGCGACCACGACGCTGATCGCGATGTCTGAGGAAAAAAGCTGTCCCGTATGGCCGCTGGTCCTTTGTTCGACAATCTTCTGCGCAGCCGTGAGATCGCCGGACGCGGCGAGCGCAAGGGCGCTCCCCATCCCCGCCGCAGATCCAAACTCTCTTTCGGCCTGCTGAAAATTCTCAAGCGACTCTTGCACTCGATCGTTGGCGAGTTCGGCTCTAGCAAGCTGTTCAAGTGCGTAGCCTCTCAGCGGATTTTGAGGAGTCGCGGCGATTTTTGAGTATTTCGCAGCTTCCGCGTAGTCGCCCTTGACCATCGACAACCAAGCGTAATTGGCCGCACCGGCGTAATAGTCCGGATACATCTGCGACAGCAGCTTCCAGCGACGTGCAGCCTCTTGCGGATCTGCAGAGAAATACTGGGCTTTCCATGCCTGAAGATACAGCTGATCTCTCTTTGGCAGTCTTTCGATGTGACTCAATGCCGCTGAAAGATGTTTTTGGGCAGCCACGAAATCCGCACGGCTCGTATAAATTCTCATGATCGCGGCATGGGCAAGTGAGAATCCCTGGTCCATTTCCAGAGCCTTCGTGAAGAATTCAATCGCCAGATCGTTTTCTTTTCTGGCATATGCCGTCACGCCGAGCGAATACGCTCTCAACGCATCGATGCTGGGTGTGGCGACCTGAGGCAGCGGCTGTGAGCTTTGGGCGATCGAGTCCATTGCTTCACCCAGCTTCCCTCTTAGTTGCGCTGCGACATCATCGATAGATGCCAACGCCGAGTCCAAGCCTTTGCCGTCTTTGGACACGACTAGTACCGTCGTCCCGCTCGAGGGATCAACTACGTCCACACTCACTCTGAGCCGACCACCGATCTCCGCTACGGTGGGTAGCAATACCGCTCTCGCACCATCGCGTTCGGCAACTTCGGATGCGATCGCTCTATCAAGCATTGCGGTCGGACTTTCACGCATGCGCACTAAAGTATCTTGCACTTTCATATCGCTCACTACATTCACATAGCGCGACTGCTCCAAGCTGATACGGAATGCCTGCTCTAGCGTCTCGTTGAGCACCGCGTTCCCCGTCAGATTTCGCAAATCCCCCACCACCACCCAGTCGCGTTCGGCGAAGGCGATGGCCGGCTGCGGGCGGGTGACGAACCAGGCGCCGACCGCGAACGCGGCGATCAGCGCGACCTCGGCGGCCAGCGCCGCCGGCCGGCGCCACAGCGGGATGTCGCGCCAGGCCTTGGGCGTGGGCTTGGGCGCGCGCAGCGGGGTGTGGCCGATCTCGCCGACTTCGTAGATCTCCAGCGGGGTCGGCACGCCCTTGAAGCGCCAGCGGCCGTGCGATTTCCACAGCAGGCGCTCGCCGCGTTCGCCCAGCTCGCGGGCGGCGCGATGGGTCAGCGACTCGGCCACCGCCGAGAGCAGGATCTGCCCGGGCCGGGCCAGGGTCATCAGCCGCGCTGCGGTCGGCTTGGCCAGGCCTTCCACCTCCAGCGGCTTGGCGCCCACCTGCACGGCGGCATCGCTGTTGCGCCAGGTCAGCACTTCGCCCACGTGCAGGCCGGCGCGCACCTTCAGGTCGAGTTTGCGCTGCGCGCCCAGGTCGCGCAGGCCGCGGCTGTAGTCCAGGGCGAAGCCGAGGCCGTCGATCGGCCGTTCGAACAACAGCAGCAGGCCGTCGGAACGGTCGATCAGGCGGCCGCGCCAGCGCTGCTGCAGTTCCAGCACCAGCGAGTCGTGCCGCTTGAACAGCTCGGCCGCGGTGGCGTCGCCGAGTTTTTCCACCAGCGCCACCGAGTCGCACAGGTCGGTCAACAGCAGGGTGCGCAGCTGCGGGACCTCGGGCGGCGGTGCGATGGCGTCGGTCATGGCGGCGGCTCGGCGGGACGCGGTGGCTCAGCAGGGGGCAGAGGCGAGGTCGTGCCAGTACAGGCGGTTGCCGCCCTGGCGCTTGGCCTCGTACAGCGCCGCATCGGCGTTGGCGTACCAGTCGTTCCAGTCCGAGTGCGGATCGACCCGGCTGATGCCGATGCTGACCGGGCAGATATGCGGCGCCGGATGCGGCACGCCCAGCAGGTTCTGCACGGTGGCGAGCACAAACTCGCCGATCCGACGCAGGTCCTCGACGTTGCCGGCGGCCACCAGCAGGCAGAACTCGTCGCCGCCCAGGCGGCAGGCGATGTCGTCCGGCCCGGCCACCGAGCGCAGGATGTTGGCGACGTTCTGCAGCACGCGGTCGCCGACCAGGTGGCCGTGGGCGTCGTTGATGTGCTTGAAGCGGTCGCAGTCGATCAGCAGCAGGCCCGGACCGGGCGAGCGGCCGTCGCGGCGGCACTCCTGCAGGCGCAGGATCAGCCCGCGGCGGTTGTGCAGGCCGGTGAGTTCGTCGGTACGCACCAGCTCTTCGGTCTGGGTCAGCTGGTGGGTGGTGGCGTAGAGGTTGTCCAGCGCCGCTTCCAGGTCGCGGTTGCGCCGGCGCAGCTGGCGGATCAGGGTCTGCTCGTTCATCACCACCCGCACGATGGTGCGGCGCAGGAAGTAGGCGACCACGCCCGGGTCGCGCTCGACCAGGCGCTGGAAGTCGTCGTGATCCAGTTCCACCAGCGCGCCATCGCTGGCGGCCAGCGCGTCGGCGCTGCGCATGTGGTTGCCGATCAGCAGGCCCAGCTCGCCGAAGAATTCGCCGTGGCCCAGGTGCTTGACCACCAGGTCCTCGCCGAAATCCAGGTCGATCACGCCGCTGGTGATCACGAACATGGCGCTGCCGCCGTCGCCGCGGCGGAACAGCACGTCGCCGGCGCGCACCGTGCGGGCGCGGCCGAACTCGGAAAACAGGCGCAATTCCGCGGCGGTCAGCACCGCCACCTCGTTCGGCTTCGGAGCGACCGCAGCATTGGAAATTGTGCCGCGTGCGGTGGATGCGGCGCTGTCGCAGCTCATCCGGCCCCCTCATCTGACGTCGCTGGCCCCTGTCCGCGGAGCATATCACCTACACATGGCGCTCACGATACGTTTCACAGCGAATCTCGTGCCCGCAAGAGACCTGCAAGGCCTTGCCGTGTGGATCTGTCGCAGGCGGTAGACATCTTCCGGCCGCCGCCGCGGCGCGGGCAAAAAAAGCCCGGGCGAACCCGGGCTTCCCACCTCCTGCCAGGGAGGGGCGATCGATCGGCGCCTGGCTGCAGGTCAGGCCGCTTTCTCGCCATGGAACTGCTCTTCCTCGGTCGAGCCGGTCAGCGCGGTGGTCGAGGACTGGCCCTGCTGGATCGCCTGGGTCACCGCATCGAAGTAGCCGGTGCCGACCTCGCGCTGGTGCTTGATCGCGGTGAAGCCGCGGTCGGCGGCGGCGAACTCGGCTTCCTGCAGTTCGACGAAGGCGCTCATCTGCCGGCGCGCATAGCCGTGCGCCAGGTTGAACATCGAGTAGTTCAGCGCGTGGAAGCCGGCCAGGGTGATGAACTGGAATTTGTAGCCGTAGCTGGCGATCTCGCGCTGGAACTTGGCGATGGTGGCGTCGTCCAGGTTCTTCTTCCAGTTGAAGCTGGGCGAGCAGTTGTAGGCCAGCAGCTTGCCCGGGAACTTGGCGTGGATGGCCTCGGCGAACTTGCGCGCGAACTCCAGGTCCGGCTTGCCGGTCTCGCACCAGATCAGGTCGGCATAGGGCGCGTAGGCCAGGCCGCGGCTGATCGCCTGGTCCAGGCCCTTGCGGGTGCGGAAGAAACCCTCGACGGTGCGCTCGCCGGTGGTGAACGGGCGATCGTTGGGGTCGATGTCGCTGGTCACCAGGTCGGCGGCCTCGGCATCGGTGCGCGCCACCAGCAGGGTCGGCACGCCCATCACGTCGGCGGCCAGGCGCGCGGCGTTCAACTTCTCGATCGCCTCGCGGGTCGGCACCAGCACCTTGCCGCCCATGTGCCCACACTTCTTCACCGAGGCCAACTGATCCTCGAAGTGCACGCCAGCGGCGCCGGCCTCGATCATCGCCTTCATCAGCTCGAAGGCGTTGAGCACGCCACCGAAGCCGGCCTCCGCATCGGCCACGATCGGCTGCAGGAAGTCGATCTCGTCCTTGCCCTCGGCGTGGTGCAACTGGTCGGCGCGCAGCAGGGTGTTGTTGATGCGCTTGACCACGGCCGGCACCGAGTCGGCCGGGTACAGCGACTGGTCCGGGTACATCTGCCCGGCCAGGTTGGCGTCGGCGGCAACCTGCCAGCCGGACAGGTAAATGGCGTTGAGCCCGGCCTTGACCTGCTGCATCGCCTGGTTACCAGTCAGCGCGCCCAGCGCGTTGACGAAGTCCTTCTCGTGCAGGTACTTCCACAGCTTCTCGGCGCCGAGCCGGGCCAGCGAATGCTCCACGTGCACCGTGCCGCGCAGGCGCACCACGTCGGCGGCGGTGTAGTTGCGGGTGATCCCGGCCCAGCGCGGATCGGTGTCCCAGTCGCGCTGGAGTTGTTCGGCGGTCTGCAACGTGGTGCTCATCTGGCGTTCTCCTCGAAATGGATGCAGCGATGAAACGGTGGGGGTGTGGCTGGATTGAAGGCTTGGTCGGCATGGAAGGGATCCGCCGCAGGGACACCGCTTTCACGATTCCCCATTCCCGAATCCCCACTCCCGGCTTCCCATCAATCGATCAACTGATAGGCCGGCAAGGTCAGGAAGTCGGCCAGTTCCTCGTCGCGGGTCAGCTTGTCGAGCAAGGCGATGGCCTCGTCCACCCGCGCCCCGCCCGGCAGCAGCGCGCGCTCGCCCAGCCGTGCCGGCAACTGCCGCAGGCAGGCGTCGAACAGGGCGAAGTCGATGGCGGTGCCGTCGTCCAGGTGCAGGCCGCCCACGTGCAGCCACTGCCACAACTGGCTGCGGCTGATCTCGGCGGTGGCGGCGTCCTCCATCAGGTGGTGGATCGGCACGCAGCCGTTACCGTCCAGCCACGCCGCCAGGTAGCGCACGCACACTTCGATGTTGCCCTCGAAGCCGGCGCGGGTGATGGTGCCGGTGGACGGGGCGATCAGCGTGTCGCGGTCGGCCTGCACGTCCTCGCGCCGCACCGCGTGCTGGTTCGACGTGCGCATGTGCTCGTCGAACACGGCGCGTGCGATCGGGATCAGCGCCGGGTGCGCCACCCAGGTGCCGTCGTGGCCGGCGGTGACTTCGCGCAGCTTGTCCGCGCGCACCCGCGCCATCGCCTGCTCGTTGGCCGCCTCGTCGTGGCTGATCGGGATCTGCGCGGCCATGCCGCCCATCGCATGCGCGCCGCGGCGGTGGCAGGTGCGGATCAGCAGTTCCGAATACGCCTTCAGGAACGGCTGGGTCATGGTCACCTGGCCGCGCTCGGGCAGCACCCGGTCCGGATGCCGGCGGAAGGTCTTCAGGTAGGAAAAGATATAGTCCCAGCGGCCGCAGTTCAGGCCGACGATGCGGCCGCGCAGCGCGTGCAGGATCTCGTCCATCTCGAACACCGCCGGCAGCGTCTCGATCAGCACGGTGACCTTGATCTGGCCCTGCGGCAGGCCGAGCATGTCCTCGATGTGGGCCAGCGCGGTCTCCCACAGCGCCGCTTCCTCCATCGACTGCAGCTTGGGCAGGTACAGGTACGGGCCGCGGTCCTTGGCCTGCAGCGCGCGGCCGTTGTGGAAGGCGAACAGCGCCGCGTCGAACAAGCCGCCGGCCAGCGGCTGGCCGTCGACCAGCACGTGCTTCTCGTCCAGGTGCCAGCCGCGCGGGCGCACGATCAGCACCGCCTGCTCTTCGTAGGGACGCAGCGCATAGCGCTTGCCCGGGCTGCCGTCGCGCGCGGCCGGCGCAGTGAAGGTCAGGGTGCCGGCCACCGCCTCGGCCAGCGCGCGCTGGCCGGCGACCAGGTTGCGCCAGGTCGGCGCGGTCGAGTCCTCGAAGTCGGCCATGTACACCTTGGCGCCGGAGTTCAGCGCGTTGATGACCATCTTCGGGTCGGTCGGGCCGGTGATCTCGACCCGGCGGTCCTGCAGCGCCTCGGGCAGCGGCGCCACCTGCCAGTCGCCCTCGCGGATCGCGCGGGTGTCGTCGCGGAAGTCCGGCAGGCCGCCGGCGTCGAAGAACGCCTGACGCTCGCGCCGCGCCGCCAGCCGCGCCTGCCGCTCCGGCTCGATCGCCCGGTGCAGCGACACCAGCAGGGCCAGCAGCGGCGGCGGCAGCAGCGCGTCCTGGCCGGCCAGCGAGGCGGTCAGGGCGATGCCCGGCGTGGAACGCGTGGAGGGGTCGGGAACGGTGGCGAAAGCGGGGGCGGACATGTGGGGACTCCTCGATGTTTCCGGGGCTCCACCGTGCTTCCAGGGCATGTATTTGACAAAGCAGTTTTGTCAATGCTTTATATAAGTAGAACTTATATCCATCACGTCATGGCCACGGGACACACTGCAACCCCGCGATTTCCCTACAAATCCGACCGGCTAAAGCCGCTGCGCGCGTTCTGCCAGACGGTGCGCCTGGGCGCGGTGTCGCGGGCCGCGGAGGCCTTGTTCGTCAGCCAGCCGGCGGTGACCCTGCAGTTGCAGGCGCTGGAACGGGAGCTGGGCGTGGTGCTGTTCGAGCGCAGCGGCCGGCGCCTGGTGCCCAGCCGCGAGGGCCAGTTGCTGTACGAGATGGCGCAGCCGCTGGTGGAGAGCCTGGACCGGCTGGAGGCGGACTTTCGCGAGAAGGCGCGCGGACTGGACGCCGGCGAGCTCAACGTCGCCGCCAACAGTTCCACCATCCTCTATCTGCTGCCGAAGATCGTGGAGGCCTTCCGCGCCCGCCACCCGCAGGTGCGGCTGACCCTGCACAACGCGATCAGCGCCGACGGCACCGACCTGCTACGCGAGGACGCGGTGGACCTGGCGGTCGGCTCCATGCTCGACGTGCCGGCCGACCTCAGCTACGCCCCGGTGTACCGGTTCGAACAGTTGCTGATCGCCCCGCGCGACCACGCGCTGGCCCGCAAGCCCAAGCTGACCCTGGAAGACCTGTCGCCGTACCCGCTGATCCTGCCGCCGCGGCGCCAGGTCACCTATCGCCTGGTCGACCTGGTGTTCCAGCAGGCGCGCGTGCCCTACACCGTGGCGCTGGAGGTCGGCGGCTGGGAGGTGATCAAGCAGTACGTGGCAATGGGCATGGGCGTGTCCATCGTCAGTTCGATCTGCCTCACCGATGCCGACCATGCGCGTCTGGCCACCCGCGCGCTGGGCGATTACTTCCCGGCGCGCAGCTACGGCGTGGTGGTGCGCAAGGGCAAGTACCTGTCGCCGCAGGCGCGCGCCTTCATCGAACTGATCCAGCCGGACCTGTTCACCCCGCGCGGCTACGACGAGAGCGGGCCATCGGAGCGCTGAGCGAAGCAGCACGCCCGCGCGGGCCTCTCACGCGGCTCAACCCGGGCGATCCCAATGCGGCGGCTGCCCGATCGCCTGCCGCAGCACCTGCGCCAGACGCGCCACCCGCGCCGGCAGCGGCGTCTGGCTCGGCACCAGCCACAACCATTGCTGCGGCCCGGACGGCAGCGCCGCCTCGTGGAACAACGCGCGCAGGCGATGCCGGCGCAGGTCCTCCCCGACCAGCCAGGTCGGCAGGCAGGCCACGCCCAACCCATCCAGCGCGGCCAGGCGCAGGGTTTCCAGGTCGTCGCAACGCAGTCGCCGCGGCGGCAGCGCCGCGTCCGCGCCGAGCACATGCCGCCAACTGATGACCGTGTCGTCGTGGCGCTTGTCGAGCAGCGCGTGCGTCGCCAGCGCCGGCAGGCGCTCGACCGGCCCGGCGCCATGCAGGTAGGCAGGACTGGCGCAGACCACCCGCCGCAACGGGGCCAGCCGCAGCGCGCCGGCCGGCGCCGGATCCGGACCGAGCCGGATCACCGCATCCAGGCGCCGGCGCAGCGGGATGTCGAACCGCTCCACCAGGTCCAGATCGACGTGCAACTGCGGATGCCGCCGCGACAGGTCCGCCAGCAACGGCATCAGTTGCGTGCGACCGAACGACGGCAGGCAGCTCAGCCGCAACGTGCCCGCGACCTCTCCCTGCAGTTGCGCCAGCTCCGCGCGGGTCTCGGCCAGGCCGCCGAGCAGTGCGGCGGCACGCCCCTGCAGGACACGGCCGGCTTCGGTGAGGGTCAGGCTGCGGGTGGAGCGGACCAGCAACTGCGCGCCCAGCGCCTGTTCCAGCGCATCCAGCCCGCGGCTGAGCGAGGACACGGCCACGCCGCGATGGCGCGCCGCGGCGGACAGGCTGCCGGCCTCGACCACATCGACAAACAGCTGCAGCTGGCCGAACAAGCGCTGGAAATCGTCCATCGTTGCAGTTTACGCAAAGCCGGATTGCGCCGGTGCGCGCGCATCGTGGGCGCCCCGCCGCCGCTGCGCGGCCGTCTCCGAGGAGTTCCCATGCACACCTTCTCCCGCACCGACATCGCCTTCGCCGCCGACGGCGCCACCCTGCGCGGCTGGCTGTATCGCCCGGCCGCAGATACGCCGGCGCCGATCGTGGTGATGGCGCACGGCTGGTCGCTGGTCAAGGAGGCCTACCTGGACCGCTATGCCGAGGTGTTCGCCGCCGCCGGCCTGGCCGTGCTGGTCTACGACCACCGCGGCTTCGGCGACAGCGAGGGCACGCCACGGCAGGAGATCGATCCCTGGCGCCAGATCGAGGACTGCCGCCACGCGATCACCTTCGCCGGCAGCCTGGACGGCGTCGACACCACCCGCATCGGCCTGTGGGGCACCAGCTACAGCGGCGCGCATGCCATGCAGGTGGCCGCTACCGACCGGCGGGTCAAGGCCGTGGTCGCGCAGGTGCCGGGCCTGGCCGGCTACCGCAACGGGCTGCGCCGCGGCAGCTACGAACGCGCCGACGCGCTGCAGGCGGCGTTCGCCGCCGACCGCCTGGCGGTGCTGCGCGGTGCCGAGCCCGCGCGCAAGGCCGTGGTCGGCGCCGCCGATGCGATCTTTTCCAGCGACGACGCGCGCGCGTTCTTCGAGGGCGCCGCCGCGATCGCACCGAACTGGCGCAACTGGACCACGCTGCGCTCGGCGGAGTGGAGCCGCGGCTACGAGCCGGCGAGCTTCGCCGCCGCGATCAGCCCGACCCCGTTGCTGATGATCGTCGCCGACCGCGACTACATCTCCGGCACCGACTTCCAATTGCAGGCCTATGCGCAGGCGCTGGAACCGAAGCGGCTGCTGATGCTGCGCGGCGGCCACTTCGTGCCGTACGTCGAGCAGTTCGATGCCTCCAGCGACGCTGCGCGCGGCTGGTTCGTCGCACACCTGGCGCCGACGCCGCCCGTGAGCGCCTGATCCGCCCGCGCGGCGCGGTGCGACGCGACGCGACGGTGCGATCGCATCAAGCGGCGACGGGGCCTGCTACCGTGGCGGCTGGCCCCGCCGCCCTGTCAGCACCGCATGTCCCTGCCCTCGCGCTACGCCGAATGCGACCCGCCACCGGCGCTGCGCGAGCGCCTGCGCTGCAGTTGGCGTTTCCGCCAGGGCGAAGCCCAGACCGCCGCGACGCAGGTGCTGCCCGACGGCTGCGTCGACCTGATCTGGGACGGCCGTGCGTTGTTCGTGGCCGGGCCGGATCGACGCGCCACCGACGCCACGCTGGCCGCCGGCAGCATGTTGACCGGCGTGCGGTTGGCGGCCGGGGCCGGCGCCAGCCTGCTCGGCGTGCCGCTGCAGGCCGTCGCCGACCAGCGCATACCGCTGGACGCGCTGTGGGGCGTGCGCGGCCGCGACTGGCAGGCGCGGCTTGAGGATGCCGCCGATCCGCTGGCGGCGCTGCACGCGCTGTGCGCGAGCCGCCCGCTGCAGGCCGACCGCGAGATGGCCTGGTTGTTCGCACAACTCGCCGGCGGAACGCCACCGCGACTGGCCGCGCTGACCCGCACGCTCGGCGTCAGTGAGCGCACCCTGCGGCGGCGCAGCCACGATGCCTTCGGCTACGGCCCCAAGACCCTGGAGCGCATCCTGCGTCTGCAACGTTTTCTGGGCCTGGTGCGCCAGCATCCCAGCCTGACCGCGGCCGCCCTCGAGGCCGGCTACGGCGACGCCTCGCACCTGGTGCACGACAGCCGGCAACTGACCGGGCTCAGCCCGCGCGACCTGGTGCAGCGGCACGCGCGCTGAGCTGGCCGTTTTCGCCAAGCCCGGCGCGCCGCGGCGCGGGATACTGGCGGCTCGTCCACAGGAGCCGCCCATGTCCCACGCCGAGCAGCATCACCGCATCGACTACCTGGAATTCGCCGTCGACTCGATCGATGCGGCCAAGGCCTTCTACGGCCAGGCCTTCGACTGGAGCTTCCAGGACTACGGCCCGGACTACTGCGAGTTCCGCGACGGCCGCCTGAGCGGCGGCTTCTTCCACGGCACCGCGCAGCCCGGCGGTGCCCTGGTGGTGCTGTATTCCACCGACCTCGCCGCCACCCAGGCCCGCATCGAAGCCGCTGGCGGCCGCATCGTGCGCCCGGTGTTCGCGTTCCCGGGCGGGCGCCGCTTCCACTTCGCCGACCGCGACGGCTACGAGCTGGCGGTGTGGTGCGAGGGCTGATCCCGCCGCTGACGCGCGGAATCGCCGTCTCTAGTCCGGTTCCCGCGCGTAATGCCCGAGGAACATGTCGGCCGCCGACGCGGCGACCTCGGCCTGCTGCGCGGGGCTGAGCGGCGGCTGGCCCATGCTCACCTGCGGCCAGAACGCCAGGCCCTTGATCAGCGCCTGCAATTGCTGCGCGGCGAACTCCGGCTGCATGGGCTTGAGCCGGCCATCGGCCAGTGCCGCGCGCAGCCACACCAGGGTGCCTTCCTCCTTGCTGCCCAAGCGCGCGACCAGGTCGCGTGCACGCTCGGGCGCACGCATGCCCTCGACCATCGCCATCCGCGACAGGTCGACGAAGGCCGGATCGTCGAACAGCCGCAGCTTCTGCTCCAGCAACTGCAGCAATTGCGCGCGCAGCGGCTGCTGCGGGCTGTACGGCACACCGACCGTGTCCAGGCTGCGCTGCCATAGCTGCACCAGGATCGCGTCGAACAGCGCTTCCTTGCTGGGGAAATGGTTGTAGACGGTGCGCTTGGACACGCCGGCGCTGGCCGCGATGCGGTCCATGCTGGTGGCCTCAAAGCCGTGGCCACGGAACTCGGCGATCGCCGCCTCCAGGATCGCCTGGCGCTTGCGTTCGGTCAGCCGGGTCGGAGCGGGCGTGGAAAGGGAAGCCATGAACCGATGTTACACCGACCGGTTTACTTTCACGAAAAGGAAACTACACTGTGCAGTGTAATTTCCATGCAAGACCGCCTTCCAAGGATTGCTGCCATGTCCGCGTCCGCTTCCCTGCTGTCCCCTGTTCCGTCCTCGCATCTGGCGTCGCCGCAGTACCGCCAGGGTCGCTTCCGCAACGCCACCCCGGGCACCAGCGGCATGCCCGGCCTGGCCGGGACCCTGCGGATCATGTGGCATCTGCTGACCCGCAAGTCGCCCGAGGCGGTGCCCGCGCAGCCGCTGCCGGTGCTGCCGCTGACCGCCGCACAGTTGCTGGCCGCGCCCGATCGCAGCCTGTACCGGCTGGGCCACTCCACCGTGCTGCTCAAGCTGCGCGAACGCTTGTGGCTGACCGACCCGGTGTTCTCCGAGCGCGTTTCGCCGTTTCCGTTCGCCGGCCCGCGGCGCTTCCATGCACCGCCGATCGCGCTGGACACGTTGCCGCCGATCGCCGGGGTGATCCTCTCGCACGATCACTACGACCACCTGGACCGCGCCAGCATCCGCCACCTGGCCGAGCGCGTCGGGACCTTCGTGACCCCGCTGGGCGTGGGCGACCTGCTGCTGCGCTGGGGCGTGACCGCGGACAAGGTGCGGCAACTGGACTGGTGGCAGTCGACCACGGTGGACGGGGTGACGTTGACCGCCACCCCGGCGCAGCATTTCTCCGGGCGCGGCATGTTCGACCGCGGGCGCCGGCTGTGGTGTTCGTGGGCGATCGAAACGCCCGAACTGAAGCTGTTCTTCAGCGGCGACGGCGGCTACTCCGACGGCTTCAAGGCGATCGGCGAGCGGCTGGGCCCGTTCGATGTGAGCCTGATCGAGAACGGCGCCTACGACGTGGACTGGCCACACGTGCACATGCAGCCGGAGCAGACCCTGCAGGCGCATCTGGACATCGGTGGACGCACGCTGCTGCCGATCCATAACGGCACCTTCGACCTGGCCATGCACGCCTGGCACGAACCCTTCGAGCGCCTAGCGGCACTGGCCGACGCCGCCGGCGTGGCGCTGGTCACGCCGCGCATGGGCGAGCGCGTCGACCTGGCGCAGCCCGCGCAAGGCGAGCGCTGGTGGCGCGCGCTGGCGCAGGGGGTGACGCCGTGAGCCGCTGGACCCTGGCCGACCTGCCGTCGCAGCGCGACAAGATCGCGATCGTGACCGGTGCCAGCCCCGGCGGCCTCGGTTACGAAACCGCCCTGGCGCTGGCCGGCGCAGGCGCCGGCGTAGTGCTGGCCGCCCGCAACGCGGCCAAGGGCGAGACCGCGCGGCAGGCCATCCTCGCCGCGCATCCGGCGGCCGACGTACGCGTGGAAGCCCTGGACTTGGCGCAACTGGCGTCGGTAGCTGCCTTCGCCGAGCGCATCGCGGCGCGCTCCCCGCGGCTGGACCTGCTGATCAACAACGCCGGGGTGATGGCGCCGCCGCAGCGGCAGACCACGGCCGACGGCCTGGAGCTGCAGTTCGGTAGCAACTACCTCGGCCACTTCGCGCTGACCGCGCGGCTGCTGCCGCTACTGCGTGACGCGCCAGCCGCACGCGTGGTGAACCTGTCGAGCCTGGCGCACCGCCAAGGCCGGATCGACTTCGACGATCTGCAGTGCGAACGCCCGTACCGCCCCTGGAAGGCCTACGGGCAATCGAAGCTGGCGATGCTGATGTTCGCGCTGGAACTGCAGCGACGCAGCGACGCGCAGGGATGGGGCTTGTGCGCGGTCGCCGCGCATCCCGGCATCGCGCAGACCGCGCTGGTCGCCAATGGCCCGGACGCGGACGGCCGCCGCAGTGTGGTGGGCACGGCGACCAGATGGCTGGCCCCGTTGATCAGCCATTCCGCCGCCGCCGGGGCGCTGCCCACGCTCTACGCCGCGACCTCGCCGCAGGTGCGGGGCGGCGCGTACTACGGACCGGACGGCCCGTTCGAACTGAAAGGCGACCCGGCGCCAGCCAGGATCGCCCGGCAGGCACGCGATCCGCAGGTGGCCGCGCGGCTGTGGGACGTGGCGTGCACGTTGACGGGCGTGGCGTTCTGAGCGCACCACGGGCAGCAGCTCCTGCCCGCCGACTGAAGGCCTGCACTCGCCATGTCCCAGCAGAACCAGATCGCCCCCTTGTAGGAGCGGCTTCAGCCGCGACAGGCCTTACCGGGAACGCCCGTCGCGGCTGAAGCCGCTCCTACGGATCACGTCCAGTCGTTGCGAGCGGCGCCTACAGCCGCGCCCACTCCAACCCCTCGCCACGACGGTAGAACACCGCCAGCGCCTTGCCATAGACGCTGTCGGCATCGACGAAGCCGAAGTAACGCCCATCGAAACTGTCGCCGCGATGGTCGCCCATGACCAGCAGCTTGCCGGGCGGCACGCGCACGCCGTGCAGGTCCGGGCCGCCACCCGCATCCAGGTCGAGCCGCGCGATGCGCGCGTCGAACCGCTCCTGATCGCCTGCGGCGTCCACCTGCAGCGGCTGGCCGTTGATGGAGAGATGGCCATCGCGCACGTCGACGCGATCGCCCGCCACCGCCACCACGCGCTTGATCAGGCGGGTGCCGTCGTGCGGGGAATCGAACACCGCCACGTCGCCGCGCTGCGGGCGGCCGCGTTCGAGCACGCGGTACTCGGTGAACGGCACGCGCAGCCCGTAGGCGCTCATGTCCACGGCGACACGATCGCCGGGCTGCAGCGTCGGCTGCATCGAACCGGACGGCACCACGTAGTGATTGGCGAAGGACGAGCGCGCGGCGGTGAGCAGCAACAGCATCACCGCCATCGGCACCAGTTCCTTGCGGGTCCAGCGCGCGGCGCGCTGCAGGCGGGTGGCATGCGGATCGGCGTGGGTCATGGGGCACCTGGGATGAGCGGAGGCGGCACGGGCTGTGCCATCGCGACAGTGCGCGCTCGACGGCTCGGGGGGCCAGTGACGAAAGGCATGGCACCGCCGCCTTTGGTGGCGTCGCGTACTGAGAGGCCATGGCAGGCGAAGAGCATCCGGGAACGCCAAGACGAATTCCGGCTGGGGCATCGGCCTTCGATTTGTACACTGGAGGGAGCGCCGGACAACTGCATTCGCCGCTAGTATGTGGAGGGCGGGCCTGCTTATCGGACATACCAATCCGCTCCAGGACCCGCAGGGGACGACATGGATGATCTCTCGCCATCGGATCTGAAAACGATCCTGCATTCAAAGCGCGCCAATCTCTACTACTTGCAGCACTGCCGTGTGCTGGTGAATGGCGGCCGCGTCGAGTACGTCACCGATGCCGGCAAGCGTTCGCTCTACTGGAACATCCCGATCGCCAACACCACGACGCTGTTGTTGGGGACCGGCACATCGGTCACCCAGACGGCGATGCGCGAGCTGGCCAAGGCCGGTGTCCTGGTCGGGTTCTGTGGCGGTGGCGGCACTCCCCTGTTCTCTGCCAACGAAATAGACGTCGAGGTCGCCTGGTTCTCGCCGCAGAGCGAGTACCGCCCGACGGAATATCTGCAGGCATGGGTCGGATTCTGGTTCGACGACGAGCTGCGCCTGAGCGCGGCCAAGGCGTTCCAGCGCGCACGTGCGCAGCGCATCGGTGAGCAGTGGCAGCAGCGTGCGTTGAAAGATGCCGGATTCGCCCCCGAGCCGGCGCGGCTGCAGACGCTGTTGGCGCGCTCGACCGGCGCCATCGACCTCGCACAGGACAATACGGCCCTGCTCACCGAGGAAGCGCGGTTGACCAAAGCCTTGTTCAAGCTGGCCGTCGACACCGTCCGCTACGGTGATTTCACCCGCGCCAAGCGCGGAACCGGCACCGATGCGGCCAATCGCTTCCTCGATCACGGCAACTACCTGGCCTATGGATTGGCGGCGAGCGCGACCTGGGTCCTCGGTCTGCCGCACGGTCTGGCCGTGCTCCACGGCAAGACCCGACGCGGCGGCTTGGTGTTCGATGCTGCCGACCTGGTCAAGGATGCCAGCATCCTGCCGCAGGCCTTCCTCTCCGCCATGCGCGGCGACGACGAGCAGGAGTTCCGGCAACACTGCATCGAAGCGCTCGCGCGCAGCGAGTCGCTGGACTTCATGATCGACACACTGAAGAACGTGGCACTGGCAACCCAGGCGCTGCAACACGGGCAGGCGCAATGAACGTCCTGCTGGTCTCCCAGTGCGACAAGCGCGCCCTCAAGGAAAGCCGCCGCATCCTGGACCAGTTCGCCGAACGGCGTGGCGACCGCACCTGGCAGACGCCGATCACCCGCGCCGGCCTGGATACCTTACGCAAGCTGCTGCGCCGCACCGCGCGCAAGAACACCGCGGTGGCCTGCCACTGGATTCGCGGCCTGGACCATAGCGAACTGCTGTGGGTAGTCGGCGACGCCAGCCGTTTCAATCTCTACGGCGCAGTGCCCACCAACCGCACCGAGCGCAACATCCTGCGCCGCGAAGACGAGAACGACTGGCACTGCGCCGAGGACATCCGTCTGCTGGCGCAACTTGCGGCGCTGTTGCACGACCTGGGCAAGGCCAGCATCGCGTTCCAGGCGCGGCTGCGCGGCGCACTGCAGGAGCGCAACCTGTATCGCCACGAATGGGTGTCACTGCGGCTGTTCCAGGCCTTCGTCGGCGAGGACGACGATGCTGGCTGGTTGCGGCGCCTGGCCGATGCCGAGGTCGATCACGCGCCTCTCTGGACAGCCGAAGGACGCTACCGGCGCGACGGGCTGGATGAGGCTCCTGGCTACCCTTTCCGCGAGCTGCCGCCCCTGGCTGCCGCCGTCGCTTGGCTGATCCTGACCCATCACCGCCTGCCGCTGGCGCCGCTCTTCAGAACGGACGGCAGCCAGGAGCGGCTTGGCCGGCGGGTGCCGGTCGCCACGCCGACCTGGCTGGATCTGCCGCTTTCGCTTGTCGAGCACGACTGGAACGAGCAGCGCGACCAGGCCGATCGCGCCCACGTGGCGACATACTGGATGCTCGCCAGTCCCCTGCCGGTCGCCACACCGGCATGGCGCACGCAAGCGGCGCGCCTGGTCAGGCGTCTGGACGCCCTACGCGTGCGCCGCCCCGAAGGCTGGCTCGACAACCCCTACGTCATGCACCTGGCGCGACTCAGCCTGATGCTCGCCGACCACAGCTATTCCCGCCTGGGCTTGGACCGCAACGACCAGCCCGTCGCCGAACGGACGCGACATCTGCAGCAAGGGGCCGTGCTGGCTGCCAACACCACCCGCAACCGGGCCGGCACCATCGTGCGCAACCAGTCCCTGGACGAGCATCTACTCGGCGTCGCCCATACAGCGGGGTTGATCGCGCATGCACTGCCCGGCGTCGAACGGCATCTGCCGCGGCTGGCGCAGCACCGCGGCCTGCGCAAGCGCAGTGCCGATCCCCGCTTCGCCTGGCAGGACAAGGCGGCCGATCATGCAACGGCGCTGCGCGAGCCTGCACGCGCGCATGGCGCCTTCATCGTCAACATGGCCTCGACGGGTTGCGGCAAGACCCTGGCCAACGCGCGCATTCTCTACGCTTTGGCGGACCCGCAATTGGGCCTGCGCATGACCTACGCGCTTGGCCTGCGCACGCTCACCCGGCAGACCGCCGACAGCTATCGCACCGACCTGCATCTGAGCGACGACGAATTGGCGATGCTGATCGGCGGCACCGCCAGCACACCGTTGTTCGATCATCACGCACGGCAGGCCGCGGCCACCGGCTCTGCCTCGGCGCAGTCGTTGCTGGAGGAAGGCAGCCACCTCGTCTACGAAGGCGCGGTAACCCAGCACCCGCTGCTGTCTCGGGCACTGCACGACCCGAAGATGCGCAAGCTGCTGTCCGCGCCGATGCTGGTCTGCACCGTCGACCACATGGTGCCGGCCACCGAATCGCTGCGCGGTGGCCGTCAGATCGCGCCGATGCTGCGATTGATGAGCGCCGACCTGATCCTCGACGAACTGGACGATTACGACATCGACGACCTGCCTGCGCTCGGGCGGCTCGTGCACTGGGCCGGCATGCTCGGCAGCCGCGTGCTGCTGTCGTCGGCCACGCTGCCGCCGGCTCTGGTCGAAGGCATGTACGCCGCCTACCGCGCCGGGCGTGCGCACTACCGGCGCAACCGCGGTGCGGATGGGGGCAGCGCCGATGCGCCGATCGAGGTCCCTTGCCTGTGGGCCGACGAGTTCGGCACGCACGGTGGCCCCTGCGCCGATACGGCCGCCTTTGCCGCCCAGCATGCCCAGTTCGTCGCCAGGCGTGCGGGCAAGTTGCGCCAAGCGGCGCCACTGCGCCGCGGCGAATTGATCGCACTGCGGATCCAGGGCCGGCAACCGGAGCAGATCGCCGCCGAGTTCGCCCAGCACGTGCGCGAGGCGATCCTGCAACTGCACAGCGCGCATGCGCAGTCCGACCCGGTCAGCGGCAATCGCGTCAGCTTCGGTTTGGTGCGAATGGCCAACATCGACCCGCTGATCGACGTGGCGCGTGCGCTGTCCCGGCTTGGCGCTCCGCCTGGCGTCAGGCTGCATCTGTGCGTCTACCACGCGCGCTTTCCGCTGCTGCAGCGCTCGGCGATCGAGCACCTGCTCGATACCGCGTTCGACCGGCGTCAGCCGGACGCGGTGTATCGCGCACCAGCGATCCGCAGGGCGATCGACGCGCACCCGGAGCCGGAGCAGGTGTTCATGGTCCTCGCCTCGCCGGTGTGCGAGGTAGGCCGCGACTGGGACGCGGACTGGGCCGTGGCAGAGCCATCTTCGCTGCGCTCGCTGATCCAGTTGGGCGGTCGCGTGCAACGCCATCGACGCATGCCCGGCACTGCGCCGAACCTGCTGATCTTCGATACCAATCTGCGCCACTACCGCGGCAACGGCAGCGACACCTTGGCCTACGTGCGCCCCGGGTTCGAGCAGCAGGACGCCAGCGGCCACCCCACCGACCGCTTCCGCCTGCAGACCCACAGGCTCGGCAAGCTGCTGCGCGAGGACGAGTACCGCGTGCTGACCGCGCTGCCGCGCATCCAGGTGCCGGAACCCCCCTTGCTTCCGCGCGAACGCCTTTGCGATCTGGAACATGCCCGGCTACTCGAGGCGATGCAGTGCAAACCGCACTCCCCGACGCAGAAGTCGCGGCGCAGTGCGGCGCCGTTCGTGCTCAATGCCGCCTCCGCCTGGCAGACCCCGCAGGCCATGCTCACCGGCGTCATGTCGCAACAGCAGCCGTTCCGCCACGACACCATGGGGAAGGTCACCCTGGTGCTGCTACCGGACGAGGACGAGGAACGCCTGGTCCTGCATCGCATCGAACGCGACGACGCGCGGCGCGGCGCCCCGCTGTACACGGCCGTGGAACAGAGCGAGTACGTCCGCATCTCACTCGAACACGGACTGGGCGTCAGCCCGTGGGGCGCGTTCGACCTGATGGCTCTGCTCGCCGAGCAGGCCGGGCAACTCGACCTGACGCTGCGGGACTGCGCGGAGCGGTTGATGACGGTGAACGTGCGGGAGCGGCAAAAGGGGAAGCAATGGGGATGGCATCCATTGCTGGGCTTCAAGTCCAAGGAATGAGGACATCCATGTCCGAGCGCTGCCTACGCGGCAGTGACGCGATGTCTTCACTCATCCAGCTTTTCTGAGCTGCCTGCGCGGCAGTGAAACCAGCAGAGTTGCGTTTGACACCGCTTCGGATAGAGTAGCAGCATTCAAAAAATCCATTCTTCTCTCATACAACTGGATGAAAATTTCGGACGATGAGAAGGCCCGTTCCTGCTGAGAACAGGAACGGGCCTAGATGCAGCAACGCCGGTTGGACCCCGGTACCTACGCACAAAGGACTGCTGTGCGAAGGTGGATGCAGGAAGTGCTCTGTAAACGACGCTTCTTCAGAAGAGTCGGCTGAAGGGGAGACCCCTTACACACCCCACGGTTCGTGCTGCCGTGGGGATTCTATATGCACGTTCACTTCAACGAACGAAAGGACTCGCAATGACAGAAGAATCGGAACCTGCAAAACGCTCCGAACGCTTCCGCTCGGCCATCGCCGCCTTCATCGACGGGCGGCGCGAGGCCAAGCTGAAGAGCAAGGAGGACGATGCCGGGACGGCATCCAAGTACGACTACGAAACCTGGCTGGCGGACGCGGCCCGGCGGGTCGGTCAGATCCAGGCCGTGACCCATGTGCTCAAGGCCACTCACCCCGACGCACGCGGCAGCAGCCTACACGTCGATCCCGCCGACTTGCCGGCGCACCCCGAGGTCGGCAGCCATCTGCTCCGTCCCGGCTTCGCCGAAGACGTGGTCGGTAACGCCGCGGCGCTGGATGTGTTCAAGTTCCTCAAACTGGAGGTCGATGGCCGACGCCTGCTCGACTGGATGAAGGACGGTGACGACGACCTGCGCGCGGCGTTGCATGCCGATGCCGAGGTCGCCAGCCGCTGGATGGGCGCCTTCCGTAATCTGGTCCGCCACGACGCGCAGCCGTCCTCGCACGAAGCCGCCAAACAGGTCTACTGGCTGGTCGGCGAGGAACCGGAGGACGACAGCCACTACCAGTTGTTGCAGCCGCTGTTCTCCAGCAGCCTGGCCCACGCCGTGCATGAAGACATCCGCGAGGCGCGCTTCGGCGAGCGCAACACGCAGGCACGGCAGGCCTTCCGCGCCAAACAAGCATTCGACGGCGACTACCGCGACTACCGCAACCTCGTGGCCCGCAAGCTGGGCGGTACCAAACCGCAGAACATCAGCCAGCTCAACAGCGAGCGCGGCGGCATCAACTACCTGCTGGCCTCGTTGCCGCCGCGCTGGACCGGCGAGCGCCCGCGCACCTTGTTGCGGCTGGACTCGGCGCTGGAACGGTTCGCCTATTTCGAGGGCGTCCCGAAGCTGATCAAGGCGCTGGCCGATTTCCTGGCTACCGATCCACCCCAGACCATGGCGACCCGGAAGATCCGCGAGGAAATGGAATATGACCTGGTCGACAAGCTGGTGTTGTTCGCCGCCGAGACCACGGTGCGGTTCGAACCGGGCTGGAGCCGCGATCCGGACTGCGTGCTGCCGCAGTGCCAACAACTCTGGCTGGATCCGGAGCGCGTGGCGCTGCCAGTCCGGGTGGACCCCGAACATCCCCAATGGGAACAGCAGGATCGCGACTTCATCAAGGCCTATGACGTTGCCGATTGGCCGAACGAGATCGCCGGGCAGTTCGCGACCTGGATCAAGGACCGCCTGCGCGACACCGGCATCGTCGGCCTGGGCGACGACCAATGGCGACATTGGGTAGGGGTGGCCATCGTCGACGCCGCCTGGCCGGTGCCGATGCAACGGCTCGCACAGGCGGGAGGCACGGCATGAGCGACTGTCCTCCCTTCGACCACCTGCTGGTAATCCCGCACCTGCACGTGCAGAACGCCAATGCCGTGTCCAGCCCGCTCACGCATGGTTTCCCGTCGATCACCGCCTTCCTCGGGCTGATGTGGGCGCTGGAACGCAAGACACGCAAAGCCGGGTTGGATCTGGCCTTCAATGCCGTCGGCGTGATCTGCCACGACCACCAGGAACAGGTCACCGAGGGCGGCTTCGTCAAGGCGTTCCGGCTGACCCGCAACCCGGTGGACAGGGACGGCAAGACCGCGGCCATCGTCGAGGAAGGCCGCATCCACCTTGAGCTGAGCCTGGTCTTCGCGGTGCATAGCGAACGCTGGTTGCGCGACCCGGCGAGCCACGCGGCGGATCTGGCCGTGGTGACCGACCTGCTCGCCGGCATGCGCATCGCCGGCGGTAGCCTGCTGCCGATGCAGCAACGTGCACGCCCCCGCCACCAGCCGCAGGTGATCCCCTTCACCGGTACGACCACCGACCAGCAGGCGCTGTTCCGCAACCTGCAACTGCGACTGCTGCCGGGCTTTGCCCTGGTGGCACGCGACGACCTGCTCGATGCCCGGCGGACCGAGCTGCGGCAGCACACACCCGATGCGACCAACCTGGATGCGTGGCTCTCGCTGTCGCGCATCAACTGGCGCTACGTGGACGCGGCCGATGGCAAGGGCGAGTGGCAAAACGACCGCAGCGGCCGCGGCTGGATCGTGCCGATCCCGGTCGGCTACGGCGCGCTCGGCGAGGTACATGCGCCTGGCAGCGTCGCCAACGCCCGCGACGCCGAGATACCGTTCCGCTTCGTCGAAAGCCTGTACTCGGTGGGCGAGTGGATCAGCCCGCACCGCCTACCGACGCCGCAGCACCTGCTCTGGTACGTCGACAGCCAACCCGACACCGGACTGTACCGCTGCCGCAACGACTACCGCCCCGCCGTCATCCCGACGGCTGACGATTTCGATTGATCGCCCATCACGACAAGGAATTCCATCATGGCCAACGACACCCTCAAGACCGCCTCCGTCCTCGCCTTCGAGCGCAAGCTGGACCCCTCCGATGCGCTGTTCTTCGCCGGCGCCTGGTCCGCACGCGATGCGGCCGGCGACTGGCAACCGGTCCGCGTCCGCGAGAAATCGGTGCGCGGCACCATCTCCAATCGGCTCAAGGACAAGAGCAAGGAACAATCCGACCCCACCAAGCTGGATGCCGCCATCCAGAACCCCAACCTGCAGACCGTGGACGTGGCCGCGCTGCCGTTGGACGCCGACACCCTGAAGGTCCAGTTCACCTTGCGCGTGCTCGGGGGCACCGGCGCGCCGTCCGCCTGCAACGATGCCGACTACCGCGCCAAACTCCGCGCCACCGTCGAGGCTTACCGCCACCAGCACGGTTTCGGCGAACTGGCGCGCCGCTACGCGGCCAATCTCGCCAACGGCCGCTTCCTGTGGCGCAACCGTGTAGGTGCCGAGCAGGTGGAGATCCACGTCACCCACCTGCGCAACGGCGAGCCGAGCGCACAATGGACCTTCCATGCGCACGACCATGGCCTGCGCGACCTGGCCGCGCCGGCCAACGCTTCCGAGCACCTCGACACTCTCGCCTCCACCATCGCCGATGGCCTGGCCGGCACCGCGCATGTGCTGCTGCAGGTCACCGCCTTCGTGCGGATCGGCGCCGGCCAGGAAGTGTTCCCCTCGCAGGAACTGATCCTGGAGCGCGGCCGCGGCGACAAGAGCAAGACCCTCTACGCCGTTGGCGAAGGCGACAAGGCCGTGGCCGCCATCCACTCGCAAAAGATCGGCAATGCCTTGCGCACCATCGACACCTGGTACCCCGGCGTGGAAGAAAACGGCGCGATCGCCGTCGAGCCGTATGGTTCGGTCACCACCCAAGGCAAGGCCTACCGGCAGCCCAAGGACAAGCAGGACTTCTACACCCTGCTCGACGCCTGGGTGATCAAGGACAAAGTCCCGAGCGTGGAGCAACAGCACTTCGTCATCGCCACGCTGATCCGCGGCGGCGTGTTCGGCGACTCGAACTGAGGCACGGCCATGCAGCACTATCTCGATCTCCGCCTTCGGCCCGATCCGGATCTGGCACCGCACCAACTGCTGGGCGCGCTGTACGCACGCCTGCACCGCGCCCTGGTGGAACTGCCCAGTAGCGGCATCGGCGTCAGCTTCCCGACGCATGACGACGCACTGCCAAGCCTGGGGACGCAGCTGCGCCTGCACGGCAACGACAGCGCACTGCGCAGCCTGATGGCGACGGCCTGGCTGCGGGGCATGCACGATCACCTGCACATTGCCGAGATCGCCGAGGTGCCCGCCACGGCACAGTATCGGCAGGTGACGCGCGTCCAGGCCAAGAGCAGCCCCGAACGCCTGCGCCGACGCGCCATGCGTCGGCACGGCTTGAGCGCCGACGCGGCAGCCGAACGCATTCCGGACACCGCGGCCGAACGATTGCGGCTGCCGTTCGTGGTGCTGGGTAGCCGCAGCACCGGCCAGGCCGCGTTCCCGCTCTTCGTGCGCCATGGGCCCTTCCTGCAGGAACCGATAGCAGGCACGTTCAACAGTTATGGACTCAGTACTGGGGCCACCATTCCCTGGTTCTGACCCTTTTTCCTTGGTGCTTCGAACGCTCCATTGAAATCAAACACTTGGCAGCCGGCTCCAGCAAAGGGGTCGGCTGCTTTTCTTTGCAGGTTTCCTTTCTCCGTCAAAGGCTTGGAGAATGGTGCGGCTAGTTCACTGCCGTGTAGGCAGCTCAGAAAAGGTCGGCGCGCACATATTCGATTTCCAGGCCGTTCACTGCCGTGTAGGCAGCTCAGAAATCAACCCGCAGACCATCAAGTTCGACGTTGGCGTTCACTGCCGTGTAGGCAGCTCAGAAATGGCCGTCCACCTCAGCTACCAGCATCACGCTGTTCACTGCCGTGTAGGCAGCTCAGAAAGATGGGCATTTGATCTCCACAAGGCCATCCACGTTCACTGCCGTGTAGGCAGCTCAGAAAGCTACACGCCTTGGTCAAGGTCCGCGCTCCGAGTTCACTGCCGTGTAGGCAGCTCAGAAAGCGTCACCGCCTCGGTCCAACGCCGGCGTGGCGTTCACTGCCGTGTAGGCAGCTCAGAAATTCTGGCGCTGTGCCTGGCGCTTCTGATCATCGTTCACTGCCGTGTAGGCAGCTCAGAAAACCTGCAGGACGCAGCAGAAGGCTGCGATGCGGTTCACTGCCGTGTAGGCAGCTCAGAAATTCGCATCGGAAGACGCGTCCTCGTTGTTGACGTTCACTGCCGTGTAGGCAGCTCAGAAACGTCCGCAGTGGCACGAATCTCTGCGCACGCGGTTCACTGCCGTGTAGGCAGCTCAGAAAAGAAGTCGCCGTGGTCGTCCGCGGCGTCGCGCGTTCACTGCCGTGTAGGCAGCTCAGAAACACTCGGCAAGGCAACTGTGCGGCAGTTACTTGTTCACTGCCGTGTAGGCAGCTCAGAAATCCACCCATCGACAAGGAGAACGACGTGAATGGTTCACTGCCGTGTAGGCAGCTCAGAAATGGCTGTCACGTCGTTCTCCCAGCTACTGGCTGTTCACTGCCGTGTAGGCAGCTCAGAAATGAGCCGCCGGGAGGGGATTAATGATTCCGATGTTCACTGCCGTGTAGGCAGCTCAGAAAACTACCTGCCGTCGCTTGAGCGCGCCACTCGTGTTCACTGCCGTGTAGGCAGCTCAGAAACAAGAGATAGGGATACACCAAGGCCCCGTGTCGTTCACTGCCGTGTAGGCAGCTCAGAAATTACGTGGATTCACTGGTGCATCGCGCGAACGGTTCACTGCCGTGTAGGCAGCTCAGAAACACGTGCCCGTCAGGCCGTAAGCATCAGCAACGTTCACTGCCGTGTAGGCAGCTCAGAAATGAAGTCGACCGAAGACGCCAGCGAAGAGGAAGTTCACTGCCGTGTAGGCAGCTCAGAAAAGCCGGTGGGGCAGGAGGCGGTGGCGCTTGGTGTTCACTGCCGTGTAGGCGCTCAGAAAATGACGGCCGCGCGCTGCGCTTCGGCTGCGAAGTTCACTGCCGTGTAGGCAGCTCAGAAATGCAGCGCTGGACCGCCGACGCCTTCCGCAGCGTTCACTGCCGTGTAGGCAGCTCAGAAAGCAAGCGGCGTGATGAAGACCATCGCCGCATCGTTCACTGCCGTGTAGGCAGCTCAGAAAGGTCTGAGATTTGATTTCCAGGCCGATGAACAGTTCACTGCCGTGTAGGCAGCTCAGAAATAGACAGGTCACCTCAACGGCCTGCGCCATGACGTTCACTGCCGCGTAGGCAGCTCAGAAAAAAAGGCCGCGCGGCTCAGCTACTACCTACGCGTTCACTGCCGTGTAGGCAGCTCAGAAAATGTCGAACGAACCGCGTTACCTGATCCGCGTGTTCACTGCCGTGTAGGCAGCTCAGAAATGGAAAGGATTACCGCCGGGGGACCTGTCACCGTTCACTGCCGTGTAGGCAGCTCAGAAAGCCACGGATTTTGCGGAGACGTTCGGGATCTCGTTCACTGCCGTGTAGGCAGCTCAGAGATTAACCCACCACCGCCCCGCATTCCACAGGAGGTTCACTGCCGTGTAGGCAGCTCAGAAACGCGGGCGCCTGAGCAGCGCCGGGCCGGCTTCGTTCACTGCCGTGTAGGCAGCTCAGAAACAGAACAGCGCTTGATTGCCTTGATGGGGCACGTTCACTGCCGTGTAGGCAGCTCAGAAATCCCGGCCCGGGGCGGCGCGACGCTGCACAAGGTTCACTGCCGTGTAGGCAGCTCAGAAAGGATCGTGTTCGAGCGGCGCAAGGACATCTTCGTTCACTGCCGTGTAGGCAGCTCAGAAATGTACCACTCGCGCAGGCTGTTGAGTTGATCCGTTCACTGCCGTGTAGGCAGCTCAGAAAAGTGGGTGGCCGAGGCCGAGCTATGACCGAGAGTTCACCGCCGTGTAGGCAGCTCAGAAAAAGAACCGTGTGTGGGAGCAGCAGCCGGATGCGTTCACTGCCGTGTAGGCAGCTCAGAAAACTGGGATGCTGCGCATCCGTCCAGTCGCGGGGTTCACTGCCGTGGAGGCAGCTCAGAAAGTAGGCACCGGCCGACACCTCGACCGTTCCGTGTTCACTGCCGTGTAGGCAGCTCAGAAAATGTAGCCCACGAACCGATCCAGGGCGCGCCGGTTCACTGCCGTGTAGGCAGATCAGAAATTGTTCCGCAGGACCAGCGCAGCTTTGCCGGTGTTCACTGCCGTGTAGGCAGCTCAGAAACTGGCTCGCGTAGGCGGTGTGCAATGAGCACCGTTCACTGCCGTGTGGGCAGCTCAGAAAACGAAGAACTGCTGTTCCAAGACATCCGGCAAGTTCACTGCCGTGTAGGCAGCTCAAAGATGATGGCAACCAAGGCACAGCGAAATGGTAGATGTCACTAGCGAAAATCTCTCACTTCCGCTATTGACACGCACGCTAGGCAGTCGCACTCTTGACCCAAGGAGCGTCGAAACTCCTCACGTAGCGGTACCCACCTCCGACAAACCGGTGGGTTTTTTGTGCCTGCATGCTTTGCAAGCGCAAGCCGACGCGATGCCTGCGTCGGGAGGGCGGCTAATACAACACCCTTCGGGGAAATATGCCCGCCGGCTACGTGCGGTTTCGAACCTCCCGACTTCCCGTCCGCCATGCGTGGCGGGCGTACCCCTTGATGGAACGAGGAGGCAACGATGTCGCACGATCGTTTGGACGACGAAGACATGCCCGGCTATTTTTTGCCGGAGGACAGCCAGTTCCGGCTGGCGAAGCTGCGCGATCACGTGCGGTTCCTGACCCGGCTGGCGCAGCCACGGACGCAGCACGAAGAGCGTGCCGCCGAACCCAAGGTGCGCATGGGCGAATTGGCGCTGTGTCTGGAGCTATTGGCCGACCAGGTGGACCTGGTGCTGGACGCGCTGTCCTATCCTGCTCAGCGGACCGATACGACCTGTGGCGCTCGGCGCTATGCCGCCACCGAGATGGGCCCGGACGTCGAAAGCGGCGCGTTCCGGGTGACGCGTGAGCAGGTCGACCGGCTCACGCTGTTGACCGAGACCGTCTCAACGCATACCCGCGCAGCGCCAGTCGGCGATACGACAGAACGGGCCGGCCAAGCGTTACCGGAGGCCGACACGCTCTGCGATGCAGCGAACGCGATGAGGGCGTTGCTGCTGCAGATCGTGCGCCAGCCGCTGCGCGCGCCAACGCCCAAGGGCGTACGCGAGGATCGGGCGGTCTATGCGCTGCCTGCGAAAGGTGGGCGACTGCATTGATCCCGGCAGGGTTGGGTGAGGCAGGATGTTTCGCCGGTGAGGGCTGGCCTCGCATTGCGGGTCGGCCCGGGCTACACCACGCACCCGTATGCGAGCATAAGGAGCAGCGGTAAACAGGTTGTCAGGTTGTGCGGCTTTTGCCCCAAGTCGCCACGAGTAGCTGGCTTCGACGGATCAGCCTACGAAGTCCGCATTCATGTCACGACAACCTTGCATCGCAAGCCCAGCAGTCTGCAACTGCTACTGATCGCCTTCCAGATTGACGCTGTAGAACTCGATGTTATTCGCGGCGTCGGCCGCCAAATCTCTTGCGGATTCGGCCAGAAGCTTCGCGTCCTCGACAGGCTGATTGGGGTTACCAAGATCGTCCGTGCCCGTCGTGTACCCATCGTTGAAGTGCGAGATCTCGTGCAGGATCGTCCCCGCCTTGGAATACGTGTTCTGCGCGTTGCTGATGGCCGGAAGGGAGAAGAACAGCGGACAGATGTTGATGGCGTAGGGCTCAGAAGGGTTCACCCATGCGACCGTGTTCGCCGGATCGACCTTACCCTGCTTTTCGCAATTGCATTGCGTGGACAACGTAGGTGGGTTCGGCAATTGGTTCTCTTCCTTCCCAAGGCGTATTGCATTGACGTGGATCCTCCACGCGATCTTTCCGTTGACCGTGCCATTCGGGCTGGACATGTCGTTCGGGTCGCCGTACTGCCCGTACCACTTCGTGTAACGCGGAGTCTGGTTGAAGGTGAGGTTTCCGTTCCCGTCGGATTGAAGAAGCGACTGCGTGTAGTTCGAGGTTGCAAGGGCGAGGTCGCCGGCGTTGAGTACCGCCTCCTGAATCGCGCTTTGCTGTTCGGCGCTACAGGCAACAGCCTGTGCGGCCTCAAGGGTTCGAGCATCGGATTGAGGCTCGGCCGATGCCTGCGGTGTGACCTCGATACGGTTGGATGTGGCGGCCTTGAGTTGACTCGGTTGATCGGAAGCGTTCGCTGCAGCGGCTGTCGAAAGCTCGCGGTACCGCAAAAGAGGCTGCACTGTTACAGAGTAGTGGCGGCCAGGCATGATCTGGTAGCTCAGGGACAGATCCACCGTCACGGATTTCGACTCACCCGGACGCAGGATGACGTCAGGCGTCGAACCTGGCAGTTTGCTTACGTAAATGCCGCGGTAGTCCACCGGGCTTCCATCTTCCTGCAGTACCCGGAACAGATTCGCTTGCATTACCCCAGCGCGGCTTACCGCGGGAACATAAGCATCAGGCACCGCGATAGGTTGATTCCCCGCATTAGTCAAGGTCATCGTAATGACCGCTCCGCCAGCGCTAGCTCTGGCAACCTGCGCATGCTCCAGCCGAATGTCCAGCTGTCCTGCAGCAGATGCCGTAAAGCAAGCGCCCAGCATCGCGACGCTCACAATCCAGTTTCCTTTCATCGTCCTCTCCTCGTGGTGGATTTGGTTGACTCTTCGGACCACGCCCTGATGGTACATAGGCGATCCGTCGCTGCAACTCTTACGCAGGTCTTGGAATCCATCAATGCGAACCCTGCTGCGCCGTGAGAGATTTAAAGCCTAAGGTCTGACAGGTTTGGATCGATAAAAAGTTGATTTCGAACCGTCCATGCTCGTAGACAAAAATTTCAGGTCTTCGCTACTGGCGCGGCTGAGAAGTCCGCCTGCATTGAGGATTGCGCCTTCCATGGCAGGACGCGCGAACATGTACAAGAGGACGACGCATATTCGCTATTACCACCCCAGCGGAATGGATGGTCGAGTTTCGACGCTAGCCAGCACGTCGCCACGGCGATGACATCCGGCTTCCTCGTTGCCTTGAAGTGAGTCAATACCTGCGCCGCAAAGGCACGTCCAGATCACCCCAACGAAAAACGGGATGGCCGCAAGGCCATCCCGTTCTCCACACACCCGATCGGCGCAGCGCCGATCAGTTCTTCAAACCGCGGTTTTCCAGCAGCGGTTCGACGCTGGGGTCCTTGCCGCGGAAGTCGCGGTACAGGGTGGCCAGGTCGACGGTGTTGCCGCGCGAGAGGATCTTGGCGCGGAAGATGTCGCCGTTCTTGCGCGACAGGCCGCCGTTTTCCTTGAACCACTGGAACGCGTCGTCGTCGAGCACTTCCGACCAGAAATAGGCGTAGTAGCCGGCCGAGTAGCCGCCGCCCCAGATGTGGTCGAAATAGGTGGTGCGGTAGCGCGGCGGCACTTCGGCCAGGTCCACCTTGTACTTCTTCAGCGAGTCGGCCTCGTACTTGTCCACGTCCTGCAGCGGCGCGTCGGCCGGCAGGGTGTGCCAGGACAGGTCGAGCAGCGCCGCCGACAGGTACTCGGTGGTGGCGTAGCCCTGGTTGAAGGTGCGCGACTTCTTGATCTTCTCCACCAGGTCGGCCGGCATCGCCTCGCCGGTCTGGTAGTGCTTGGCGTAGTGCGCGAACACCTTCGGATCCGACGCCCAGTGCTCGTTGAACTGCGAGGGGAACTCGACGAAGTCGCGCGAGGTGGAGGTGCCGGCCAGGGTCGGGTACTTCACGTTGGAGAACATGCCGTGCAGCGCATGGCCGAACTCGTGGAACATGGTGGTGACGTCGTCGAAGCTCAGCAGCGCCGGCTGGCCCGGGGCGGGCTTGGTGAAGTTGCAGACGTTGTAGACCACCGGCTTGGTGCCGGTCAGGCCGTTCTGGCCGACGAACTCGTCCATCCAGGCGCCGCCGGACTTGCTGTCGCGCTTGAAGTAGTCGGTGTAGAACAGCGCCAGCGACTTGCCGTCCTTGTCGAACACTTCATAGACCTTCATCCCGTCGTGGTAGGTGGGGATGTCGGTGCGTTCCTTGAAGGTGAGGCCGTAGAGCTGGTTGGCGGCGTAGAAGACGCCGTTCTGCAGCACGTTGTCCAGTTCGAAGTACGGCTTGATCTGCGACTCGTCGAGATCGTACTTGGCCTTGCGCACCTGCTCGGCGTAGAAGTCCCAGTCGGCGGCGGTGAGCTTGAAGCCGCCCTTCTGGGCGTCGATCACCTTCTGCATCTCGGCCGCTTCGCTGCGCGCCTTGGCGGTGGCGGCGGGCACGGTGTCGGTGAGCAGCTTCAGCGCCGCATCCGGGGTCTTGGCCATCTGGTCGCTGAGGCTGTAGGCGGCGTAGCTGTCGAAGCCGAGCAGCTTGGCCTTCTGCGCGCGCAGTTGCGCCAGGCGCTGCACGGTCTGGCGGGTGTCGTTGGCATCGCCCTTCTCGGCGCGCGACTGCGAGGCGGCCATCACCTGCTGGCGCAGGTCGCGGTCCTTCAGCGAGGCCAGCACCGGCTGCTGGGTGGTGTTCTGCAGGGCCAGCAGGTACTTGCCGTCGAGCTTGCGCGCGGTGGCGTCCTGCGCGGCCGAGGCGATGTCGCCATCGGACATGCCGTCGAGCTTGGCCTTGTCGTCCACCACCACCGCACCGGCGGCGGTGGCCGCGACCAGCTTGGTGTGGAACTGCGTGGCCAGGGTGGTCTCTTCGACGTTGAGCTTGCGCAGGGTGGCCTTGTCGGCGTCGGACAACTGCGCGCCGGCACGCACGAACTCCTGGTATTCGTACTCGACCAGGCGCTTCTGCTCCGGGTCCAGGGTCAGCGTGTCGCGCTGGTCGTACAGGCTCTTGATGCGCGCGAACAACTTGGGATCCAGGCTGATCTCGTCCTGGTGCGCGGCCAGCTTGGGCGCGATCTCTTCCTGGATCTTCTGGCGGGCATCGTTGGTGTCGGCCTGGACCAGGCCGAAGAAGATGCGCGACACGCGGGTCAGGGTCTCGCCGCTGCGCTCCATCGCTTCCAGGGTGTTGGCGAAGGTGGCCGGTTCCGGGTTGTCGGCGATCTTGCGGATCTCGGCCAGGTGCTGCTTCATGCCCTCTTCGAAGGCCGGCAGGTAGTCGCTGTCCTTGATCTTGTCGAACGGCGGCGCCTGGAACGGCAGCGTGCTCGGGGTCAGCAGCGGGTTGGCGGCGGCGGCGGGCTGCGCGGCGGCCGGAGCAGCGGGGGCGGCGGGCACGGGGGTGGACTCCTTACCGGAACAGGCGGCCAGCGCCAGGCTGATGGCAGCGGCCAGAACGACGTTACGCGACATGAGGTGGAACTCCTGGGAGGACCTTGGGGCCAAGACAGCCGCCCACGTTACCGGGTTTGCATGGCAGCGGCATGTGCCATTGGCTCGGCCCGGCGTGGCAGCCAGCCGGCGTACAGATCGCCGGGCGCGGCATGGCGCCGGCGTCCCGATCACGGTGCCGACCGCGCGACGGGTTGCACGGCCGGCGCCCCGCAGGGAGCGCCGGCGCGCCGGACTCACTGCCCGCCTGGCAGCGGCAACGCCTCGTCCTTGAAGATGGCCACGTGCGGCACGCCATCGGCGCCGATCCAGCCGCGGTACATGCCCTCGGTGTTGAACGGGAAGGCCACGCTGCCGTCGGCACCCAGCGCGATCGCGCCGCCGTCGCCGCCGGCCTTGGGGATCTGCTGGTCGATCACCGCGTCGGCGGCCTGGGCCAGGCTCTGCCCGGCGTACTTCACCCGCGCGCAGATGTCGTAGGCGGCCACCGCGCGGATGTAGAACTCGCCCCAGCCGGTGCCGGACACCGCGCAGCGGCTGTCGGCGAAGGTGCCGGCGCCGATGATCGGCGAGTCGCCGACGCGGCCGTAGCGCTTGTTGGTCATGCCGCCGGTGGAGGTGCCGGCGGCCAGGTTGCCCTGCAGGTCCAGCGCCAGCGCACCGACCGTGCCGAAGTGCTTGGCGGTTTCCAGATCGGCGTGCGCCTGCTTGTTGGCCTCTTCCTTCAGCGCCTGCTGCAGTTGCTGCCAGCGCTTCTCGGTACGAAAGTAGGACGGCGCGACCAGGGTGATCCCGTGTTGCTTTGCGAAGACCTCGGCGCCATCGCCGACCAGCATCACGTGCTCGGACTGGTCCATCACCGCGCGCGCCAGTGCGATCGGGTTCTTGACCCGGTGCACGCCGGCCACCGCGCCGGCCTTGCCGGTGCGGCCATCCATGATCGCCGCGTCCAGTTCGTTGCGGCCGTCGTGGGTGAACACCGCGCCCTTGCCGGCGTTGAACTGCGGCGAGTCCTCCAGCACGGCGATCGCCGCGGCGACCGCATCCACCGCCGGCTTGCCCTGCGCCAGCAGCGCCTGCCCGGTGCGCAGCGCCTGTTCCATCGCCGCGCGCGCCTCGGCCAGGTCGGCGGCGCTGCTGCTGGCGCGCTCGACGCCGGCGCCGCCATGGATCACCAGGGTGGTGGCCGGGATCTCGCGCATGCGCCCGTCCTGCACCGCGTAGTAGCGATGGAACACCGGCGCCTCGACGCGGCCATCGGGCAGGTGCAGGGTCGAGCCGGGGCCGACGCCGACGGTCTCGATGCGGGCGGCCTGCAGCGGCTGCCCGGCCGGGGTGGACGGTTGCAGCGGCCCGGCGACCACGGTGGCCACGGCCTGCGGATCGGTGGCATAGACGCGCGCGGTGCCGTCGCCCTCCACCGCCACCGCGGCGCTCTCGTCCACGCCCAGGCCGATCAGCGGTTCCCCCTTGGGTGCCAGCGTGGCGGCCTTGGCGCGGAACGCGAACAGGCGGCCGAGGCGGTCGCGCTCGCGGAAGTGGGTGTCGGTGATGACCCGCTTGAGCAGGTCCAGGTGCAGGAAGTCGGTCTCGATGGTGACCGCCGGCCCCAGCGGATCGGCCAGCGCCGCCGGGCTGGTGATGCTGCCGCCGTCCATGGAGCCGTACAGGTACTCGCCCAGCATCGCCAGGCCGGCGCTGGTGCCGCCCAGCGGCTTGCCGGCGCGCACGTGCGCGTCCAGCGCGTCGGCCACCGGGGTGTTCTTCCAGTAGCGCACGTAGCGCGACTGGTCGCCGCCGGCGATGAAGATGCCATCGGCGCGGGCCAGCGCGCGCAGCAGCGCCGGATCGTTGGACGCGCCGCGGCCGCTGAACACGAAGGTCTCTACCGAGGCCACGCCGCCGACCTTGCGGTAGAACTCCTCGCCCACCTCGCCCGCCTGCGAGGCGCGCAGCACCACCACGTGGCCATGCCCGGCCTTGGCCATGAACCAGCGCAGCGCGTCGTAGTTGCGGTCGCCGCCGCCCATCAGCAGCAGGCCGGGCGACACCGGGCCGGGTGTGGGCGCGGCCGGATCGCCGACCAGGTACTGGCGGTAATCGCGCGCGACGGCGGGCGTGGCCAGGCACAGGCCCAGCAGCAGCGATAGCCAGGGCCGGAACATGCCGACGGAACGGGTCATGCGGATCTCCTCGGGAACGGGGCGGGCAGGCGAGCGTGCGGCTCGTTGCTGAGAGGGGACGAACGGCGGCGCGGTTTCCCCCCGCCGCCCCACCCTCCCACGTCGGCGCGCGCGGCACTTGCCCGCATGCGCCGGCGATCGGCTAATGTGGGATCCATGTCCGCTTCCCTCGACGATTGGTTCGTCCAAGAAATCCTCGTCCACGAGCAGGCGCTCAGCGGCTACCTGCGCCGCTGCTGGCCGCATCGCGAGGAGTGGCACGACCTGCGCCAGGAGATCTACGTGCGCGTCTACGAGGCCGCCGGCAAGGCGCGGCCGAGCCTGCCCAAGTCGTTCCTGTTCGCCACCGCGCGACACCTGATGACCGACCGGCTGCGCCGCAACCGGGTGGTGTCGATCGAGGCGGTGGGGGATCTGGAGTCGATGCACGTCCTGATAGACGAGCTGTCGCCGGAACGCTGGTGCGGCGGACGGCAGGTGCTGGGTCGGCTGGCGGCGGCCTTCGACCGGTTGCCGGACCGCTGCCGCAGCGTGGTCTGGCTGCGGCGGGTCGAGGAACTGCCGCAGAAGGAGGTGGCCGTGCGCCTGGGAATCAGCGAGAAGAGCGTGGAGAAGCAGGTGGCCCGCGGCATGCGCCTGCTGGCCGATCATTTCCATGGCGACGAGGGCGCGGCCGCGCCGGCGAGGCCGTTGCAGGCGCGGGCACGCGATGGACAGCAGGTGGATTGAGGCGCGTGCGGCGGCCTGGCTGGCGCGGCGCGACCGCGGCGACTGGACCGACGCACGGCAGGCGCGCCTGGATGCGTGGCTGGCCGCGGCCACCGCGCACCGGGTGGCGTTCCTGCGCCTGCAGGCCGCCTGGCAGGAGAGCGGGCGCCTGCAGGCGCTGGGCGCAGGCCAGCGCGATGGGCAGATCCCCGAACGCGGCCGCTGGCAGGGCCTGGGCGGCCGCGCAGTCGCGCCGGCGGCCTCGGCCGCGCCGGACCTGCGCGGGCTGCGCTTCGCTCCGCGTCCGCGCACGCAACGGCGACGGCGCTGGCCGGCCGTACTGGCAGCGGCATTGTTGGGTGTCGCGGTGCTGTCCCTGCTCTGGCGGCATGCCGTCGAACCGGTCCCCACCGCCTACGCCAGCGTCACCGGCCAGCTGCGCCCGGTGGCCCTGGCCGATGGCTCGCAGGCCACGCTGAGCAGCGACAGCCGCATCGCGGTGGCGCTGTCGCGCGCGCAGCGGCGCATCGACCTGCAGCGCGGCGAGGCGTTCTTCGCGGTGAGCAAGGACCCGGGCCGGCCGTTCGTGGTCGACAGCGGCGCGCGCCGGGTGGTGGCGGTGGGCACGCGCTTCGCGGTGCGCCGCGAGGCCGATGCGCTGCGCGTGGTGGTCACCGAAGGCACGGTGCGGCTGGAATCGGCCGGCGCGCCGCAGGCGCCGCCGCTGCTGCTGCAAGCCGGCAGCATCGCCCAGGCCGGGCCGCACGGGGTGCTGGTACGCCGGGTCGCGCTGGCCGAGGCCGAGCGCGTGCTGGACTGGCGCAGCGGCTACCTGAGTTTCGACGACACCCCGCTGCAGGCGGCGGTGGCCGAGTTCAACCGCTACAACACGGTCAAGCTGCAGGTCGCCGATGCCGGCGCCGCGGCGCTGCGGGTCGGCGGCAACGTGCGCTGGTCCAATGTCGACGCCTTCGTGCGCCTGCTCGAACAGGGGTTCCCGATCCGTGCCGAGCGCCGCGGCGACACGGTGCTGTTGCACAGCCGCTGAGCCGCGTCGCGCCGGGGAGGCGCGGTGGCGGGGGGATTTGCCGGTCTCGTTCGTCCTGGAGCTACGGAGGCGCGCTCCGCGCCCGTTTGGGGAGAAAACTCGATGCGGTATCCGATGCGTGCCCTGCTGCTGAGCATGGCCTGTGCGAGCGCCTGTGCGGCGCAGGCGCAACCCGCTGCCGTGGCCGCCACCGGCACGGTGGACATCCCCGCCGGCCCGCTGCGTGCGGCGCTGGATACACTGGCGCGGCAATCCGGCGTGCAGCTGATCTACCGCGCCGACCAGTTGGGCCAGGCCCGCAGCGGCGGCGCGCACGGCCAGTTGGACATGGCGCAGGCGCTGCAGCAGGTGTTGCGCGGCAGCGGCTTCGTCGCCCAGCGCGACGCCTCCGGCGCCTGGCTGGTGCGGCGCCAGGAGCCGGCCCCGGCACGCGCGCAGCCGGTCCGTGCCGCCGCGCCGGCGCCGGCCGCGACGGCCGACGCCCCGGTGGCGCAACTGGAAACCCTGCGCGTCACCGGCTCGCGCATCCCGCGCACGCAGGTGGAAGGCCCGGCGCCGATCAGCGTGATCAGCGCCGAGCAGATCAAGGCCGACGGCTTCACCTCGGTGCCGGACGTGCTGCGCGCGATGACCCAAAACGGCGGCGAGACGCAGAGCCCGCAGTCGGCCAGCGGTGCGGACTTCTCGCCCGGCGCGCAGCAGGTGGACCTGCGCGGACTCGGCCCCAACCACACCCTGGTGCTGGTCAACGGCCGCCGCATCGCCGACTTCCCGATGCCGTTCAAGGGCCGCAGCAACTTCACCGACATCTCCAACATTCCGCTGGGCATGATCGACCGCATCGAGATCCTGACCGGCAGCGCTTCGGCGGTCTACGGCTCGGATGCGATCTCCGGCGTGGTCAACTTCATCCTCAAGAAGCACGCCGACGGCACCACGCTGGACTACCGTTTCGGCGACACCACCCGCGGCGGCGGCGAGAGCTTCAATCTCAGCCTCAGCAGCGGCTGGTCGCGCGGCAACTTCGACGCGGTGTTCGGCGCCGAGCTGGTCTCGCAGACCCCGCTGTGGGCCTACCAGCGCAGCCGCCAGGACAGCACCCTGGACGGTCCCACCGCGCGCGCGCAGGTGCCGCGGCGCACCTTCCTGCGCACCGATTACGACGACAACTACCTCGACCCGGGCGCGGACACCTGCGCGGCGGTGTCCGCGCTCAACGGCGGCAGCACCGGCTACGCCACGCGTCCGGGCTACGGCGCGTTCTGCGGCAGCAGTGCCTCGATCGGCTACGGCACCATCACCAACAGGCGCCGCGGCCTCAACGGTTACGCCTCGCTGCGCTACGCCTTCGACAACGGCAGCGAGTGGTTCGCCGACGTGCAGCTGGGCTACCACGAGCTGTCGCTGTTCCGCGACGTGACCCAGTGGGGCTACATGGCCCCGGACGGCAACGAGGAAGGCTATTTCTACAACCAGGCCACCGGCCAGGTGGAGGCCTGGGGACGTCAGTTCAGTCCGGAAGAAATGGGCGGCCTCAATGCCGGCACCATCCGCACCCGGCAGAAGACCTTCAGCGTCACCACCGGGTTCAAGGGCCACCTGGGTGCGGACTGGGACTACGAAGCCAGCCTCAGCCACTCGCAGTACCAGGCCACCATCAGCTGGCCGCAGATCGTCGCCGCGCGCGCCAACGCGCTGTTCCTCGGCCCGCAGCTGGGCGTGGACGAGGACTCGGGGCTGCCGATCTTCGATGCCGACCCGCAGCGCCTGTACACGCCGCTGAGCCGCGCCGAGTACGACAGCATCGCCCAGCGCACGGTGTACCAGCCGCGCTCGCGCACCGATACCCTCGCCTTCACCGCCACCAACACCGCGCTGTTCTCCCTGCCCGGCGGCGATGCCGGCATGTCCGCGACCGCCGAGTTCGGCAACCAGGGCTACAACCTGCGCCCGGATCCGCTGGCCACGCAGTACTACTACTACAGCTGGAAGGACTCCGACGGCCACGGCAGCCGCAACCGCTGGGCGCTGGCCAGCGAACTGCGCCTGCCGGTGCTGTCGACGGTGTCGCTGAGCCTGGCCGGGCGCTACGACCAGTACCGCTTCGCCGGCCGCTCGCTGGGCAAGTTCACCTACAGCGGCGGGCTGGAGTGGCGGCCGGTGCAGTCGCTGCTGGTGCGCGGCTCCTACGGCACCGCGTTCCGCGCGCCCGACCTGCACTACGTGTATGCCGGGCCGGGCAACGACGAGACCACCGGCGTGGACTACTACCGCTGCGCCAGCGAGGAGCCGGGCGTGGCGATCCAGGACTGCAGCTACAACGAGGAAGCGCTGATCCGCGGCCGCAGCGGCAACCGCGCGCTGAACCCGGAGAACAGCACCTCGTGGACCGCCGGCCTGGTGTGGTCGCCGCTGGCGGACCTGGACCTGTCGCTGGACTACTTCGACATCGACATGCGCGACCAGGTACAGGACCTGCGCGTGGACCAGGTGCTGCGTGACGAGGCCGACTGCCGCCTGGGCGTGCTGCAGGCCACCTCCACCACCTGCCAGCAGGCGCTGGCGCGGGTTACCCGCAGCGCCGACGGGCGCCTGTACGGGGTCTACGTCAACCCGATCAACATCGCCCGCGAACGCACCAACGGCATCGACCTGAGTGCGCAGTACCGCCTCGATACCGGCATCGGCACCTTCCGCCTGAGCGGCAACTACACCTGGGTGCGTCGCCACGACATCCAGGTGTATGCGGGCGAAGCGATGGTGGACGAGTTCGCGGTCAACAGCGGCTACGACATCCCGCGCACCAAGGCCAGCGCCAGCGTGTCGTGGGAGCGCAACGCCTGGACCGCGACGCTGCACGGCGAGCGCCTGGGCCGGCTGCCGAGTTCCGACTCCTACGATCAGGTCTACGACCCGGACAGCGGCAGCAGCCCGTGGATCGGCGCCACCTACCGCTACAACGCCTCGCTGCAGTACCGCTTCACCGACCATGCGCAGTTGTCGCTGACGGTGACCAACCTGTTCGACACGATGCCGCCGCACGACCGCACCTATACGTCGTATCCGTACTACGACGTGTCCTGGTTCGACACCGTGGGCCGCAGCGTGTACCTGCAGTACACGCAGAAGTTCGGCGGCAGCGCGTTGTAGCGCCGGGAGGCGAGGCCTGCGTGGGAGCGGCTTCGGCCGCGACGAGCGAAAGCGAAAGGTCGGCTGATACCGTCCGTCGGGACTGAAGTCCCTCCCACAACGACTTCCGACCAATGCGCCGTAGGAGCGGCTTCAGCCGCGACCGGCACGTTCCCGATGTCCCGGTCGCGGCTGAAGCCGCTCCTACGACATCGGGTGGTGCCGCTGGATAAGACGGCGGATGCGCCTCGCCGTCAGCCGCCGCTACCCGTCACAACGTATCGCGATGCTTGCCGCGCCACGGCCGGTACCATTCGCGGATCGCGGCGATGTCGGCCTGCATGTCCTCGCTGGTCCACACCACCTCGCCGAGGCCGACGGTGCGGCTGGGGTAGTCGAAGTACACCGGGAAAATCGGCACCTGCGCGCCGTGGGCGATCTTCCAGAAGCCGGTCTTCCACTTCTCCACGCGCTTGCGCGTGCCCTCCGGCGTGATCACGTACCACATGCGTTCGGCGCCGCGGATCAGCGCCACCGCCTGTTCCACCACGCCGCGCGGCGACTTGCGGTCCAGCGGGATGCCGCCGAGCCTGCGCAGCAGCGGTCCCAGCGGCCACCAGAACAACTGGGTCTTGCCCAGCACGCGGACCTCGAAGCCGACCGCGAACTTGACCGCAAAGCCCAGGAACCCGTCCCAGTTGGACGAATGCGGGGCCACGATCATCACCAGCTTGGGCACGTCGGGAAATTCGCCCACCACCCGCCAGCCGGTCATCCGCAGGGCGGTGCGGCCGAGCCAGCGCATGAAGCGGCTGGGCTTGACCATCGGCATGTTCGGGGGCGCGGCGGGCAGGCGGTAATCGCGTTCGGTCAAAAGTCACTCCCAGCGGCCGGGCGAGCGGCCGCGTTTGATCTGGCTGCGCTCGCGCTTGGCGTCCAGGCGTCGCAGCTTGGCGCCGTGCGAGGGTTTGGTGGCGATGCGCCGCTTCGGCACCGACAGCCCGGCGGCGATGAACTCGGCCAGGCGCTGGCGCGCATCGTCGCGGTTGCGGTCCTGGGTCCGGAAGCGCTGCGCATCGATCACCAGCACGCCGTCGGCGGTGATGCGGCGGTCGCGCCGCGCCAGCAGGCGCGCACGCAGCGGCTCCGGCAGCGACGGCGAGCCGGCCAGGTCGAAGCGCAACTCGACCGCGGTGGCGACCTTGTTGACGTTCTGCCCGCCGGCGCCGCTGGCGCGCACGAAGCGCTCGACGATTTCGTCCTCCGGAATCGTCAGGCTGCTCGAGATGTGGATGGCCCCGTTACCCATGGCGCGGATTGTAGGGTATTCATCGGACCGCCCGGTTTCCGCGTCGGCGCCGCCTGAACGAGCCAGGGAGCGAACGCCGGCCGGTCGCACGTCCCCGCACCCGGCGGCGGCGTGGCGATTGCCGTATTCTGGCCGCCGGTCATCGTTCTGCAGGATGCTCCATGTCCCCGACTCCGCACGTCTTCCGTTGGCCGCAGCGCCTGCTGCTTGCCCTGCTGCTGGCCCTGGCCGCCGTCCCGGCGCTGGCCGAACCGCCCACCGATGCCGACGTCAACCGCCTGCTGTCGGCCTCGCGCGCGCAGAACATGCTCGACACCATGCTGCCGCAGATCGAGGCGATGCAGCGCCAGCAGTTCGCCCAACTCACCGCGCAGCACCCGCTCGACGCCACCCAGCAGCAGAAGTTGCAGCAGATCCAGGAGCGCACGCAGGCCACGGTGCGCAAGGCGCTGTCCTGGCAGGAGATGCGTCCGCTCTACGTCAACCTGTACAAGCAGACCTTCTCCAAGCAGGAGGTGCTGGCGATGGCCGAGTTCTACGAGAGCCCGGCGGGGCAGAGCCTGCTCGACAAGACCCCGCAGTTGATGCAGAACCTGATGGGCGCGATCCAGCAGAAGATGACCCCGCTGTTCGCCGACTTGCAGAAGGACCTGGAACAGACGGTCAACGCGCCGCCGGCCAAGTAACGCGGCATCGATTTGCGCTGTCGTAGGAGCGGCTTCAGCCGCGAGCGGGCGTCACCGAGGAAGCCCGCTCGCGGCTGAAGCCGCGCCTACAGGACGCTTCCCGTCGTGGTCAGCGGTGCCCCGACGTCGCCGCTCCCACACCGGCCACGCGCCGCGCTTGCCTGCCTCTATTCGGCCGTACTGCCGTCGGTATCCACCTGCCAAGGCGCCGGATCCCACCCGAACAACCCGAACGCGCGCACGAACTCCGCATCCAGCGGCGCCGTCACCGCGATCCGGCGTCCGTCCGGATGCGGAAACGCCAGGCGTTCGGCATGCAGCAGCATGCGGTGCACGCCCTGCATGCGGAAGATGCGGTTGTGGCGGCCATCGCCGTGGCTGGTGTCGCCGATCAGGTGATGGGAAAGATGCTTGAGATGACGGCGGATCTGGCGGAAGCGTCCGGTCACCGGACCGCAGCGCAGCAGCGCATACCGCGAGGTGGTGAACTCGCCCGACGGGACCTGCAGTTCGCCGCAGGCCAGGCGCGCGAAGCGAGTCTGCGCCGGTTTCTTCAGCGGCTTGCCGGGGCCACCGTCGAGGTCGTGGTCGACGTCGAAACGGGCTTCGGCCGGCCAGCCACGGCAGATCGCCAGATAATCCTTGTCGACCTCGCCGCCCATCAGCGCCTTGCCCAGCGCACTGGCGGTGTCGCGGTCGAAGGCCAGCAGCAGGCAGCCGCTGGTCGCGCGGTCGAGCCGGTGTACCAGGAAGATCGGTCGGCCCAGCTGCGCACGCAGGCGGTCGGCGAGGAAGTCGTCCTCGCCGCGGGCGAGCTTGCTGTCGTGGACCATCAGCCCGGCGGGCTTGTCGACCACGGCGAGCAGCGGGTCTTGGTAGAGGATCTGCAGAGGATCGGCGTCGGTGTTCACTGCCGGATTATCCGTGCCGAGTCACGGCACGACAATGCGCATTGCCGGGAATGCAGCGCGCTTGTATGTGACAGAAGCGCTGGCCGGCAGCCCCGACGCAACGTCACCGCCACGTCGCTCGCGACAAGGTGCCACGGTAGTGATCGCCGCGTGGCTAGAGCGCGCCGGCGGCCGCTTAACCAGCGACGCAGGTCGCACGCACGCAACGCTGCAGCGCTGCGCTACGCGTCCTTGACCGCCAGCAGTTCGCCGTTGCCGACCGGCAGCGTGGTGCAGGTGAACGCCGCATCGGCCTGCAGCAGCGCGGCGAACGGCGCCATCTCCGCCGCATGCGACAGCGCGTTGTCGACCACCAGCAACCCGCCTGGCCGCAACACCCGGCGCAGCTGCGGCCACCAGTCGCCGTACAGCGTGCGCTCGGCGTCCAGGAACAGCAGGTCGAACGCGGCCGACGCTGCATCGGCCAGCCAGGCGCCGGCATCGGCGTGGACCAGGTCGACACAGCCGTCCACACCGGCGTGGGCGAAGTTGCGTTGCGCCAGCGCGATCTTGTGCGCGGCGTACTCCAGCGTGGTCACGCGGCCACCCAGCGCCGCCGCGGCCTCGGCCAGCCATAGCGTGGAATAGCCGTTGGACGTGCCGATCTCCAGCACCCGCTGCGCACCGGTGGCGCGCACCAGTACCGCCAGCAGTTCGCCGGTTTCCGGGGTGATGTTGAGCAGTCGCTGCGCACGCTCGGCCTGGCCGGCGTCGTGACGCGGTCCTTCCGCGCCGAGTTCGGTTCGCACCGCCTGCAGCTGCGCGCGATCGAGCAACGCCATGCTCAGCGCCGCCACCACGCCGTCAGCAAGGCGGCCGTGCCGGCGCCGCCGCTGATCCAGGCCCACAACGAGACCCCGCCCAGTTGCGGACCGCCTGCGTCGAGCGCGTACAGCAGCGTGGCCACGGTGAGCAGGCCGACGCCGGCGATCGCCGCCACCACCCGCCGCTGCATGCGCCGCACCAGCAGGTTGAGTTCGAACAGGTCGCGCGAGCGCATCGACAGCTCGTGCCGGCCCTCGACCTGCTGGCGCAGCCAGCCGTGGATCAGCCGTGGCATGTCCGGCGCGTGGGTCATGATCTCCGGCAGGCGCTTGCGCAGTTCGTGCAGCGCGCGCTGCGGGCTGTAGCGCTCGATCAGGATGCGTTCGAGCACCGGCCGCGCCACCGCCCAGATGTCCAGTTCCGGATCGAGCTGGCGGCCGACGCCTTCGATGTTGAGCAGGGTCTTCTGCAACAGGATCAGCTGCGGCTGCAGGGTCAGCTGGTAGCGCTGGGCCACGCGGAACAGCTTGATCAGCACCTCGGCCAGCGAGATCTGCGACAGCGGCCGGGTGAAGTACGGCTCGCACACCGAGCGCGCCGCCGCCTCCAGCTCGTCGATGCGCACGTTGGCGGGCATCCAGCCGGCCTCCACGTGCAGCTCGGCCATGCGCCGGTAGTCCTTGTTGAAGATGGCCATGAAGTTCTCGGCCAGGTAGTACTGATCCTCCTGCGAGAGCTGGCCCATGATGCCGAAGTCCAGCGCGATGAAGCGCGGGTTGTCGCGGCGCGCCGGGTCGCTGTCGACCCAGATGTTGCCGGCGTGCGCATCGGCGTGGAAGAAGTTGTCGCGGAACACCTGGGTGTAGAACACCCGCACGCCCTTGGCCGCCAGCGCGCGGCGGTCGATGCCGGCGGCGTCCAGCGAGGCGATGTCGTCGGACGGGATGCCGCGCACCCGCTCCAGGGTCAGTGCGCGCTCGGCGGTATGGGTCCAGATCACCTCCGGCACGTACAGGTCGTCCGAATGCAGCCAGAAACGACGCAGCACGCTGGCGTTGGCGCCTTCGCGCTGCAGGTCCAGCTCCGCGGCCAGGGTGGTCTCGATCTCGGCCACCACCTCGCGCGGGCGGATCTTGTCGGCGCGCGGATGGGTGCGTTCGACCAGCGCCGCGGCCGATTTCAGCAAGGCGATGTCGGCGTCGATCTGCCGCTCGATGTCCGGCCGCAGCACCTTGACCACCACTTCGCGGCCATCGTGCAGCGTCGCCGCGTGCACCTGCGCGATCGAGGCCGAGGCCAGCGGCTCGGTATCGAAGCTGGCAAAGGCCGCCGCGATCGGCCGTCCCAGCGCCTGCTCGACGATGCGCCGCGCGGCCTCGCCATCGAACGGGCGCACCCGATCCTGCAGCAGGGTCAGTTCTTCGGCCACGTCCGGCGGCATCAGGTCGCGGCGGGTGGAGAGGATCTGTCCGAACTTGACGAAGATCGGCCCCAGGTCCTGCAGCGCCAGGCGCAGCCGGGCGCCGCGCGACTGCGCGGCGATGTCGGGGCTGGCGCGCGGTACGAACGGCTTGGCCAGGCGCAACCAGCGTTCGGCCGGAGTGCCGTCGAGCAGGTCGTCCAGGCGGTAGCGCAGGATCACCCGGCCGATGCGGCTGGCGCGGAACATCGCCTTCATGCGCCGCGCTCCGGCTTAAGCCGCGCCACGCGCGCGGCCAGGCGTTCGATGTCGTCGCGCAGCACGTCGACATCGTCGTAGAAGGCCTCCAGTTCGGCGCGCGCAACCACGTCGCGCGACTCCTCGGTGACGAACTCGGCCGCGCTCTGCGCCAGGTCCTGCGCGCTGCGCCGGGCCTGCTGCAGGGCCGAGCGCGCGGTGTTGGCCACCTGCACGCCGAGCACCTCGCCGAACACCTGCACGAACGGCCGCTGCCAGTCCGGATCGAAGCGCGTCGCCAACTGCTGCAGGCGCCGCGCCAGTTCGGCATCGCCGGAGACCCGCACCCGCCCGCCGGGGCCGCCGGGGCGTCGCGCCTGCGCCAGGAACGGCAACTGCGCCAGCAGGCCGCCGAGCGTGCTGCGCACCGCCAGCTCCGGCTCCTGCGCCGGATCCACCGGACCGACCCGCAGCTGGGTGCCGTCGACGCGGATCTGCAGCGCCAGTGCCGGCGCCTCCAGGGTCAGCGCCACGCGCTGGCCATCGAGGTCGCGCAGGGCCTCGCCGGTTTCCGGGTCCAGCGCCAGCGCGCGATTGAGCGCCGCTTCCAGCGCGCGGCCGGCCAGGGGCTTGAGAGCATCGAGGGGGGATCCAGGCATCCCCGCATTCTAGCGGCAGACACGTCGCAAGGCCGTGCGCGGGGCGAGACAGCTGTCCCGCCCGCTGCGCCGCGCGCCGCTACTGCGCCTGCGCGCCGCCCAGGTTCCTGCTCAGGAACGCCAGCAACTGCGTGTAATAGGCGCGCCGGTGCGGCTCGGTATAAAAGCCGTGGCCCTCGTTGGGGAAATACAACGACTCCACCGGCACCCCAGCCTTCTTCAACGCCTTCTCCATGCGCTCGGTGTGTTCGATCGGCGCACGCTCGTCCTTGCCGCCGGCGGCAAGGAACACCGGGACCCGAATCTTCGCCGCCAGATTGACCGGGGACCGCGCCGCCAGGCTGTCGCGTTCGCCCAGCCAGTCGCCGGCCCAGGCCTTGGTCCAGCGCGCGTACCTGGCCTGGTCGCGGTACATCGTCTCCAGGTCGTAGACGCCGACGTAGCCGGCCGCGCAGCGGTACAGGTCCGGCTCCTTCGCCGCGCCCATCAGCGCGGCATAGGCGCCATAGCTGGCGCCGTAGACGCAGATGCGCGCGCCATCGGCGATGCCCTGGTCGATCGCCCAGTGCGTGGCGTCGGTGAGATCGTCCTGCATGCGCCCGCCCCACTCCCGTGCGCCGGCCTGGGTATAGGCGCGGCCGTAATTGCCGGAGCCGCGGTAGTTCACCCGCAACACCGCGTAGCCGGCCGCGGCCAGCACCTGCGCATCGTCGTCGAACTCCCAGCCATCGAAGAGCCCGAACGGCCCGCCATGCGGCAGCAGCACCATCGGCAGCGGCTTGCCGGCCGGCGCCTGCAGCGGCAGGGTGAGATAGCCATGCAGAGCCATGCCATCCCTGGCCTTGAACGCCACCTCGCGGGTCGACGGCATCCGCTCCGGCACGAACCATTCGCGCCGGCTGAAGACCCGCTTGGCCGATTTGTCGACGGTGTCGAACAGGAAATAGTCGCCGTTGTTGCGATCGCTCCACACATAGAGCATCAGCAGGCGCCGATCGGCGGTGGCGGAGGTGATGAACACCGCATCGCCGTTGAAGGCCTGCTCCAGCGCGCGGTACAGCCGTGCCGTCGACGCGGTCTCGTCGAAGAAGCGGTTGTGCACGCGGTCGCTCATGAACGACACGCCGATCGGGGTGCGGCCGTCCAGGTCGCGCAGCACCTGGTAGGGATCGACCTTCGCGTCGCGCAGCAGCGGCGTGGACCGGTCGCTCTGCGGATCCCATGCCACCACCGCATCGGGCCCTTCGGCCTGCTCCACCTGCAGGTAGGCGATCCTGTCGTCCGCGGAAAAGCCCAGCGGGAAACTGCGATGGCCGCTGCTGGCCTCGTCGTTGATCAGCCGCCAGGCACTGGCGTCGTCGTTGCGGTAGAACAGCTTGTTGGCGTTGCTGCCGGTCTCGGCACCCTGCGCGAAGCGCACGTGGCCGGCATGGTCGGTGACAAAGTCCGCACGCGCTACCGGAGCGCGCGCCACCGGCGTGCGCCGGTGGTTGTAGATGTCGAGCCTGTCCACATGCACGGTGGGGTCCGTGGTCTGCTCCACCACCGACACCAGTACGGCGCGCGGGTCGTCCGGCAAGGTGTCGAGCATGAACACCGACGGGTCCAGGCCGGCCTTGTAGGTGACGCCGTTGACGCTGTCGTTGAGCCCGTAGGGGCTGGCCAGCAAGCGCGCATTCTTGCCATCGGCGTCGATGGCGTGCAGTTGGCCGATCGCCACCGGCCGGTCCAGTGCGCCCAGGCGCTCGGCCATCGACACCACGATGCGCTCGTCGCTGGCCCACCAGTAATCGTGCACCACCGAATCGGCCTGGCCCATGATCTTGGCCGAAACCTGCTTGTCGCTGCGCCGGATCACCGCCAGCACGGTGCGGTCCTCGAGCGGTGCGATCACCGCGTAGTAGGCGCCGGTCGGCGAGATCTTGACCCGGTCGAACTGGTCGCGCTGCAGATACGGCGCCAGGTCCACCGGCGCCACCTGCGCGCACGCGCTCCCCGCAAGCGCAAGGCCTACCCACACGATCCACGCTCGCATTCGATCCGCCCCTGTCCCCTGAGCGGAAGATGGTGACAAGCGCCGGGCGAAACGTCCAGCCCAGTCCCGCCGTGTTGCCTGCGGGCGGCAGGCCCTCGCGGCGCGGAGTCCAGAAACGACTTGCCCGCGACGCAAAGCGCCGCGGGCAAGCATCGACGTTCAATTGTCGCGAAAGGACTACACCTTGCCGCGGCGGAACATCGAGATCACCGCCAGGATCAGGAACACCACGAACAGGATCCAGGCGATGTTGGTCGCCGCGCCGGCGATGCCGCTGAAACCGAGCACGGCGGCGATGATGGCGATCACGAAGAAGATGATGGCGTAATGCAGCATGGCAATGTCCAGAAAGTTGTCGTGCCGAATCGGCGCGGCATCATCTTCGGAAACCGCGGGTCGTCAAGGAGTGACGGGCATGTCGTGGCGCCATGAGGACGCCAGCCGTTGCAGCCCCTGCTCGATCGTCACCTGCGGCACGTAGCCGAAGTCGCGTCGCGCCGGTTCCATGCTGTACCAGTGCGGGGTGCACAGTTGTTCGGCCAGAAAGCGCGTCAACGGCGGCTCGCCGCGCAGACGCAGCAGCGGCCACAGCGTCTCGCAGGCGGCGCCGATGCGATAGGCGGTCTTGAACGAGAGCGTCCTGGTCACCACCGGCGCGCCGACGGCGGCCAGAAGCTTGTTGAGCAGTTCGCGCATCGGCAACGGCTCGCCGTTGGAGATGAAGTAGGCCTTGCCGGCGCAGGGCGCGCCCACCGCCAGGTGCTCGAATGCATCGAAGTGCGCCTGTGCGGCGTTGTCGATGTAGGTGGAATCGACCTTGTTGTCGCCGCTGCCGACCAGGCGCACGCGCCCGGCCTGCACGCGCGCGACCAGCTTGGGCAGGATCTGGTTGTCGCCCGGTCCCCAGATCAGCCGCGGGCGCAGCGCCACCACCGCCAGCTGCGCGTCGTTGGCGGCCAGCACCATGCGCTCGGCGATCGCCTTGGTCGCCGCGTATGGCGCCTGGAAATTCTCGCCATAGGGCACCTGGTCCGCGCCCAGTCCCTCGACCGGATGGGTGGCGCGGTGGGTCACGCTCGGTGTGGAGGTGTAGACCAGGCGCCCGACGCCGTGCATGCGGCAGGCAGCCAGCACGTTCTCGGTGCCGACCACGTTGGGCTGGTAGTAGCTGTCGTAGCTGCCCCAGGCGCCGGCCTTGGCGGCGTTGTGGAACACCGCATCGGCGCCGGCCAGCGCATGCTGCAGCGCCTGCGCGTCGACCAGGTCGCCCCGCACCTGTGCCACGCCCAAGGCCTGCAGTTCCGGGTAGTGGCCGCGGTTGTAGCTGACCACCTGGTGCCCGCGCGCGACCAGCCCGCGGCACAGCGCCTGGCCCAGGAACCCACCACCGCCCGTCACCACAATCTTCATCGCGTCGTACCGATCGAACCAGGGCGCACACGATAGCCGGGGGCGCGGGCGAAGGCGATCCGCGATGACGACGCTGGCGACCCAAGCCGCGCAAGCCCTTGATCCGACTGACCTTCAGAATTCTTCAGCCTGGCATCAGGCACTTCAGCGATGCCACGGGCGTAAGTGCACCGGCCTTTCCACCGGAGTTCCGCCATGTCGCCCCTGCCGCTGCTGCTGTGCGTCACCCTCTCCCTCGTCGTTCCATGCGCTTCCGCCGCCGTACCAGCGGCCGCGACCGCACCGCCGCCGCAGGACGACGGCTGGCCGGTCGCCGACGCCGCCGCCCGAGGCTGGAAGCTGGGCCGGCTGGCCGCCATGGAACGCGCCATCGCCGACGGCGCGGCGCCGGAAACCACCAGCGTGCTGATCGTGCGCGACGGCGCCCTGGTCTACGAGCGCTACTTTGGCGGTGCCGACCGGCAGACCTTGCACGACACCCGCTCGGCGACCAAGAGCGTGACCGCGCTGCTGGTCGGCGCGGCGATCGCACGGGGCCGCCTGCCCGGCGTGCAGGCACGCGTCTACGACTTCTTCGGCGACCGCCACTGGCAGCACGATGCGCCGCGCAAACGCGCGATCACCGTCGAAGACCTGCTGACGATGAGTTCGCAATGGGAGTGCGACGACGATAACGCCTTCTCCAGCGGCCACGAGGAACGCATGTACGTCAGCGCCGACTGGACGCAGTTCGCGCTGGACCTGCCGCTCAAGGGCTATGCGCCATGGATGCGCCGTCCCGAGGAGAGTCCGTATGGACGCGCCTTCTCCTACTGCACCGCCGGCAGCTTCCTGCTCGGCGCGCTGTTGGAAAAGGCCACCGGGCAGCGCCTGGAGGACTTCGCCGGGCAGGTCCTGGAGCGCCCGCTGGGCATCGTCGGTGCGCGCTGGCTGCACGCCGCCGAGGGCGTGGGCATGGGTGGCGGCGGCACCCGCTACCGCAGCCGCGACTTGGCCAAGTTCGGCCAGTTGCTGCTCGACGAAGGCCGCTGGCACGGCATGCAGGTGTTGCCGGCGGCATGGATCCGGGCCATGACCCAGGTGCATGCGCAGGTCCGCGACGACGCCGACTACGGCTACCTGCTGTGGCGCTTCCGCTTCCAGGCGCATGGCGTCGAACGCGGGACCTGGGCGATGTCGGGCAATGGCGGCAACTATGTGTTCGTGCTGCCGGAGGAGCGCCTGGTGGTGGTCATCACCCGGCGTGCCTACAACCGGCCGCAGATGCACCCGCAATCGCGGGCGCTGCTCGCCGACTACGTGCTCACGGCATTGCCGTAGGCACCAGTCCGGCCCGCTGCGCCTGCGCCCGTTGCGCGGCGACCTCGGCTGCGTTGCGCGCCAGCAGCGCCGCGAAACCCGGCGCCGCGCGCAGTGGCGCCAGCAGCGGCGACACCCGCAGGTAGGCGCCATCGCGATAGCCTGCGGCCTGCGCCCGGCGCAGCGCGTCCAGGGCCGCCGGCCGGTCGCCGGCCAACTGCAGCAGCAGCGCCGCATCCACCGCGTCCAGCGGGTCGGTGCCGCGCACCACGCCGTCCAGCAAGGCCTGCGCACGCGCGCGCAACTGCGGCACCGGCGGCGGCGGTTGCGCCTGCAGCGTCCAGGCCACGGCCTGGGCGAAACTGCCTTGCGGCCGCAGACGCATCGCCTGCAGGCTGGCCTGGCGTGCGCGCGCGATGTCGCCACGCGCCAGCGCCAGCTCCGCCTGCAGCAGGAACAGCCCGGCGTCGTCGGTGCCGCGCCCCAGCGCCTGGTCCAGCGCGGCCTGCGCTTCGGCCGTGCGGCCATGCACGAACAGGAATCGCGGCCACGCCAGATTGGAATACGCGCTGTCGGGATAGAGCTGGAAACTGTCGCGGTAGCGGACTTCGGCGGCACTGACGTAGCCCAGCAGGTCGAGGTTGCTGGCGATCTGCAGCGTCAGGAAGCGCACCCGCGCCGGATCGCGCACCCGCATGTTCGCCGCCAGCGCCTGCGCCAGGCGGCCCTGACGTTCGTACAGATACGCCGCCGAGCCGCGCACGGCATCGGCCTGCGGGTCCAGTTGCAACGCGCGCTCGTAGGCGGCCAGCGCCGTGGCGTTGTCGCCGCGGCAATCGTACGCATAGCCAAGCGCGGCATGCGCCGCGGCCAGCCGCGGGTGCGCCGCGAGCACCTGCGTCGCCAACCGCTGCGCGCGCAACGCGACCTGCTGGTCGCCGTCGTATTGGCAGACGCGCGCACTGTAGGCGCGGCTCAGGCCGAGCAGGGCCGCCGCCTCGTCCGGTGCCTGCTGCAGGCGCTGCTGGTACAGCGCGATCGCACGCGCATTGTCGTCGCGCTGGCCGATGCCGGCGTAGTACTCGGCGCGCTGCAGCAGCGGCGACGCGGCTGGCGTTGGCGCAGCCGCCTGCCAGCGCCATAGCGCCATTGCCGAGACGATCGCCACCACACCGGCCGCGATCGCCCAGGCGCCACGCCTGCGCCACATCGGCCGCGGCGCAGGCGCGGCGGCGGCGGGATCGGGGTCGGCGTCCGGCTGGACCGGCAGGCACAGTTGGTACCCCTGGCCGCGCACCGAGCGCAGATAGCGCGGTTGCCGCGAGGCGTCGCCCAGCGCCTGGCGCAGCAGGCGCACGCGCTGGGTGACGGTCTCCTCGTTGACCAGCGCCGGCGCCCACACCTGCGCGATCAGTTCATCGAACCCCACCACGCGCTGACCCTGCTGCAGCAGGTAATGCAGCAGGCGAAAACTGAGCCCCCCCACCTCCAGGACCGCGCCGTCGCGCTCGACCCGCTGCCGCGCTGCGTCGATGCGCAGGTCGCCAAGCCGGTAGCGCTCGGCCATCGTCGTGCCTCAGCGCAGCTGTTCCGCAGCCCACAGCGCCAGCTTCTCGCGGCCGATCTTGGCGTTGTGGCGGATGTCGACCGGGAACCCCGGGTGGCCCAGGAAGTCGACGATGCCGGCCGTGTGCGGATGCGCAGCGGCGGTGGCGCGCAGTTGCGCGAGCAGTTCGTCCAGTTCCAGCTGGCTCGCCATCCAGGCCATGCTGTCCAACTCGTAGCACAGCACCGGGCGTTGCTGCCCCGGCTCGCCGATGCCGACCAGGGCGGTGCGGCCGATGCCCGGCAGTGCGTTGAAGATCGGCTCCACCTGTTCGGTGTACAGCGGCCCCTGCGCCGTTTCCACGCGCTGTGTCTTGCGCCCGCAGAACCACAGGCGGCCCTGCGCGTCGAAATAGCCGACATCGCCCATGCGGTGCACGATGCGCTCGCTGCCATCGTCCAGGCGTTCGCGGATCTTGGCCAGGCGCGTGGCCGCGTCGCGGTTGAAATAGGTGTCGGTGGCGGTCGGGCCGGCCACGGTGATCTCGCCGACCGTGCCCGTCGCGACTTCGCGCACGCCGCTCCACTCGGGAATCGCGGCGTCGTCGATGGCGATGATGCGCACCTGGTTGGGCGGCACCACCGTGCCGATGCAGGTGCCGGCACCGCTCTCGGTAGCCGCGCGCGTGTCCTGCAGTTCGCGGCCCTCGATCACCGCCACCGGCAGGCATTCGGTGGCGCCGTACGGCGTCCAGAACCGTCCTTCCTCCGGCAGCAGGCTGCGGATCCGCGCCACCACGTCGGGCGGCACCGGCGCGCCGGCCGAGGTGGCGCAGCGCACGTTGGGCAACGGCTTGCCGTAGTCGGCCAGCACCCGCATCAGCGCCGGCGACCCGAACAGCTGGGTCACGCCGAAGCGCTGCATCGCATCGTGCAGCTTGCGCGGGTCGACCTTGGCCGGACGCGTCGGGTCCATGTCCGGGATCACCGAGGTCAGCCCCAGCGCCGGATCGAACAGCGCGAACGGCGGAAAGGTCGGCAGGTCGATGCCGCCGGGCTGCATGTCGAAGGCATTGCGCATCAGCTCGATCTGGCCGACGAAATGCCGGTGCCGGTAGACCACGCCCTTGGGCACGCCGGTGGAGCCGCTGGTGAACAGGATCGCGGCGACGTCGTCCGCGTCCGTATCGGCCAGCTGGCTGCCGGCGCCCTGGCCGGCGCGCTCGATCCGCGCCAGCGTGGTGCCGCCCCAGGCCCAGCGCCGGCCGACGGTGACGATCCGTTTCGCCGAGCGCGCCCAGCCGAGCAGACGCCGCGCCAGCTGCGCCAGCGGAATGCCGATGAAGGCCTCCGGCTGCGCCTCGTCCAGACATTGCTTGAGCGCGCGCCGGTCGATGCCCGGATCGACCAGCACCGGCACCGCACCGACCTTGAATAGCGCGAACATCAGCAGGAAGAACTCCGGCGACGGCCGCACCATCACCACCGTGCGGGTACCGCGGCCGATGCCGTAACCGCCCAGGCCGGCGGCGATGGCATCGCTGCGCGCATCCAGCTGCGCATAGCTCAGGGTCACGTCGTAGGCCGCCATGCCGCCGGCACCGGGCCGACCGGGGCAGCGCATGGCGATCTGGTCCGGGCGCTCGCGCGCCAGCCGCGGCAGCGTGGCCGCGATGTTGCAGGTCGTGGTCATGCGCCGATTATCGCCGATGCGCCGTGCCGTGGCCGGCGACCTCCCACCGCCCGCGGCCGCGGCTGAATGCCGGCGTGCTTGCAGCGCGCCGCGGTTCGGTCAGAATGCCGCGCCCCCCACGCTGTTCGCCGCGCAAGGCCCGGCCGCCATGTCCCATCCCTGCCTCACCTGTGGCGCCTGCTGCGCCTACTTCCGCGTCAGTTTCCACTGGAGCGAAGCCGATCCCGCGCTGGGCGGCAGGGTCCCGTTCGAGCTGACCGAGCCGCTGCGCACCCATGAGCGGGTGATGCGCGGCACCTCGCAGGCACAGCCGCGCTGCATCGCCCTGGACGCGGACATCGGCCGCTACAGCCGCTGCAGCATCCACGAGCGGCGGCCGTCGGTGTGCGCGGCGGTGCCGGCCTCGCTGGAATTCGGCGAACGCAGTGCGCAATGCGATAAATCGCGGCTGGCGCATGGGCTGCCGCTGTTGACCGCGGCCGACTGGGACGGGGTGGTCGAACGCAATCTGCCGGACGCCTGAGCGGCGGCGGCGCCAGCACGGCAGGGAGGCCGTCGCCGCGGCCCTTGTCGCCGTGGAATCAGCCGCGATCCGCGTTACCGGTAACGCCCGGTCGCGGCTGAAGCCGCTCCTACGCGAACCCGCTCAAACGTCCATCCTGGCCGCGCCCGAAGAACGGCAGACGCGCGCCACATTGGCTCAGCGGTGCTTCCACGCCGCCGGCACCGGATTGGTCACGGTGTTCTTTTCCAGGGTGTAGGTGCCGTTCTGCTGGGCGATGGCCTCGCCGGTGTCGACGATCGCGTTCTGGATGAAGACGTTCCGGTCCTCGCCGCGAATGAAGGTCAACTGGTGGAAGGCGGTCTTGTTGCCCCAGTCCTCGGACGGCAACGAGATGAAGCGGATCGTATAGGTCTGGTCGTCGAAGCTGCCCTGCAGCACGTACACGCCGTAGTGGTTCTCGCCCTGCGAGATGATCTTGTACATGCCGTTGCCGTAGTAGTAGATCTCCGCATCGGGGAACGGCTTCTTGTCGTACAGCTTGCGATAGTGCAGCACCTGCTTCCAGGTCGGCTGGCCGAATCCCACCGTCAGCGTCTTGCCGTCCGCGGACGTCGTCAGGTCCTCCGCATGCGCGCCGGGCACGCTCATCGCCGTCAACAGCATCGCCATCGCCATCGCCTTCACTCTCTGTCTCCTGTCGGATTGCGTGCAGCGTCCGCTTCCGCCCGCCGCGCACGTCGGCGGCGACTGTACATAGCCAGGAATGTTGCATCACGGCAATCGGTAGCAGTTTGCGTGCGTCCGTGTAGACGATCCACGGCGCAATGCCGGCGGCCGCATCGCGGCGCACCCGGCGGCAATCCCCTTCCTGCATGTGCTGCGCACCGCGACGGCGCGCAGTTGGCCTGCGTGCTTGCTCAGGACAGCGGATGCGCGTCCAGAAAGCGGCGAATCGCCGGCACCAGCACCTCGTGCTTGTCTTCCAGCACGTAGTGGTTGGCGTCCTCGAAGGCCATCACCTCCGCCTGCGGCAGCGCGCGGCGGAAGCCCTCCAGGAAATGATGGTCGAAGCAGATGTCGCGCAGGCCCCAGCCGATGAAGGCCGGGCGATCGGCGAACGACGGCAGCGCCTGCTCGGCCCCCGCCAGCAGCGACCAGGCCTTGTCCGCGGGCGACAGCGGGATGTCCTGCATGAAGCGGATGGTGGAAATGCGGTTGGCCCAGCTGTCGTACGGCGCCACGTAGGCGCGGCGCACGTCGGCGGGCATGCGCCGCGACACGCCCAGCCACGACGCGCCCGAGGAGAACGCGTTGAAGGTGCGGATGAACCACTCGCCCATGCGCCAATGCCGGCCCATCGCGATCTGCCACGGCATCGGCTTGGCCGCCGGCAGCGGGAACGCCGCGGTATTGGTGATGACCAGGCGCCGCACCTGCGCATGGTGCGACAGCGCCCAGCCGAAGCCGATCATGCCGCCCCAGTCGTGCACCGCCAGCGTCACCGGCCCGTCGATGCGCAGATGCCGCAGCAGCGCATCCAGGTCGTCCACGCGCGATTGCAGGGTGTAGTCGTAACCGGGCTGCGCGCCCGGCGCATCGTCCGGCTTGTCCGACAGGCCCATGCCGATGTGGTCGGGCACGATGCAGCGGTAGCGGTCCGACAGCCCGCTCACCAGCGTGCGCCACAGATAGCTCCACGACGGATTGCCGTGCAGCATCAGCACCACCTCGCCATCGCACGGGCCCTCGTCGAGATAGGACATCTGCAGCCCCGGGCGGACCTGGAAGCGCTGCGGGGTGAAGGGGTAGCCGGGGTAGTTCATGCGAAGGACCGATGCGATGTGGAGAGGGAAGAAGACGTCGCCGCCGCGACGCATGGCGCCTTGCCGTCGGCGTGCCGCACTGGGGGACTCATAGCGGCTGCGCGCCTTCACTGAGGATGTCCAGATAGGCCTGATAGGCGAACACGCGGTGCCGCTGCTGTCCGGTGAGTTCGTTGACGATGGCCAGATCCTGCAGGGTGCGGATGGCGGCACGGATCGTCGGCGCGCTGAGCGGCAAATGCGGTTGGACCTGCGGCACGCCCAGCAGGACACGGCGGGCGAACTGTTCGAATACCAGACCGACGTTGCCCGCACGCGTTCCCAACCCGGCAATGCGGGCGCGATCGGCCGCCAGCAGCGCCAGCAGGCGCTGCGCGGTGGACACCGCCTGTTGCGCCGTGTCTGCCACGCCCTCGAGAAAGAAGTCCAGCCAGCCCTCCCAATCGCCCTCGGTGCGTACCGCGTTGAGGCGCTCGTAGTAGCGTGCGCGATGGCGCTTGAAGAACAGGCTCAGATACAGGCTGGGCGCACGCAGCACCCCTTCGTTGCACAGGATCAGCGCGATCAGCAGCCGCCCCAGCCTACCGTTGCCGTCGCTGAAGGGATGGATGGTTTCGAACTGCACATGTGCCAGGGCCGCCTTGACCAGCGGCGAGACGTCGTGACCCGGCGCATGCAGGAAGCGCTCGAAGGCGCCCAGCGCCGCATCCAGCGCTTCCGGTGGCGGCGGCACGAAACGCGCCAACGCCGGCGACGCACCGCCGATCCAGACCTGGCCCGAACGGAATTCGCCCGGACGTTTGCCGGCGCCACGCCCGCCTTGCAGCAGCAGCGCGTGCATTTCGCGGATCAGGCGCAGCGACAGTGGGAAATCGTCCTGGCGCAAGCGCCGCAGCCCGTGGTTCAACGCGGCGACGTAGTTGGAGACTTCCTCCACGTCGTCCAGAGGAACGCCCGGCGCCTCGTCCAGCTCGAACAGCAGCAGATCGGACAGCGAAGACTGCGTGCCCTCGATCTGCGAGGACAGGACAGCTTCCTTGCGCACGTAGTGATAGAGGAACAGTTCCGGGTCCGGCAGCATCAGGGTGATGCCATCCAGCCGACCCAGCGCCTGGTCGGCCTGTTCCTTGCGCGCGATCAGCGGCGGCGCCGCCAACTGCAGCGGTGGCTCGGGCGGCAGCGGGTCAGGGACGAACGCCTGATAGCGGCTGCCGGCCAGCGATCCGGGGACGTAATGTCCGGTACAGCGTCGAAGCGACATCGGGCAATCCTTGCCGTGGCCGGAGACGGCTCTTAGGAAAGAAATCTAACAAATTTCTTTCTAAACACCCAAATACGGCGCGCAAGGAAAATTGCGCGCCTGTCCGGCGCTGCCGCTTACCAGACCACCTCGGCCATCGAGCAGTTCAAGCCCGAGCCGATGCCCATCAGCGCGATCCGGTCGCCCTTCTTCAGGCGGCCCAGCTCGCGCAGCTTGCTGAGCACGATCGGCACGCTGGCCGGGCCGATGTTGCCGTGTTCGCCGAAGATGGTCATGACCTTCTTCGGGTCGATGCCGAAGTTCTTGATGAAGGCCTGGGTGTGCGGCTGGCTGACCTGGTGGATGACGTACTGGTCCAGTTCGTCCACCGCCCAGCCCAGCGCCTGGCGTGCGGCAGCGAAGGTCTTCTGCGCCAGCTTGATGCCTTCGATCAGCAACATGCGGGTATCGGTGACCATCCGGTCCAGGTTGCCCCGGCACAGGGTGTTCCACTGCGTCGCCGAGCGGGTCACGCCGCCGCGGTAGCGCGGCGCGTCCGGCACCAGTTCGGCGCGGGCCATCACCATGGCCGCGGCGCCGCAGCCCAGGGTCAGCGCGGCCAGCTCGTCGCGGAACTCGTCGGCGGTCACGTCCGGCGAGGTCATCCGCTCCAGGGTCTTCTCGTACACCAGGTTGGCGGTTTCGCCGTCGACCACCAGCGCATAGTCGATCTCGCCGCGCTCGATCATCCGCGCTGCGATGTCCATGCCATTGATGAAGGCCAGGCAGGCGTTGGCGACGTCGAAGGTCATGCACTGCTCGCTCACGCCCAGGTTGCCCGAGACGATGCTGGCGGTGGACGGCTCCAGGTAGTCGCGGCTGACCGAGGTGTTGACCAGCAGCCCGATCTGCCCGGCCTCGATGCCGGCATCGCTCATCGCCTTGCGCGCCGCCAGCGTCGCCGCGTCGGAGGCCTGCATGTCCTGATCCCACATGCGCCGCGCGTGGATGCCGGCGATGTCGCCGAGCACGTCGGCACGAATCCCCAGCCGGTCGTAGGTCGGCTGCAGGCGCTCGTTGATCTGCTTGGAGGTGAGCGTGTGCGGCGCATCGATGTGCGCCAGTCCCGCGATGGAGACGTTGTTGAAGAGCATCGAGGTGTACGCCAGGGTCAGGCGAGGGGGCGCCAATTCTAGCGGTTGCGGGGGTTTACCGCATCTTTAACAAATCCGCGGAAAGCGTATGGTCTGAGCGGTTCAGCGGCCGCCGCACTGGTAGGCGGTGAAACGCTGGTCGCCGTCGACCGGGTCGCCCATCGCCTGCACGGTGTTGGCGCCCACGCCGGGGGCCTCGTTGCGGGCCAGGGTCTCCAGCTCCTCGCGCACCCGCAGCGGGTTGCGCTGGTAGAAGCCGACGCTGCTCTTCACCGACACCACCACCTCGCCGCGCTTCTCGCAGCCGCTGGCGGCCTGTCCCGGGGGCAGCACCCGCACCCCCTTGCCTTCCGGCGCCATCGGCACCCAGGTGCAGCCGGCGAGCGTGGCGAGCAGGACGAGGGCGATCGGTAGACGCATGGAGTGGGCCATTGGCGGGTGAATCCGGATTGTGCCGCAAAACGCTGAATCGGCCATGACACGGTCGGCACCCCGGCGTCCACGAGCAGCGCGCGCCGGCCATGGCCGACGCGCGCCCACCCGGATCAGCGTCCCGTCGGCTTCGCCGTCCCGCCCTGGGGCACCCCATCGGCATCGATCACCGTGACCTCGCCCAGCTTCAGCGCGCGCACCGGCGCCTCGATCTGTTTGAGGTCGCCCACCACCACCCAGGTCAGGCGGTTGGGGTCGAGCAGCGACGCCGCCTCGCGCACCTGCGCCGGGGTCATCGTCTCGATCTCGGCCTTGCGCTTGAACACGTAGTCGTCCGGGCGGCCGTAGCGGACGATGCCGCCGATCGCGCCCATCACCGAACTGGCGGTCTCGTAGGCGCCGGGCAGGCTCAGGGTCTGGATGTTGCGGATCCGCGCCACCTCCTCCGCCGTCGGCGGCGCCTTGCCGTTGGCGAAGGCGCTGATCTCCCTGGACATCTCCTGCAGCGCCGGGGCGGTCTTGTCGATCTGCACCGGCGCCGAGGCGGTCCACGGCCGCTGGCCGAGCGCGCTGGCCGCGCCGCTGCGCGCCCCGTAGGACCAATGCTTGTTCTCGCGCAGGTTCATGTTCAGGCGCGAGGTGAAATCGCCGCCGATCACGCCGTTGGCCATGTCGAAGCGGACCGCGGCCGGATCGGTGGTCGGCGGCACCAGTTCCGCGGCGAACAGGTTGGCCTGCACCGCGCCGGGCTGGTCGATCAGGTACACGCGCGGCTTGCCTGGCCAGGCCACCGTGGCCGGGGCCGGCACCGACGGCGCCGCCCCCTCGCCCTTCCAATCGCCGAACTGCGCGTCCAGCAGCGGCACGATCTCGCCCAGGGTGGTGTCGCCGACCACGATCAGGGTGGCGTTCTCCGGGCGTACCCAGTCGCGATGGAAGTCGACCAGGTCATCGCGCTGCAGCGCCGCGATCGCCGGCTCGGTGCCAGTGCCGCTGAACGGGATCGCGTAAGGATGGCCGGCGCCGTACAGCAGCGGCGGCAGCACCCGCATCGCCACGCCGTTGGGCTGGGCCTTCTCCTGGCGGATGCCGGCGATCCAGCTGGCGCGGATCCGCTCGATCTCGTTCGGCGCGAAGCGCGGCCGCCGCAGCATGTCCGCATACAGCGCCAGCGACGGCGCCAGGTTCTCCTTCAGCGCCGACAGATAGGCATTGCTGCCGTCCAGCGAGGCGCCGGCGGACAGCGACGCGCCCAGGGCCTCGGCCGCATCGGCGAACGCCAGCGCATCGCGGTCGCCGGCACCCTCGTCGAGCATGCCCATGGCGAAACTGGCCGTGCCCGGCTTGCGCCCCTGGTCGGCGCTGTACCCGCCCCTGAATTCATAGCTGAACTGCACCACCGGCACGTCGTGGCGCTCGGCCAGGATCACCGTGCTGCCGTTCTTCAGCGTGGCGCGCTGCAGCGCCGGGAACTTCAGTTGCGGGAACTGGGTGGTCCTGGGCGGGCCGGCACTGCGGTCGACCACGCTGGGCAGCGCGCGGTAGTTGGGATCGACCGGCGGCGGATTCAGCGGCGCCGGCTGCACGGTCGGCTCCTCGGCCATGGCCACGCGCTCGCCCGGCTGCACCAGCAAGGTGTAGTCGCCCTTGCCCAGCCACGTGCGGCCGACCGCGGTGAGATCGCGCGGGCGGGTGGAGGCGATGGTCGCCAGCGAGGTGCGGAAGCAGCCGGGGTCGCCGGTGTACACCGCGCACTCGGCCAGCACGTCGGCCTTGCCGCCGAAGCCGCCGATGCGTTCGACGCCGCGGATGAAGCCGGCGCGGAAGGCGGTCTTGGCGCGCGCCAGTTCGGCCTTGTCCGGCCCCTTGTCCAGCAGCCGGCGCACTTCCTCGTCGATCGCCGCCTCGACCTTGGCCGGGTCCACGCCCTGCTTGACCATGGCGATGATGCCGAAGCCGGAACCGAGCTGCGACGGCCATACCGAGGCACTGATCTGGTCGACCAGCTTGTCCTGGTGGACCAGGCGCCGGTCCAGCCGCGAGGACTTGGCGCCGCCCAGCACCTGCGCCAGCAATTGCAGGCGATCGACATCCTCGGTGCCGGTCTGCGCCACGTTCCAGACGCGGTAGATCCGCGTCTGCGGCACCTTGTCGGTCATGGTCTCGCGGCTGGACTGGCTGCGCTGGGCCACGTCGACCTTGGGCTGGGCCATCGTCGGGCCGGCCGGGATGTCGCCGAAGTAGCGGGTCACCTTCTCCTTGGCCGTCGCCAGGTCGATGTCGCCGGCCAACACCAGCACCGCGTTGTTGGGTCCGTACCAGGTGCGGAACCACTGCTTCACGTCGGCCAGCGAGGCCGCGTTGAGATCGTTCATCGAGCCGATGACGGTGTGGTGGTACGGGTGGCCGGCCGGGTACAGCGCTCGGCTCAGCCGGCTCCAGGCCTGGCCGTACGGCTGGTTTTCGCCCTGGCGCTTTTCGTTCTGCACCACCCCGCGCTGTTCGTCCAGCGCGGCCTGGTCGATGGCGCCGAGCAGGTGGCCCATGCGGTCCGACTCCATCCACAGCGCCATGTCCAGCGCGGTGGTCGGCACGGTCTCGAAGTAATTGGTGCGGTCGCTGTTGGTGGTGCCGTTCTGGTCGGTGACGCCGACCTGCTTGAACGGCTCGAAGAACTCGCCCCGGTGGTTCTCGCTGCCCTGGAACATCAGGTGCTCGAACAGATGCGCGAACCCAGTGCGCCCGGCCGGCTCGTCCTTGGCGCCCACGTGGTACCAGAGGTTGACCGCCACGATCGGCGCCTTGCGATCGGTATGCACCACCACCCGCAGTCCGTTGGGCAGGGTGAATTGCTCGTAGGCGATATCCACCGACGTGGCAGCGGCGGGCCTGGCCGCCGTCGAGGGCGGCGCATAGCCCAGTGCGCCGAGCGCGGCGGACAGGGCGACGGCCAGCAGGGCGCCACGCGGGCGGATCGAGACGGTCATGCGGATTCCTTCTTCCTTGTGGCGGCGAAACAGCCGGTGAACGCCGATCGTACCGGGCGTACCGCACTGCGCGTATCCCCGCGTTGTCGATGCCGTCCTTCTTCTATGGCGCCGAAATCGACCCATCAGCGGAGCGGTTGCCACCACGGACTGTGCCGCCGTGTCCGCGTCCGGCGTACGCGAGCGCCCGGGTGTCCGCCTGCGGACACTTTGCCAGAACAAATTTCCCTACAAATACAACATCTTGGAGTTGGCACGCGGTCTGCTTACACATCCTCGAACGCGAAAGACGCCGCAATTAAGTGAATGAAAGCTTAATGAAGCTGCAGGAAGCAAAAAAGTTCTTGCAGCCCCTGATTAGGTGTACTACCTTACTACCACACCACTGATCAACAACACCAACGAGGCCCGCCATGAAAACCACCACCCTGCTCCTGACCGCCGCCATCGCCGCCCTGTTCGCCGCGCCGTCCTTCGCCGCCGCGCAGATCACCACCCTGGAGACCGTGCAGGTGCGCCCGTCGGCCGACCAGATCGCCCAGCGCAACGTCGAGCAGGCCAGCGGCATCGCCACCTTGGCCGCGGTGCAGGTGCGCCCCTCCGCCGAGCAGATCGCCCAGCGCGACGCCGAACTGTCCAGCGGCATCGCCACCCTGGCCGCAGTGCAGGTGCGCCCGTCGGCCGAGCAGGTCGCCGAACGCGACCTCGCGCAGGCCGCCGGCCAGCACGTGGTCACCCTGGCCACCGTGCAGGTGCGTCCGGATGCGGACATGGGCAGCATGCTGGCGATCGGCGACGTGGTCGGCGAGACGCTGGATACCGCGATGCTGCAGCTGCAGCCGAGCCTGCAGAAGCTGGGCCAGGACATGGCGGTCGGCCTGATCCGCTGAATCGGCAGCAAGGCCTCCGCGCCGGCGCGTACACTGCGCCGATGATCGCCACCCCAACGCTGCACGTTCTGCTGTACCAGCCCGAGATTCCGCCCAACACGGGCAATGTCATCCGCCTCTGCGCCAATACCGGCGCGCAACTGCACCTGATCGAGCCGCTGGGCTTCGACCTCGGCGACCGTCAGCTCAAGCGCGCCGGCCTGGACTATCACGAATACGCACGACTGCAGGTCCACGCGTCGCTGGATGCGGCCCTGCAGGCCATCGCACCGCGCCGCCTGTTCGCCCTCAGCACCCGCAGCAGCACCCGTTACGACACGCCCGCCTTCGCCGACGGCGACGCCTTCCTGTTCGGCCCGGAAACCCGCGGCCTGCCGGATACGGTGCTGGAGCAAGTGCCCGACGCGCAGCGCCTGCGCCTGCCGATGCAGCCGCACAACCGCAGCCTCAACCTGTCCAACGCGGTCGCGGTGGTGGTGTTCGAGGCGTGGCGGCAGCTTGGGTTTCCCGGTGCCGAGTGAGCGCGTAGCGCGCAGTGCCCGGAAGCGATTCGATCCGGGGACGAAAAGATCCGCAGCCTGCCCCCCCGATCGCGTCCCACCCCGCCGGATGCCACTGACGCTTCTACACTGGGTCTGGGCAGCGCCTTCCTCCACTGCATCCAGTGACAAGCCCCCTGTCGTGCTCCCACTAGGCTCCACGAATGGCATCGCACACCCAACCCAACGCCAGTGACTGGGTCAGGATCGACCGCGACCGGGAAACCGGTATCGAAAGCGTGCATGCGCATTTCCGCGGGCATGCCTACGATCCGCACGATCACGACGAAGTGCTGGTCGGCGTGACCCTGCAGGGCGTGCAGCGCTTCCGTTGCCAGCGTTCGCTGCATACCAGCACGCCCGGGCGTGCCATGCTCATCGAACCTGGCGCGGTCCACGACGGGCATGCGCCGGCCGAGGACGGTTTCACCTACGCGATGCTCTACCTGCCGCAGCGCTGGGTGGCGGACGCACTGCAACGCCGCGGCCAGCAGGATGGTTCCGCGCTGCATCCGGCGTTCCGCACGACCCTGGCCGACGACGCCGCACTGAGCGCGGCGATACGTCAGGCCTTCCTGGCGATCCATCAGCGCGAAGGCCGGCTGGCGCGGGACCAGAGCCTGGACCGCATGATGCGCCTGCTCTCCCCGCACCTGTCGGCCGAGGCGCGGCGTCCTTGTGCGTCGACTCCAACGGTCGCGCGTGCCAGGGATTTTCTGCACGCGCAGATGGAGCGCGACGTCAGCCTCGATGAGCTTGCCGACCATGCCGACCTGGATCGATTCCGACTCACCCGGCAATTCCAGCGCACGTTCGGCCTCTCGCCGCATGCCTACCTGATCCGACTGCGCTTGCGCGTTGCCCGTGCCCTGCTGGCCGATGGACAGGAGCCGGCGGACGTGGCGCTCAAGGTCGGGTTCGCCGATCAGAGCCATCTGGGCCGCTGGTTCAAGCGCGCCTATCGGCTCACGCCGGCCGCGTACCGGCGGCAATGTGCGGGCGGTGCTGCACAGGCGTTCTAGAACGCAGCGGCGGCGACACGGACCATGGCAACTCATCCAAACCGCGGAGTTGCGCATGTTCGATACCAAAGTGGCCCTGATCGTCCGCAACGACCTGGCGGTCTGGCAGCGCCTGAACGTGGCCGCCTTCCTGGCGACGGGCATCGCCGCGGCCGCCCCCGACGCGATGGGCGACCCGTACATCGATGCCAACGGCCATCGCTACGGCCGCCTGCTCGGCCAACCGATGCTGGTGTTCGAAGCCGATCTCGATGGGCTTCAGGCCGCTCACCGAGTGGGGCTGGCGCGCGAGATCACCGTGCTGCCGTATGTATTTGCCATGTTCTCGACCGGCCATGACGCGGCCAATCGCCAGGCGTTCGCTGCGGAAGATCCTGGGCACCTCAACCTGGTGGGTCTAGGCCTGCGCGGCCCGAAGAAGGCCATCGAAAAAGCCACCAAGGGCCTGGCGCTGCATCAGTAGACACGTGCTGGCGCACGCGGCGGTCAGGAAAGATCGTGCAGGTCCTTGCCCAGCGGCGGCCCCAGTTGCCAATCGGAGAAGCGGACGTTCAAGCCCTCGCGCTCCGGCGTGCACGTCATCGGGCCGACGAGGTAAGAGGACGCGACCGGGAACGGGCACAAGCGCACCAGCGGCCAGTACTTGCCGTCGCGCGAGACCTGCAGGCGCAGCACCCCCTTGTCCAAGGTGGCACGCATCCAGAAATCCGAGGCGTCCGCGTCGTACGGGCCGGTGGCCCAGTCCGAGCGGCCGTCGGTCAACACGCTGCTGAGCATCGGCCGGCCATCGCTCAGCTCGATGCCAGACTTGACCCAGCGACGCGCGTCGATCCGGACCATGAGGCCGGCCTGATCGTAGAGTTGTTCGAATTTCCCACGGATGCGCACCTGGCAGGTAAAGCGGGCGGGCGCGGCGATGCCGAGGAAGTGCCCGCTGTCGCGGGTGAACCCATAGTGGGTTTCGCGCCAGAAATCGCTGCCCTTGTCGGTGACCACTTCGAGCACGCCGCCGGGCAGGAGCCGATGGACCTTGGGTGCATTGAGCCAGGTGCCCGCCTCCCAGCCGGAGGGCGCTGCGGCGCGCACCCCGGTGGCCAGCACCACGCCACCGGCGGCGAGCCCGCCGACAGTCGCCCGGCGCCCGATATCCACGTCCCGCTCTCCGGCATTGGCCATCGCGCTGCTCCTCACGCCGCTGGTTGCGAGGCGCCATCGATGCGATGGCCTTCGTCGACCTCATCGGCGAATTTGTACATCCGTACCAATTGAGGCGTCAACCGCGACCTGCGATCATCGGCCTTCGTCGAGACAGCGTTGGACAGGCATGAGCGGCAGGACCTGGCGCCAGGATCCGCACCGGAAGGAAGCGATCGAGCAGGCCACGCTGCGGTTGATCCTGGACCACGGCGTCGCCGGCACCTCCTTCCGCAAGGTCGCCGCGGAAGCCGGCGTTCCGCTGAGCGCCACCACCTATTACTTCGGTTCGATGCACGACCTGCTGGTGGCCGCGTTCGCCCGGTTTTCCCAGGAGGTGTCCACCGACTTCGCCGCCGAAATCCGCGCCGCGCAGAACCACGCGCAGGCCTTGGACGCGGTGGTGAACATCATCTTCGCCGAGGGAACGGCCTCCCCACGGGTGCTGCTGCTGAGCTACGAACTGTATGCCTTCGCCCGCCGGCACCCGGCGCTGACCGCGATCATGCAGCAGTGGATGGCCAGGAGCCGGGCCGCGCTGGAAACGCATTTCTCCGTCGCCGCATCCGCCGCCATCGACGCCTTCATCGAAGGCGCCACCATCCACCGCTCGGTGGTGCCCATGGACAGGCTGCGCGTGCGCGCGGCGGTCGAGACGCTTGCCGCGCTGTAGCGTGCGGATCGCATGCGTCGCCATCTGCGCTGACAGTCACTGGCATTCCCGGCTGCCTGAAATGCAACGGCGCGCATCACAACAATGCGTCGCGGGCGCCTGAACAGGGCGTTTAATTTATGGACTAGTCGGTTTGGGATTCAGGGCGAGTTCGGGTCGCTAACGGATAATTTACATATCGGCAGCGAACGGCCCCACGCCTCAGCGCCGACAAACCAATAACGAAGGTACCCGATTATGAAGACCTCTCTGCTTGCTCTCGGCCTCCTGGCCACCCTGCCGTTCGCCGCTTCGGCTGCCGAAGGCCTTTCCTACAACTACGCCGAAGCCGGCTACGTCAAGACCGACGCCAACGGCGGCGACGCCGACGGTTGGGCGGTGAAGGGTTCCTACGCGTTCCACCCGAACTTCAGCGTGTTCGGCGACTTCAACCGCCAGAAGACCGACTTTGCCGACGCACGCGTCGACCAGTGGCGCGTCGGCGCCGGCTATAACCACGAGATCGCGACCAGCACCGACCTGGTGACCCGCGTGGCCTACAACCGTTTCGCCCCGGAATACGGCACCAAGTTCAACGGCTGGAGCGCCGAAGCGGGTATCCGCACCGCGTTCAACCCGTACCTGGAAGTCTATGTTCTGGGTGGTTACGAGGACTACCTGAAGAAGGACGGCATCAATCCGGAAGGCGAGTTCTACGGCCGTCTGGGCGCCCAGGCCAAGCTGAACCAGAACTGGGGCCTGAGCGCCGACCTGAAGATGGACCGCAACGGCGACAAGGAATGGTTCGTCGGCCCGCGCTTCAGCTGGTAAGCGTTGCCTAGCGCTGCGCGCGTCGTCTCTCTCTCCCGCCGCGCGCGGTTCGGAAAGCCCGGTCCCACGACCGGGCTTTTTTTTGCCTGTCGATCCGGCCGTCGTCGCTGGCGCGCCGGCGGCGGACACGAAAACGCCCGGCCAGGCCGGGCGTTCGCATGTCCAGCGGATGGCCGGATCAACTGAACAGGGTGGTCGGGTACTCGGGCTTCTGTTCGCGCGCCAGCAACTGCTGCAGGCCGACCGCCGGGGTCAGTTCGCCGTGCAGGACCGCGCGCACCGCGTTGGAGATCGGCAGGTCGATGCCGTGGCGCTCGGCCTGGCGCATCACCTCGTCGGCGGTCTGCACCGACTCGACCACCTGGCCGATCGCGCGCACCGCCTCCTGCAGCGGTTGCCCGCGGCCCAGCGCCAGGCCCAGCCGGCGGTTGCGCGACAGGTCGCCGGTACAGGTGAGCACCAGGTCGCCGAGCCCGGCCAGGCCCATCAGGGTTTCCGGCTTGGCGCCGATCGCCGCGGCCAGCCGCAGCATCTCGTTGAGACCGCGGGTGATCAGGCCGGCGCGGGCGTTGAGGCCCAGCTCCATGCCGTCGGCCACGCCGGTGGCCACCGCCAGCACGTTCTTCATCGCCCCGCCGAGTTCGGCGCCGACCATGTCGTCGCCGGTGTAGGCGCGGAAGGTCGGGCCGTGCATGGCGTCGGCAACCTGCTGCGCGAACGCGGCATCGCCGTGCACGGTCACCGCGGTCGGCAGGTCCAGGGCCACTTCCTTGGCGAAGGACGGGCCGGTGACCACTGCCAGCGGGACGTCCTCGCCGAGGATCTCCTGCGCCGCCTCGTGCAGGAACCGTCCGGAGCCGGGCTCGAAGCCCTTGGTCGCCCAGGCCACGCCGGCCTGCGCCGGGCGCAGCGGCGCCAGTTGGTGCAGGGTGTCGGTGAACGCATGCGACGGCACCACCACCAGGATCCAGTCGGCGCCGTCGATGGCCGCCGCCAGGTCGGTGGTGGCCTGCAGGCCCTCCGGCAGCGCGATCCCCGGCAGGTAGCGCGGGTTTTCGTGACGCTGCCCGATGGCCTCGGCGACCACGGCGTCGCGGCCCCACAGCACGGTCGGATACCCGTGCCGTGCGGTCAGCGACGCCAGCGCCGTGCCCCAGGAGCCAGCGCCGAGGACGGCGATCTTCTTCTTGGCGTTATCGCGCATGCGCAACGGCGAACGCGCTCAGGCGTTGCCGGCCGGCTCCGAGTCGGCCAGCGACTGGCCCTCGCCCTGCTGCGCACGCTGGCGCAGGGTCTCGGCGTACAGGGCCTCGAAGTTGATCGGCTGCAGGAAGAACGGCGGGAAGCCGCCGGCCTGGATCAGGTCGCTGACCAGCGAACGCACGTACGGGAACAGGATGCTCGGGCACTGGGTGCCGAGCAGCACGTCCACCGCCTGCGGGTCCAGACCGACCAGGCCGAACACGCCGGCCTGCTGCACTTCGGCCACGTAGGCGGTCTTGCCGCCGGCGTTGCAGGTCAGGGTCACGGCCAGCACCACTTCGAAGGCCTGCTCGTTCAGCTGCTGCACGCGCTGGTTGAGGTTGAGCTGCAGTTCCGGCTGCGCGTTGTCGTTGAACACCGACGGCGCGTTGGGGGACTCGAAGGACACGTCCTTGACGTAGATCTTCTCGATGGTGAAGGCGGGACCGGCCGCGGCGTCGGCCGGCGCCGCGGCGCCGTTGTTGGTGAGGTCGGACATTGCGTGACTCCGGTGGATTCGGTGACAGAAAGAAACGGGATTATCACACGCCGGCCGCGCCCCTTCAGGGCCGGCCGGACGGGGTGTCTCAGCGGCCCTTGACCAGCGGCAGCTCGGCCTGCTGCCAGGCGGCGATGCCGCCCTCCAGCACGTAGACCTGCTCGAAGCCGGCCTTCTTCAATTGCTTGGCGGTGCCGTCGGCAGTGGTGCCGGTGCGGCAGACCAGCACCACCGGCTGCGCCTTGGCGTTGGCCACCAGCTTGTGCTCCGGGCCGAACTGGCTGGCGGTGGCGTTGCGGCTGCCGGCGATGTGGCCCTTCTCGAAATCGGCCGAGGCCGACAGGTCGACCACCACCGCGTTGCCGGCGTTGATCAGGCGGGTCAGCTCGGCCGGCCGCAGGCTCTTGTAGCCACGGAACAGGCGCGCCACTTCGGTGACGATCAGGGCGATGGTGAGGCCCACCAGGGCCAGGGCCAGCATCGGGTTGCGGCCGGCGAAGGCCAGCAGTTCTTCGAAGTTCACGGGACTCGGGGGCGGGAAGCGGGCGCCGATTGTCGCACAGCTCGGCGACCGCGCTACTGGCCGTTCCACAGGTCCGGCAGGCCGTCCTGCAGCCACCAGGTCTTGGCCGCCGGGTCCCAGCGCCAACGCTCGCGGTAGCGGACGATGCGCTCGGCCTGGGTATTGCGGTTGATCACGCCCAGCTCGATCTCGCGCAGCGCCTCGCCGTCGCCGACCGCGGCGGCGCCGACCTTGTAGGAGGAGACCTGGATCTGCCGGTAGCGCTCCAGTTGCAGGTCGGTCAGCGGATGCGCCTGGCGGTAGGCCGGATCCACCGCCTGCCAGGCGGTTTCGAACTCGCTCCAGCGCACCGCGGCGGCATAGGCGGTCTGCAGGTCGTCGAGCTTGCGCTGCTGCGCGCCGCTGCCGGCCGTGACCGCACCGGCCCAGCCCAGCAGCAACAGCAGCGCGAGTGCGCGGAACATCGAAGGCATGGCGGCGTCCAGGTGGCGGCGCGCAGGATGCGCGATCCGCGCATCCTACCCCTTGGCGATGGCCACGAAGCGACCGCTCAAGGTCGCCGCCGCTGCCGCGCCGGGCGCACCGACCTGGGCCTGGATGCCGATGCGGGCGCGGCCGCGCTGGCGAAAGGTGTTCGCGAACACGTCCCAGTCGCCCTCCGCGTCGGCATTGGCCTGGGCATGCAGATCGGCGTACAGCGGCGCGAGGTAGCGCACCTGGCTGTCGGCGACATAGACGTCGGCCTGCAGGCCGGCGCGGTGCAGTTCGCAGTTGACCAACCCCCAGCCGGCCAGGGTCATCACCGAGCCCAGGCTGCCGCCGAAGGCATTGCCCTTGTCGTTGAGGTTGGCCGCCAGCGGCGCGACCAGGTGCAGGCGCTGCTCGGCGTAACCCTGCACGGCGACCTGCAGCGCCGCCACCGGCGGCATGGCCTGGAACTGCCGCTGCAACTGCTGCAGGAACGCCTCGAAGGAAAGATCCGCTGCCATGGTGCGATTGTGCTGCCGGTGGGGGCTCGCATAATGCCTGGCATGAGCGCGCATGCAACCGCGGCCCCGGCCTGGACCCTGATCTCGCTGCGCCCGCAGGGCGAGCACGCGCCGCTGCGGCGGGCCGCGGCGCGCTGCGGCGGGCGGGTGCTGGCGGTGTCGCCCTGGCGGATACGGCCGCGCACCGATCCCGCCACCCGCGCGGCGCTGGCCGCGGCGCTGGATGCGCCGCGGGTCATCGTCAGCAGCCCGGCGGCGGTACGCGCGGCCGCGGCGCTGCAGCCACTGACCGCACGCCCCGGCCAGTGCTGGCTGGCGGTGGGCGCAGGCACGGCGCGCGCCTTGCGCGAACACGGCATCGCCGAGGTGGCGACGCCTGCGCGGATGGACAGCGACGGGCTGCTGGCGCTGCCGGAACTGGCCGCGGCGGAGTTGCCGGTGGGCCTGGTCACCGCCCCCGGCGGGCGCGGCCTGATCGCCGCACATCTGCAGGCGCGCGGCACGCCGCTGCTGCGCGCCGATGTGTATGTCCGCGAGCCGGTGCGGTTGCGCCCGGCCGACCTGGCCCGCCTGCACGCAGCAGCGCCCGGGGTGCTGGCGCTGAGCAGCGGCGAGGCGCTGCAACAGGTGCTGGCGCAACTGCCCGAAGCGTTGGCGCAGGCCTGGCGCGGGCGTCCGGTGGTCGCGGCCAGCGCGCGCCTGACGGCGCTGGCCGCAGACCTTGGATTCATTGACGTTGTCCAGGCCGCGGGGCCGATGCCGCAGCAATTGGTGGCCGCCGCGGCGGCGATCGTGACGCGCTCGCCACCTCGCTGAACGCGGGCCAGCACCCGGGTTGCGGTCGCAGTGCCGCTCACGCCATGCTCGGCGGTGCCGCGCCGACCCCCGCCTTGCTCGCGACGGGCGACGGCCCTCCAGGACGCTGCCGATGACCGACGAAATCCCGATCACGCCTCGCCGTTCCACACGCTGGATCTGGTTGCTGCTGGTGCTCGCCACGCTGGCCGCGCTGGCGTTCGCCGGCTGGCGTGGCTGGGACTGGTGGCAGGCGCGCAGCGCGCGCGAACTGGCCCAGCAATCGGACCTGCAGCAGCAACTGCAGGCCTTGCAGCAGGCCCAAGACAGCCTGCGCCGCGACCAGCGCGCCACTGCGCAGCGGCTGCAGGACGCGGCCAGCACCAACCGTGTGCTGCGCGACGAAATGCTCGGCCTGAGCCAGCGCAGCGCGCTGCTGGAGGCCAATGTCGCCAAGCTGGCCGACTCCAACCGCCACGGCGCGCAGGCGCTGCGCCTGGACGAGGTCGAACTGCTGCTCAACCAGGGCCAACAGCGCCTGCTGCTGGCCGGCGATGCGGTCGGCGCGCGCCGCGCCTACGCCCTGGCCAGCGGCGTGCTGGACGGCATCGACGATCCGCAATTCCTCAACCTGCGCCAGGCGCTGCTGCAGGAACGCACCGCGCTGGACGCGCTGGGCGACGGGCCGCAGGCGCGCCTGGCCGCGCAACTGGATGCCTTCGCCGCCAGCCTGGACAAGCTGCCGACGCAGTTGCCGGAGAGCGCGCAGCAGCCGCTGTGGCAGCGCCTGCTGGCGCCGCTGGTGAAGATCCGCCCCTCGCAGGGCGGCGTCCTGGCCGCCGGCTCGGAGCGCGTGGCCGCCCACGATGCGCTGCAGCTCGACCTGACCCTGGCGCGCGCGGCACTGGAGCGCGGCGACACGCGCGGTTATCGCAGCGCGCTGGCCGGCGCCGGGCGTTGGCTGTCGCGGTTGTGGCCGGAGTCGCCGCAACTGCGCGAACGCCGTGCCGCGCTGCGCACCCTGGCCAACGCCGATCTGCGCCCGACCATCCCCGAACTCGGAACCACCCTGCAACAGTTGCGCGCAATGCGCGACGCAAGGAGCCCGTCATGAAATCCCTTCGTTCCCTGATCGTGCTGTTGATCGTCATCGCGCTGGGCGTGGTCGGCGCGCAATGGCTGGGGCAGGACCCGGTGCGCCAGTTGGGCGAGGTGATCGTGCGCGTTGGCGGCACCGACTACATCGCCTCGCTGCCGCAGGCCTCGCTGCTGCTGGTGATCGCGTTCCTGGCGCTGTGGCTGGTGTGGAACGTGCTGAGCTTCCCGTTCCGTGCCTGGGGCCGGCGTCGCCGCAAGCAGTCGCGCGCGCGCCTGCTCGACGGCCTGGCTGCCGCCCATGCCGGCCAGTGGACGCGGGCCGAGAAGCAACTCAACGCCGCCGCAGAGGATCCCGAGGTCAGCGCCATCGCCATGATCGCCGCAGTGCGGGCGGCCGATGCGCGCGGCGACCGCGAGGCGACCGAGCGCCACCTGCGACGGCTGGCCGAACGCGATGCCGCCGCGCACGCGCTGCTGCAGGCCGAACTGCACCTGGAGCAGCAGCGCCCGGTCGATGCGATCAACGCGCTGGACGTGGCCGCGGCGCAGCCGCTGCCGCCGCGCGGGCTGTTGCTGCGCACCGAGGCGCTGACCCGCATCGGCCGTGCCGGCGAGGCCTATGGGCAGCTCGGCGCGATCCGCCAGCAGCAGGCGTTGCCGCTGGAGGCGATCGCCACGCTGGAAACGCGGCTGGCCGCGGCGTCGCTGGACCAGGCCGCCGATGCCAATGCCCTGGCCGAACGCTGGGAAAGCCTGCCCAAGTCGCTGCGCAGCGAGCCGGCGGTGGTCGCCGCCTACGCGGTGCGCGCGGCGGCGCTGCGCTGGGACGATGCGGCGCTGCGCAGCCTGGAGCAGGCGCTGGACACGCGCTGGGACGAAGGCCTGGCCGCGCTGTACGGGCGGCTGCCGGTGGAGAAGTACGATTCGCGCCGCGCCAGTGCGCAGCGCTGGCTGCAGGGGCATCCGGACAGCCCGGCGCTGCTGCTGACCCTGGCACGCCTGGCCCGGCACCAGCAGCAGTGGCCGCAGGCGGAGGAGTTCCTGCACCGTGCGCTGACGCTCGGTGCCGGCGCCGAGGCCTGGGAGATCTTCGGCGACGGCTATGCCGATGCCGGCGACATGCTCGCGGCGCAGCGCTGCTACGCCAATGCGCTACGCGTGCAGCGTGGCGAGTTGGCCGAGCCGCTGCCCGAGCCGGTCGCGCCGGTGACCCCGATCGCGCTGGCGCCGGACAGCACGGAACGCCGCGACGACCATGGGTTCCCGCGGCTGGAGGGCTGAGTTCGGTTGCTCCGTAGGAGCGGCTTCAACCGCGACGGGACATTCCCTGGGACGCCTCGTCGCGGCTGAAGCCGCTCCTACGGGATCGTCCCGGTGGTGTTAGAGATGGCCGAGCCTGCAAGACCAGGCCGGGACGCTGATCCGCGGCTGAAGCGCGTCATGGATGCTTCCGGACACGGCAGCGCACGCGCATCGCTCCTGCGCCGATCAGTGAAGAGGAGCACGGCAGACCGCATGAGCCGCGTCGTGTGTCCAGGCCGGCTGCGCACCGGTCATCGAATCCGAAGGTGGCCGGCCGCGTCCGGCCGCTCAGCGCCGCAACGCCGGCGGCAGCGTCGGCAGGCGCGCCAGGAACGCGGGCGCCAGGCCCTTGTAGCGCGCGTAGCGCTCGTCCATGCGCCGCGGCACCAGGATGCGCGCGCCGAACATGCCCCAGATCAGCATGACCAGGAACACGGCACCTCCCAACCAGAACCCGCTCTCGCCGCCGACGGCGAATCCGAGCAGGGGACCAGCCAGGAAGGCACCGGCGATCAACAGGATGTACCGGTTGCGCCGGCGCCGATGCTCCGCGCACATTCCGAGCACGTGGCTGCTGCGCTTGCGCGCGACCAGTGCCGCGATCGCATAGACCAGGATGCTCACCAGGATCAGGGCGTACCAGCCCGGCGCGTGCCAGTAGAAGGTGCGCTTCTTGAGTTCGTCGTTGCGCAGCGCCGCCCCGCACTTCACGCAGTGCGGCGGGAACGGCGCATCGCGCAGGCATAGCAAATCCGTGCCATCGCGCCACAAGGTCTCGCCCGGCAACGGCGGCGGCAGGCTGGACGGACTGGCGATGCTTGGCGCCTGGTACGGATTGAAACTGCCCTGCTCGGTCATGGCCTGCGCCCCCTGCGCGCCGTGTCGCCCGCGTGGCGCAGGCGAATCGGCGGGCATGGTAGCGCGGATGCGGCGCGGTCAGCGCCGGTGGCGGCGCCGCAGGACCGAAGGCCGTAATGCGGCACGCGCCGGCACGAACGCCCGCGCGCGGGCGGGGCTCAGCGCTCGACGATCGCCACCACGCCCATGCCGCCGGCGGTGCAGATCGAGATCAGCGCGCGGCCGCCGCCGCGTTCGACCAGTTGCTTGGCGACGGTGGCGACGATGCGCGCGCCGGTCGCGGCGAACGGATGGCCGGTGGCCAGCGACGAGCCCACCGGGTTGATCCTGGCCGGATCGATCTGCCCCAGCGGGGCGTCCAGGCCGAGCCGGGTGCGGCAGTAGTCCTCGCTCTCCCAGGCGCGCAGAGTGCACAGCACCTGCGCGGCGAAGGCCTCGTGGATCTCGTAGATGTCGAAGTCCTGCAGGCGCAGGCCATGGCGCTTGAGCATCTCCGGCACGGCCACGGTCGGCGCCATCAGCAGGCCTTCGCCATGCACGAAATCCACTGCCGACACCTGCGCATCGCGCAGGTAGGCCATCGGCACGTGGCCATGCGCCTGCGCCCATTCTTCCGAAGCCAGCAGCACCGCGGCGGCGCCGTCGGTCAGTGGGGTCGAATTGGCGGCGGTCAGGGTGCCGCGGCCGCTGACCTTGTCGAAGGCCGGCTTCAGCGTGGCCAGCTTCTCCAGCGAGGTGTCCGCACGCAGGATGTTGTCGCGCTCCACGCCGCGGAACGGCGCGATCAGGTCGGCGAAGAAGCCGCGCTCGTAGGCGGCGGCCAGCTTGTGGTGCGAGGACACCGCCCAGGCGTCCTGCGAATCGCGCGAGATGTTCCACTGCTTGGCCATGTCCTCGCAGTGGTCGCCCATGCTCTTGCCGGTGCGCGGCTCGGCCACGCCCGGAAACTCGGGCTTGAGCTCGGCGAACTTGAAACCGCGGGTCAGCGCGCGCAGCTTGTCGCCGGTGCTCTTGGCGCGGTTGGCCGCCAGCAGCCGCGCGCGCAACTTCTTGCCGTAGACGATCGGCACTTCGGAGGTGGTGTCCGAGCCGCCGCCGATGCCCGATTCGATCTGCCCCAGCGCGATCTTGTTGGCGACGGTGATGATGCTGTCCAGGCTGGTGCCGCAGGCGCGCTGCAGGGTGATGCCCGGAGTCAGCGGCGACAGACCGGACGACAGCGCCGCTTCGCGGCCCAGGTTCCAGTCGCTGGAATGCTTGATCACCGCGCCCATCGCCACTTCGCCCAGCTGCTGCCCGTGCAGCCCGTACCGCTCGACCAGCGCGCCCAGCGTGCGCACCGACATGCCGAGGTTCCCGACATCCGCATACGCCGTGTTCTGCCGGCAAAACGGAATGCGGACGCCGCCGAGAATGGCGACGGGACGGGCTGCTGGCATGGGATTACCTCGCGCGAGGGGAGTCGGGGACATGGCCTGCACGGTAGCGCAGGCATAATGAAGCGAGTGTAGCTATGCGCCCGCAACGGGCCAACCGCCAATCCCATGACCCAAGCCTCCGCCAATCGCCACGCCCACGGGGTGATCGCCCTGGAACTGTCCTCCGGGCGCGAGCCGGCGCATCCGGCGCTGCCGCACACGCTGGCCGCCGAGCTGGCCGAGAAGGTCGGCCGCGATCTGGCGCAGCTGGTGCCAGCGGTGCGCGACCTGGAACTGAGCCTGGCCGGCGCGCATTTCGATCCGGCCGAAGCGCTGCGGCCGGGCTGGCCGCTGCATCGGCGCCTGGAGGAACTCGCCGCCCGCGCGCCCGGCCGTCACGACGGGCCGCGGCTGCTGGCCTTCGGCACCGATGCAGACGGCAGCGTGCCGCTGCCGTTCCAGGCCGACCCCGGTCTGCGCGGCGGCGCGTTGCGGGTGGTGCCGTTCCTGCTCAGCGGCCCCGCCGACACCGTGCAGGCCGTGGCCGAAGCGCTGGAGGAAGTGCTGCTGGCGCAGGGCATGGCGCAAGCGGACACCGCGCTGCTTGCGCAGCAGGGCTTCGGCGCGCAGATCGAGCACGCCCGTTACCTGACCGGCAACGACCTGGCGGCGATGATGTCGATGCAGTACGACAACCAGGGCCTGGCGCCGCTGTGGCCGCTGATCGAGACCGCGCTGCTGGCGCCGGACCAGGAAGAATGGCTGCAGGCCCCGCCCGAGCCGCTGCTGCGCTACCGCGGCGGCGAAGTGCGCATGGCGCTGTTCGATCCGGCCAGTTGGTGCGCGCACTACGCCTACGATCGCCAGGACTGCGAGCGCCTGCAGCGGGTCTACGAGCAGTACCTGGCACGCCAGCGGCAACTGGCCGCGGTGCTCGAGGCCCACGGCCTGCCGGTGCTGTACGTGCATTGCGAGAGCGGCCAGGACGCCAAGCAGGCGTTGCTGGCGGCCTGAGCCGCGTTGGCAGATCCACTGGCGCGTCACCGCCCGACCGCAGCAACCTGGCCATCGGTGATCTTCGGGCGGACGCGCTGCGCGGAGAACACGATGCCGGGCTGACGCGGCAACAGGCGGCTGCACCGGCATGTCGCGCCATCGGCGGCGCTGTCCGGGCACCGTGGGATTGCAGCGGCGCAGACGAGTTTGATTTCCAGCGAGGACACCATGCACACCGTGTTGACCGTGGAAGCGCTGTGCGCACGTCAGCAGGCGGGCGAACACCTCAAGTTCGTCCACTTCTGGGGGCATACCCCGAAACAGGCCGGCGCCATCGACCGCAGTTGCTTCAGCCAATGGTTCGAGGCGCCCTTCGTGCTGGATTCGGTGACCTACCCCACCGCCGAGCATTACATGATGGCCGGCAAGGCGCGGCTGTTCGGCGATTCCGCGGCCTGTGCCCGCATCCTGGCCGCGGCGCATCCCGGCGAGGTCAAGGCGATCGGGCGGGAGATCCAGGGTTTCGATGAATCCATCTGGCGCGACGCCCGCATGCAGTTGGTCATCGCGGGCAACCTGGGCAAGTTCGGCCAGCATGCGGCGCTGAAAACCTTCCTGCTCGGGACCGGCGACAGGGTGCTGGTCGAAGCCAGTCCGGTCGACCGGATCTGGGGCATCGGCCTGGCGGCGGACGACCCACGCGCAGCCGATCCCACGACGTGGCAGGGCGAGAACCTGCTGGGCTTCGCCCTGATGCAGGTCCGCCGGCAACTAGCGGAATCACATTCTCGCTGAGCGCGACACACGCCGCCGCTCTGCGGCATCCCGCCGCGATCCGGCGCGATTGCGCCGTTTGCCGGATATCAGCGCCGATCAGGCACGTCCAGATCCAGGAAACGGAAGATGGCGGCGCCCGCAACGCGGACGCCGCCCATGAGAACGTCCAGCGTGCGCTTACTGCGCCGGCGCCGCCGCCGCGTCGCCCTTGATCACGCCGCAGGCCAGGCGCCCGCCGGCGTTGCCGGTGGGCTGGCTCTTGTAGTCGTCCGGGTCGGCGTGGACGATCACCGCGTGGTTGAGGATGTCGAAGCCGTCGCCCTTGCCGATGTTGACGTTGTTGGACACCGCCGCATCGATGGTCGCCTTGCCGTCGGCGTCGGCCTTGAGGTTGGGCATGTCGCCACCGTGGTGCGGATCGCTGCCGACCTGGCCGTGCTCGGTCTTGGCCGGGTTGAAGTGGCCGCCGGCGCTGCTGCCGTCGGGCGCGCTGCAATCGCCGAACTCGTGGATGTGGAAGCCGTGCTCGCTGTTGGGCTTGAGCCCGGTGATGGTGCCGGTGACGTGCACCGCGCCGTCGACGGTGGTGAACTTGACCTCGCCCGCCACTTCGTTGCCCTGGGTCGGGCTGAGCGCCGCGCTGGCGCTGCCGGTGGCGTTGGTGGCGGCCGGCGGCGCGCTCGCGGCCGGTGCGGCGGCAGGTTCGGGGGTCGCCGCCGGCGTGGCAGCGGGTTCTTCGCGCTTGCAGGCGCTCAGCGCCAGGGTGGTGGCCAGGAACAGCAGACCGGGAAGGGTACGACGCATGGGGTTCTCCTTCGTTGCAGAGCCGCGGAATGCGGACGGACCTCCCAGGCGGACCCGGGCGGAAGTAGCGATGCGAGGTCAGCGCAGCGGACGGATCACGCCGCAGGCCACGCGCGCGCCGGCGTTGCCGGCCGGCTGGCTGCGGTAGTCGTCCGGATCGGCATGCGCGACCAGCGCGCGGCCGACGATGTCGTTGGCCGCACCGCCGCCGAGTACCACGCCGTGCAGCAGCACGTCGATCTGCGCGGTGCCGTCGGCATTGGCGTTGAGGTTGTCCATGTCGCCGGCGTGGTGCGGACCGTTGCCGGCGCGGCCATGTGGCGCGCCGAGGGGATTGAAATGGCCGCCGGCGCTGCTGGCGTCGGCCGCGCTGCAGTCGCCGCGCTCGTGCACGTGGAAGGCGAAGCTGCGGTTGGGCTGCAGGCCGCCCAGCATGCCGGTGATGCGCACGCCGCCGGGCGCGGCGACCAGCGACAACTTGCCGCTGACCAGGCTGCCGGAGGCCGGCGCCAGCACAGCCTGCGCCTGCTGCACGGTGCCGGCGCTGGCCAGCGGCGGCGCCTTTGGCGGCGGCGGTGGCGGGGCCTTGGGCGGCGCGCTGCTGCACGCGGCCAGCATCAACAAGGCACTCGCGGCGAAGGGCAATCCATAACGCATCGACATCGGCTCCTGTGGCAGGGCGAAACTAGAGGGGCAGCCGTGCAGACCTCATGAAGGCGCACGGGGCGCAGTCTAATCGGCGGGATTGGGGATTGGGGATTGGGGATTGGGGATTGGGGATTGGGGATTGGGGATTGGGGATTGGGGATTGGGGATTGGGGATTGGGGATTGGGGATTGGGGATTGGGGATTGGGGGTTGGGGGTTGGGGGTTGGGGATTGGGGATTGGGGATTGGGGATTGGGGATTGGGGATTGGGGATTGGGGATTGGGGGATTGGGGATTGGGGATTGGGGATTCGGGATTCGGGATTCGGGATTCGGGATTCGGGATTCGGGATTCGGGATTCGCAGGAGCGTAACGCCACGCGGTTCGGCACGATGGCCCGTGCACCACGCCGCACCACGCGTCCCATGCAGCGGGCGACGCCCGCCCGCGCATGGGACCGCCGTTGCGAATCCCCAATCCCCAATCCCGCTCCTCAGCGCCGCCGCCGCCCGGGCCCCAGCTTGCGGGTGACGGTGTTGCGGCCCACGCCCAGGCGGGCGGCGGCTTCGGCGCGGCGGCCCTGGGTGAAGCGCAGCGCCACTTCCAGCAGCGCCTTGTCGAAGCGTTCGCGGGCCTCGGCATGCAGGCCCTCGGCGCCGTCGGACAGGCGCTGCTGCGCCCAGGCCGACAGTTGCGCGTCCCACTCGCCGCCGTCGCCGCTGCGCTCGCGGCGGCCGCCGCGCAGCAGGGCGGCTTCGACGTCGCCGGCATCGATGATCTCCGCCGGCGCCAGCGCGGCCAGGCGCCAGCACACGTTCTCCAGTTCGCGCACGTTGCCCGGCCACGGATAGGCGCGCAACGCGTCCAGCGCCGCCGGCGCCAGCCGCTTGGGCGGGGTGTCGAGCTTGCGCGCGGCCATCGCCAGGAAGTTCTCGGCCAGTTGCGGCACGTCGGCGCGGCGCTCGCGCAGCGGCGGCAACTGCAGCCGCACCACGTCCAGGCGGTGCAGCAGGTCGGCGCGGAAGCGGCCCTGTTCGACCAGCGCCTCCAGGTCCTGGTGGGTGGCGGCGATCACCCGCACGTCGACCCGGATCAGTTCGCGGCCGCCGACGCGGAAGAATTCGTTCTCGGCCAGCACGCGCAGCAGCCGCGTCTGCAGCGGCAGCGGCATGTCGCCGATCTCGTCGAGGAACAGGGTGCCGCCGTCGGCCTGCTCGAAGCGGCCGATATGGCGGCGCTGCGCGCCGGTGAAGGCGCCGGCCTCGTGGCCGAACAGTTCGCTCTCCAGCAGCTCGGCCGGGATCGCGGCGGTGTTGAGCGCCACGAACGGCTTGCGCGCACGCGGCGACTCGGTGTGCAGCGCGTGCGCGACCAGTTCCTTGCCGGTGCCGGTCTCGCCGTTGATCAGCACCGACAGCGGCGCCTGCGCCAGCCGGCCGATGGCGCGGAACAGTGCGCGCATCGCCGGGGTGTCGCCGATCAGTTCGGTGCTGCCCTGCCCGGCCGGCGCCACCGCCGGCGCCGCGGCGATGGCGCTGCCGGGATCGGGCAGCGCGCGTGCGGCCAGCGCCACCGCGTCGTCCAGGTCGAACGGCTTGGACAGGAACTCGTGGGCGCCGCCGCGAAACGCGCCGGCGGTGCTGGCCACGTCGGTGTAGGCGGACATCACGATCACCGGCAGTTGCGGATGCGCGGCCTTGAGCTTGTCCAGCAGTACCAGGCCGTCGTCGCCGGGCATGCGCACGTCGGTGAACAGCAGGTCGGGCATGGGCCGCTGCGCCAGCGCCTGCAGCGCGGCGGCGGCGCTGTCGAAGCCGTCGACGCTGTAGCCTGCGTCGCGCAGTGCGGTGGACAGCACGAAACGCACCGAACGGTCGTCGTCGACCACCCAGATTCGTTGCGTTCCTTGCAGGGCGTCGGTCATCGCGGTGCTCCTAATCGGTATCCGCCGCGCTCTGCGGCAGCAGCAGGGTGAACACGGTGTGGCCGGGGCGGGAGCGGTAGGTCAGCGAGCCGGCATGCTCGCGCGCCACCTGCTGCGCCAGCGCCAGACCCAGGCCGCTGCCTTCGGCGCGGCCGCTGACCAGCGGCAGAAACAGGTGCTCGGCCAGTTCCTCGGGCACGCCGCGGCCGTCGTCGACGATCTCCAGGCGCAGGCCGCGCGCGTGCACGCGATCGCGGATGCGCTGGCCGTGCTCGACGCGGGTGCGCAGGGTGACCTGCGCAGCGCCGGCCTGGATCGCGTTGCGCACCAGGTTCCACACCGCCTGGGTGAGGCGGTCGGCATCGCCGAGGAATTCGGGGATGCTGGGGTCGTAGTCGCGCTGCAGGCGCACCGACCAGCCGCCTTCGTTCTCGGCCAGGCGCAATACCCGCTCCAGCACCGCGTGGATGTTGAGCATGGCGTGCGGACGTGCCGGCGCCGGCGACAGCAACTGGTCGAGCAGGCTGTTGAGGCGCTCGATCTCCGCGCCGATCAACTCGATCAGTTCGCGTTCGTCCTCGTCGCGGTGCTGGGCACGGCGCGCCAGCAGTTGGGCGGCGCCCTTGAGCCCGGCCAGCGGATTGCGCAGTTCGTGGGCCAGACCCTTCAGCGCCGCGCTGAGCGCGTTCGGCAGGGCCTGCGCCGGGTCCGGTGTGGGGAATTCGTCGACCGGGTGCGCTTCCAGCAGCCAGCCGCCGTCGTCCAGCCGCGACAGCCAGCCTTCGGCGAAGCGCGGGGGTTCGCCGGGCACGGCCAGGGCCATGCGGTGCAGGCGCAGCACGTCGCGCTCGTCGTTGCGCAGGAACCGCGCCAGCGCATCGCCCTGCACTTCCAGCGAGGCCAGCGGCTGGTCGAGCAGGCGCCGCACGCTGACCCCGAGCCAGCGCGCGAAGGCGGGATTGGCGCCGCGCAGGCGGCCGTCGCCATCGGCCCAGACCACCGGGGTGCCGAGGGCGGAAAGCGGGGGCGGCGTGGTGTTCATGAGCATTGCACCAATGTAGTGCAAAGCCAGGCAGGCGGCACGGGCGAGCGGCGCACGGCGTGGCCCCTGCCCTGGCGGACGGCGCGGCGTGCGGCCGGCTGTCCACCAGTGGATGGTGCCACCCGGCCTTGCATCACGACGCAACCAGGAATCTTGCGGAAAGCCGGGGGTGTGGCGAGGCGAATGGCCACGCGGAATACCTCGATCTTTTGAGAATGGCCGGCGCTTCCCCCCAGGAAGCGCCGGCGAAGGCCGCGGTCGCGCGGACCGGCCACCAGCTCCGGCCACACGTACTGCGACAAGGCCCGCGACCGCCGTCGCGGGCCGGCGAAACTCACAACTCGTAGGCGGATTCGCCATGCGAGGTGATGTCCAGACCCTCGCGCTCGGCGTCTTCCGGGACGCGCAGGCCGATCACCAGCTTGGCGATCAGGAAGCCGACCACCGAGACCACGCCGATCCAGCCCACGGTGATCAGCACGCCTTCGGCCTGCACCAGCACCTGCTTGCCCATGGTCATGCCCTCGGCGTAGCCCATGCCGCCCAGCGCCTTGTCGGTGAACACGCCGGTCAGGATTGCGCCGACGATGCCGCCGACACCGTGCACGCCGAACACGTCCAGGGTGTCGTCGGCGTTGAGCAGCTTCTTCAGCCCGGTCACGCCCCACACGCAGATCACGCCGGCGGCCACGCCGATGGCGATCGCGCCGAACGGCCCCACGGTGCCGGCGGCGGGGGTGATGCCGACCAGGCCGGCGACCATGCCCGAGGCCACGCCCAGCGCCGAGGACTTGCCCTTGATCACCTTCTCCGTCAGCGACCACGCCAGCACCGCCGCGGCGGTGGCCAGCAGGGTGTTGAGGAAAGCCAGTGCGGCGGTGGCGTTGGCTTCCAGCGCCGAGCCGGCGTTGAAGCCGAACCAGCCCACCCACAGCAGCGAGGCGCCAACGAAGGTCAGGGTCACGTTGTGCGGCTTCATCGCGGTGTGGCCGAAGCCCAGGCGCTTGCCGACGAAGTAGGAACCGACCAGGCCGGCCACGCCGGCGTTGATATGGACCACGGTGCCGCCGGCGAAGTCCAGCGCGCTCCTGCTGAACAGGAAACCCGGGGTCGACCACACCATGTGCGCCAGCGGCAGGTAGCCGAAGGTGAACCAGATGACCACGAACAGCAGCACCGCGGCGAACTTCACCCGCTCGGCGAAGGCGCCGACGATCAGCGCGCCGGTGATGCCGGCGAAGGTCAGCTGGAAGGCGACGAACACGTACTCCGGCAGCTTGAAGCCCTTGGAGAAGGTGTCGGCCAGCGTGGTGGTGTCGACGCCGGCCAGCAGCGCCTTGTGCAGCGTGCCGATGAACGGACCGCCGTCGGCGAACGCCAGGCTGTAGCCGTACACCACCCACAGCACCGCGATCAGCGAGAACACCACGCCGACCTGGATCAGCACCGACAGCACGTTCTTGGCGCGGACCATGCCGCCGTAGAACAGCGCCAGGCCGGGCACCACCATCAGCAGCACCAGCAGCGTGGAGGTGAGCATCCAGGCGACGTCGCCCTTGTCCACCACCGGCGCGGCAGCGGCCGGTGCCGGTGCGGCGGCCGGCGCAGGCGGCGGCGTCAGTTGTTCGGTGACCACGTCCGGCGTCGGCGCCGGGGTGACTTCGGCCTGGGCGAAGGCGTTGCCGGGCACGCCGACCGCCATCGCGCTGACCAGCATCAGCATGCATACCGCGTAGAACCGGGCCTTCCACCCGGCGAACAGACCTGTCTTCATGAAGGGCTCCAAGGTGGGGTTAGAGCGCATCGGCGCCGATTTCGCCGGTACGGATACGGACGACCTGCTCGATGGCGGTGACGAAGATCTTGCCATCGCCGATCTTGCCGGTGCCGGCCGCGCCCTGGATCGCCTCGACCACGGCATCCAGACGCTCGTCGGTCACCACGGTCTCGATCTTGATCTTGGGCAGGAAGTCGACGACGTATTCGGCACCGCGATACAACTCGGTGTGGCCCTTCTGCCGACCGAAGCCCTTGACCTCGGTGACGGTGATGCCGGACACCCCAGCCTGCGACAAGGCCTCGCGGACCTCGTCGAGCTTGAATGGCCGGATGATGGCGGTGATCAGTTTCATGCGCATACCCCGTTGGTGGAAGGAACCGGCCGCCGAAGGCCGGCCGGCACTGAGCCCATCGACCGCGCCGCGAACGGCGCGGTTACTGCTGCGCGATGCGTTCCGTGGATCACGCCGTGGCCCACCGCACCGAAGGTGCGGCGGCAACGGCGACGTGGGAGGGAACGTGGCCCACGGCACGCAAGCGCTCTGTTGCGCGGTACATCCCCTGGTCAATCGATGACGCAATAGCGGGCGCGGACCACCTGCGCGGCTCCCCAGCCGGGCAGGTGGCGGCGATGGCGAAGGAGGGAGGGGAAGCCTTCGCCATCGCCGCGCGTGGAACTCAGTTGGCGTAGTACAGCTGGTATTCCAGCGGGTGCGTGGCCGCGCGGAACTTGGTCACTTCCTGCATCTTCAGCGCGATGTAGCCGTCGATGAAGTCGTCGGTGAACACGCCGCCGGCCTTGAGGAACTCGCGGTCGGCGTCCAGCGCTTCCAGCGCCTGATCGAGGCTGGAGCACACCTGCGGGATCTGCTTCTCTTCTTCCGGCGGCAGGTCGTACAGGTCCTTGTCGCTGGGCGCGCCCGGGTCGATCTGGTTCTTGATGCCGTCCAGGCCGGCCATCATCAGCGCGGCGAAGGTCAGGTAGCCGGACTGCAGCGGATCCGGGAAGCGGATCTCGATGCGGCGCGCCTTCGGGTTGGACACCCACGGAATGCGGCACGAGGCCGAACGGTTGCGCGCCGAGTAGGCCAGCATCACCGGCGCCTCGAAGCCCGGGACCAGGCGCTTGTAGCTGTTGGTGCCGGAGTTGGTGAAGGCGTTGATCGCCTTGGCGTGCTTGAAGATGCCGCCGATGTACCACAGCGCCATCTGCGACAGGCCGCCGTAGCCGTCGCCGGAGAACAGGTTGGTGCCGCCCTTGGCCAGCGACTGGTGCACGTGCATGCCCGAGCCGTTGTCGCCGACGATCGGCTTGGGCATGAAGGTCGCGGTCTTGCCGTTGCGGTAGGCGACGTTCTTGATGATGTACTTCATCATCATCAGTTCGTCGGCCTTCTTCACCAGCGAGTTGAACTTGGTGCCGATCTCGCACTGGCCGGCGGTGGCCACTTCGTGGTGGTGCACCTCGACTTCGATGCCGACCTGCTCCAGGGTCTTGCACATCTCGGCGCGCAGGTCCTGCAGCGAGTCGGTCGGCGGCACCGGGAAGTAGCCGCCCTTGACCGCCGGACGGTAGCCGCTGTTGCCGCCTTCGATCTTGCTGCCGCTGCTCCAGGCCGCTTCCTCCGAATCGATCTTGAAGAAGGTGTGGCCCATCTCGTTGCCGAAGCGCACGCCGTCGAAGATGAAGAATTCCGGCTCCGGGCCGAAGAACGCCTGGTCGGCGATGCCGCTGGACTTCAGGTAGGCCTCGGCGCGCTTGGCCACGCCGCGCGGGTCGCGGCCATAGCTCTGCATGGTGGCCGGATCGAGGATGTCGCAGGTCAGCACCAGGGTCGGATCGGCCATGAACGGATCGACGAAGGCGGTGTCGGCGTCGGGCAGCAGGACCATGTCCGACTCGTTGATGCCCTTCCAGCCGGCGATCGAGCTGCCGTCGAACATCTTGCCTTCCTCGAACAGCGACGGTTCGATGATGCTGACCGGGAAGGTGACGTGCTGCTGCACGCCGCGCATGTCGACGAAGCGCAGGTCGACGAACTCGATCTTGTTGTCCTTGACCAGCTTCTCAATAGTTTCCGCAGACATTCGATGCAACCTCGGGTTGTGAAGGGCGTGGGCGAGTATCAGCAATCGCCATGCCAAGCGTGTGGCACTCACAAGCCCTTGATTCTGCTGAAGCGTGCACGCGAACGATGCAAATGCACTGCACTTTCGTGGTGCATTCACACCTGAACGCACCAAATTTGTGCGCCAGGCGGATGCTCTATCCTTGCGCAGCGTCCCCTCCCCCCAAAGCGACCCTCTCCTCCATGAGCGATCTGTTGTCGGCCCTGCTGCTGGGCATCATCGAAGGCCTGACCGAATTCCTGCCCATCTCCAGCACCGGGCACCTGTTGATCGCCGAGCGCTGGCTCGGCCACCGTTCCGACTTCTTCAACATCGTGATCCAGGCCGGCGCGATCCTGGCCACCACCCTGGTGTTCCGGCAGCGCCTGTGGGATCTGGCCACCGGCCTGGGCGACCGCGCCAACCGCGACTACGCCTTCAAGCTGGGCGCGGCCTTCCTGGTGACCGCGGTGGTCGGCCTGGCGGTGCGCAAGGCCGGCTGGCAGTTGCCCGACAGCGTGCAGCCGGTGGCATGGGCGCTGGTGATCGGCGGCGTGTGGATGCTGGTGGCCGAGTACTTCGCTGCGCGCCTGCCGGAGCGCGAGACGGTGACCTGGACGGTGGCCATCGCGGTCGGCCTGGCGCAGGTGGCGGCCGGCGTGTTCCCCGGCACCTCGCGGTCGGCGGCGACGATCTTCCTGGCGATGCTGCTGGGCCTGAGCAAGCGCTCGGCCGCGGCCGAGTTCGCCTTCCTGGTCGGCATTCCGACCATGTTCGCGGCCAGCGCGTACTCGTTCCTGGAGCTGTACAAGGACGGCGGCCTGGGCAGCGAGAACTGGGGCGACGTGGCCCTGGCTTTCGTCGCCTCGATGGTCACCGGCTTCGTGGTGGTGAAGTGGCTGCTGGGCTACATCAAGTCGCACCGCTTCACCGCCTTCGCGGTGTACCGCATCGTGCTGGGCGCGGCGCTGCTGCTGTGGTTGCCGGCGGCGTAAGGGGTTACGTCGGCGAGGCGCTTCGCGCCCCGGACCCTCACCCCAACCCCTCTCCCGGCGGGAGAGGGGCGACGGCTCTTCCCTTCTCCCGCCGGGAGAAGGTGCCCCGCAGGGGCGGATGAGGGTCCGGGCGAAGCCTCGCAATGACAGCTTGGCCAGGCGCTTCGCGCTCCGACCCTCACCCCGACCCCTCTCCCGGCGGGAGAGGGGCGACGGCTCTTCCCCTTCTCCCGCCGGGAGAAGGTGCCCCGCAGGGGCGGATGAGGGTGCGGGCGAAGCCTCGCAATGACAGTTTGGCTAGGCGCTTCGCGCCCCGACCCTCACCCCAACCCCTCTCCCGGAGGGAGAGGGGCGACGGCTCTTCCCTTCTCCCGCCGGGAGAAGGTGCCCCGCAGGGGCGGATGAGGGTACGGGCGAAGCCTCGCAATGACGGATCGGCTAGGCGCTTCGCGCTCCGACCCTCACCCCGACCCCTCTCCCGGGGGGAGAGGGGCTTTTGCCGCTCACTTCGCGGCCGGATTGAGGCTGTAGGTGCCGTGCAGGCTGGCTTCGGCCAGCACATGGCCCTGCATCGCGCGCAGGGCGTCGGCGGCGGTGAAGCGTGCCGGCACGTCCAGGCGCGCCACATCCAGCGCGAACAGGCGGAAGAAGTAGCGGTGCACGCGCAGGTCGTTGGCCGGCGGGTACGGGCCGTCGTAGCCGGTGTAGTCGCCGCCCATCGCCGCATCGCCGGCGAACCAGTCGGTGTAGCTGTTCAGCCCCTGCCGCGCGCCGTCCAGGCCGGGCGGTTGCGGCTTGCCCTTGGCCACCACGCCGTCGCTGGCGCTGCCCTCGGCGATCTCCCGCAGGTCGGCGGGCAGATCCACCGCCACCCAATGCACGAATTCGGTGCGCGGTTGTTCGACCGGGATCTGCACGTCGTCGCGGCCGACCATTTCGGCCACGGTCGGCACGTCCGGATCGACGCACAGCAGCACGAAGGACTGGGTGCCGGCCGGCACCGCGTCCCAGGCCAGGTGGGGATTGCGGTTGCCGCCGAAGCCGTCGGCCTGGCCCATCGCGTAGGTCGCGGCAATGGGCTGCCCCGGCTGGATGCTGTCACTGCGAAGACGCATGCGTGAATCTCCTTGGGGAATCAGGTTTCAGGGTAGCCAAGGCGCACCGCGACCGGCGTCAGCAGCGCGAAGGCCGCGGACAGCGGTGCGGCGTAGGCGCGCCAGTGGCCGGCGGCCAGGCGCGGCGGGCCGACCGTGGCGATGGTCGGGAACGCCACGCCGAACGCCTGCTCCAGCGCCGCCGCCACGCCGGCCGGATCGTGCTCGGTCCCGTCCAGGCGCACCAGGTGGTGCGGATACAGGTCCTGCTCGTGCAGGTCGGCGACCTGCGCCAGCACCGCCGCCAGCCAATGCGCGCCGGTCTCCGGCGAGGCCAGGCCCAGCGGCGCCGGGGCACCGTTGGCCAGCCAGTCCAGCAGCATGTCGCGCGGGTCGCGCAGCACGATCAACAGCCGCCCTTCCGGCAGGTGCGGGCGCAGCGCGCGCAGCAGCGCGTTGTCCCACCACAGCAGCCAGTCGACGATGTTGCCGTCGCCGACGCCGCGCGCCGGCAGTTGCGCGCGCCACTCGGCGACCAGCGCCGCACCGTCAAGGGCGCCGCTGTCCAGTTCCTCGACGCTGCGGAAGCGCTGCAGGCCGTCGGTCGGCGGCTGCGGGCCAAAGCGGTCGCCGCGCAGCACCGGGCTGGCCGCGTCGATCACCGCGATCACCCGCTCCACGCCGCTGCCCGGCGGACCCCAGACGAACAGCGGGCGCGCCTGGTTCTGCGGGTCGACCGCGCCCAGCGGCGGCCACTGCGCCGGGGCCTGGCCCAGCGGCGGCAGCGGCAGGCGGTGCGGCAACTGCTCCTCCTGGAAGGCCACCCAGGTCGCCAGCGCGTCTTCCGGACGCCCGGCCGCATCCTGCACCGCCGCCAGCCACGGCCGCACCACGGTGCGGTCGCGTTCGGGCATGCGCTGCATCAGGCCGCGCACGTGGGCGATGGCGGCATCGTGCTCGCCGCGCTCCAGCAGCGCCTCGACCAGGCGTTCCTCGCCGCTGAGCCGGCCCGGTTCCAGCGCCACGATGCGCTGCGCCACGGCCTCGCCCTGGTCGCGCTCGCCGGCCATGTCGTGCACCCGCAGCTGCGCTTCCAGCGCCGGCACGTGCGCCGGCATCGCCGCCTGCCAGCGCGCGATCAGCGCGCGCGCCTCGGGGCCGCCCACCGGCTCCAGCGCCAGCCGCGCCAGCCACAGGTCGTGGGCGTCGGTGGTGGTGGCCAGCGCCGCTTCCAGGGTGGCGCGGGCGTCGTCGATCGTGCCCAGGCGCTGCCAGGCGATCAGCGCGGCGTGCAGGGTACGGCGATCGGCCGGGGCCACCGCCAGGGTGCGGCGCAGATGCTCCAGCGCCTCGGCCGGACGGTCGGCCTGCAAGGCGTACTCGCCGGCCAGCCGGCGCATGTTGGCGGTATCGCCGGCCGGAGCGGCCAGCACCGTCTCCAGCGCGGTGATGGCGTCGTCCAGGCGGCCCTGGCGGTAGGCCAACTGCGCGACCAGCGCCATCATCGCCGCGCCGGTGCCCGGAGTGAGCGCGGCGACGCGGCGGAACGCGGTCTCGGCGAAGGCGAAGTGCTGCTTGTCCAGATAGGCGAAACCCAGCGCGTAGAGCAGGCGCGGATCGTCCGGCAGCGCATTGCTGGCGCGCGCGAGCAGCGCCAGCGCGCGGTCGGCGTCGCCGCGGCGCAGCGCCAGCATGCCGTCCACGCCGAGCAGTTGCGGATGCTCCGGCTGCAGGCGCGCGGCGGTGCGGCTCAGCCGCTCCACTTCGTCCAGGTCGCCGCGGCCCAGCGCCAGGTGCGCACGCATCACGTAGGCGAGAAATTCGTTGGGATCCAGCGCCGCGGTCTGCGCCAATGCGTCCTCGGCCTGGGCCAGGTCGTTGGCGCTGACCAGCATGCCGGCGTGCAGCAGGTGCAGGCTGGCGTCTTCCGGCGCCAGCGCGATCGCGCGGCCGATGCTGTCCAGGGCGGCGGCGGTCTCGCCGTGCTGCTGCTGCGCCAGCGCCAGCCAGCGGAAGGCCTGCGGGTCGTCGGCGGCCTCGGCGGCCCAGGTCTGGGCGAGACGCAGCGCGTCGGCGGTGTCCTGGCGGCGCAGGGCGTCGAGAATGGGCTCGTGCATGGAGTTCCGGCTCGGGGCAAACCCGCATTGTAGCGGGAGCATCGGGCCGCCCTGCGCGGGCGCCTGCGGCCAGCCGGCGGGCACGGCGGGCGGCGTCGGACCGCGCGGAAGCGGCCGTGTCGCCGACGCTGCGGGCGGACCGAGGCGACCAGGTGTGCGGAGCATGCCGGGCGCAGATGACCCGTGCGCCGGGCAGCGCTACGTGGTGGTGGCGGCGATGCGGGAACGGCGCAAGGAGTGTCGACGCGTGCCGCGCCCGGGAATCGCGATGCGGCCACCCTGCTGACCGCCTGCCGCGCGCCGGCGCGGGCGAGGTCGCCCGCCCGCCAGCGCGCCACCGCCGCTTAGGCCTCCACCAACCCCTCGGTCAGCCGTTCGGCCACCCAGCGTTCGGCGAAGCCGTCGCCACGCGCGTTCTCGATGAAGCCGCAATGGCCGCCCCAGCGGGCGATCTCCAGCCGCGCGATGTCGGGCAGGCGCCAGCTGCGGAAGTCGTCCAGCGGAATCACCGGATCGTCCTCGGCCATCAGGATGTCGGCCGGCACGCGCAGATCGAGCAGGCGCTCGCCGGCGATGCAGTAGCTGTCGAAGTAGGCGTCCAGGCTGGCGAAGCCGGCGTGGCGCTCGGCCAGCCAGGCCATCAGCCCGCGCATGTCCAGCGCCAGGGTGGCGTCGTCGTAGCCGTGGCGGTCGGGGAACAGCTCGCGCTTGCGCAGCAGCGACTCGCGCCATTTGCGGCGGAAGTACCAGTCGTAGAACTGCGGGCCGTTCTCGATCCGCTGCATGGTGGTGGCCGGGTCCAGCAGCGGGCACACCGCGGCCACGTGCTGCAGCGGCAGACCCGCGGCCGGCGCGCGCAGCGCCAGGCGCAGGGCGAAATTGCCGCCCAGCGAGTAGCCGGCCGCGAGCAGGGTCGGCGCCGGGAAGCGCTGCCACAGGTCGCAGGCGGCGTTGACCACCTCGTCCAGGCGCTCGGAGTGGAACAGGTCCACGTTGAGGTGGTGGGTGCCGCCGTGGTCGCGGAAGTTGAGCCGGAACACCTGGTAGCCCAGCGCCAGCATCTTGGCCGCGGTCAGGCGCATGTAGCTGGAATCGGCGCTGCCTTCCCAGCCGTGCAGCAGCAGCACGGTGCCGCGCGGCGCGGCGCCGGCCGGCACGCTGAGCCAGCCTTGCAGGCGCACGCCGTCGCCGCCGTCGAGGATGTGCGAGGTGGTGGTGGCGCCGCTGGCGGCGAGCAACTGTTCGCCACGGCGCACGCGCAGCAGGCTGGAACCCAGTACCGATTGGACGTGCGGGTTGCGCAGCCAGCGTGGGGGAGAGTAATCGGTCGCGTTCATGGGCAGCGAGCTTGCGCCTGTCGACTGGAGTAATCGGTCAAGCGCAGCAAGGGCAGTGTCCCGGTGTTCAGGGTTGTGCCATCGCCGTGACGATGCGCGAACGCGAGATCTCGGCGATACGCCGGCGCCCTTCCACGTCCTGCAGCCGGATCGGCTCCAGGAAATGCACCTCGGCCACCCGCCCCGGCTCGCCGAGCAGGCGCAGGAAGTTGGCGAAGAAACTCTCGTGCGGGCCGAAGGCGACGATCTGCTGCGCCGAGCCGCCGGCGCCGTAGCGCAGCGCCACCGGCTGCACCGCCACCTCGGCCTCGACCGCGGCCTGGAAGATGCGCGCGTGGAACGGCCCCACGTCCTGGCCGCTGCGGGTGCGCCCTTCCGGGAACACGCCGACCGAGCAGCCGGAGCGCAGCCGCTCCAGCATCGCCTGCAACACCCCGCCCAGCGACTCGGTGCTGCCGCGCTGATGGAAGATGGTCTGCCCGCGCGCGGCCAGCCAGCCGACCAGCGGCCAGCCGGCGATCTCGCGCTTGGCGACGAAGCCCATCATGCGCTGGCTGTGCAGCATCACGATGTCGATCCAGCTGACATGGTTGGCGACGAACAGCACCGGGTTGGGCAAGGGCGCGCCGATGCGGCGCACGCGCAGGCCGAAGATGCGCAGCAGCCAGGTCGACCACCAGCAGACCATACGGTCGCCGAAGGATTCGGTGCCGGCGCGGCCGGGCGACAGCGCCATGCACACCAGCAGGAACGGCAGCGACAACAGCACGTGCAACGCCAGCAGCGGCACGCGGTAGCCGTAACGGACCCAGCGCAGCGCCCCACCGTATTGGCGCATGGCGGGTGGGGAGAACTCGCTCATTCGAACAAGGGTACCGGAAGCGGGGGCCTAGCGGAGAATTGTGTCACCCCGAAGACGCCGCCGCCGGCGCCGCGACAGCGCCTGCGACGCAGGGTTCAGCCCGGAGCCGGACTCAGCCGCGGTCGACCACCGCCAGGGTCAGCCGCGACACGCACACCGGCTTGCCGGCCGCGTCCTCGATGTGGATCTCCCACACCTGCGTGGTCCGGCCCACGTGCAGCGGCCGCGCGGTGCCGGTGACCACGCCGCTGCGCGCGGCGCGCAGGTGGTTGGCGTTGATTTCCAGGCCCACGCAGATCCGCCCCGGCCCCACGCACAGGTTGCCGGCGGTGCTGCCCAGGCTCTCGGCCAGCACCACCGACGCCCCGCCGTGCAGCAGCCCGTACGGCTGCCGCGTGCGCGCGTCCACCGGCATCGTCGCCCGCAACCAGTCCGGCCCGGCCTCGGTGAAGACGATGCCCAGGTGCGCGATCAGGGTGTCGCGGCAATCGGCGTTGAGGGCGGCGAGATCGGCGGGTTCGCGAAAGGGCATTGGGAGGCCGGGATTGGGGAGTCGGGATTGGGGATTGGCAAGAGCGGCACCCCGCGGCGGACATTATCGCGCCTGCGCGAAGCATCCGGTCGCGGGAACCTGCTTTTACGAATCCCCAATCCCGACTCCCCAATCCCTGCCCCTCAAAGAATCGGCACCAGCCCCGAGCCGAACGCGGTCAACATCCGCACCAGCAGCCACTTCGGGCCGACGTTGACCTCGGGGAAGTCGCCGACGGCGCTGTAGCAGCGGTGGAAACCGGGGTCGCGCCGGGTCAGCGGCGCCGGGCAGTCGGGGCCGGGCTGGAATTCGTAGTCGGTAGCGTAGCGCCACGGCCAGAAGTCCAGCACCGGCAGCGCCTCGGAGACCTTGCCCATGCTGTAGTTCAGGCCCGACAGCACCGGCGGCTTGACCCGCGGCGCCACCACCCAGGAGTTCTCCGGCTCGATGTCGCGGCCGATGCTGGCCGCCAGCGCCTGCGCGAACGCCGGATCGTCGACGATCACCGCGCCCTCGGTGTTGTAGGTCTCGCTGCGCGGGTCGAAGTTGTGGGTGCCGATCACGCCGACGCGGCGGTCCACCACCAGCGACTTGGCGTGCAGGCCCATGCGCGCGCCTTCGCGGGTCACCGGCAACGGCCGGTTGGCGATGCGCCGGCTCAGGTAGGACGGGCGGGTCTCGGTGCGCAGCACGCGGCGCGCGACCTGGCTGCCGTCGGCGCGGTTGCCGGGGGGCCCGCCACTGCCGCTGCCGAGCAACGAACTGCGCCCGGCGGCGCTGCCGCCCAGCAGCGTGTTGCGCCCGCTGCCGGCATCGCCACCGCCGCTCTCGCCGCTGGCCGACGCGGACGGCAGCTCGCCCTGCAGCGGCGCCGGCAGCAGGTTGGCGTAGTCCACCGGCGCATCCAGAGGGAACGGCTTGTATTCGTAGATGTCGAAGCCCAGCTCGCGCAGGTTGCGGCGCTTGTACTTGTAGGACAGCGCGTACACCACCGGGTTGTCGGTGGCGGCCAGGCTGTTGGTGGCCACCACCACGCGCGGCGGCGGGGTGCGCTTGCGCAGGTCGCGGAAGATCTCCTGCGCCGGGTCCGACAGCACCAGGTACGGCGTCTGCAGGATGATCTCCTCGCGCGCCTCGGCGATCAGCCGATCGAGCCTGGGCGCGGTCGAGATGGCCTTGGGGCCGTGCTCGCGACGGTGCTTCTGCGGCAGGTCGGCGACGTAGTCCACATGCTTCACCGGCAACGCCGGCAGCACGAAGGCGTTCTCCACGAAGGCCGGATCGGACGCTTCCTCGCTGACCCGCTGCACCCGCTCCGGGCGCAGGAACTGCGCCGGCGGCATCGCAGGCACGCCCTCGCGCAGCAGCAGCTTGCCGACGTCGTTGAGCCGCGCCACCGGCACGCTGCGCCGGGCCGCCCAGTAGGCGTCGAAGTTGGCGGCCATCGACCGCGCCACCGGACCGGCCACCAGCACGTCGCGGTCGCGGAAGTTGTACTCGGCGTCCCAGTCGTAATAGTCGTCTTGGTAGTTGCGCCCGCCGACCACGCCGATCGCATCGTCGATCACCAGCAGCTTGTTGTGCATGCGCTGGTTGAAGCGGCGGAAGCAGCACAGCACGCTGGCGGCGTAATGGAAGTAGTTGGGCTTGGCCAGGCCGAAGGTGGGGTTGTAGATGCGCAGCGAGAAGTTCTCGTGCGCGCCGGCCAGGGCGCCGAGGATCTGCAGGTCGGAGATCGCCGAGAGCTGGTCGATCAGCACCCGCACCTGCACGCCGCGCCGCGCCGCGGCCAGCAGTTCGTCCATCACCAGCCGCGCGCTGTCGTCCTTGTCGAAGATGTAGGTCTGCAGGTCGATGCTGCGGCTGGCGCTGCGGATCAGGTTGACCCGCGCCACCAGCGCCTCTTCGCCGTGGTCGAGGATGGTGGCGTAGTGCCGCGGCGCGCCGTCGCCGGACTGGGTGAAGGCCTTGCCGGCCAGCCCGCGCAGCGGCGAGGCCAGCGCGCAGTGGTCCCCGCGCGTGCAGTCGACCTGGCGGTCGCGCGCAGCCTCGGCGATCGCCACGGCACGGCCGTGCTGCGCCTGCGACAGGCTCGCGCAGCCGCTGCCGAGCAGCAGCGCCACCACCACCAGCACCCGCATCCATTGCGATGTCACCGAGTGGCCGCCTCGGTCAGGCGTGCGCGCAGCACGAAGGTGACCCGGTCGCTCAAGGCCAGATCCCACTTGTCCATTCCGTAACGTCCACGCAATACCGTACCGCGGCTGATGACGTCGCAATCATAGCCTGCGCGGGTGCATGCGGCCGGCATGACGGTCAGCGTCTCGGCGTGGCTGATCCCGCGGATGCTCAGGATGCCGGGGATCGGCCCGCCCTTGCCCAGCACCTGCGGCGAGAACGGCTGCGAGTCGAAGGACACGGTGGGATAGCGCGGCGCGTCGAAGAAATCCTCGCCGCGCATCCAGCCGGTGTAGCGCGGCTTGCCGGGGATTTCCACATAGGCGGTGAACAGGCGCAGGTGCACCTGATGGCGCCCATCGGGCAGCACGTGCACGGTGCCCTCGTAACGCGGGAAGAAGCCTTCGATGCGTTGGCCGAAGCGGGTGCGGATCTCGAACCCGAAGCGCGACTGTGCCGGGTCCAGCGCGTACTCGCCGGGCGCCAACAAGGCCGGCGTCACCTGCGCACAGGCAGTGGCGCACCACAGACACAACGGCAGCAGCGCGGCGCACAGCGCCGGCCGCAGGGACCTGCGCAGCAGGCTCAGGGCCACCAAAACGCGGTCAATCGCGCCACGCCCGGCTCGATCGCCGCGTCGTGCGGGACCCCGAGCACGGCGATGCTGGCGGTGGGCATGCCGCGGTAGTCGCCGGACTGGCCGCTGTGCATCAGCGCCGCCAGCCGCTCCAGGCCCGGGTTGTGGCCGACCAGCAGCAGCCGCTCGACGTCGCGGTGGCCGTCCAGCAGATCGGCCAGGGTGCCCGAGGTGGCCTCGTAGATGCGCGGCTCCAGGCGCTGTTCGACGTAGCCGGTCAGCTCCAGCACCGCCTCCAGGGTCTCGCGCGCGCGCCGCGCCGGCGAACACAGCACCCGGTCCGGCACCAGCCGCTGCTCCAGCAGCCAGCGCCCGGCCGCCTCGGCCTCGGCCAGGCCGTGCGGCGACAGCGGCCGGTCGAAATCGGCCTGGCCGGTGTCGGCCGGTTCGGCGTGGGCATGGCGCAGCAGGATCACTTCTCGCAAAACGATGGTCATCGGTCAGGCCTTCTTGAGCCACTTGAGCAACGGTTCCCAGTCCTGCTGGTGATCGCGGACCTGGACGGAGTGGTAATCGAACAGGCTGCGGCCCAGCCCCACCAGCACCACGTAGGCCTGGCTGTCGCGCAGTTGCGCTACCACCGGGTAGGGCCATTCGCCGAGCATCTGCAGCGCCTGCTGGGTGGCGTTGGTCCAGGGCTTGCTGCGGTTGAGCACCAGCCCCACCGGCAGCTTGCGCTGGTGCACCCGCGGCACCTTGGCCAGGGTGTTGAGGAAGCCGACGGTGGCCTCGATGTCCAGCGCCGACGGCATCACCGGCACCACCACCGCGTCGGCCTCGTCGAGGAAATGGCCCAGATCCTCGGCCATGGCGCCGGCGGCGGCATCGACGATCACCCGCTGCGCGTCGTCGGGCAGCGCCGCGCGCCAGCTGCGCTTGCGGCTGGCGTCGATCGGCAGCACCGCGCTGTCCAGCCCGGCACGGCGTTCGGCCCAGCGGGTCGAGGAGCCCTGCGGATCGGCATCGGCCAGCACCGTGCGCTTGCCTGCCAGCGCGTAGGACGCCGCCAGGTGCGTGGCGACCGTGGTCTTGCCCACGCCGCCCTTGGAGCCGGCCACCAGGATCGTCTTCATGCACGCCTCGCTTCCGGGGGAAGAAGCCGGAGCGTACACCGGCCCCACGTCAGCCGGTAGTCAACATGCAGCATGCCAGCCGGCAGCACGCCGCCAGTCGCCGGGCTTGCTATCGTGGCGGCCCCCTTCGGCTTCCGATGCCATGAGCGAACTGCAGGACCTGGTCGCGCTGATCCGCGCCAACACACCCCTGATCGTGATCGAGACGCAGGAGGAGGCGCGCATCGTCGATCTGTTCCGGCAGGCCCTGATGCAGGTCTGGCGCGCCCTGCACCGCTGGTCGATCACCGAGGGCCTGCGCCGCATCGACCTGGACCGCGAGGATCCGCCGAGCGGGCCGCCGGACGCCAGCGCGGTGCTGCAGGCGATCAAGCAGGCCGATCAGCGCGGCATCTACCTGCTGCTCGACGTCACCCCATACCTGGGCTATGCCAGCCACCAACGTCTGTTGCGCGACATCGTCGAACGCCGCCACTGCCAGCCGCACGTGCTGGTGCTGATCGGCACGCACATCGAGTTGCCGGCCGAGCTGGAAGCGCTGGCGACCCGCTTCAATCCGCGCCTGCCCGACGCCAACGCGCTGCTGAAGATGGTGCAGGAAGAGGCGCTGGGCTATGCGCGCGAGTTCGGCGGACGCCGGGTGGAGGTCGACGGCGATGCGGTCAAGCAGATCCTGCGCAACCTGCGCGGCCTCAGCCTGATCGACGCGCGGCGCATCGCCCGGCAACTGATCTACGCCGACGGCGCGCTCACCGCATCCGACCTGCCGCAACTGGCCAAGCTCAAGTTCGAACTGCTCAACCGCAGCGGTCATCTGCAGTACGACAACGATGCGACGCGCTTCGAGGACGTGGCCGGCGCGCGCCGGCTCAAGCAGTGGATCGCGCAGCGCCGCGCGGTGTTCGCCGGCACCGCGCCGCCGGGGCTGGACCCGCCCAAGGGCGTGCTGCTGCTCGGCGTGCAGGGCTGCGGCAAGTCGATGTTGGCCAAGGCCACCGCGGCCGGGTTCGGCGTGCCGCTGCTGCGCCTGGACATGGGCGCGCTGTACGCCAAGTACCACGGCGAGACCGAGAAGAACCTGCGCGACGCGCTGGCCGCGGTCGAGCAACTGGCGCCGTGCGTGCTGTGGATGGACGAAATCGAGAAAGGCCTGGCCAGCGGCGGCGAGGACGGCGGCGTGTCGCGGCGCGTGCTCGGCACGCTGCTGACCTGGATGGCCGAACGCGGCAACGCCGACGGCAGCGCCGGGGTGTTCATCGTCGCCACCGCCAATCAGGTGCACGAGCTGCCGGCGGAACTGCTGCGCAAGGGCCGCTTCGACGAGATCTTCTTCGTCGACCTGCCCGATCCGCAGGCGCGGGTGGAGCTGTTGCGCCTGCACCTGACCCGGCGGCAACTGCACGCGGACGCGTTCGCGCTATCGGCCTTGGCTGCCGCCGCCGATGGGTTCTCCGGGGCCGAGATCGAGCAGGCGATCGTCTCCGGGCTGTATGCCGCGCATGCCGAACAGCGGCCGCTGGACACCGAGCTGCTGATGCAGGAGATCCGCAATACCCGGCCGCTGTCGGTGCTGATGGCCGAGCAGGTGCAGGCGCTGCGCAGTTGGGCCAGCGGGCGGACGGTGCCGGCGGATTAGCGGCGGGCGATTGTTGTCACTGGGTGATGCCGCTGTGCGAGGCTGCGCCCGACCCTCACCCCAACCCCTCTCCCGGGGGGAGAGGGGCTTTGGCTTCTCCCTTCTCCCCTCGGGAGAAGGTGCCCCGAAGGGGCGGATGAGGGTGCGAACGCGCGTGACACCATGCCGCACGATTTAACTCCATTGCGCCGCCTCTACCGCAACGCCCCCAACAACCACGCCCACGCCGGCAAAGTGACCAGCGACAGCAGGATGCCGTAGCCGACCAGGGCCGCGGCCAGACGCGGCGCCAGGCGATGCGAGATCGCCAGCAGGGCGGCGGTGATCATGGTCGGCATCGCCGATTCCAGCACGTTGGCCTGCAGCGCCTGCCCGCGCAGGCCCAGCGCCCACGACAGCGGCCAGGCCAGGGCCGGCAACACCAGCAGCTTCAACAGCAGCCCGGCGGCCAGCGGCGCCAGTTCCTCGCGCGGCAGCCGCAACTGGATCGAGAACCCCACCGCCAGCATCACCAGCGGCAGCATCGCGTCGGCCAGGTGCTGCAGGCCGGAGGCGATCCACGCCGGCGGCTGCGCCGGCATCAGCGTCAGCGCGAACAGCAGCGCCCACAGCGGTGGGAACCGCGCCATCCGCAACAGGGTCTGCCGCGGCGATGGCGGCGCCTCGCCGCTGTAGCGCGCCAGCACGTACAGGCCGAAGCTGGACAGCAGCACGAAGGTCCCGAACTGGTCGTAGACCACCGCATACGGCAAGGCCGCCTCGCCGAGCAGCGCGCGCACCATCGGGTAGCCGATGAAGCTGGAATTGCCCAGCGCCACGCACAACAGCAGCACCGCCTGCTGCTCGCGGCGCAGCCGCAGCGGCCCGCGCAGGGCCAGCATCGCCAGCGCGCTCACGCCGGTCAGCAGCCATGGCGTCAGCATCAACCCGAGCAGTTCCAGGTTGAACTGCAGGCGCGGCACGTAGATCAGCACCGAGGCCGGCAGGCACAGATACAGCACCACCCCGTTGAGCACCTCGGTGCTGTTGGCCGGCAGCACGCGCAGACGCGCGAACAGCTTGCCGAGCGCCAGCATGGCCAACATCAGGGCGAACGCATCGAAAGCCATCGGCACAGCACGAAATCAGCGGGTACGCGGCATCATCGCATGGCATGTGCACGCAGGCCGTCGAGGCGTCGCGCGACCGAAGCCGCACTTGGCCTGCGCCCAGCGCGGGCCGGCGCTCCGCGCAGGCGCGACGACACAGTGCGCTTTGCGACCGCCCACGACCCGCACCCTAGATTGCGCGGCTACTTGCGCGGGCCGCGTCGCGCTTCCTGGACGCGCGTACCTCAGGGCCAGGCCGGCGGCGCAGCCTTCCAGGCGGCCTGCACCTCGGCCAGGGTGGCGCGCTCGTCGTCGCGCCAGGTCGGCAGCAATGCCGCGAAATCGGCCGTGGCGCCCCATTTGTCCGGCCAGGTGCGCGCCGCCGCGGCATACCACGTCACCGCCTCGTCCTTGCGCTGCAGGCGCCACAACGCCAGCGCCAGGGTCGGCGGCAGCCAGTCCGGCGCGGCCGGGCGGCCGTTGACCAGCGCGCCCCACTGCGCCAGCGCGCGCGCCGGGTCGCCGGCACGCAACAGGTCCCACCCGTAGTTCCACTGCACCTGGCGCCGCTGCTGGCCGGCGGGCAGCGCATGCAGCGCGGCCTGGTACAGCTGTTCGCCCAGTTCCTGGCGGCCGCCGGCCATGGCGATGCCGGCCAGTTGCGCGCGCGCTTCGTTGGCGTTGGGATCGCGCTGCACGGCGCTGGCCAGGCGATCGACCAGGGCCTCGCCGCTGCCGGCGATGGCGGTGATCGGACGCGTGGTGCTGCGGTCTTCGTCGAAATAGAACTCTTTCGGTGCCGGCAATGCCTGCGCCCGCACGCTGGCCGCGGTGGCCAGCCCGATGCAGGCCAGCATCGCGGCCACTGCGTATGTGTATGCCTTCACTGCTGCAATCCCCTGGAGTGATCCCCTCACCCAGGTCCCATCCTACCCCGCCGGGGCCGGCGTGGACGAGAACGGGCGCAAAAATCGCCGCTGATACAATCGGGGCGATCGCGCGCGGCAGGCGCTGCGCGCCCGCCAGCCTTCCATTTCCGGGCAAGCCATGAACCGCATCGCCGATCCGCGTCCGTCGTCCTCCCTCGCCGCAGCGGCCGCTGACGGCGTGGATACCGGCTATACGCTGGAAGACAAGTACACCCGTACCGACGGCCGCATCTACCTGTCCGGCGTGCAGGCGCTGGTGCGGCTGCCGCTGATGCAGCAGCTGCGCGACCGCGCCGCCGGCCTCAACACCGGCGGCTTCGTCAGCGGCTACCGCGGCAGCCCGCTGGGCGGGTTCGACCTGGAACTGTGGCGCGCGCGCAAGCACCTGGACGCGGCCAACGTGGTGTTCAAGCCCGGCCTCAACGAGGACCTGGGCGCGACCATGGTCTGGGGCACGCAGCAGACCAACCTGTTCCCCGGCGCGCGCGTGGATGGCGTGTATGCCATGTGGTACGGCAAGGGCCCGGGCGTGGACCGCTGCGGCGACGTGTTCAAGCACGGCAACGCCGCCGGCACCTCGCGCCACGGCGGCGTGCTGGCGCTGGCCGCCGACGACCACGCCTGCCGCAGCTCGACCCTGCCGCACGGCTCGGAGGACGAGTTCGTCAGCGCGATGATGCCGGTGCTCAATCCGGCCGGGGTGCAGGACATCCTCGACATGGGCCTGCTCGGCTGGGCGATGAGCCGCTACACCGGGCGCTGGATCGGCTTCAAGACCATCGCCGAGACGGTGGAATCCTCGGCCTCTGTGCAGGTGGACCCGTTCGCCCGGCAGATCGTGCTGCCGGAGGATTTCGACCTGCCGCCGGGCGGCCTCAACATCCGCTGGCCGGATCCGCCGCTGGACCAGGAAATGCGCCTGCACCGCTACGCCGTGCGTGCGGCGCAGGCCTTCGCCCGCGCCAACGGCATCGACCGCACGGTGATGGACGCGCCGCAGGCGCGGCTGGGCATCGTCACCACCGGCAAGAGCTATCTGGACGTGCTGCAGGCGCTGGAGTATCTGGGCCTGGACGCGGAGGCCTGCGCGCGGATCGGCATCCGCGTGTACAAGGTCGGCATGACCTGGCCGCTGGAGCCGCTGGGCATCGCCGCGTTCGCGCGCGGGCTGCAGGACATCGTGGTGGTGGAGGAGAAGAAGGCCTTCATCGAGCGGCAGATGAAGGAGCAGTTCTACAACTGGTCGGCCAGCGCCGGCCCGCGCCCGAGCATCGTCGGCAAGTACGACGAGGCCGGCGAATGGATCCTGCCGTCCACCGGCGAACTGACCCCGGCCACCATCGCCGGGGTGATCGGCCAGCGCATCCTGCGCCTGCCGCAGTCCGCCGCGCTCGACACCGACTCGATCCAGCAGCGACTGCGCTGGATGGAGGCCAAGGAAGCCGAAATGGCGCTGCCGCGCGCCAATTTCCCGCGCGTGCCGCACTACTGCTCCGGCTGCCCGCACAACACCTCCACGGTGGTGCCGGACGGCTCGCGCGCGCTCGGCGGCATCGGCTGCCACTACATGGTGACGTGGATGGACCGCGCCACCGACACCTTCACCCATATGGGCGGCGAAGGCGTCACCTGGGCCGGGCAGGCGCCGTTCACCGACACCCCGCACGTGTTCCAGAACCTGGGCGACGGCACCTATTTCCACAGCGGCTCGCTGGCGATCCGCCAGTCGATCGCCGCCGGCGTCAACATCACCTACAAGATCCTCTACAACGACGCGGTGGCGATGACTGGCGGGCAGCCGGTGGACGGCACCCTCAGCGTGCCCGACATCGCCCGGCAGATGCGCGCCGAAGGCGTGCAGACCATCGCTCTGGTCAGCGACGACATCGGCAAGTGGACGCGGCGCCGCGAGCTGTTCCCCAGCGACGTGGAGTTCCACGACCGCAGCGAGCTGGACGCGGTGCAGCGGCGCCTGCGCGAGGTCAAGGGCACCAGCGTGCTGATCTACGACCAGACCTGCGCCACCGAGAAGCGGCGCCGGCGCAAGCGCGGCAAGCTGCCCGATCCACCCAAGCGCGTGCTGGTCAACTCGCTGGTCTGCGAAGGCTGCGGCGACTGCGGCAAGAAGAGCTTCTGCGTGTCGGTGCTGCCGAAGGAGACCGAATACGGGCGCAAGCGCCAGATCGACCAGTCCAGCTGCAACAAGGACTACTCCTGCGTGTCCGGGTTCTGCCCCAGCTTCGTCACCGTGCACGGCGGGCAGCCGCGCAAGGGCCGCAAGGCCGAGGCCGCGGCACTGCTGGAGCAACTGCCGGCGCCGAGCTTCCGCAGCGACCTGAGCCAGCCCTGGAACATCCTCATCACCGGCGTCGGCGGCACCGGCGTGGTCACCATCGGCGCGTTGCTGGGCATGGCCGGGCACCTGGAGGGCAAGGGCGCCAGCGTGCTCGACCAGACCGGCCTGGCGCAGAAGGGCGGCGCGGTCACCACGCATATCCGCATCGCGCGCCAGCCCGAAGACCTGCACGCGGTGCGCATCGCCGCCGGCGAGGCCGACCTGGTGCTCGGCTGCGACATGGTGGTGGTCAACGACTACTGGGCGCTGTCCAAGGTGCGCGGCGACCGCTCGCAGGTGGTGCTGAACACCTACGAGGCGATGCCGGGCACGTTCACCACGCATCCGGACATGCAGTTCCCGGCCGCCGACATCATTGCCGGGGTGCGCCTGGCGCTGGGCGGGCGCGATCCGCTGCTGCTCGATGCCACGCAACTGGCCACCGCGCTGCTCGGCGACGCCATCGCCAGCAACTTGTTCATGCTCGGCTACGCCTGGCAGCAGGGCCTGGTGCCGCTGTCGCACGCGGCGCTGATGCGCGCGATCGAGCTCAACGGCGCGGCCGTGGCGATGAACCAGCAGGCCTTCGCCTGGGGCCGCCTGGCGGCGCTGGACCTGCCGGCGGTGCGACGCGCGGCGGGTCTCGCCGATCCGGCCGCGGACGAGGGCGAACGCCAGGCGCTGGGCCTGCAGCAACTGCCGCCGGGCGAGTGGGAGGGCCACGAGGCCGGCGCCAGTGCCGCGCCGCGCAATCCGCCCAATCCGCGTCCGGCGCGCGAACTGCCGGCCGCTGCCGAGAGCGGCGAGGCCGGGTACGCGTCGCTGGACGACAGCCGCCTGTCGCGCTCGCTGCACGAACTGATCGCGCGCCGCCACGCCTTCCTGGTCGACTACCAGGACGCCGCCTACGCCGCGCGCTACACCGCGCTGGTGGAGCGCGTGCGCGCCGCCGAGCAGCGCGTGGCCCCGGCCTCGACCGCGCTGACCGAAGCGGTGGCGCGCTACGCGTTCAAGCTGATGGCCTACAAGGACGAATACGAAGTCGCGCGGCTCTACACCAGCGGTGCCTTCGCGCAGCAGGTGCAGGCGCAGTTCGAGGGCGACTACCGCCTGCGCTTCCACCTGGCGCCGCCGCTGCTGGCGAAGAAGGACGAACACGGCCGGCTGCGCAAGCGCGAGTACGGGCCGTGGATGTTCACTGCGTTCAAGTGGCTGGCCAAGCTGCGCCGGCTGCGCGGTGGCGCCTTCGACGTGTTCGGCTACAGCGCCGAGCGCCGCGGCGAACGGCAGTTGATCGCCGACTACCTCGCCACCGTGGACGAACTGTTGCAGCGGCTGCAGGCCGACAACCTGGCGCTGGCGGTGCAGATCGCCAGCATCCCGGAACACATCCGCGGCTACGGCCATGTCAAGGAAGCGCACCTGCACGAGGCCAAGCAACGCGAGGCACGGCTGCTGGCGACCTGGCGCAATCCGAAGGCGCTGCACATCGTGCAGGCGGCCTGAGTGGGAGGCGCAACCCTGCTGCCGTGAAGTGGCGCCGCAGCGGTGGCATCGAGGCGTCCGACGGAACGCGGTGCGACCGGCGCCGCGTTTGCGGCCCTTCCCGCGTTCCGCGCGTCCGTGCATCCGCTGTAGGAGCGGCTTCGGCCGCGACCTGATTCCAACGGCAGCATCGCCCAAGGCGACTGGCCTTGGACACCATTCGCACGTTGCGTGGATCGCCATCGATCCACGGTCGCATCATCCTCGAAGGAGCATCGCGTGAAGCGCTTGGTCAAACTCGCATGCGTGGCGCTCGTGGGCGCCATCCTGCTGTTCTATCTGCTGGCAGAGCACGCTGGCCCCTGGATCATGCCGCGGTTCATCACGATCCGCGTCGTGGCAGGACCCGATCGGCCGCTCTCCGGCGCGAGGATTCGCGTCCTGCAGGACGTGTGGTCGATCCCGTGCCTGAGCTACATGGGGATCTCGGGCGCGAGTTGCGCATCGGGCAAATGGACGGTCTTCCATGGCCGCCTGGATCGCAACGGCGAAGCGCGGGTGTTGGTCTTTCAGGCAGCCGGGCTGCGGGCCGACTCGTATATCGCCTGCATCAATGGAAACCAGTACGAGGGCTATTTCGCCTACACCGAGTGGCCGGAGCAACAGGACGTGCAGCGTCTCACCCTGGACTACAAGCGCCTGGAGCAGCAACGAACAGGGTGCATGAACGGCTATGGAGAAGAACAGTTGGCGGCGCCGGCGTGGTGGGATGCTGCCTTGAAGGAAGACGCCGAGGCGGATGCACAGGCCGAGGCAGAGGCGCAGGCGGATGCACAGGAAGACGATCCGTTGCAACCGACGGCTCCACAACCTCCGGATGGTTCGCCGACGTCGGACCGACTGTAGCGGCCGGGCTGTAGGGGCGGCTTCAGCCGCGACCTGCCATGTCACCAGGTGGCGATGCAGCCTGTGCCCAACGGTTTCCCACGCGCCACTACCATGCAGATGCACCCCGATCGATCACGATGCTGTCGATGACGGAAGGGTCTGCGCGTCGGGACTGAAGTCCCTCCCACATGGTTGCTTCCGTCCACTCCGCATACGACACAGCGGCCGTAGGCAGCGGCCGCTGTGTCGTATCAAAGCGCGATGCAGTCGAGTGCCGGATGGCAACTCGACCGAAGACATTCAACGGAGCGAACGTTGAAATCAGACCCGCGGATCGGGCGGATTGCCGCGGCCCGGGCGGTCGTAGCGATCCGAATCGAAGGCTTCGCGCACGGCCGCCTTCGCCTGCGCCCAACTCAGCCGCGAGCGATCCTTGGCGCGCTCCCATCCGCTTTCCAGGTCCGTGTCCAGGCGATCGTCCCAGACGCGGTCGCGATAGCGGCTGCGCGCCTGCACGCCGTAGCGGTAGGCCGGGCGGTAGTCGTCGTAGCTGCTGTCGGTATCGCGGTAGTCCACGGTGTCGAAGCGCTCGGCGTAGTAACGATCGCTGTCCTCGTAGGTGCGGTACGTGGCATCGGCACGCTCCCAGGAATCGCGCGCGGCCAGCCGCGCCTCGTCCCACTCCAGGCGCGAGTCGCCGCGGCGCGTGCCCCAGTCGTGCGACAGCTCACGCTCGTGTTCGTCCCAGGTGCGCGAGGGATACTGCTCGCGCGCCTGCAGGCCCAGGCCGTAAGCCGCGGCGTAGTCGCGGTCGTAGTCGTAATCGGCCTTGGCGTAGTCGCGGTTGCGATACTCCTCGCGCCAGTAAGCGTCCTCGCCGGTGGGATCGATGCGCTCGGCCACGCCCTTGCCCGCGGCCGCGCCGGCGACCACGCCCACCGCCGCGCCGATCAAGGTGCCGAGCGGCCCGAACACGGTGCCGGCCAGTGCGCCTGCGGCCACGCCGCCAGCGGTGCCGCCGATGCCGACCCCGACCGGATGCGAACCCGGGGTGCCGGAGATCGGGTCGCGATTGAGATCGCGGGCTTTGTCGTTGTTGTCCATGGGAACGCTCCGTGGCGAATGAAGGAAGCACCGGCTGCAGGCACATGGGCGGCGGCGGGTGTCGGCGCACAGTCGCAAGCCGGCGGTGAATCCGCCGTGGCACGGTGGTGAACCCGCCATGAGGGGAGCGGCGCGCTTTCGTCACCTGGACGCAACGCGCGGCTGCCAGCCACGCCGTCGCGCTCAGCCGCGCCTAGCCGCGGCGCCAGACCAGGCAGCGGTTGTTGGCCGGCATCGCCACGTCTTCCTGCAACCTCAGGCCTTGCGCCTGCGCCAGCGCGTCCACCGCCTCTGCATCGCGAATGCCGCTGGCCGGGTCGCGCGCCTTCAGCCACGCATCGAAATCGCGATTGCTGTCGCTGGTGAAGGCGCCGCCGTAGTTGAACGGGCCGTACACGGCCAGCACGCCATCGCTGCTGTTCGCCAACAACCGGCCGACACCGGCGAAGAACGCCTGCACCGCGTCCCAGCCCATGATGTGCAAGGTGTTGGAGGTGAACACCGCATCGTAGCCGCTGTGCGGCCACGGCCCTTCGCGCACGTCCAGCGCCAGCGCCGGCGGCGTGTTCGGCAAGCCTGCCGCCGCCAGCCACTGGGCGATGCCGGGCAGGTGCTCGGCGCGCTCGCTGCATTGCCAGGTCAGGTGCGGCAGCGCCGCGGCGAAGTGCACCGCGTGCTGGCCGGTGCCGCTGCCGATCTCCAGCACATGGCGACGATCGGCGAAGTGCCGCTGCAGCACCTGCAGGATCGGATCGCGGTTGCGGTCGCAGGACGGCGCGTAGGGTCGATCGCTCATGGTGTCGTGCACCTGTGTGTGCCATTGCGTGCTGCGGCGCCACGCACTCGCGCGAATGGCAGCGGGTGACGGCTCATCCGCGCGAGCGCACGAAGATGCGCTTGCCACCGCCCTCGTTGCCACGCTCTTCCAGTTCGAAGTGAGTCGACAGTCGGCGCAGCAGGTCGCTGAGTTTCTTGTGCCCGTACAGGCGCGGGTCGAAATCCGGGCGCACCTTGTTCAGATAGCTGCCGACGCTGCCCAGCCCGGCCCAGCCCTGGTCGTCGGAGGCTTCCTCGATGGCCTGGCGCAGCAGGGTCAGCGGCGCCGCCGCCTTGGTCTCGGCCGGCGCCGGCACCGGCTCCGGCTTGGCCGGCGTCGCGGCCGGCTTCTTGCGGCCCTTGGCCGCCGGCTTGGCGGCCGCAGCGGCGGGCTTGGCCGGTTCGGCGGCACTGGCCTCGCTGCGCAGCACTTCGGTGTAGATGAACTTGTCGCAGGCCTGCACGAACGCGTCCGGGGTCTTGCGCTCGCCGAAGCCGTACACCGTCGGCCCCTCCTCGCGCAGACGCTGCGCCAGGCGGGTGAAGTCGCTGTCGCTGGAAACCAGGCAGAAGCCGTCGAAGCGGCCGGTATAGAGCAGGTCCATCGCGTCGATGATCAGCGAGCTGTCGGTGGCGTTCTTGCCGCTGGTGTAGGCGAACTGCTGCACCGGGCTGATCGAGTGCTTCAGCAGCGCCTGCTTCCACTGGGTCATGCGCGTGCTGGTGAAATCGCCGTAGATGCGCTTGACGCTGGCCAGGCCGTACTTGGCGACCTCGGCGAGCAGGCCTTCGATCACCGACGGCTGCGCGTTGTCGGCGTCGATCAGCACCGCCAGCCGCGGCTGGTCGTCGTCGCTGTCGGAACGGTGGCGGGTTTTCATGGCATGCACCTGCGGCAAGGAAAGATCGGGAGAAACGTGGGAGCGGTCGCCACTGTGCCAGCGCGCGCTGCCCACAGCCAGCGCAATGCGGCGACCGCCATGGCTCACCGCCCCGCCGGCAACGCCTCGTAGGCCTGGCGCACCGCCGCTTCGCCGTAGCGGCGCTCCAGCCGGCGCACGATGAAGTGGCCGCGCGCCATCGCCTGGAAGTGGGCGATGAACACCGTGTTGAGCAGCGCGCCGCTGGCCGCGCCGACCAGCGGCACCGCCTGCGCCGCCAGCTTCTCGCTCACCGTCACCGAGAACTTGGCGGCGATGCGCGACAGCAGCGACACCAGCACCGGCGCACCCTTGCTGCCCAGTCCGTGCGCGGCGATGTACTGCGCCGCGGCGCTGAGCTGCTGCGCCATCGCCGCGCGCACCGCAAAGTAGCCCGATTCGCTGCCGTCGTCGCGCTGGCTGCGGCCGCCGTGCGCCAGCACTTCCAGGCAGGCCAGCGCGGTCGCCGGATCGTCCAGGCGCTCGCCCTCGGCGCGAGCGATGTCGGCGATCGAGCGCAGCATCAGCGTCGTGGTCAGCGGCAGTTCCACCACCAGCCCGGGCAGGCCGAAGAAGCCGCCGGCGGCACCGGTCGCCGCCACCGCGGCGCCGTGCAGGCGCGGCCGTGCGCGTTCCGGCGCCTGCCCACGCAGGGTCAGCAGCGCCGAACGCAACGCCACCCGCAGCGCGCGCTGGCTGACCGCATCGATGCGCGAGGACAGCATCTTCGGCAGGCGCTTGCTGATCAGCGCCTCGATCGGCGCACCCACCGCATTGGCGATCTTCGCCGCCAGGCCGGGGTGTTCCAGCAGGGCGCGCGCCTGGGCCAGGTCGCGGTGGTCGGCGGCATCCATCACGGGGACGGGCAATAGCGAGGTCATGGCCGAGGCTCGTGGCGAGGGAGGCGACAGCATGCACCGGGCGGCAGCGGCGTGGTGTCGAGGGGCGATGACCGGTGCGGGACGTTCAGCCATCGCGCGCCGGTGCGCCCAGGGCAGGCCCTAGATCCGCTCCAGCGCGCGCTGGTGGGTGCGCGGCCCGAACCGGCCCACCACCGCGGCAGCGATCAGCAGGCTGGCGGCGATGAAGCCCAGCACGCCGCGGTGGCCGGTGCGGTCCAGCAGCATGCCGATCAGCAGGCTGCTGGCGGCGGTGGACAGGCGGCTGAAGGAATAGCAGAAACCCACCGCGCGGGCGCGCAGTCCGGTGGGGAACAGTTCGGCCTGGTAGCCGTGGTAGGCGAAACTCATCCAGGCATTGCAGAAGGTGACCGCCGCGCCGCAGGCGATCAGCAGCAGCGGCTGGTGCTGCCAGGCGAACAGCAGGCCGAACAGCATCGCGCCCAGCGCCGACATCACCACCTGCCACTTGTTCTCCCAGCGCTGCGCCACGCCCATCAGCAGCAGCGGCGCCAGCGGATAGGCCAGCGAGATGGCGAAGGCGTAGCCGAGCCCGTGCACGCTGTCGGCGCCCTGCCGCGCCAGCAGCGCCGGCAGCCAGTTGCCGAAACCGAAGAAACCGATCGCCTGGAAGATGTGGAAGGTCACCAGCATCGCCATGCGGCGCCGGTACGGGGGCTGCCATAGCGCGGACAGGCGCGGCGGCGGCGCAAGGGATGCAGGTAGCGGCTCCGGCGCCGGCAACGGCCGCCCCAGGTCGGCGGCGCAGCGTGCCTCCAGCCGCTGCAGCACTGCGTCGGCCTCGGCATGCCGGCCTTGCGTGGCCAGCCAGCGCGGCGACTCCGGCAGGCGACTGCGCAGCCACCACACCGCCAGCGCGAAGCCGCCGCTGAGCAGCGCCACCCAGCGCCAGCCGCTCAGGCCCAGCGGCGCGTGCGGCACCAGCGCCCAGGCGCTCAGCGCCACCGCCGGCACCGCCAGGAACTGCAGGCAGAACGCCAGCGCGAACGCGGCCCCGCGCATCTGCCGCGGCACCATCTCCGACAGGTAGGTATCGATGGTGACCAGTTCGATGCCCAGGCCGATGCCGACCACGCCGCGCCACAGGATCACCCCCAGCGCGCTGTGCTGCAGGCCCATCGCCACGGTGGCCACGCTGTACCAGAGCAGCGCGAAGGAGAACACCGCGCGGCGCCCGACGCGATCGACCAGCGGGCTGAGCAGGCTCGCGCCAAGGAACAGGCCCAGGAACGTCGCCGAGGCGAACGCGGCCTGGTCGGCGATACCGAATACCCCCGCCGCGCCGTCGGCGAAGAGGCCGTCGCGCAGCAGGCCGGGGCTGAGGTAGGCGGTCTGGAACAGGTCGTACAGTTCGAAGAAGCCGCCCAGCGCCAGCAGCGCGACCAGGCGCCACAGAGTGCCGGTGGGCGGCAGGCGTTCCAGGCGCGCCGCGACCAGGGCGACGGGATCGGAAACGGCAACGGCAGCATCGCGCATGCGGGCAGGTCCTGGGGGGAGGGATCGCGCCGCCGCATGCTGCCCGATCCGCCGCCGCGCCCGCCACCGCGTCGGGTCGAAACTGCCGACCGCGCCGCATCCGCGTTCAGCCGGGTGTCGGCTTCGGTGCGGCCGGCCGCGATGGTCGCCGGCCGTCGGTCAGCGCAGGAACAGGATGTCCAGGTCGCGCTCGGGCACGAAGTCGCGCTGGCGGAATTCGAAGGTGAGCGCATCGGTGCGTTGCAGCTCGCCGTCGAAGCACAGGCTGAGCAGGTCGCCGGGCGCGCGCTTCTTCAGGGTCAGGTGGAAGTCCTGGATCGGGCCCTTCCAGTTGGCGCCGGTGCGCAGCACGTAGCGCAGGTTGCTCCACTGCAGGCCGTTGGCACCGGTGCGGCGGCGCATGCGCTGCTGGGTGGCGGCGTCCAGGCAGGTGGGCTTGGCGTACTCGGCGATCAGGTCGCTGGCCGGCATCGGCACGCCGGTGGCGACGCTGGGCGCGTAGCTGTGGCGGATCGCCACCGTGCCGCCGGCGGGGAAGCGCTGCTGCCAGACGAAGTACTCGCTGAGGGTGAAGCGCGGCTGCCCATCCGCATCGAACCAGCGCGCGGGCAGCGGCGTGCGGCCGGCCGGGACGGTGCCGCCCTCGACGTACTCGGCCAGGTCGTCCGGCGTCCAGCCGCTGGCCGCCCAGGCGCGCGAGATGTCGCTGCCGTCCAGCTTCGCCACCAGCTTGCGCTCGGTGCGCACCGGCTTGCCGTCCACCCACAGCTTGAAGTCGGTGAGCGCGCTGTGGTCGGCCATGCCGAAATACATCGGCGGCATCGGAAAGGCGATCGGCACCAGCAGCTCGCGCGTGCTGGTGTTGGTGAACACGTAGTCCACCTGCACCCGGTCCTCGCTGATGAACAGGTCTTCCTTGCTCATGCGGATGTCCGGCTGGCGGATCAGTTCGATGGAGCCATTGGCGTCGCCGATGCTGCTGTCGTTGGCGAAGGCGGTGGCGGCGAACAGCAAGGGCGACAGCAGCAGGGGCAGCAGGCGGCGCGGCGAGACGTTGGCGGGCATGGGAATGGGGGATCGGCGAGAGAAGGCGCCGGAGCCGCAGCGCGGGACCGGCGAACGGGCGCCATGGTAACCGCGGCGGATCGCGCGCCGCATCGCGCCCCGCCACCGCGTTTGCTACGGTAGCCGGCGCCGCCACGGGGGAAGGCCATCGCCATGTTCAGAGCATTCGCAACGCTGGCGCTGCTGGCGTCCGCCGGGCTGGCCGCGGCGCAGGCGCCAGGCACGCGCAGTTACGCCAATCCGATCGACCTGGACTACCGCTACAACTTCGAGCAGTTGAACGAAGGCATTTCCTACCGCACCGGCGCCGACCCGGTGTTCGTGCGCTTCGGCGATGTCTACTACCTGTTCCAGACCCTGGCCGACGGCTACTGGCGCTCCAGCAACCTGCTCGACTGGCAGTTCGTCACGCCCAGCCGCTGGCCGTTCGAGAGCATCGTCGCGCCGGCGGTGGTCGCCGACGGCAATCGCCTGGTGATCATGCAGTCGGCCTTCGAACCGCGCCCGCTGCTGCAGACCCGCGACCCGGCCAGCGGCACCCTCGACTTCCTGACCCGGCTGCTGCCCAAGCTGCCGCGCGCCCAGCCGATCGGCACCGAGATGAAGGGCCGTCCGCTCAGCGACGTGCCACCCGGGCCCTGGGATCCGGACCTGTTCATCGACGACGACGGCCAGTGGTACCTCTACTGGGGCTCGTCGGACCGCTACCCGCTGTACGGCATCGCCATGGATCGCAGCGCGCAGGGCGTCGCCTTCCGCGGCGTGCCGACGCCGCTGCTCGCACTGGATCCGGCGCAGCACGGCTGGGAGCGCTTCGGCCCCGACCACCGCGGCGCCCGCTTCCCGGACGGCAGCCCGATCGGCAGCTTCCTGGAAGGCGCGTGGATGACCAAGACCGGCGGCCGCTACTACCTGCAGTACGGCGCGCCAGGCAGCGAGTACAACGCCTACGCCAACGGCGTGTACGTCGGCGAGCACCCGCTCGGCCCGTTCACCTACGCCGCGTACAACCCGGTGGCGTACAAGCCCGGCGGCTTCATGCAGGGCGCCGGCCACGGTTCCACCTTCCAGGACGCGCACGGCAACTGGTGGAACAGCGGCACCGCCTGGATCGGCGCCAACTGGACCTTCGAGCGGCGCATCGTGCTGTTCCCTGCCGCGTTCGCCGCCGACGGGCAGATGCGCGTGTCCACCCGCTTCGGCGATTTCCCGCACTGGATGCCGGACGGCCCGGTGGCCGACCCGGAGGCGCTGTTCACCGGCTGGATGCTGCTGTCCTACCGCAAGCCGGCCACCGCCTCGTCCACGCTGGACGGCTTCGGCGCCGACCGCGCCACCGACGAGGATCCGCGCAGCTACTGGGTGGCCGCACGCAACGCGCCCGGCGAGACCCTCACCGTGGACCTGGGCGGGGAACGCAGCGTGCGCGCGGTGCAGGTCGACTTCGCCGACTACCGTGCCGGCCGTTACGGCGACGCGCCGGACATCTACACCGCGTTCCGGCTGCAACACTCGCGCGACGGCCGCCACTGGCTGCCGCTGGCCGAGGTCGGCGACGGCGCCGACCGCCGCGACCGGCCCAATGCCTACCTGCAACTGCCCGCACCGGTGCGCACCCGCTACATCCGCTACGTGCACGGCCACGTCGGCGCCGCCTACCTGGCGATCAGCGACCTGCGCGTGTTCGGCAACGCCGACGGCGCCCCGCCACCGGCGCCGACCGGTGTCGTCGCGCAGCGCGAGGCCGACCGCCGCAATGCCCGCGTGCACTGGCAGGCGGTGCCCGGCGCCGTCGGCTACAACGTGCGCTGGGGCCTGCGCGCCGACCGCCTCAACCTCACCTACCAGGTGTTCGCCGACCGCGGCACCGACCTGGAACTCCGCGCGCTCAACGTCGACCAGGACTACGTGTTCGCGGTCGAAGCCTTCGACGAACGCGGTGTCTCCCCGCTGAGCGCCCCTATCGCCGTGCCATGAAGCCATCACGGCCTTCCCGTATGCTTGGCGCCACCTCGACCGCGCACCGGCGAAGCGGCGCGCGGCAGGATCGGTTGCCGATCGAAGGAGAAGGACGATGCACCAGCACCAGGGAACCCAGGGCCAGCGCCGGCTGCGCGCATGGCTGATCGCCGCGGTGGTCGCTGGCGTGTGCGGCAACGCCGCCGCGCAGCAGATGGACCCGCGCGACGCGCAACTGCAGCAACAGCAGCGCCTGCTGCAGCAGCAGGCCGAGCAGATCCAGCAGATGCAGCAACAACTGCAGCAGATGCCGCCGGCCGGCGCCGAAGCCGGTGCACCGAGCGATGGCCTGTCCGCCACCTACCACGACTGCCGCAAGCAGGCCCAGGGCCTGGACGAGAGCCGCCGCTGCATCCAGCGCGAACAACGCGTGCAGCAGGAACGCCTGGACCGCGCCTACGACAAGCTGCGCTACCGCCTCAGCGGCATGGACCGCTCCCGCCTGATGGATGCGCAGTACACCTGGCAGCAGTCCAACGACCAGGCCGCACAGCTCGACCGGACGTTCGGCGCCCGCGGCCAGGAGGCGACCCTGCAAAGCGCCGAGGCCACCCTGCGCCGGATCAGCTCCCGCGCCGACGAACTGGAAGGCTATTCGCGCGGCGGGCGTTGAGGGCGCGGCTGTGCACGAGGCGGAACATGCGTGGCATGGAGCACAAGACCTGGAAGGGAATCGCAGGCAGCCCTCGACCGTGGTTGGGACCCGTGGCTTCGTCTCGATGGGCAGCCTCCTGCCGACGCGTGGCACTGTGCCTCGCTTGCTACAGCATCGTGCACAGTGCTGCAGCGGCCGCGGGTGCGGCAGTGACGTCACCTGCGCAGAGGAATGCCTCGCCACACCACACGGCGCAGGCTGACGCCCTTCCGCAGCGCACGTCGGCCAACGCAGCAGACACACCACAAGCGACCTCGCATGAGGCGACGTCGCGGACGCAGACGTTGAACGCCAGCGGAACGCCGGACGCGATGGGACAGGTCGTCTTCCAACTGGGCGACCTTCGCCTGGAGATCGAAGGCACACGATGTCGCGACACCGGCGGACTGCTCTTACGCTGCGCGCCCGCAACGATCATGGTGGAGCGGACGGCAGGCAAGCAGTCCATCCCTATCCCGTCGCTGGTCTTTCTAAGCAACACGACAGCGCAGCCCGCGTATGTCGCCGCCCATCGCGGCCCCTTCACCGAACAGGACGAACCGGGCGACGATCTGCGCTATACCGCGATCGTGTCGGACATCAATGGCGATGGCAACGACGATCTGCTGTTGTGGACGGACTTTTCCGGACGCCTGGGCGCTCCCGCCTACAGCTATTACCTGTTTGACCCGCGCACCCAACTGTTCGTGAAGAGCGACAAGCTTCAACAGGCAACGCGCGGCCTGACACTTTCGGGCATCACCGGCAATACGCTGCGCTTTTGGTCGGGCGACGAAAGATGCAAGCGCGTCATCGTGAGACTGGCATTGCATGGAACCACGCCGACGCGCCTGACCGACAAGACGTTCGACGCCTGCAAGTAGTCGGCCGACTGCGGCGCCCCTTCCCCCATCCCTGCGATGCAGGCTGACAGGACACGGGGTTGGCGCGTCGCTCACCTTTCCTCACACCTTGATACGGATCCACAACGTCGAATTCGGCGAATCAAACGGTGACGCGTCGGTAGCTGCTCACCTGCCTAGATCGTGATTCCACCGCCGCGCCGACCTGGCGACGTCACCAGGCCCATCTCACTCCCCCGCCGCGCAACCCCCGCCCTGTTCCGCGCACACCTTCATGGCGCGTTGCAGTTCGGCCTCGCTCAGCTGCGGCGGCGGCCGCGCGACGGCGGCCTGGACCTGGTCGGGGCCGCCGGTCAGCGCGTGCAGGCCCTTGGCCGCCTTGCCGGCCAGGTAGTAGACGCCCAGCGCGATGTAGCCGCCGCTCTGGCTGACCTGTTCCACCGAGGGCGGCGGACGCCAGTCCTTGTCGAAGCGGTTGGGCGGCGGCGACACCGGATTCTTGAAGCGGTAAAGGTCCAGCGGCTCGCCCTCGTCCGGCGGCAGCGCGCGCACTTCGCCCAGGGTCTGGATGTCGGGCTGCGCGGCGGCATCGGGCGCAGCCGATGCGGCGACCGGAGGCGGCGGCGATGCAGATGCCTGCTCGGCAGGCGCGGCCTGTTGCGCCTGCACCTGCGTGCATGCTGCCAGCAACGCGACAGCCAGCAATGCCCTCAGGCGCCGGCCGATCGGTTCCGCTGTGTCCATCCTGTCCATGGCGCCCGAGCTTACGGACGCGGCGCGGCCATCTCTAGCGCGTCGCCACCGCCGTTCACGTCGGCGACAGCGGCCGCAGGCACAGCCAGATCGCGCACCAGTGCGCCAGTGCGCCGCCCAGCACGTGCGCATGCCAGATCGCGCGGTTGTAGAGCATCGACTTGCGCACGTAGAAGGCCACGCCCACCGTGTAGATCGCGCCACCGGCGGCGATCAGCCACAGCACCGGCGTGTCCAGCCCCGCCACGATCGGCTTGACCGCGGCCATGCCGGCCCAGCCCAGCAGCAGATAGATCGCCACCCAGAAGCCCTTGGCGATGCCGGGCAGGAACAGCTTGGCGAACACGCCGAACAAGGCCACGCCCCACACCGCCAGGGTCATCGACCAGACCCAGGCGCCGGACAGCGCCAGCACGAAGAACGGCGTGTAGGAGCCGGCGATCATCACGAAGATGCCGGCATGGTCGAGCTTTCGCAGCACCGGCTGGCGCTGCGGCGGGGCGAAGTTGTACGCCGCCGAGCAGGCGAACATGGTCAGCAGGCCCAGCGCGTAGATGCTGGTGGCCACGATCAGCGCGTCATTGGCATGGGCGCGCCAGACCAGCAGGGCGCCGCCGACCACGGCCAGCAGCAGGCCGGCGGCATGCACGAGCAGATCGGCGCGGCGCGCGGCGGCGGTGCGGTAGTGCGGGGGAAGCGGGGAAGCGGACACGGACAGGAACAGTGGGCGACGGGGGCCGCCGGTGCCGGGGGGACGACAGGATACCTGTCGAGGACGACAACGCACGCAATACGACCGGAGCATCGTGCCGACGACAAAGCGCCCAGTGGTCAACACACACGCAATGGTCCCGCCTGAATCCGCTCAGCGTGTCTACCTCGCCTCGGCGCGCCCGGTCTCATACCCTGAGACGCGATTTCGCTTCCCTGTTCCGCTTTGAGAGCCGTGCCGATGCCCGCCCACGCCCTAGCCCCGCGCACCGAGGACGCCGAGCGCGCCCTGTCCACCACCGACGGGATGCCCTCGCGCGATGGCGCCCTGCTCAGCGCGCGGCTGGAGCGGCGTTACCACGACCGCATCACCGGCAGCTTCACCATCCCCGGCCAGGCCGGCCGCTATGCGCCGATCCCGGACGACGTGCCGCCGGCGCTGGCCGCGGCGTTACTCGAACGCGGCATCGCGCAGCTGTACAGCCACCAGGCCGAGGCCTGGGAGGCGGCGCAGCGCGGCGAGCACGTGGCCATCGTCACCCCCACCGCCTCGGGCAAGTCGCTGTGCTACACGCTGCCGGTGGTGGCCGCCGCGATGACCGCGCAGGCCAAGGCGCTGTACCTGTTCCCGACCAAGGCGCTGGCGCAGGACCAGGTGGCCGAGCTGCTGGACCTCAACCGTGCCGGCGACCTCGGGGTGAAGGCCTTCACCTTCGACGGCGATACGCCGGGCGATGCACGCCAGGCGATCCGCCTGCATGGCGACATCGTGGTCAGCAACCCGGACATGCTGCACCAGGCGATCCTGCCGCATCACACCAAGTGGGCGCAGTTCTTCGAGAACCTGCGCTACGTGGTGATCGACGAGATCCACACCTACCGCGGCGTGTTCGGCAGCCACGTCGCCAACGTGCTGCGCCGGCTCAAGCGCATCTGCGCGTTCTACGGCGTCACGCCGCAGTTCATCCTGTGCTCGGCGACCATCGGCAACCCGCGCGCGCACGCCGAGGCCTTGATCGAGCAACGCGTGCACGCCATCACCGACTCCGGCGCGCCCAGCGGCGACAAGCACGTGCTGCTGTGGAATCCGCCGGTGGTCAACGCCGACCTGGGCCTGCGCGCCTCGGCGCGCTCGCAGAGCAACCGCATCGCGCGCATCGCGATCAAGTCCGGGCTCAAGACCCTGGTGTTCGCGCAGACCCGGCTGATGGTGGAAGTGCTGACCAAGTACCTGAAGGACATCTTCGACCACGACCCGCGCAAGCCGCCGCGCATCCGCGCCTACCGCGGCGGCTACCTGCCCAGCGAGCGCCGCGAGGCCGAGCGGGCGATGCGCGCCGGCAGCATCGACGGCATCGTCTCCACCTCGGCACTGGAGCTGGGCGTGGACATCGGCGCGCTGGACGTGGTGGTGCTCAACGGCTACCCCGGCAGCGTCGCCGCCACCTGGCAGCGCTTCGGCCGCGCCGGGCGCCGCCAGCAGCCGGCGCTGGGCGTGCTGGTGGCCAGTTCGCAGCCGCTGGACCAGTACGTGGTGCGGCATCCGGATTTCTTCGCCGACGCCTCGCCCGAACACGCGCGCATCGCCCCGGACCAGCCGCTGATCCTGTTCGACCACATCCGCTGCGCCGCGTTCGAGCTGACCTTCGTCGCCGGCGAGGCGTTCGGCCCGGTGGACCCGGCGGTGTTCCTGGAGGCGCTGGCCGAGAGCGAGGTGGTGCACCAGGAAGGCGACCGCTGGGAGTGGATCGCCGACAGCTACCCGGCCAACGCGGTGAGCCTGCGCTCGGTGGCCGACGGCAATTTCGTGGTGGTGGACAAGACCGACGGCAAGCAGCAGATCATCGCCGAGGTGGACTATTCCGCCGCCGCGCTGACCCTGTACGAAGGCGCCATCCACATGGTGCAGAGCACGCCCTACCAGGTGGAGAAGCTTGACTGGGAAGGCCGCAAGGCCTACGTCACCCGCACCCACGTGGACTACTACACCGACAGCATCGACTTCACCAAGCTCAAGGTGCTGGACCGCTTCGACGGCGGCGCAGCCGGCCGCGGCGACGCCCACCACGGCGAAGTGCACGTGGTACGGCGCGTGGCCGGCTACAAGAAGATCCGCTACTACACCCACGAGAACATCGGCTACGGCCCGGTCAACCTGCCCGACCAGGAACTGCACACCACCGCGGTGTGGTGGCAGCTGCCGCAGGCCACCCTGCTCAAGGCGTTCGGCAGCAAGCAGGACGCGCTGGACGGCTTCCTGGGCGCGGCCTACGCCCTGCACGTGGTGGCCACGGTGGCGGTGATGGCCGATGCGCGCGACCTGCAGCAGGCGGTGGGCGACGGCGACGGCACATGGTTCGCGGTGGCCGACGCCAAGGGCCGCGGCCAGTTGCGCGGCGGCGACAGCGGCGAGCCGGCCAGCGTCGAACTGCAGCAGTTCGTGCCCACCGTGTACCTGTACGACAACTTCCCCGGCGGCGTCGGCCTCAGCGAGCCGCTGTGGCGGCGCCAGGCCGAACTGGTGCAGCGCGCGCGCGAACTGGTGCAGGGCTGCGACTGCGTGGCCGGCTGCCCGGCGTGCGTCGGCCCGGTGCTGGCGGCGCAGGAGGAAAGCGCGACCACGCCCCGGGCGCTGGCGCTGCGCGTGCTGCGCTTGTTGCTCGACGGCGAGGACGACGCGGCGCTGGACGCGCACGATGCGACCACGATCGCCATCGATGCCGATGCCGACGCGCTGCCGGAGTGGAGCGCATGAGCCTCAGCCTGGAGCGCCTGCGCGCGCTGCGCCGGCAGGCCGGCGACGCCAGCGCGGAGCGCATGCCGGCGTCGTCCGGTAGCCGCACCACGGCCGACGCGGCTCCCGCGTCGCGCGCAGGCGCTGCCGCGGCGACGCCCATGCAGGCGTCGAGCAACGCATCGTCAGCGACGCGCGACGCCACGTCGCATGCCGCTGTGCCACCGGCAGCAGGCAGTCAGCCCGTCCCCGCGCGCGGCGGCGGCACCGACACCGTCGTGGCGCCACCCATCGCCATCGCCCCGTTCGACCGCAGCGGCACCGATGTATCCGCCCTGCGGCGCCTGCTCGGCCTGCGCGAGCGCGCGGTTGCGCCCGGCGCGGCGGCGGTCGCACGCAGGCCGGCCGCCGCACCGGACCGGCACCTGCCCGGGGTGGAGATCGCGCCCGGGCTGCACCTGATCGAGGCGTTCCTGCCGCAACCGATCCCCGCCGGCGCGCTGTCGCTGGCCTTCGCCCGCCGCGAGGATGCGGTGGAAGCGACCGACCTGCTGTTCTTCGACACCGAGACCACCGGCCTGGCCGGCGGCACCGGCACCCGCGCCTTCATGATCGGCGCGGCCGACTGGACCGTGCATCCGGCCGATGGCCCGGGGCTGCGCATCCGCCAGTTGCTGATGGCCACGATGGGCGCGGAGAAGGCGATGCTGGAGGCGTTCCGCGCCTGGCTGCGGCCGGGCACCGTGCTGTCCAGCTACAACGGCCGCTGCTACGACGCGCCGCTGCTGAAGACCCGCTACCGGCTGGCGCGCTGCGCCGATCCGCTGTCGGCGCTGGATCACGTGGACCTGCTGCATCCCACCCGCCGCCGTTACCGCGGCACCTGGGAGAACTGCAAGCTCGCCACCATCGAGCGGCAGTTGCTGCGGGTGGTGCGCGAGGACGACCTGCCGGGCTCGGAAGCGCCGGCGGCGTGGCTGGGCTACCTGCGCGGCGGCAACGCGCGCAACCTGCGCCGCGTCGCCGCGCACAACCATCAGGACGTGGTCACGCTGGCGCTGCTGCTGCAGCGCCTGGTCGCCGCCGAGGCCGAGGAACGCGCGCTGGCGGCGGCCGCGTCGGCGTAGGCGCGGCACGCAGCCGGCGGATCACTCCAGCCGCTGCGCGCTACCGGCGGCGATGGCCGCATCGAACAGGCGGTCGACCTCGCGATCGACCTGCGCGCTCAATTCGCCCTGGCGTGCACCCAGTTCGCCCTGCTGCCGGCCCAGCGCGGCCTGCTGTTCGCCGAGCGCACGCATCTTCGCCGACAGCGCGTCCTGGCGCTGCGCAACCGCCGCCTGGGCCTTCGCCTGCGCCTTGGCGGCGACGGCGTCCATGTCGATGCGCTCCAGCGCCCGCGCCGCGGCCTCCTGCGCCAGCTTGCCCTGTTCCCGGCCCAGCTCGCCCTGCTCGCGGCCCAGTGCGCCCTGGCGCTTGCCGAGTTCGCCCTGCTGCGCGCCCAGCTTGCCGATCGGCTCGAACAGCGCGTCGAAGCGGGCCAGCAGCCCAGGATCGTGCACCACATAGCGCTTGCCGCCGCGGCGGAACCACAGGCCATCGCCCTGGGTCTCGCGCTTCATGGTGGCGAGTTCGTCGCTGCTGCCGCTCATCGTCGAATGGTTGCCCTTGACCCGGACATACGACTGTTCGAGTTGACCGTTGCGGATCTTCTGCACCGACCGCGTGCTGATCCGCGAGCCGATGGCCGGCGGCGCAGCGGGGACCGCCGGTGCCGGCGGCGCGAGCGGCGGCAGCGGGGCGACCGGCGGCGGTGCAGGCTGCGCGGGCGTCGCTGCAGCCACCCTGGTCGGCCTGGACGCACGCGGCGGCAGCGGCGCGGCGGGCACGTCGGCGGCAAGCGCCGCGTCGTCCATGTCCGCCATATCGGTGACGTCAGCGGCTTCGGCGGCTGCTTCGGCCGCAGCAGCCGCCGCCTCGTGTCCACGTTCCCGCGCGGCATCGGCGACGTCGGCCGCCTGCGCGGCGGCATCGCCGGCGGCGTCGGCGGCGGTCTGCGCCGCCTCGGCGGCCGCGGCAGCCGCATCGGCCGCGGCTTCGGTACCGACATCCACGTCGGTCGCCACGTCGGGCGCCGGCGCGCGCGCCGGCCGGGTCTGCGCGGCGCTCGGGGCCGCATGGCCGGGCTGAGCCACCAGGCGCAGCGGCATCACGCCGAACACGGTCACCGCGGTCAGGATCAGGGCCGCGCCCAGGCGCGGAAAAGCGGACGTGGTCTGCAGCATCAGCAATCTCCGTTTCAGGCTCAGGAAGGTCGGCGAGGCGCTGGCCACGCCGGCGCTGGGCCGCGGCGCCACGCCCAGCTGCACCAGCAGCCGCGCGTAGTCGTGACGGCAATGGCGGTGGCCGGCGACCACGGCCGCATCGCAGGCCGCTTCGCGGGCCAGGGCGTACTCGCGGTTGGCCAGATGCACCAGCGGATGGAAGAAGAACAGGTGCCGCGCCACGGCCGGCAGCAGCCCCCACCACAGGTCGCGGCGCTGCAGGTGCACCAGTTCGTGGGTCAGCGCCATGTCCAGGTCGTCGGCGCGCAGGCTGGCCATGCGCCGCGCCGGCAGCAGCAGCACCGGCCGCCACGGCCCGATCAGTTGCGGCGAATCGATGTGCGCGCACAGCCGCAGTTGCGGCGGCTGGCGCAGGCCGTGCGCCTCGGCGGCCAGGCGCAGCGCGCCGAGCAATGCGGTGTCGGTGCACGGCGCCGCCTCGCGCGCACGCTGGCGGCTGCGACGGTAGGCCAGGACGCTGTGCGTGGCGCAGACCAGCACGCCGGCCAGCCAAAGCGCAGCCAGCGCCTGCGCCCAGGGCCAGGCCGCCGAAGACGGCGTGGACGACGGCGCGGCGATCGGCGCGACAGCGGTGGCCGCAGTCGCGTTGACGTTGATCTGCGCGGGCGCCGCGGATGCGGCCTGTACGGACGGCGTTGCCGCGCGTGCCGGCGTCGCCGGCATCGTGGCGACGACCGCCGGTGCCGTCGCCATCTGCGCCGGCGCTGCCGGCAGTACCGGCAACTGCACCGCGCCGGCCCACAGCAGGCCGAGCACGCTCTGCGCGGCGACCAGCCACCACAACCGGCAACGCGTCGCCGCCGGCAGGGTCGGCAGCCAACGGCACAACGCCCAGATCAGCGCCACCAGCACCAGCGTCTGCACACTGGTCGCCAGCAGCCGCGACAGCAGGCTCTCGAACACGTCCGTCCCCAACAGGCTGTGCATGGCTCAGTCCTCCCGACGTTGCGATTGCAGTTTGGCCACCAGGGCCTCCAGTTCGGCCAGTTCCGCGTCGCTGACCTCGGCGCGCTGCGACATCCACGCCACGAACGGCGACACCGAACCCTGCAAGGTCTTCTCGACGAAGCTGCCGACCGCGCTGCGCACCACGTCGTCCTGGCCGCTGGTGGCGGCGTAGCGGTACACGCCCTGGACCTGGCGACGGCGCAGATAGGACTTGGCGCGCAGGCGTTCCATCATGGTCAGTACCGTCGAGCGCGCCAGCCCGCGCGCCTCGCCGAACCCGGCGGCGACCTCGCCGACGCTGGCATCGCCCTGTTCGGCGACGTACTGCAGCAGGGCCAGTTCCTGGTCCCCGATCGATTTGCGGTGCATCCGCCCACTCCGATGACTACACGTGTCGGCAAAGCTACCCATGACGACAACTGTCGTCAATAGGTCGCAGGTCATGGGCGGCAGGCGTGTGCAAGCCTGGCGATGGCGCCCGTCCGCGAGGCCAGTCGCACCCGGCGCCTGCCGGTGGAAGCCGCATCGGTCCTGAGCATCCGGCCCCCAGGTCTCGCGCACGCGTGCAACATGAGGTCGGCCCCCGCCACCGTGCATGCACTCGCCGTAGAAGTCAGCGCTGATCCATCATCGTTCGCGCAGCGGCACCAGCGCTCTATACCCAGGTATCGCACCACATACGCGCAGCAGGCAGCGCTGTACCAATGCGCAATGGTGCAAGCGCACATGCGATGCAAGAATTTCCGCATCGCTTCACGCCGCCGTATTCACCGCGGGAAGCGCGCTGTCGCAGCTGCGCCGTTCGTCTCCATCGATCCGGAGCGGGCCGCCGCATCTGCCGCGCGCCACCTTCCCGGGTCCACGCCGCACCGCCGGCGCTCTTCCATCGCAAACGCACAGCCAGCCGGACGCCGCCGCGAGGCCGCCGCCCTGCGCTGGGTGCGCGCGTGCGCCACCGCTTCCCACTCCACGCTGGATCCGACCATGCACGCGACCTCCTCCCGTCTCCGCGCCGCCACCCTGCCGATCCCTGCACCGCATCGCCTCAGGCACGCGTGCGCACCGTCGTTGTTGTCTGCGGCGCTGGTCGCCTGCCTCGCCGCCTCCACGGCACACGCCGCGGAGGCGACTGCCAGCAGCAACGCCGACACCACGCCGACCACGCTGTCCGCGCTGGACGTGGTGGCCTCGCCGCATGCGGCGGCGGTGGCGCCGACCCAGGTGGTCGGCCCGAACCGCTACGTCATCAATGCCGGCGACATGGACGCCGACATCGCCGGCAGCAATGGCCTGGCGCGGCTGAATACCGTGCCCGGCGCCAGCTACACCGCCACCGATGGCCTGGGCCTGGACGTCTCCGCCATCAGCCTGTTCGTGCGCGGCTTCCGCATGAACGAAATGGGCATCACCTTCGAAGGCGTGCCATTGAACGACAGCGGCTTCCTGTCGTTGACCGGCACCAGCGTGGTCAACGTCGGTGTGCCGGACGCCATCCGCACCATCACGGTCAGCCCCGGCGTGGCGCCAGTGAGCGTGTTCTCCAGCAGTGCCAACGGCGGCGCGCTGGAGTATCGGCTAGGCGAACCGAAGGACACGCCCGGCCTGCGCCTCAAGCAGGGCGTGGGCAGCGACGCGACCCAGGTCACTACGGTGTCCGCGCAGAGCGGACAGCTCGGCGCCGACGGCCCGAAGCTGCAGGTGGACCTGCAACGGCTGGGCGCGGACAAATACCAGGGCGGCGGCACCCAGCGCTTCCTGCGCGGCGACCTGAAGGCGACGCAGGACGTGGCCTGGGGCACGTTCACCGTGTTCCTGTCCGCCAGCCACGCGGCGATGTGGGGCTACAACAATCTGTCCTTCGACATGCTCGGCAAGCTGGGCTGGCGCGCCGACAGCTTCTATCCCGACTACGCCAAGGCCTATGCGGTCGCCCTGCCGCAGAACGCCGCCGCCTCCTGCGGCGCCTACCGCTGCGGCGCGCTGGCCGGGCTGCTGCCGTACGACACCGGCCAGGTCACCGACGACCGCATCGCCTCGCTCGCGCACGATTTCCGCATCTCCGACGCGCTCAGCGGACGGGTGCAGGTCTACAGCGCGCGCAGCCGCACCCATGCCACGCTGAGCGACCCGACCACGCCCTCGCCCGACGGTGCGCCGTTCTCCGAGCAGGTACAGGCGCCGCACCTGCAGCGCAGCGGCGGCCTGCTCAGCCTGACCTATGTGTACGGCCGGCACACCCTCAGCGCCGGCGTCTGGCAGGAGCACGGCAGCGCCGACGCGGCGACCTTCTGGTACACCGAACCGCTGCTGGGGCAGGGTCGGCCGCTGCGCACCACCGGGCCGTGGGACGTGCACGGCCCGGCGTTCAAAACCGACAACGTCTCGCAGTGGACGACCCGCGCACGCCAGGCCTACGTGCACGACGACATCGCACTGAGCGACACGCTGTTACTGGGCCTGGGCGCCAAGGCGGTGGATTTCCGCACCAGCGGCGGCGGTGTCGGCGATGCGCCGGACAGGCCGGCGGCCGGCACGCTGCGCGCCAGGAGCGCGTTCCTGCCGCATCTGTCGCTGTTCTGGAGCCCGACCGCGCAGACCGATGGCTTCCTCGACCTGGGCAGCGCGATGAACGGTTTCCGCGTCGCCCAGCGCGGCAACATCGGCTACACCGCCTCGGCCTGGACCGTGCCCGACCAGGAAGCCTTCGACCGCCTCACCCGCAATCTGCGCCCGGAACAGGACTGGAACCTCACCGTCGGCGGCACCCATCGCTTCGACCGCGCCACCGTCACCGCCGACGTGTTCTACGGCGACATCCGCAACCGCCTGCTGTCGGCCGCGGTCGGCACCCAATTCGCGCAGGTCAACACCGTGCAGGTGATGCCGAGGATGCACGCGGTAGGCGCCGACCTGGGCGTGACCATCGACCTGACCCCGCATGTGCAGTTCTACCAGGGCGTGGCGCTGGCGCGCTCGGTCTACGATCACGACGTCGTCGTCGACGGCGACGTCTATCCGATCCAGGGCAAGGCACAGCCAGGCTATCCGCAACTGTCGCTGGTCAGCGACCTGTCGGCGCATGTGCGCCACTGGCGGCTCGGCGCCACCAGCACCGAATACCTGCATCAGCCCTTCACCTACGAGAACGACCTGTGCGTGCCGGCGTTCTGGCAGGTCAACGCGTACACGGCCTACACGCTGGGCGCGGACAGCCGGCTGCCGGGCCTGGAACTGCGTCTGGACGTGAGCAACCTGCTCGACCGCCACACCATCGGTACCGCCAACATCGCCGGCTCGGCCTTTGCCGGCGACTACCAGACGCTGCAGCGCAGCGCGCCGCGGCAACTGGTGTTCAGCACCTCGCTGGCGTTCTGAGCGGGCGGCATGCGCGCCCCGCCCCGGCGGGTGCGCATGCATGGGGCAGACACGGCGTTCACGGCGATGCCACGCCGCCGCGACTAGAAGTTTCCGAACCGGTCCGCCGACGCATGCCGCGTCCGTCGGCCTCGCCGCCACACGTGGCGCCCCACGACCGCAGCGGCTTCTGGACAGCAGGACATCGGCATGAGCGACGACACCCGCAACACCGGTTCGCCCGATCGCGACCGCATCAACCTCCACGAAGACTACGAAGTGCGCTACTGGACGCAGGCGCTGGGCGTGACCGCCGACGAATTGCGCGCCGCGGTGCAGGCCGTGGGCAGCAGTGCCGCGGCGGTCCGCGCGCACCTGCGCAAGTGACGCGGGCCGGACCCGCGCCATGAGCCTTGCCGACTACCGCCGCAAGCGCCGCTTCGACAAGACCCGCGAGCCGGAGCCGGGCAAGCCGGTGCCGGCGGGGCAGCGGCCGATCTTCGTCGTGCAACTGCACCACGCCAGCCGCCGCCACTACGATTTCCGCCTGCAGGTCGGCGATGCGCTGAAGAGCTGGGCGGTGCCGAAGGGGCCGAGCTACGACCCCAAGGTCAAGCGCATGGCGGTGGAAGTGGAAGACCATCCGCTGGACTACGCCACGTTCGAGGGCGAGATCCCGCAGGGCGAGTATGGCGGCGGCCACGTCGCCCAGTTCGATCACGGCGTGTGGAGCAGCGCGGACGATCCGGAGGCGCAACTGGCCAAGGGCCATCTGCGCTTCGAACTGTTCGGCGAACGGCTCAAGGGCGGCTGGCACCTGGTGCGCTCGGGCAAGCCGGCGCGGCAACCGCAGTGGCTGCTGTTCAAGGACGACGACGCCTTCGCCAGCGACCTGGAGGCCGACGATCTGCTGGCCGGCGTCACCGCGGCGCCGGCGCAGGACGTCAAGCGCGCCGGCGCCGGCAAACCGAACAAACGCAAGGTCGCGGTCGTCGCCGCGCCGGTGCGCAAGGGCCGCCGCACGAACTGGACCAAGCTCGCCCAGGCGCTGCCGGGCGCGGTGCCGGCCGCGGCGCCGGACGGGCCGTTCACGGCACAACTGGCCCGGCTGGGCGACGCGCCGCCGCAGGGCGCGCACTGGATCCACGAGATCAAGTGGGACGGCTACCGGATCCTGGCCACCGTCGCCGAAGGTGTGGTGCGGCTGTGGTCGCGCAACGCGATCGAGTGGACCGACAAGATTCCCGAGATCCGCGATGCCATCGCCGCGCTGGGCCTGCGCTCGGCAGCGCTGGATGGCGAACTGATCGCCGGCAAGGGGACCAAGGAGGACTTCAACCTGCTGCAGGCGGTGCTGTCCGGCGAGCGCCAGGGCAAGTTGGCGCTGGCCCTGTTCGACCTGCTGCACCTGGACGGCGTCGACATCGCCGCCGCACCGCTGTCCGAGCGCAAGTCGCTGCTGCAACGGCTGCTGCAGGGCGCCGACGCGCACCTGGCCTTCAGCTCGCACATCGACGGCGATGGCGATGCCGCGTTCCAGCTCGCCGGCGCGCAGCACTTCGAGGGCATCGTCTCCAAGCGTGCCGACCGCGGCTACCACGGCGGCCGCAGCGACGACTGGCGCAAGACCAAGCAGTTGCGCTCGGACGAGTTCGCGGTGGTGGGCTACACCGCGCCCAAGGGCAGCCGCAGCGGCTTCGGTTCGCTGTTGCTGGCGCGGCCGGATGCCGAGCACGGCTGGCTGTACGTCGGACGGGTCGGCTCCGGCTTCTCCGACGCCCTGCTGCGCGAGCTGACCGCATTGATCGGCAAGGCCGGCAGCGCCACGCCCAGCGTGCACGTGCCCACCACCGAGACCGACCTGCGCAGCGCCCGTTGGTTCGCGCCGCGCTTCGTGGTGGAGGTGTTCTACCGCGGCATTGGCGGCCAGCAGTTGCTGCGCCAGGCCTCGCTGAAGGCGGTACGCCCGGACAAGGACATCGCCGGCCTGGGCGATGGCGACGTGCCGGCACCGCGCGCGGCGGCGGCGCGGGCGACGCCGGCCGCCAGGAAAGCCAAAACAGCTAAAACAGACAAGACGGCCAAAGCCACTAAAGCGACCAAAACGGCGAAGGCTAGGAAAGTGGCGAAGGCCGGAAGCGGCAAACGCGACGTCGCGAGCGCGGGCAGCGCGCGCACGCCGCCGACGCTGTCCAGCCCGGGCCGCGTGGTCTTCCCCGACATCGGCGCGACCAAGCGCGAGGTCTGGGACTACTACAGCGCGGTGATGGACCAGCTGCTGCCGGAGATTGCCGGCCGCCCGCTGTCGATCATCCGCTGCCCGGCCGGCGCCGAGCGCGCATGCTTCTTCCAGAAGCACCACACCGCCGGGCTGGAACTGGTGTCGTCGGTGCGGTTGAAGGAAGAAAGCGGCACCCAGGCCGAGTACCTGGTGGTCGAAGATGCGGCCGGGCTGCTGGAGCTGGTGCAGTTCAATGCGCTGGAATTCCACCCCTGGGGCGCGCATGCCGCGTCCCCGGAGCGCGCCGACCGCGTGGTGTTCGACCTGGACCCTGGCCCGGACGTGCCCTTCGCCGAGGTCAAGCGCGCCGCCACCGACATCCGCAAGCTGCTCTCGCAACTGGAGCTGGAGTCGTTCCTGCGCGTGTCCGGCGGCAAGGGTCTGCACGTGGTGGTGCCGCTGGCCCCGGGCTGCGACTGGGACCTGACCAAGCGCTTCGCCCACGGCTTCGCCGACGCATTGGCGCAGTCGCAACCCGAGCGCTTCCTCGCCACCGCCAGCAAACGCCTGCGCAACCAGCGCATCTTCGTCGACTATTTGCGCAACGGCCGCGGCGCCACCGCCGTGGCCTCGTACTCGCTGCGCGCCCGCGCAGGTGCGCCGGTGGCGATGCCGCTGGCCTGGAGCGACCTGCCCAAGCTGCACCGTGCCGATGCCTTCACGCTGCGCGACGTGCCGGCCAAGCTGAAGCGACGACGCAAGGATCCGTGGGCCGGTATCGATGCGCTGAAGCAGAACCTGGCGCGCTGGGCCGAAGCGGAGTGAGCAAAAGCCCCTCTCCCCCCGGGAGAGGGGTTGGGGTGAGGGTCCGGCGCGAAGCGACTCGCTGTGATCGAACACGAGCGACCGTACCCTCATCCGCCCCTGCGGGGCACCTTCTCCCGAGGGAGAAGGGAGTCAAAAGCCCCTCTCCCCCCGGGAGAGGGGTTGGGGTGAGGGTCCGGCGCGAAGCGACTCGCTGTGATCGAACACGAGCAACCCGCACCCTCATCCGCCCCTGCGGGGCACCTTCTCCCGGCGGGAGAAGGGAATCAAAAGCCCCTCTCCCTGCGGGAGAGGGGTTGGGGTGAGGGTCGGGCGCGAAGCGACTCGCTGTGATCGAACACGAGCGACCGCACCCTCATCCGCCCCTGCGGGGCACCTTCTCCCGACGGGAGAAGGGAATCAAAGCCCCTCTCCCCCCGGGAGAGGGGTTGGGGTGAGGGTCCGACCACCAGCCAACACACCCCCCAACCCACTCGACCACTACCCCGTCGGCCCACCCATCACCGGCAGGATCGCGCCATTGATGTAGCTGGCAGTAATCGGCGACGCCAGGAACACATACGCCGGCGATAATTCCTCCGGCTGCGCCGGGCGGCCCATTGGATTCTGCTTACCGAACTCGGCCACATCCTCGGCAGACTTGTCGGCCGGATTGAGCGGCGTCCACACCGGCCCCGGCGCGACCGCGTTGACGCGGATGCCGCGCGGCTGCAACTGGCTGGCCAGGGCCATGGTGAAGGCATGGATCGCGCCCTTGGTCGCCGAATAGTCCAGCAGCGACTTGCTGCCGAACAACCCGGTCTCCGAACCGCTGTTGACGATCGCCGAACCACGCTTGAGATGCGGCAGCGCCGCGCGCGCCATGTGGAAGTAGCCGGCGATGTTGGTCTGCAAGGTCTCCTGCAGATGCTCCTCGCTCAGGTCCTCCAGCGCATCGCAATGCAACTGGAAGGCGGCGTTGTTGACCAGCACGTCGAGCCCGCCGAAGGCTTTCACCGTCTGCGCCACCGCGTCCGCACAGAACGCCGGATCCTTCACATCGCCGGCGATGGTGATGCAACGGCGGCCTTCGTTCTCCACATGCTGGCGGGTGACCTGCGCATCCTCGTGCTCGTCCAGGTACAGCACCGCCACGTCCGCGCCCTCGCGCGCGAACAGCACCGCCACCGCGCGGCCGATGCCCGAATCGGCACCGGTCACGATCGCGCTCATGCCGCGCAGCTTGCCGCTGCCCACGTACTCCGGCGCCTCGAAACGCGGCTGCAGCGCCAGCGCGTGCTCGTTGCCCGGCTTGGTCAGGTGCTGCCTGGGCATCCGTTGCGGCTGCTTGCGCGGGCCGGCCTGGCCGGCGTCGCCCGGCTTGGCGCGTTTGGGCTTGGGCTTGGCGTCGCCGGCATCGACCGCGCGCTGCAGCGCGCGCTGCTGCTGCACGGTCTTGGCGCTGGACGACGACGCGGCGCTGCTGCGCTTGGACGAGGTGGACGGGGTGGCGGCAGGACGCTTGCGGGAGGCCATCGGCAATACTCCGGAGACGGGAGGAGGACGCAATCGCGCAACCCTCCTCGAAGGGAAGGAACGGGCGTCGCTCAGGCGCGGTCGGCGAGACCGCTGACGCCGGCGTGCTGGGCGCAGTGCGCGCAGCAGAATATGCGCTCGCCGGCCTGCACGCCGTGGCCGACGATGCGGCACTCGCAGTGGCTGCAGCGCGGGGCAAAGGCGTGGATGGCGCACTCGAACGAATCGAAGGTACCGCTGCGCGCGCCCTGGGTCAGGGTGAAGGCCTGGTCATAATCGTTTCCGCAGACATCGCAGGTGGCCATGATCGGCTCCGGTTGCTGGGGGAACCCGAGTCTGGCCCCGCCGGCGGCCACGACCGGTGAAACCGTCGGCGCGCGCTCTTCATGCGGCGCAAACATGCGCCGCGACAGGCTCGCGCCATCGATCGAAGGAGACGCCCCATGATCCGCCACCCGCTTGCCCGCCTCGCCCCGTTCGCCGCCTTGCTGCTGCTCGGCGCCTGCAGCACCACCCAGGTGGCGCAGGTGCAGCCGATCGACGGCGTCATCTCCGGCCAGTGCCATATCGACAAGGTCCGCGGCGCGGTCGGCCTGGCCGCCTCGCGCATGACCGTCGAACGCGCCCGCGTCGACAGCGACAGCCTCAAGGTGCAGGTGGTCAAGAGCAGCGTCACCGACAACGGCGCCACCTCCAGCGGCGTGGACAGCGCCAACCGCGGCGCCCGCGAGACCGGCGGCGACCGCCTGACCGTCGAGATCGGCCCGACCAACAACATCACCACCGTGTATTGCGGCTGATCCGCGCCGCGGTGCTGTGCCGTGCCGCCGCGCCCGCGGCGGCGCGGCGCTCAGGCGCGCTTGCGGGCTACGGGCGCGGTCTTGCGCTTGGCCCTGGTCCCGCTCGCCGCCGTGCCCTTGCGCGTGGCACGCCCGGCCTTGCGTAGCGGCGGCGCCTTCGCAGCGCTGCGGCCGGCGGCCTTGGCCGCCCTGCGCGTCGCCGTGCGCGCCCGCCCCAGGTACTTCAGCGTGATCAGGTCCCACTGCCGCTCGCCGCGCACGCCCTCGCACAGCCCATGCAGGCGCCCGCAGCGCCAGCCGTCGAACACGCACGGGTCGATGTAGGCCTTGCGGCACACCGCCGGGGTATTGCCCAGCGCCTCGGCCACCTCGCGGATCACCGCGTTCTGCGCCTGCGCCAGGGCGCGCTCGCCGCCGCTGTCGGGCAGCGGAAGCGCCGCCAGTCGTTGCAGCGCGGCGCGGGTGCCGCCCCAGGTACGGAAGTCCTTGGCGGTGAAGCTCTCGCCCATCGCCTCGCGCAGGTAGTCGTTGACCTCGCCCGAATCCACCGGCTGCAGTTGGCCGTCGTCGTCGCGGTACTGGAACAGCGCCTGCCCGGGCAGTTGCTGGCAGCCGCGGATCAGCTTGACCAGGTGCACGTCGTCGACCTCGATGTCGTGCTCCTGGCCGCCTTTGCCGCGGAACTGCAGCCGCGCACGACCGCCCTTCACGAAGGCCAGGTGGCGGTTGCGCAGCGTGGTCAGGCCGTAGGAGCGGTTGCTGCGCGCGTATTCGGCGTTGCCCACCCGCACCAGGGTCTCGGCCATCAGCGCCACCACCATCGCCAGCACCTTGTCGCGCGGGTAGCCGGGCAGCGCCATGTCGCGGCGCAGGCGCCGGCGCAGCCGCGGCAGGGCCTGGCCGAAGGCGACGATGCGCTCGAACTTGCCGTCGCCGCGCACCTGCGCCCAGTCGGCGTGGTAGCGGTACTGCTTGCGCCGGCGCGCGTCGCGGCCGGTGGCCTGCAGGTGGCCGTTGTCGCGCGCGCAGATCCACACCTCGGTATAGGCCGGCGGGATCGCCAGCTGGCGGATGCGCTGCAGGGTGGCGGCATCGCGCACCGCGCTGCCGTCGGGCAGGCGGTAGCCGAAACCCTTACCAGCACGGCGGCGGACGATGCCCGGCTCCTGGTCGCTGACGTAGACCAGGCCGGCGCTGCTGGCGGCCTGGCGGGACTGGCGGGCACGCGCCGCATCGGCCGCGGCGGTGGAACGGGACGCGTTGGACATCGGACCTCCGAAAAGCCGGAACCGCGGCCCGCGCCGCCGGTTCCACGAGCCTGGATTGTCGGCAGCGCAACGGCTACGGCACGTGATGCCGGGCCGCTGCACCGCTTAACGAGTGGCGAACGCGCCATGTCCGATGCTGCCGGCGTTGGAACGTGCGTCGCGCCAGGAGGCCGGCTCCCGTGGCCGGCGCACCGGCGACGCCGTTCGTCGCCGGTGGCCGTGGGTGGTCTCAAAGCGCGACGCACGTTCTATGCTTCACGCGTCCTTCCCTCCATCCATCAGGAGCCCCGATGAGCACACCGCTTTCCTCCCGTGCGTCCACGCGTGCCGGCCTGCTCGGCACGGCCTGCCTGGCGCTGGCCCTGGCCGCCTGCGGCGCGCCGCCGCCGGACGAGCAGGAACAGGTGAGCGCCAAGGCCCAGGCCGCCGCGCAGCAGGCCGCCGCGCCGGACCCGGCCAATGCGCCGGACGCGCCGCCGGTGGGCAGTTGCGATGCCTCGCAGGCGCAGGGCCTGGTCGGCCAGACCTTCGCCCCGGCGCTGCTGGACCAGGCGCGCAGCGATACCGGCGCCAAGACCGCCCGCGTGCTCAAGCCGAACCAGGCGGTGACCATGGAGTTCAACGGCGAACGGCTCAACATCGAGGTCGACGAAAAGGACCAGATCACCGGCGTTCGCTGCGGCTAGGGTGCCGCCATCGATCCACGGCACGGCGGCGGCGACAGCGCCGCCGCCAGCGCTGAAGTTGCAGGTGTAACGGTGTATTGCGGCACCGCACCAACTATGTTTTAGTCGGGATTCCGGTGACCTCAAGAAGCGCTCCAGGACAGAGCGGGGGCGAGTGTCGCCGCGTTCCTTCGGATCGCTTTCAGAGGCAGACATGGCCCCCCGCAACCGCCACGGGCTCTACGACCCCCAAGACGAGCGCGATGCCTGTGGTTTCGGCATGGTCGCGCAACTCGACGACCAACCTTCGCGGGCGCTGGTGGATACCGCCATCGCCGCGCTGTCGCGCATGACCCACCGCGGCGGCGTCGCCGCCGACGGCCTCACCGGCGACGGCTGCGGCCTGCTGATCCGCAAACCCGAGCCGTTCCTGCGCGCGCTGGCGCGCGAGGCCGGCCTGAGCGTCGGCGCGCGCTTCGCCGCCGGCAACGTGTTCCTGCCGCGCGACGATGCCGACGCCGCCGCGCGCTGCCGCCAGGTGCTGGAAGAGGAACTGCGCCGCGCTGGCGCGCAGCCGTGCGGCTGGCGCCTCACCCCCACCGACGATGCGGTGTGCGGGCAACTGGCCAAGGACACCCTGCCGCGGATCGAGCAGGTGTTCGTCGACGCCGGCGCCGAGCAGGGTGAGGACGCGTTCGCCCTGGCCCTGTTCCTGGCGCGCCGCCGCGCCGAGCAGCGCCTGCGCGAGGTCGCCGATTTCTACGTGACCACGCTCTCGCCCAACGGCATCAGCTACAAGGGCATGGTGCTGCCGGACAAGCTCAGCACCTTCTACCCGGACCTGCAGCGCAACGACCTGGCCTCCAGCGCCATCGTGTTCCACCAGCGCTTCTCCACCAACACGCTGCCGCGCTGGCCGCTGGCGCACCCGTTCCGCCTGCTCGCCCACAACGGCGAGATCAACACCATCGAGGGCAACCGGCACTGGGCGCAGGCGCGCAGCAAGGTGTGGAAGACCCCGCGCTTCGACATCGCCGAGTTCGACCCGGTGATCTCCATGCACGGCTCCGATTCGCAGAGCCTGGACAACATGCTCGAGCTGCTGGTCGCCGGCGGCATGGACCTGCTGCAGGCGCTGCGCATCCTGGTGCCGCCGGCCACCCAGTCGCTGGAGTTCAAGGACGCCGACCTGGCCGCGTTCTACGAGTTCTACGGGCTCAACACCGAGCCGTGGGACGGCCCGGCCGGCATCGTCGCCTGCGACGGCCGCTACGCCGCGTGCATGCTCGACCGCAACGGCCTGCGCCCCGCCCGCTGGATGCTGACCTCCGACCGGCATTTCCTGGTGGCCTCCGAAGCCGGCGTGTGGGAACTTCCGGCCGAGCGCGTCACCCGCAAGGGCAAGCTCGGCCCCGGCGAGATGATGGCCATCGACCTCAAGCGCGGCGACCTGCTCGACTCCGATGCCATCGACCGCATCAACCGCGGCCGCGCCCCGTACAAGCAGTGGCTGCAGCAGGGCGTGACCTACCTGCAGACAGAGCTGATCGACCCCTCGCTGGTCGAGGAGCCGTTCGACGAACGCACCCTGCGCAGCTATCACAAGCTGTTCCAGCTCAGCACCGAGGAAGTGGAGCAGGTGCTGCGGCCGCTGGCCGAGACCGAGCAGGAAGCCACCGGCTCGATGGGCGACGACACCCCGATGGCGGTGCTCAGCCGCCACACCCGGCCGCTGTACGACTACTTCCGCCAGGCCTTCGCGCAGGTCACCAACCCGCCGATCGACCCGCTGCGGGAAGACTGCGTGATGTCGCTGACCACCCAGCTCGGCAAGGAGACCAACATCTTCCATGCCGGCCCGGAGACGGTGAACCACGTCATCCTGAACTCGCCGGTGCTCAGCCAGCGCAAGCTGCGGCAGTTGCTGAAGATGCCGCAGTACCAGACCCGCAACGCGCAGATCGACCTGTCCTACAGCGTCGAGGAAGGCCTGGAAGCCGGCCTCAAGCGCATCTGCGCCGAGGCCGAACAGGCCGCGCGCGACGGCAAGGTCATGCTGCTGCTGACCGACCGCTATCCGGTGCCGGAGCGGCCGATGGCGCATGCGTTGCTGGCCACCGGCGCGGTGCACCACCACCTCTCGCGGGTCGGCCTGCGCTGCGACGTCAACCTGATCATCGAGACCGGCACCGCGCGCGATCCGCACCACATGGCCTGCCTGCTCGGCTTCGGCGCCACCGCGGTGTATCCGTACCTGGCCTACCAGACCCTGTTCGACCTGGGCCGGCGCGGCATCCTGCTGCTCAAGAGCGGCGGCGAGCAGACCCAGATCGGCCGCAAGTACCGCAAGGGCATCTACAAGGGCCTGTCCAAGATCATCTCCAAGATGGGCATCTGCACCATCGCCAGCTACCGCGGCGCGCAGCTGTTCGAGATCGTGGGGCTGGATCCGGACGTGGTGGCGCTGTGCTTCCCCGACACCGCCGCGCGCATCGGCGGCGTCGGCCTGGCGCGGCTGGACACCGAGGCGCGGCAACTGGCCGCACGCGCCTGGAACGACCTGCTCAAGCCGGAAGTGGGCGGCCTGCTCAAGTACGTGCACGGCGGCGAGTACCACATGTACAACCCGGACGTGGTGCTGACCCTGCAGCGCGCCACCCGCAGCGGCCTGCAGGCCGACTGGGACGCCTACGCCGCCGCGGTGCACGGGCGCCCGGCCTCGGCCCTGCGCGACCTGCTGCAGCTCAAGCGCGCGGCCACGCCGACGCCGCTGGACGAGGTCGCCCCGGCCGAGGACCTGCTGCGTCGCTTCGACACCGCCGCGATCAGCCTCGGCGCGCTGTCGCCGGAGGCGCACGAGGCGCTGGCGATCGCGATGAACCGCCTCGGCGGGCGCAGCAACTCCGGCGAAGGCGGCGAAGATCCGGCGCGCTACGGCACCGAGAAGCGTTCCAAGATCAAGCAGGTGGCCTCGGGCCGCTTCGGCGTCACCCCCGAATACCTGGTCAACGCCGAGGTGCTGCAGATCAAGGTCGCGCAGGGCGCCAAGCCCGGCGAAGGCGGCCAGCTGCCCGGGCACAAGGTCAACGAACTGATCGCGCGGCTGCGCTACGCCAAGCCGGGCATCGGCCTGATCTCGCCGCCGCCGCACCACGACATCTACTCGATCGAAGACCTGGCGCAGCTGATCTACGACCTCAAGCAGGTCAATCCCAGCGCGCTGGTCTCGGTGAAGCTGGTCAGCCATGCCGGCGTGGGCACCATCGCCGCCGGCGTGGTCAAGGCCGGCGCCGACCTGATCACCGTGTCCGGCCACGACGGCGGCACCGGCGCCAGCCCGGTCAGCTCGATCCGCTACGCCGGCGTGCCGTGGGAGCTGGGCGTGGCCGAGTCGCACCAGGCGCTGGTCGCCAACGACCTGCGCACGCGCACCATCCTGCAGACCGACGGCGGCCTGAAGACCGGCCTGGACGTGGTCAAGGCGGCGATCCTGGGCGCGGACAGCTTCGGCTTCGGCACCGGGCCGATGATCGTGCTCGGCTGCAAGTATCTGCGCATCTGCCACCTCAACAATTGCGCCACCGGCGTGGCCACCCAGGACGAGCGCCTGCGCGCCAACTACTTCGTCGGCCTGCCCGAGCGCGTGGAGAACTTCTTCCGGCTGCTGGCCGAGGAAGTGCGGCAGTGGCTGTCGTACCTGGGCGTGCGCTCGCTGGACGAGATCGTCGGCCGCACCGAACTGCTGCAGCAACTGGACATCTCGCCGCGCGAAGGCGTGCGCGTGGACCTGTCGCGGCTGCTCAAGGACGTGCGCTACGACGGCGGCCACTGCGCCGCGCAGCGCCTGTACGAATCGCCGGACAGCCTGGCCACGCAGATGGACGGCCTGCTCGCCGACGCTATCGCCAAGAAAACCGGCGGCGATCATCGCTTCCTGATCCACAACACCGACCGTTCGATCGGCGCGCGCCTGTCCGGTGCCATCGCCCGCGTCCACGGCAACCACGGCATGGCCGATGCGCCGTTGACCCTGCGCTTCCGCGGCTCGGCCGGGCAGAGCTTCGGCGCGTTCAACGCCGGCGGCCTGCACCTGGAACTGGAGGGCGAAGCCAACGACTACGTCGGCAAGGGCATGGCCGGCGGCCGCCTGGTGGTGCGTCCGCCGCGCGGCGCGCGCTTCGAGGCGCGCAGCACCGCGATCATCGGCAACACCTGCCTGTACGGCGCCACCGGCGGCGAGCTGTACGCCGCCGGCCGCGCCGGCGAGCGCTTCGCGGTGCGCAACTCCGGCGCGCTGGCGGTGATCGAGGGCGCCGGCGACCACTGCTGCGAGTACATGACCGACGGCATCGTGCTGGTGCTGGGCAAGGTCGGCCTGAATTTCGGCGCCGGCTTCACCGGCGGCCTGGCCTACGTGCTCGACGTGGACCGCGACTTCGTCGACCGCTACAACCACGAACTGATCGACATCCACCGCATCTCCGCCGAAGGCTTCGAGAGCCACCGCCAGCACCTGCACAAGCTGATCAGCCGCCACCGCGAGCTGACCGGCAGCATCTGGGCGCAGCAGATCCTCGACGAATTCCGCGACTACGTCGGCAAGTTCTGGCTGGTCAAACCGAAGGCGGCGAGCATCGAGTCGTTGACGGAGTCGCTGAGGCGCGCCGCTTGATGGCGGCGCGCCGGGAATCGGGAATGGAGAATCGGGAATGGTAAAAGCCCGGCTCCCCCAGTTTCCGATCGCGCGCGCAGATTCGCTTTTGCCATTCCCCATTCCCCATTCCCGGTTCCCCACACCATGAGCCGCAAACACGCCTTCCAGTTCCTCGACCTGCCCCGGCAGATGCCGCAGCGCATCCCGGTGGAACTGCGTACCTCCGGCGACTGGAACGAGCTGTACGGCAAGTTCGACAAGGCCGATGCGCAGTACCAGGCCGGGCGCTGCCTGGATTGCGGCAACCCGTACTGCAGCTGGAAGTGCCCGGTGCACAACGCCATCCCGCAGTGGCTGCAGCTGGTGCAGGAAAACCGCATCGAGGAAGCCGCGGCGCTGTGCCACAGCACCAACCCGCTGCCGGAAGTGTGCGGCCGGGTGTGCCCGCAGGACCGCCTGTGCGAAGGCAGTTGCACGCTGGAGGAATTCGGCGCGGTCACCATCGGCGCGGTCGAGAAATACATCGTCGACACCGCCCTGCACAACGGCTGGCGCCCGGACCTGAGCCAGGTCGAGCCCACCGGCAAGCGCGTGGCGGTGATCGGCGCCGGTCCGGCCGGGTTGAGTTGCGCCGACCGCCTGGCCCGCGCCGGCATCCAGGCGGTGGTGTACGACCGCTACGAGCAGATCGGCGGGCTGCTGCAGTTCGGCATTCCCAGCTTCAAGCTGGACAAGAGCGTGATCGGCAAGCGCCGCGAGGTGCTCGAAGGCATGGGCGTGCAGTTCCGCCTGGGCGTGGAGATCGGCCGCGACGTGAGCCTGGAGCAGTTGCTCGAGGAGTACGACGCGGTGTTCCTCGGTACCGGCGCCTACCGCTACACCGACGGCGGCCTGCCCGGCCAGGACCTGCCCGGCGTGCTTCCGGCGTTGCCGTTCCTGGTCCAGAACAGCCGCATCGTCGGCGGCAACGATCCCTGGGGCCGGCCGATCGCCGGCTGGGAAGACAAGATCGCGCTGCCCGACCTGAGCGGCAAGCGCGTGGTCGTGCTGGGCGGCGGCGACACCGGCATGGACTGCGTGCGCAGCGCGATCCGCCTGGGCGCGGCCAAGGTCACCTGCGCCTACCGCCGCGACGAGGCCAACATGCCTGGCTCAGCGCGCGAAGTGGCCAATGCGCGCGAGGAAGGCGTGCGCTTCCTGTTCAACCGCCAGCCGCTGGCGGTGGAGGCCGATGCCGCCGGCAACCTGGTCGGCGTGCGCGTGGTGCAGACCCGTCTGGGCGAGCCGGATGCGCGCGGGCGCCAGGCCGCGGTGCCGGTGGAAGGCAGCGAATCGCTGCTGGACGCGGACGTGGTCATCATCGCCTTCGGCTTCTCGCCGAGCGTGCCGGAGTGGCTGGCGGCGCAGGGCGTGGAAGGCACCGCCAACGGCCGCATCCTCGCCGGCGGCGGCGAACCCGACGGCAGCGGCCGCCTGCCGTACCAGACCACCAACCCGAAGCTGTTCGCCGGCGGCGACGCGGTGCGTGGCGCCGACCTGGTGGTGACCGCCGTGGCCGAAGGCCGCGATGCCGCGGCCAGCATCGCCGAATGGATCGGCAACCGCCTGCCGGTGACCACCCAGGCCGCGGCCTGAGCGACGCTGCCGGATGACTCCGGCAGCGTTCGGCCAGTTCGGACAACCTGCGAAGGCGAGACCATGCAGCACGGGCGGGTGCGGCCGACGGCGGCGCGCTGCTGACCCATGCATGCGCCGGAATCCGGGGGCGCACACGGCGCGGCCGGCCCCGCTTGAACGCCGATCGACACCACGACACATTCGCTGCGCGCTTGGGTTGGCGCGGCGGACGGTCGCGACCGCGATCACGCCGCTGCTGCCGGCTGCACCACGCACATGATGTGACGCCGCCGACGTCCGCGCACCGCGTGTCCGCGCCAGGTGAATGCCCGGCTAACACGGGTGCGCCCAGGCTGGCGATCATGGGGGCGATCCTTGCACCCTTGCGCCTGCCGTCCCGCACTCCCCCGAGCGGCCGGCGCTCCCCCTCACTCCAGGAAGCTCCCCCATGTCGCTTTCCTCGTCGTGTTCCCCGCGCTGGCGTTCCCTGCCGCTGGCGCTGCTGCTCGCCACCGTTGCCTGCAACGCCGCCGCCGAAGGCCGCAGCGTGCTCAAGTACGCCGGCGTCAACCTGTCCGGCGCCGAGTTCAACTCCGGCAAGAAACCGGGCGTGCTGTACAAGGACTACACCTACCCGACCGCGACCGACTACAGCTACTTCGCCAGCAAGGGCATGAACACCATCCGCCTGCCGTTCCTGTGGGAGCGCCTGCAGCCCACCGCCAAGGGCGAGTTCGACCCGGCCCAGTTGGCGTTGTTGAAGAAGTCCGTGGAGCAGGCCAAGGCCAACCGCATGTACCTGATCCTGGATCCGCACAACTACGCCAAGTACAACGGCGCGCTGGTCGGCAGCGAGGGCGCCCCGGACGATGTGTTCGCCGATCTGTGGCGGCGCCTGGCGAAAGAGTTCAAGGGCGACGACAACGTCATCTTCGGGCTGATGAACGAGCCCAACGCGGTGTCCTCGACCGACTGGGCCAGCGCGGCGCAGGCGGCGATCGACGCCATCCGCAAGGCCGGCGCCAACAACCTGATCCTGGTGCCGGGCACCGCCTACACCGGTGCGCACAGCTGGCGCAGCACCGCCTACGGCACATCCAACGCAGTGGCGCTGCAGCCGCTCAAGGATCCGCGCAACCGCATGGCGTTCGAAGCCCACCAGTACCTGGACCGCGACAACAGCGGCACCAAGGGCGAATGCGTCAGCGCCACCGCCGGCGCCGAGAAGCTGGCCGGGTTCGTCAGCTGGCTGCGCGAGAACAAGAAGGTCGGCTTCATCGGCGAGTTCGCCACCGCCAACACGCCCACCTGCAACCAGGCGCTGGAGAACATGCTCAGCTACATGCAGAAGAACGACGATGTTCTGCTGGGCTGGACCTGGTGGGCGGCCGGCGCATGGTGGAAGCCCGACTACCCGTTCAATGTGCAGCCCGGCAAGGACGGCAGCGAGAAGCCGCAGATGGCGATCCTGTCCAAGTACGCCCGCGAGATCACCGGCAAGAAGTGAGCCGCCATTGCCGGCGCCACGTGCCGGCAACGCAGTGCGCCTCGCGGCGGTAGGGCGAACCGCGCCAGCTCCGTATACGCCAGGCACAGCGTATGCAGCGCGACCCAGTACCGGTTCGCGCTGCCAATCCCCGCACAGATCCATGCATGCACGGCGGCGACGCGTCGTCGTGCCCTCGGCAATGCACTACGGTGTCCGCACACCGTTGTCATCAGCCCGGCCTGCGCTCTCTCCCTTGGCCGGGTTCCCCCTCTGATGCCGAAGGAGACTCACCATGATCGCGCGCACCTTGCGGCGGCGGTCGCGGCACGCCTGGCGAGCCGCGCTGCTGCTGTGCCTGTCCGTTCCGCTCGTGCCGTTGCACGCGCAGCAAGCTCTGCGTCTTGCCGGCGTCAACCTCTCCGGCGCCGAGATCGCGCCGTCGAAGATTCCCGGTGTCGTCGGTGTCGACTACACCTATCCGCGCAGCAGCGACTACACCTATTTCGCCGGCAAGGGCATGAACCTGCTGCGCCTGCCGGTGCGCTGGGAACGCCTGCAGCCGCAGCCGCAAGGGCCACTGGACGCCGCGCAACTGGCGCTGCTCGACGACGCCGTGCAGCAGGCCAAGGCGCAGGGCATGTACGTGATCGTGGACATCCACAACTACGCGCGTTACGACGGCCGCCTCGTCGGCAGCACAGGCCTGCCGGTCGCTGCCTTCGTCGACCTATGGCAGCGTCTGGCGAGCGCCTACGGCAGCGACAATGCGGTGGTGTTCGGGCTGATGAACGAGCCCAACGGCATCACGCCGGCTGCGTGGGCCGGCGCCGCGCAGGCCGCAGTCGATGCGATCCGCGCCACCGGCGCCAGCAACCTGATCCTGGTGCCAGGTGCGCTGTGGACCGGCGCGCATAGCTGGTACACGCCGGTGGACGGCAGCTCGAACGCCAGCGCGCTGGCCACGCTGCACGATCCGCTGCAGCGCGTGGCGATCGAAGTGCACCAATACCTCGACGCCGACTCCAGCGGCACCAGCCCGGTCTGCGTCAGCGACGACATCGGTGCCGAACGCCTGCGCGCGTTCACTGGATGGTTGCAGGAGACCGGCCACCTCGGCTTCCTCGGCGAGTTCGCCGCCGCCGACAATCCGGTCTGCCGCCGCGCGCTCGATGGCATGCTCGCCGACATCGCGCAGCACCCGACGCTCTGGCTGGGCTGGAGCTATTGGGCCGGCGGTGCCTGGTGGCGCGCCGACTATCCGTTCAATGTGGAGCCGGACGCCGACGGCCACGACCGTCCGCAGATGGCGATCCTCGCGCCCTGGGCGCAGCGCATCACGCGCTGAGCGCGGCGCTTCCAGAGCGACGAATGCGCACCGCGCGGCGCGCGCGAACGCATGACGTGCGACGTGCAATGCGTCGCACATTTTCCACGACGACGATCGCTCTGGCATGGCGGTTGCAGCGTTGTGCACGGCCGCGCACGCCGCATTGCGGCGGCGCTGCCGCTCTTCCCCACGAAGGATCCGCCATGCCACGCATTCCCCGTATTTCCCGTTCCCCACAGTGGCGACAGCGCGCCGCGCTGTGCCTGCTCCTGGCCGCCTGCGTGCCGTTCGCCCACGCGCAGCAGACGCTGCGCTACGCCGGCCTCAACCTGGCCGGCGCCGAATTCAACTCGGCGAAGAAGCCAGGCGTGCTGTTCAAGGACTACGTGTATCCCACCGACGCCGACTACGCGTACACCGCGGCGCAGGGCATGAACATCGTGCGCCTGCCGTTCCTGTGGGAGCGGCTGCAGCCGCAGGCCAACGGCCCGCTGGATACCGCACAACTCGACGCCCTGCGCACCGCCGTCGAACGCGCCAAGCGCTACGACCTGCAGTTGATCCTCGACGTGCACAACTACGCCAAGTACGACGGCGTACGCATCGGCGGCGACGCGGTGCCGGCGGCGGTGCTGGCCGATCTGTGGCAGCGCCTGGCGCTGGTGTTCGGTAACGACAGCAGCGTGGTGTTCGGGCTGATGAACGAACCCAATGGCCTCGCCTCCGGCGACTGGGCCGCCATCGCGCAGGCGGCGATCGACGCGATCCGCGGCACCGGCGCCGACAACCTGATCCTGGTACCCGGCACCGCCTTCAGCGGCGCGCACAGCTGGAACAGCACCTGGTACGGCGTGTCCAACGCGCAGGGGTTGCTCACGGTCCACGACCCGGCCGGCAACCTGGCGTTCGAGGTGCACCAGTATCTGGACGCCGACTCCTCCGGCACCAGCGCCGCCTGCGTCAGCACCAGCATCGGCGCCGAACGCCTGCAAGCGTTCACCCAATGGCTGCGCGCCAACGGCTATCGCGGCTTCCTCGGCGAGTTCGGCGGCAGCAGCGACCCCACCTGCCTGGCTGCGCTGGACACCATGCTCGGCTACGTCCACGACAACGGCGACGTCTGGCTGGGCTGGACCGCCTGGGCCGGCGGCGCGTGGTGGCGCAGCGACTACGCGTTCAACCTGCAGCCGGACAAGGGCGGCGCCGACAAGCCGCAGATGGACGTGCTGGCAGTGCGCGCCCAGCAAGTCACGCAGTGACCGCGGCAACGCCCGGTCCGCCGCGGCAACCCGGCGCTCGCGGCGATTGAGTCGACACCGCGATCGGGCGCAGACTGTCGCACCTTTCCCGCACGGATCGACGCATGCGCCTGGGCCTGGCCGCCAACCGACTGCACCACCAGGGCAAGGATGCCGCGCTGTTCCGCTGGCTGCGCGCCAGCGAAGCCGGCATCCGCGAACTGCAGCTCGGCCTGCACGCGGTCGGCCGCACCCACGAGGCGATCGTCCGTGCCGGCCTGCTGGCCGGCCATGCCGGCCTCAAGCGCTACCCGTTCGGCCGCGAGGGCGGACTGATGAAGCTGGTGGCCGAGGTCGTGGGCCTGGAAGGCGCCGAGCGGACCCTGGACGGCGCCATCTACCTGATCGATCCGGTCGACCCGTCCTCGATCTTCCCCGAGGCGATCGCGCTCAAGCGCCAGTGCGTGATCCACGGCAAGCCCTTCATTTCCACCGTGGCCAGCGCCCGCGATTGGGTCGAGATGGAACGCATCCACGCTGCGTTGCCGCCGGATCCCGGCGCCGACGATCTCTACGCGCTGCCGCGGCAGACCCTGGCGCTGATCGCGCACGATGCGATGAAGCCGCAGATGCTGGCTTTCGCCAGCGAACATTTCGAGTTGCTGTCGCGCTTCGCCGAGCGCGTGGCCACCGGCACCACCGGGCAACGTCTCAACGAACTGGCCTGGAACCGCGGCTGGCCGCAGGGCCAGGACTGGGTGCACCGCTACCAGAGCGGCCCGATGGGTGGCGACGCGCAGATCGCCGATCGCGTCCTGGAGCGACGCTGCCACCGCGCGATCTTTTTCGAGGATCCGCACGTCGCGCGCCAGCACGAGGCCGACATCCAGTTGCTGGAACGCGCGGTTACGACGGTCACCGACAGCGCCGTGTGCATCACCTCGCCGGCGATCGCCGCGCGCTGGGCGCAGGCCGCCGAACGCCGGCTCGGATCGGCCTGAGGTTCTACGGTCACGCGCGATCGCGTCGCGCGTTGGCCGTCTGCAGGACACGCCGCGACGCGGCGGTGTCGTGCGTGACCATGCGCACAGTCACTGCGATGTCACGCCGATCGCCAACACTGCCGCGCCTGTCCAGATCCCAGGGGGGATCCCATGTTGCGTTTCACCCTGCGCCTGCTGCTCGGCGCGGCAATGCTGTGCGCGCTGCCGTCCGCGTCTGCGCAACAAGCCGAACGCCTGCGCGTGCACGGCTCCAACAGCCTCGGCGCGCGGCTGATGCCGGCGCTGGTGGAAGCCTGGCTGCAGAGCATGGGCTACCGGCAACTGCAACGGCATCGCGTCGATGCGACGACGCTGGAGATCGCCGCGGTCCGCGACGAGGCGCCGCTGGTGGTGGAGATCGCCGGCACCGGCGCGGCCGCCGGCTTCGCCGACCTGGTGCATGGCGACGCCGAGCTGGCGATGCTGGCGCGCCAGCCCGATGCGCGCGAACGCGAGGCCGCCTGGCAGCTCGGCGACCTGGGCTCGCCGGACCAGCAGTTCGTCGTCGCCCTGGATGGCGCGCGGGTGCTGGTCGCTGCCGACAACCCCATCGCCACGCTCAGCGTCGCGCAGCTGCGCGACATCCTGAGCGGCCGGACGACGCGCTGGTCGCAACTCGGCGGCGCGGACCTGCCGATCGCACTGCACCGCAGTGCCATCCCCGGCGGTCTCGACGACTTCCTGCGCGAACGCCTGGCACTGCCGGCGCTGCGCACGCTCGGGAGCGTCCTGCATGCCGACCTGACGGAGGCGGCACGCGCCGTCGCCGGCCATTCCGACGCACTGGCGGTCGTCGGGCTGACCACACCCGTGCCGGCCGGCACGCGCGCGCTGGCCATCGCCGACGGCGGTATCGCCGTGCTCCCGACCGGCGCCGCCGTGCGCGGCGAGGACTATCCGTTGGTCCAGCGCTACAGCCTGTACGGCGGCCAGATGATGTCGGCGCTCGGCCGCAGCCTGGCGCTGTACGCGATCGGCCCGCAGGCGCAACGGGTGGTGCGCCGCGTCGGCCCGATCGCCATGACGATCGACGTCGATCCGGCCACGCCACACGGCGCGACCGCCGCTGGCCGCGCGGACGGCGCCTATGTCCAGGCCAGCGCCGCTGCCCGGCGCCTGACCACCACGCTGCGTTTCAGCCTGCAGTCGCTCAATGGCATGTACGAAGCGCGCAGTGCCCAGGATCTCGACCGGCTGGTCGCCTTCATGCAACAGCCGGCGATGCACGGCCGCGCCCTGGCGGTGATCGGCTTCGCCACACCCGACAGCGCCAACCGCCTGTACCCGACCATCGCCAGCAACGACCGCGCCGACGTGGTCGCCGCCTACCTGGTGCAACGCGGTGTCGCAGTGGAACGGGTACGCGGTCTCGGCGCACTGCGTCCGCTGATCGGCGGTGAGGACGCGGCGGCCAAGGCACGCAACGAACGCGTCGAAGTGTGGTTGCTGGATCGGGCGCGATAGGGCAGTCGGAGGATGGCTGCAGCCGGGTGGGCACGACATCGCCCGGCCGCTCATCCCCCTTCGGAACCTTTCCCCCGAAAAGCGGGCTGTGGTCCCGACGGGCTGTGGTCCCGAGAGGGAATGGAACGCCAAAGCCCCTCTCCCGTCGGGAGAGGGGTTGGGGTGAGGGTGCGGAGCGCGAAGCGCCCGTGCCGGCGGAAGATGAGAGGTGGGCGCGTTGCCAGGCATCAGCAGCCCAGCGCGCATGACACCGCGCTGGCGCCGATATCCCCCAGTCGGCATCCGCCCACTGGCGGGGAAGCATGCAGGCGACCATGCTCCCGGACCCGGGCCATCCGGCGTTCACCGCACCCCGCCTACAGTCGCCCGACACCCTCGCCACCGCTTCCGGAGATCGCCATGCTTCGCTCATCGCACGCCATTTTCGGCGTGGTGCTTGCCGGATTCGCCTTGACCCAAAGCACGCCCGCCGGCGCGGTCCAGCGGTTGTGGCCCACCACGGACCAATGGCAACGGCTGCACGCATCCGCCGCCACCGATCCGGCCTGGCGCCAGATCGAGGCGACGCAGGCGCGGTTGGCCGATGCGGCACGCGCGCAGGGCGCACATCCGCTCGACACCCTGAGCACCGGCGGACGCCTGCGCGGCGATCCCGTGAAGGCGGCGACCGAAACCAGCCTGGGCGACATGCCGCGCATCCAGGCGCTGGCGCTACGCTACGCCCTGGACCGCGAGCGCGCCGATGCACTGGTCGCCGGCGACCAGCTCGCGCAATGGGCCGCGCACAATGTGCCCAACGGCAATCCGATCGACGAGACCGGGCTGGAACCGGCGATCTTCGCCTACCGCATCGTGCGCCCGGCGCTGCCGGACGCACAACGCGACGCCATCGACGCGTGGATGCGCAAGATCGCCGATGCCGAAATCGGCTCGCGCGACCTCAAGCGCAAGACCGCCACCAACAACTGGCACAGCCACCGCCTGAAGACGGTGGGCATGATCGGCGCCGCGCTCGACGATCCGCGCTTGCTGGACTACGCCCGCACCGGCTTTCGCCAGCAGATCGCCGACAACCTGCTTCCCGACGGCCGCAGCATCGACTTCGTCGAACGCGATGCGCTGTCCTACCACGTCTACGACCTGCGTCCACTGGTGACGCTGGCACTGCTGTTCTCCGAACGCGGCGAGGATCTGTACAACTGGCGCGCGCCGAACGGCGCTTCGCTGGCGCGCAGCGTCGACTGGCTGCTGCCGTATCTGCGCGGCGAACGCAGCCATGCTGAATTCGTCGGCAGCCAGGTGCCGTTCGACAAGGCGCGCTCGGCCAACGGCGAAGCCGGCCATGTGATCGGCGCGCCGTACGCAGCGGAGGGCGCTGAATCGCTGCTGGTGCTTGCGGCCGCCTACGATCCGGCCTGCGCGCAACTGGCGCGGCAACTCGGACACGGGACGCCACCCTGGCGCCTGGCGATCAGCACATTGTCCGATTCACAGCGCTAGCCTCCGTCAACACCGCCCGGCATCGGAATGCCGGTGCTCGGCCACGACATCACGAAGGGGCCGCGAAGCGACACGTCTCGATGAGAGCCATCGCGCATCTCATAGCGCGGCACAGCGGCGCGCGAGGTGGTCGCGCGGTTTTGGCCTCATCCGCCCCTTCGAGGCGCCTCTCCCCACAAAGGGGGCCGGTCCCGACGGGAGAAGGGAGAACCGCGCCCCTCTCCCGTCGGGAGAGGGGTTGGGGAGAGGGTACGGCGCGGGCAGCCCCGTGTGACATGTCGCGGCGATCGCCTGCTGGCGTTTTGTTGTTTTTTTCGGAGGCAATAAAAAATCCCCGTCCTTTTGGGACGGGGATTTGGGGTAAAGCCCCTGGCGATGACCTACTCTCGCATGGCTTGAGCCACACTACCATCGGCGCAGCTGCGTTTCACTTCCGAGTTCGGGATGGGATCGGGTGGTTCCACAGCGCTAATTTCACCAGGGAGACGGTTGGAGTGTCGCCGTGCGGTCGATCGGTCATGTGACCGAGGACGGCAGGCGCCAGCCTCTCATAGGGTGTGATGTAGCGAGCGAGTGAGAGCGATCGACGTGTGTCGCGCTAAGGGATGCTTATGAGGAAGCATCTTGAGGTTATATGGTCAAGCCGCACGGATCATTAGTATCAGTTAGCTCAATGCATTGCTGCACTTACACACCTGACCTATCAACCACGTAGTCTACATGGTTCCTTTAGGGGACTTGTGTCCCGGGAGATCTCATCTTGAGGCGCGCTTCCCGCTTAGATGCTTTCAGCGGTTATCGCTTCCGAACATAGCTACCCGGCAATGCCACTGGCGTGACAACCGGAACACCAGAGGTTCGTCCACTCCGGTCCTCTCGTACTAGGAGCAGCCCCTCTCAAATCTCCAACGCCCATGGCAGATAGGGACCGAACTGTCTCACGACGTTCTGAACCCAGCTCGCGTACCACTTTAAATGGCGAACAGCCATACCCTTGGGACCGACTACAGCCCCAGGATGTGATGAGCCGACATCGAGGTGCCAAACACCGCCGTCGATATGAACTCTTGGGCGGTATCAGCCTGTTATCCCCGGAGTACCTTTTATCCGTTGAGCGATGGCCCTTCCATACAGAACCACCGGATCACTAAGACCTACTTTCGTACCTGCTTGATCCGTCGATCTTGCAGTCAAGCACGCTTATGCCTTTGCACACAGTGCGCGATGTCCGACCGCGCTGAGCGTACCTTCGTGCTCCTCCGTTACTCTTTAGGAGGAGACCGCCCCAGTCAAACTACCCACCATACACGGTCCCCGATCCGGATTACGGACCTAGGTTAGAACGTCAAGCACGACAGGGTGGTATTTCAAGGATGGCTCCACTGCAGCTAGCGCCACAGTTTCATAGCCTCCCACCTATCCTACACAGACGAACTCAACGTTCAGTGTAAAGCTATAGTAAAGGTTCACGGGGTCTTTCCGTCTTGCCACGGGAACGCTGCATCTTCACAGCGATTTCAATTTCACTGAGTCTCGGGTGGAGACAGCGCCGCTGTCGTTACGCCATTCGTGCAGGTCGGAACTTACCCGACAAGGAATTTCGCTACCTTAGGACCGTTATAGTTACGGCCGCCGTTTACTGGGGCTTCGATCAAGAGCTTCGCCTTGCGGCTGACCCCATCAATTAACCTTCCAGCACCGGGCAGGCGTCACACCCTATACGTCCACTTTCGTGTTTGCAGAGTGCTGTGTTTTTGATAAACAGTCGCAGCGGCCTGGTTTCTGCGACCCTCTTCAGCTATAGCTCGCACGAGCCACCAAAAAGGGTGCACCTTCTCCCGAAGTTACGGTGCCATGTTGCCTAGTTCCTTCACCCGAGTTCTCTCAAGCGCCTGAGAATTCTCATCCTACCCACCTGTGTCGGTTTACGGTACGGTCTGCGTAAGCTGAAGCTTAGGAGCTTTTCCTGGAAGCGTGGTATCAGTGACTTCGTCTAAAAGACTCGTCTCGGTGCTCGGTCTTAAAGGATCCCGGATTTGCCAAAGATCCAAACCTACCGCCTTTCCCCGGGACAACCAACGCCCGGTACACCTAACCTTCTCCGTCCCTCCATCGCACTTACGC
>NZ_CP115873.1:0-170000 GCF_031834635.1 Xanthomonas hawaiiensis | reverse complement strand
TTCGCCGGGGTCTTCTATGTGCTGATCGGCGTGTTCGGCGCCACCGTGGCCGCGCTGTTCGCGGCCTTCCCGCGGGAGTTGGTGATGGCGATCGCCGGCATCGCGCTGTTCGGCACCATCGGCAACAGCCTGGCGGCGGCCTTGCGCGAGGAACACGAGCGCGAGCCGGCACTGATCGCGTTCCTGGTCACCGCCTCGGGCCTGTCGTTGTTCGGCATCGGCGCGGCCTTGTGGGGCCTGCTGGCCGGCGCGGCGACGCTGGCGCTGTGGCGGCGCACCCGCTGAGGGGCGGCCGCCGGTCGGGATTCAGCGCGGGTCGCGAAGCTGCAGCAGCCAGTGACTGGCGACGCCGGAGTGATCGGGCAGCGGTTCGAAGTCGAACTGGCGGTGCACGGCCGTGCTGCCGTCCACGCGCAGCGGCAGGGTGACGTAGGCCGCGCGCCCCTGCCGCAGCAGGGTGTCGATGCGCTGGGTCTCGACCAGCACGGCATCGCTGGCGTACAGGCGCTCCAGGTCGCAACCGATCAGGTCGGCGACCTCGCGCTCGTACAGCGCGGCGAAGGCCTCGTTGACGAAGGCCAGGCGGCTGGGCCGCGGGCCGTCGCCGCGCTCGACGATCGCCACCGGTTCGCGCAGCCGCGACAGCGAGGCCTCCAGCAGGGCGAAATCCTGCTGGAAGCGCTTGCGTTCCATCAGTTCGATCAGCACCCGCAGGCTGCGCGCCGATTCCAGGCTGATCGGCGACCACGGCAATGCGCGGCCGCGCACGGTCTCCTGCCACAGGTCGAAGCTCTTGCGCGGCGACAGCCGCGAACCGGCGATGTCCTGCAGCTTGGCCAGCTGCGGATTGCCGGCCCAGTTGACCGTGCGTACCTGCTCGCGGCGGGTCCACAGCAGGGCGCTACGCGCCTGCGGCATCAGTGGCACGAAGATGAAGCCGGCCGCCAGCGGCGCCAGATCGGCCAGCGCCGGGAACGTCTCGCCGATCTGATCCGAATGCAGCGCGCCGACCGCGTCGTGGCGCAGCGCCTCGTGATGGGTGGACTCGATCTGTTCGCGGATCCGCGCCAGGTCCTCGGTCGACGGGAGCATGCCGTGGCGGGTGACGTGGTCGCCATGGAACACCGCCACGCCGTCGGCATCGACCACGTCGAGCAGGTCCGAGGCCATCTCGTCGAGCATGGGCGCGGTCAGCATCTCGGCGTCGTTGAAGTTGGTGATCAACTTCTCGCGCACGGTCAGCAGCACCGACTCGGTGCGCGCGCGCGCCACCGCGGTGATCGCGCCGATGCGCCCGGCCAAGGCGCGGCTCAGCGCATCGGCGACATCGCGCATCTCGTGGTTGCAGAAATACGGGCGGTAGTGGTGGCAGGCGATCAGCCCCCACAGCGCGTCGTTGACCACGATCGAGGCCACCAGGGTGGCGGTGACGCCCATGTTGGCCAGGTATTCCAGGTGCACCGGCGAGACGCTGCGCAGGCTGACGTCGCTCAGGTCCACCGGCGCGCGCAGGCGCGGATGCAGGGTGGGCTGGATCGGCGACGGCACGTAGCCGACGTTGGCGATCTGGCGCACGCGGTTGCGCAGGTACAGCGCGCGGGCCTGCGCCGGAATATCGCTGGCCGGATAGTGCAGGCCGAGATACGGCTCCAGCTCCGCCGCGCGCGCCTCGGCGACCACGTCGCCGTTCCAGTCGTCGTCGAAGCGGTAGATCATCACCCGGTCGTAGCCGATCAGGCTGCGCAGGCTCTTGGCGGCGCGCTGGCAGGCGTCCTCGATGCTGTGGTCGGCCTCCAGCCGGCGCAGCGCCGGCAGCGCTTCGCGCAGGGTGGCGTCGGCCAGCGGCGCATCGCGCGGTTCCAGTTCCAGCAGCCACTGCTCCGGGTACAGATGCCAGGCGCCGACCCAGCGCTGCGTCGCGGCCGCGTCCTTGAAGCCCACTTCGACATAGGCCAGGTCGCTGCGTTCGGCTGCGTCCGGCAACAAACGCGTGCGCGGATCCTCCAGCACGAGCAGGCTGTCGTAGCGCTGTCCGAGCACGGCGTCCAGCGGCCGGCCGAACAGGTCGGCGGCGCTGGCGCTGGCCTGGACGATGCGCCCGTCCTGCGGCTCGATCACCAACAGCACGCCGTGCGGCTGCACCGATCCAGGAATATGGATGGGCTCGCGTGCGCAGGCGTCCATGTCCAGGGGCACGACGATGTCGCTCATGCGGCGATCTCCAGGGCGAAGTGGGTATGGAAGTGCGCGAACATGGCACGGGCGCCGTCGACCGCGGCCTGTCGCCGCGGCGCGCTCGGCAAGGCCCGCTCCAGGCGCTGCTGGAAATGTCGCCAGGCGGCCGGATCGGCATGGCCGAGTTCGAAATAGGACAGCGCCGGCGCTGCGGCACACAGGGTCTGCCGCAGGTGCCGGGCGATCACCCGCCCGCCCAGGCGCGAGCCTTCGACCACGTAGAGCATGCCCCAACGGGTACCGTCGTCGGCGGCCGGCGGCGGCGGTTGCGGCGCTGGCGGCGTTGCCTGCAGGGCATGCAGATCCTGCGCCAGCAACGGGGTGCGCGGCTGGTACCGCCACGGCGCATCGCCGCAGTCGCGCAGCCAGGCCGCTTCGCGCCGTTCCCAGCCGGCCAGCACCGCGTGATGGCGACGCAGCACCTCCACGTAGGCGGACAGCGACAGTGCCGGATCCATCAGCGCGCGCATCGCCGGCAGGTCTTCCACGGCCTGGTGCTGCTGCGCAGTGGCCTCGCGCAGCAGGCGCGCAGCGGTCAACGGCAGGGCGGTTCCGTCGGGAGGGGACATCATGCAGGCGACTGGTACAGCAGCCGGCCGGCCGCGACGAAAGAGAGGACACAGCGTAACAATCGCGACCGCGCGGTGCCAGGCGAGGCCGCGCGGGAGACGACGACGTCCATGCCGCAAACTGAGCCGTTCATGCCGGACGCGCCGCCTGCGCTGCGCCTCAGCCGCCGGCCACCGCGGCGTCGGGTACCCGGGCGCGGCGCCAGGCCACGATCCAGCCGCCGCCCAGCAGCAGCGCCGCCAGCAACCACGGCACGCCAGGGAAGTGCAGCAGCGCATGCGGGCCGATGAAGGCGGCGAACACCCATGCGTACAGCAGCGGCCCGATCACCCCGGCCAGGCTGACCAGGCTCATCAGTGCGCCCTGGATGCGCCCCTGCGCGTCGGCGCCGACGTGGCGGGTGACGATCGCCTGCGCGGCCGGCCCGGCCACCGCCCACAATGCGCTGATCGGCACGCCGAGCAGGAACAGCGCACCGCTGCCGGCCACGCTGTAGATGGCGAACCCGATCACGCCGCAGCCCAGGCCGAACAGCAGCGCGCCGCGCTCGCCGAAGCGGCGCACCACCCGCGCCACCAGCACGGCGTTGACCACGATGCTGCACACGCCGACCAGGGCCAGCACCCAGCTGACCTGTTTCGGCCCCCAGCCGAAGCGGTAGTCGGCGAACAGCACGAAGATGCTCGGGTAGACGTAGTGCGCCAGGTTGGCCAGGAAGATCACCGCGGCCAGCGCGAACACCTGCGGATAGCGCCGCAGCAGGCGCAGCGCGCCGAACGGGTTGGCGTGCGCCCAGTCCACCTGCGCAGTGCGCCGCTCCGGCGCCAGCGACTCGGGCAGCACCCACAGACCGTAGAGGAAGTTGAGCAGGGCCAGCCCGGCGGCGAACCAGAACGGCGCACGCAGGTGCAGGCTGCCGAGCCAGCCGCCGAGCAGCGGACCGACCACGAAGCCGACGCCGAACGCGGCGCCGATGATGCCGTAGGCCTGGGCGCGCTTGTCGGCCGGGGTGATGTCGGCGATGTAGGCGTTGGCCGAGGTGAAGCTGGCCGAGAACACGCCGGAGACCATGCGCGCCAGCAGCAGCACCGGCAGGCTCTGCGCCAGCGCCATCACCATGAAGTCCACGCCCAGCCCCAGGCACGAGGCCAGGATCACCGGGCGCCGGCCGTAGCGGTCGGACAGCGCGCCCTGCAGCGGCGAACTGACGAACTGCAGGGCGGCGAACAGGAAGCCGAACCAGCCGACCCAGCGGGCCGCGGCGGCGAAATCGCCGCCGGTGAAGCCGCGCACCAGCGTGGGCAGCACCGGAATGATGACGCCGAAGGACAGCACGTCGATCAGCAGGGTGACGAAGATGAAGGCGACCGCGGCGCGGCGTGAGCGGACAGCGGGAGTCGGAGCGTGCACGGCAGGCCTCCTGGCGGACGCGGCAGTGTAATCGGCGCCGCTGCGGGTGCGGGAGGCCGGAGTGGACAGCGCCGCCTGCCTGCCGCAGCGCGGTGGCTGGGCTGGGTGCGGCCGGCGCGATTCCGATCGCGAACGGCGGAGATCGTCGCGTCGGGACTAAAACAATGGGTCTGCGGCTTGGCCGGTTGCAGGTGGAGGCCGATCCCCTCTTGCATCGCCAGTCCAATTGCACCGCTCGCCGCAGGCGTGGCGCCGACTGCGACCGGCCGGGATCATCGCGTCGGGACTGAAGTCCCTCCCACGATGGGAGGCTGGCCGATCGCGCGCCGGGCTGAAGCCTCTCTCGCATCACCGCGGAGGCGGAAGGCGACGAGCCGGTTAAGCCGCGCCGCAGAGGCCATCGCGTTGGGACTGAACGGCACCTCCAATAACCTGCATCCGGCGCCATCGGGGCCGGCTACGGATTGCACGGTAGGAGCGGCTTCAGCCGCGACCGGGCTTTACCGGGATGGCCCCGTCGCGGCTGAAGCCGCTCCTACGGGATACTTCCTGCGGTGATTGGAGGTGCCCTGACGTCTGCGCGCTGGCCCAATTGGGTCGGCAGCACGTCCGGCTACACCGAGCCACTCCCCTCTCCCGCCGGGAGAGGGGTCGGGGGCGAGGGTCCGGCGGAGGCAGCGGCGCGACGCACGCCAGCAAGGCGCGCCGGCGCCGCGGTCACGGCGGGGCCGTCACCAATGCCGACCGCCGGTCCGCCGCACGCGGTGCCGCCATCCACCAGGGGTCACAACGCCACGACGGAGATGGTCTGCTGCAGCACATGCTGGGCACCCGGGGCCAGTTCGATCACCTCGGGCCCGGCGTTGGCCGCTTCCAGGCACACGAACTGACGCCAGTGCGGGCCGACGTCGGCCATCTTCTGCGCGCCGGCCTCGCCCGGGTTCCAGGCCACCAGCGTGCGGCTGCCGGTGGTGGCGATCTCGATGCGGCGCTGCAGGCCCGGGTCCAGCAGGGTGTAGCGGCCGCCGGCGCCGGTGTAGATGCGGTCGCTGCGGCCGGGGTCGCGCGGATCCTGCAGGCTCCAGTCGCCGTGCTGGCGATGCGCGGTGGCGTAGTTCTCGAACTTGTCCAGGTACTCCAGGCCGTCCAGGCCCTGCACGCGCACCTGGGTGGCGTCGGCGACGCGGAAATAGTTGTGCAGCGCCTGGGTGAAGCGGGCCGGCGCGGTGCCGACGTTGTCGGTGACCAGGCGCTGCTCCAGGGTGGCGCCGATGCGCAGTTGCATGCGCAGGCGCAGCGGCAGGTCGTCGAAGTCCGGCGGCGCCAGGGTCAGCACCAGGCTGCCGTCGGCCTCGCGCCGCGCGTCCTGCAGCTGCCACGGCACGGTGCGCACGAAGCCGTGCGCGGGCACGGCGTCGCCCTGGCCCTGGCGGCCGAAGTACGGCCAGCACACCGGGGTGCCGCCGCGGATCGGGGTCGGCGTGGGCTGCGCGTCCGGCGACAGCCACAGCGCGTCGGTGCCGCCCTTGGGCACGAACGACAGCACCTGGCCGCCGAACAGGCTGATCGCGGCGGTGGACTGCGGGGTCTCCACCAGCAGCGAGGGATAGCCGTGGAAGTCGCCTGTGCTCAGGCCGGGGACGTCGGACATGGGATGGATGCTCCGTGGCGCGGGGGATTGGGCGAAGGCCGGGTAGCCGGCCGGCAGCCGGAACGCGGTGGGCGGCGTGCCGCCGAACGGCGTCTTTGTAGGTGTCGGCGTCGGTGCGGGTGCGGGCGACGATGCCGGTGCAGGCGATTGCGGCGACGACGGCGGCGTGGCCGGTGTCGGCGCGGGGGTCGCGGGCGCGCCGCCAGCCTCGCGGCGCAGCGCGTCGAGGATGCGTTGCCCGGCACGGCCGTCGGCCGGCTGCAGGCCCAGACGCTGCTGCTCGGCCTGGATCGCGCGGCGGGTGGCGGTGCCGATGGCGCCGTCGGCCTGGCCGATGGCGTGGCCGCGCGCCAGCAGCAGGGTCTGCAGTTCGCGCCGCTCGGGGCGGCCCAGGCCCGGATCGTCGGTCGGCCAGGCGGCGACCAGCCCGGGCTTGCCGCGCAGCCGGTCGGACAGCAACGCGATCGCCAGCGCATAGCTTTCGGCGGCGTTGTAGGCGTAGATCGCGTCGTAGTTGCGGAACACCAGGAACGCCGGGCCATGCACGCCGGCCGGGATCAGCACCGCTGCCGGCGTCTGCGCGGCCAGCGCCGGCAGCGCGCTGCCATCGGCGGCAGTCAGGCCGCGCGCGCGCCAGTCCGACAGCGGCCGACGCTGGGTGCGCCCGGCCAGCGCCGGATCGAAGCCGTCCGGCAGCTTCACCTCCAGCCCCCACGGCTGACCGCTCTGCCAGCCGGCCAGCTTGAGGTAGTTGGCGGTGGAGGCCAGCGCATCGGGAATGCTGGCGACCAGGTCGCGACGGCCATCGCCATCGCCGTCCACGGCGACGCGGGCGTAGGTGCTGGGCATGAACTGGGTGTGGCCGAAGGCGCCGGCCCAGGAGCCGGTCAGGCCCTCGGGCCGCAGGTCGCCGGCCTGCAGCAGCTTCAGCAGGGCGAACAGTTCGCTGCGGAAGAACGGCTGGCGGCGGCCTTCGCACGACAGGGTCAGCAGCGACACCAGCAGCGGGCGCTTGCCGGAGATGCGGCCGTAGTCGCTCTCCACGCCCCACACCGCGACCACGGTCTCCGGGTCCACGCCGTACTGCTGCGCCACCTGCGCGAGCAGGTCGCGATGCGCGGCCAGCATGGCGCGGCCATCGTCGATGCGCTGGCTGTCGACCAGGCCGGCCAGGTAATCCCAGATCGGCGTGGTGAACTCGGGCTGGGCGTCGAGCAGCGGCAGCACGCTCGGGTCCGGCTGCAGGCCGGCGGTGAAGCGATCGAACGACGCCTCGGCGACGCCCGCCTTCGCCGCGGCCGTGCGCAGGCCGGCCACGCAGCTGGCGAAGGCCGGATCGGGCATGGACGGCACCGCCGCGGGTGGGGTCTGCGCGAGCGCGCACGGGGCCGCCAGCAACAGGATCCAGGCCAAACGCATCATCGCAACATCCTCGCCAACGGCAGGGCCGACATCATAAACAACCGCCGCGTGTGCACCCCGCTCACGCGGTGCGGCCGGAAGACGGCACACGACCGGCTGAGTGGTCTGCGTGTGACTTTGTCGGCAGATCGCGCGACGCGCGGTCGCGGCAGGCATGGCGTTCGCTATCCGCAGCGCGCGTTCCAAACGCAAGAGGACCGACGACAGCCTTGCGAACGAACGGGCGGAACGCGGTCGTACGCACCGCTGGCGCGACGGGCGCCGGTTCAGTCCAGCGCGTCGAGGTAGTACCAGCGCCCGTCTTCGCGTACGAAACGGCTGTGTTCGGTCATGCGCACGGCGCTGCCGCCGCCGATGCGATAGCGCGCCAGGAAGGCGACCTCGGCGGTGTCTGCGCCGGTGTCGACGACCCGCTGCACGGTCAGGCCGAGCCAGGTGGTATGCGTATCCAGAGCAAGATCCGCCGGGCAGGTCGAAGGATGCCAGCTCGCGCGCAGGTAGTCGGCGTCCTGGCGCACGTAGGCGCTGTAGCGCGAGCGCATCAAGGATTCGGCATCCGGCGCCGCGACACCGGCGTGGTACGGCCCGCAGCACTGCGCGTAGTCGCGCGGACGGCCGCAGGGGCAGGGATCGGCAAGGCGCGGCGTAGACGGTGGCATGTGCCGATTGTGCCGGCTGACGCGCCGCTGCGCACGCCGCGGCCGACGGCGGCTATGCTTGCGGCCCCTTGCACGGAGCGCCGGCGTGCTCGAGTCGATCCCCACCGAACTGCCCTGGCTGCTGTGCATCGCCTTCGTCGCCGGGCTGGTGGACGCGGCGGTGGGCGGCGGCGGCCTGATCCAGTTGCCCGGGTTGTTCGCGACCTTGCCGCAACAGACGCCGGCGGTGGTCCTGGGCACCAACAAGTTCAGCGCCATGGCCGGCACCGGCACCGCCGCCTGGCGCTACGCGCGCCACGTGCGCCTGCCATGGCGGCCGGTGCTGTACGCGACCGCGACGGCGTTCGTGTTCGCCTTCCTCGGCGCCACCGCGGTGAGCCTGTTGCCGAAACAGGCGGTGCGGCCGCTGATCCTGGTGCTGCTGATCGCGATGCTGGGCTACACGCTGGTCAAGAAGGACTTCGGCGCGCTGCACCGGCCGCGCCACATCGGCCGCCGCGAACTGGCGATCGCGCTGGCGATCGGCGCGGCGATCGGCTTCTACGACGGCTTCTTCGGCCCGGGCACCGGCAGCTTCCTGATCTTCCTGTTCATCCGCTTCTTCGGCCTGGATTTCCTGCGCGCTTCGGCTGCGTCGAAGGTGGTGAACCTGGCCACCAACCTGGCGGCGCTGTGCTTCTTCGTGCCCAGCGGCAAGATCCTGCTGGCTGCGGCGGTGCCGATGGCGGTGGCCAACGTGGCCGGCGCGGTGACCGGCACGCGGCTGGCGCTGCGCGGCGGCACGCCGCTGATCCGGCGGTTGTTCCTGGTGCTGGTGGTGGTGCTGATCGGCAAGATGGGTTGGGACTTGTTGCACTGAATGCAGTACGCGGCGCGGCGCGATTGCGGCGTGCCTGTCCTCCCAACGCGGCTGCCGCGCGCATGCCCGTGGGCACGCGCGTGGCAGCCAGCACCGCTCAGCCGTCGCGGCGCTTGGCGGTCGGAGGCGTCTTGCGCGCCGCAACCTTGACCGGTTTCGCAGGTTTGCTGGCTGTGGCGGCTTTTGCGGTCTTCGCCGAAGGCGACCGCACGGCCGACCGCGTTGCCGTGGGGGGAAGTGCAGCAACCGCGGCCGCAGCGGACTTGCGTGGTGCCTTTGCCGATGGGGCCTTGACCGCAGGCGTCGCGCCAGCAGTGCGTGCACGTTTGCCTGACGTCGCCGACGGCGTCTTGAGCGTGGTCGGCTGTTGCACGCTGTTACTGCGGCCAGCGCGCGCCTTGCCGGATGCACGCGCCGGCGCGGCAACGGCGTCCGCGACGGCATCCGTGGTTGCATCCGCTGCGTCAGCGACCAGTGGCGGCGGCAGTTCGGCGTCGGCCTGATCGACCGCCGCGGCCGGCTCCACCGCAGGCGCCGCCGCCTCGTTGCGGCTGCGCTCGGGCAGCTTCAGCCGGTGCGCCTGTTCGTCGTATTCGATCAGCAGCACGCCGGAGTTGTGGCGGCCGCTGATCTCGACGAAGCAGGCGCCGCCGATGAACGGTTCCAGCGTCATCACCGACTTCAGCGGCGTGGCCACCACCATCTGGAAGCCGAAGTTCTCGAAGATGTTCATCGCCAGCGCGGTGAACTCGTTGTCGGCCTTGTCGAAGGCCTCGTCCAGCACCACCGCGGCGTAGCGCGGCAGTTCGCCGTCCTCGCCGCCGAGCTGGTAGCGCAGCGCCGCGGCCAGGCAGGTGGTGGCCAGCTTCTGCCGCTGGCCGCCGGACTTGCCGGCGCCGCTGCGGTAGATCTCCACCTGCGCGCGGCTGTCCGCGTCCAGTTCCACGCCGACGAACTCCACGTGCTGGCGCACGTCCAACACCTGCTCGCGCCAGCGCCGCAGCTCCGGCTCCTGCGCGCCGAGCCGCTGCACCAGCCCGCGCAACATGGCGAACTGCGCCTCGGCCAACGCGCGGTCCTCGGTCTGCTGATGGCCGAGCACGGCGCGCAACTGCTGCTGGAACTCCTGCACCTCAAGCAGGCGCCGGTCGCTGACCTCGATGGTCAGCAGGGTGCCTCGGTTGAACGGCACCTGTTCCAGGCTGGCATTGACCTCGTCCATGCGCTGCTTGATCGCCTTGTGCGCTTCGGCGGTGTAGCGCTGCAGGGCCAGCAGGTTGTTCTTGCTCTGGGTCTGCAGCAGGTCGAAGAAGCGGCCTTCGTGGCGCGGCAGGCCGTCGCTCTCCAGGCGCTGCAGGCGCGCCAGGAAATCGTCGGCGCTGGCCAGGCTGACGGTGAAATCGCCGCTGTCCTCCGGCCACTGCTGGCAGTAACGGCGGAAGCAGTCCAGCACCTGCTGGCTCAGCCGCGCGTCCTGCGCCTGGCTCTGCGCCAGCTGTTCGCCGAGGCCGCGCTCGACGCTGCGCAGATGCGCTTCCAGGTTGTCTAGGCTCAGCGGTGGAAGCGCCGCCAGCCGCGCGTCCAGGCCCGCCATCTGCGCCGGGCCGATCACCGCGGTGGCCACGCGCGCGGCGCAGGTCTCGCGCTGCGCTTCCAGCCGCGCGCGCTCGCGGCTCACCTGCGCGCGCTCCAGGCGCACGTCCTCGTAGGTACGGCGCGCCTGGTCGCGGCGCGCGCGGACGGTGGCGATCTGCTCGCCCAGCGCGCGCAGTGCGGTATCGCCCTCGCGCAACTGCAGCAGTTGCTCGGCGATGTCGCTCAGGCGCTGCAGCTTGGGCGCGACGTCGATCTCGTCCCACTCGCGCTCGGCCAAGGTGTGCGCGGCCAGTTGCCGGCCCTGGTCCTGTTCGCGCTGCTTGCGCAGGGCGGCGACGTCGGCATCGCAGGCGGCGATGCGCTGCGCCAGGGTCTGGCCCTCGCGCTCGAACACCTTGAGCTTGTCGCGGTTGTCGTAGCCGAGCAGCCAGCGCTTGCGGTCGCCGACCGCGTGGCGGTCGTCCTTCTCGTAGCGATCGCCCGGATGCTTGACCTGGCCCTCGCGGGTAATCGCGCGCTCGGCGTCGCGCAGCTGCGCCACGGTATCGACGCAGGTGTAGTCGAAGCGTCGCGCCAGTTCCTGGCGCAGCCACGGCGCATAGGCATGGTCGCGCAGCTCCAGCTTGCGCAGCAGCGACTTGGCATCGGGCTCGCGCTGCTGCAACGGCGCGTTGTGGCGGACCCGGAAGTACACCAGGCGGGTGCCGAGCTGGGTCCTGTTGACCCAGTCGGCGACGCTGGCGTAGTGGCGTTCGTCGACCAGCAGCGACTGCGCAAAACCGTGCAGCACGCGCTCGATCGCGCCGCGCCAAACGGCCTGGTCGGCCTCCACCTGCACCAGCTCGCCGACGAACGGCAGGGCCGCTTCGGACAGCCCGGTCTCGGCGCATAACCGCGCGCGCAACGCCTGCATCGGCGCGGGAATGCTCGAGGGCGCCTTCAGCAGCGCCTCGATCTCGGTACGGATGACCGCGAAGCGGCGCTCGTCCTCGCGGCGCTCGGCCATGCGCTCGGCGATCGCCTCGTCCAGGCTGCTGGCCTCGCCGGCGACGCCGTCGCGCAGCGCGCGCGCCTGCGCCACCTGCTCGGCGAAGCCGCTGGCGCTGCCTGCCAGGCCCATGCCGAGCTGGCGGCAGGCCTGTTCGACCTGGCTGCGGCGGCGCATGCGCTCTTCGCGCTCGCGCTCGACGCGGCCGCGTTCGCGCTCCAGCGCCTCGACCTGTTCGCCGCCCTGCGCGCGCTGCTGCGTCTCCAGCTCGGCCAGGGTCTGCTCGTGGTTGTCCAGCGCCTCGCGGCGCTGCCCTTCCTCGCCGGCCAGGCCGCGGTCCTGGGTGTCCAGTTCCTGCAGGCGCGCGTCCAGCAGGGCCAGGCGGCGCTGTTCGCGGTAGCCGTCGATACCCAGCTGCAGTTCGCGCAGTTCGCCGACGCCGCGCCGCAGCGCCAGCAGTTCGGCGTGGTAGTCGCGCGCCGGGGTCAGGGTTTCGACCTGGCGCCGCGCGGTCACCACGGCGTGGTGGGCGCCGTCGAGTTCGGCGAAGTCCTCGACCAGGCGGTCGGCCGCCTCGAAGGTGCGCGGCTCGTCGAGCATGAAGCTGCGCAGGAAGGCGTTGAGGTCGCCCAGGTTCTTCGCCGACTGGGTCTTGTGCAGCAGCCGCAGCGCCATCTCGTTGCCGATGCCGAGCAGGTGGCGGAAGCGCTCGGCGTAGCCGGCGAAGCTGTCGAAGTGGTGCACGTCCTCGCCCAGGCGCAGCTTGAGCCGGCGCAGATCCAGGTCGAAGCCGTCAAGCTCGGCGGCCACGTCGAAGCCGCGCGGCACCACCATGTAATGCTTGCGCACGTCGGCCGCGGCAGTGCCGCTGCCGGCGATCCAGAACAGCCGCACCAGGCTCACCGCCTGGCCCTGCGCGTTGCGGTACTCCAGCGCCAGCGCCGACCAGGTCGCGCCCTTGCGCAGGTACTGGGTGGCGATCTCGCCGGAGGCGCTGTCCTGCTGGTCGGCCCAGGCGCCACGCACGTAGGACACCAGGCTGCGGTCGCGGCCGCTGCGCTCGGCCTCGCGCGCGGCGGCGTTGAAGTCGACGATGCTCGGCGGCGTCAGCAGTGCCGACATCGCATCGAGCAGGGTCGACTTGCCCGAACCGGAGCGGCCGACGAACAGGAAACCTTTCTCGGCGATCGGCACGTCGGTCAGGCCGTTGAAGGTGCCCCAGTTGTGCACCTGCAGGCGGCGCATGCGGTACTGCTGCGCGCGTTGCTCGGCCAGGGTCTCGGCGAACAGGGACGGAGCGACGGGGACGGTGGACGATTCGGACAGGGACGTCATCGGGAACTCATCGGGGAAACGGAAGCGGCCCCAGGGCAGGCCGCAGGGCCGGCGCGCATCCGCCGGCAGGCGCGAACACGGCCGCTAGCCGTGCACGCTGCTCACGGCGCCGCCTCGGCCGCGCCGTCGCGCAGACCGCGGTAGGCGGCTGACAACGCCTGCACGTCCTCGGCCGAGAACAGCAGCTTCAGCGCGGGCGAGACTTCGTAGCGATCCTCGCTGCCGCGCAGCTTGGACAGCAGGTGGTTGTCGCGCATCTTGGCGATCGCCGCCAGCACCCGCCGCGCGAAACCGGCGCGGTCGGTGGAGACGTTCTTCTCGTACACCGACAGCACTTCCAGCAGCTGCGCCTCGTCGACCACGGCGCGCTCACCGCGGGTGTCGGCCTCGGCCAGTTGCTGGCGCAGGAACAGCAGCAGCACCGACTCGATGAAGGTCAATGGCGCGGTGCGCAGCAGCGCCGGGGTCTCCAGCTCGCCCATGTCGGCCTGGCGCGCGAACGCCACGCCGCCGTCGCGGTCCAGCACCAGCTCCAGGAACAGCTCGCTCAGCACGCGGCGGATCGCGGCCTCGTGGCGCAGCAGCGCCTGCCACAGCGGGCCGTGCCGGTAGGCATCGACGCTGGGGCCGGACAGCAACTGGCACAGCGCGCGCCGCGCCTCCAGCGGCAGGCTGCCGCTGTCGCCGGCGAACAACGCGGCGCCGGCATCGGCCGCAGCGGAAGTGGCAGTGGCCGCAGCGGCGTCGCCGGCGTCTGCGTCGTGGCCGTGGAATTCGTCAGACCAGCTCATTGCGTTTTTCCTTGGTGAACCACACCAGCGGGATGCGTGCGCGCCGGACCTGGCCGTCGCCGCCCTCCCATTGCACCGCTTCCCATTCGCCGTCGACCACCACGCCGTGGCGGGTGCCCAGCGCCAGGTAGCCGATCACGCTGCCCAGGCCCTGCGCCGCCGGGCGCTGCCGCAACGCGTCGCCGATGCTCAGTTGCGGCTGCCGGCCGAGCAGGTCGTGCAGGTCGTTGCGCAGGCCGCGCAGGTCGATCTCCGACTGCGCCACCAGGTCGCCGACGCTGTCCAGCGAGATCGTCGCCGCTTCGGCCGCCTGCACCCGCCCGTCCACCTGCTGGCTGCGCGGATCGTGCAGGCGCCACTGCGACGGCGAGCGCAGCCGCGCGCTGCTCAGCGGCAGCACGTAGCCGGTGGCAGCGGTGGCATGCAGGTGGTCGCGCAACTGCAGCGCCTCGCCCTGCGCCTGCTTCAGCAACTGGTTGAGCCGGCGCTGTTCCAAGTAGCCGCGGCTCTGCACGAAGCCACGCAGGCTGCGCGCGAAATGCTGCATCACCTCGTGCACCTGGCCACCACGCTCGAGCAGGGTGCCGGTGAGCCCGCGCAGGAAGGCGCGTTCGTGGCGGTCCAGGCGGCGGGCGAAACCGCGCGCCAGCAGCGCCTCCAGCGCCGCATCCAGCTGCACGCTCTGCTCGGCGTCGTTGAGCAGGCTCCAGAACGCCTGGAAACTGCGCCCGGCCTCGCTCTCGCCGATCACGTCGATGCCAGCGAACAACTTCTCCAGCACGTCGCCGCGCGCGCCCTCGTCGTCGATGATGCGCTCGCGGAACTCGCGGTTGAGCCGCTCGAAATCGTCGCGGACGCGGCGGAAATCCTCGGTCAGGTCGTCGGACAGGCGGATGATGTCGCGGGTGCGTTCCAGCGCGCGCTTGCCGTCCAGCGCGGCCAGCTTGCCCGCGGCCACGCGCTCGATCTCCGCGTCCAGGCGCGCGCGCTCGGCGCGCAGCGCGGCCAGGCGCGCGTCCGGATCGGTCTCGGTCTGCCCGGCCAGTTGCACCAGCTGCTGGATCACCAGCGACAGCCGGCTCTCGGTAGCCACGCTGGCACTGTCGCGCACGCCGGCGATGAAGCGGATGGCCTGCGCCGCCTGCCGCGACAGTTCGTATTCTTCCTGCGCATCGCCCTCGGGCAGGCGCCGCTCCAGCCAGCCCTGCGCCAGCCAGTGCGCCACGTAGGCCTGCGCGGTGCGCGGCAGTTCGCGCGAGAGCTGGTCGTCCTTCAACGCATCGAGCTGGCGCTGCAGGCGCTCGTGCAGCACGTCCGCCGGCAGACGCCGCTGGGCATCGCCGAGCAGGGTCTGCAGCAGGCCGATCAGCTCCGGGGCATGGTCGGCGGCGAGCAGTTTCCACAATGGCTGTTCGCGCAACTGGCGATAGCCGGCAATCCGGACATGCGGCTTCATGCAGGAACCGACCGCCACCGCATCCGCAGATTCAGCGCACGCGCTCGATGAAGCGCAGGAACTCGGCGCGGGTGCGCGCGTCCTCGCGGAAGGTGCCGAGCATCTTCGAGGTGACCATGCTGACGCCGCGCTTGTGGATGCCGCGGGTGGTCATGCACTCGTGCGCGCCCTCCACCACCACGCCCACGCCCAGCGGCTGCAGCACGTCCTGGATGCACTGGGCGATCTGCGCGGTCATCTTCTCCTGCACCTGGAAGCGCCGTGCATAGGCCTCGACCACGCGCGCCAGCTTGCTGATGCCCACCACCTTGCCGCGCGGCAGGTAGCCGACGTGGACCTTGCCGATGATCGGCGCCATGTGGTGTTCGCAGTGGCTTTCGTACTCGATGTCGCGCAGCACGATCAGCTCGTCGTAGCCGGCCACTTCCTCGAAGGTGCGCAGCAGGTACTCGCGCGGGTCGGCGCGGTAGCCGCTGAACCAGTCGCCATAGGCCTCGGCCACGCGCCGCGGGGTGTCCAGCAGGCCCTCGCGGGTCGGGTCCTCGCCGGCCCAGCGCAGCAGGGTGCGCACCGCGTCTTCGGCCTGCGCCTGGGTCACCGGGGGAGTGGAGCTGTTGTCTGGATCGGCCATGGGGGGAACGCCCGTGAGGGGGCTGCATGGTACCCGAGTCGCCTGGCAGCCGCCGCATGCGCGGCCTCCGCGCGGCGGGGCGACCCAGCCGATACCGGGTGCGCCGTTCAGCGTCCGCCTGCTCCGCGCCCGGGCGGCATGCGCATCGCCCGGGCCGGCGCCGCGCCGGTCAGCGCCGGCGCGCGTGCATCTCGCCTTCGTGATCCAGCCAGTTGCTGCCCTTGTTGGTCAGGAAGAACACGTACACCAGCAGCGACACCGCGATCACCGCCGTGGCGTACCAGACGAAGGTGGTGACGTGGCCGGTCTTCAGCGAGGCCTGGTACAGCAGCGGCGCGGTGCCGCCGAAGGCCGAATTGGCCAGCGCATAGCCCAGGCCCACGCCCAGCGCGCGGATGTGGGTGGGGAACAGCTCGGCCTTCACCACCGCGTTGATCGAGGTGTAGCCGGTGAGGATGACGAAGCCGGCGGTGAGGATGGCGAAGGCGCTCAGCCAGTCGCTCTGCCTGGGCAGTTCCAGCACCAGGAACCAGGTGTAGAGCACGCCGCCGATGCCGAAGAACACCAGCAGGGTCTTGCGCCCGATGATGTCCGAGAGCCAGCCGCCCACCGGCTGCATCAGCATCAGCACGATCAGCGCGGCCAGGTTGATGATGGTGCCGGCCATGACGTCGTCGCCGGCGAAGGCGGTCTGGATCATCTTCGGCCCGGTCACCGAGTAGGTGTAGAACGCCACGGTGCCGCCGGCGGTGATCAGGAAGCACAGCAGCAGCGGGCGCCACTGGTGCACGAACAGCTCGCGCAGCGAGCCGGAGGCCGTGTCCTTGCCCTGCTTGGCCGCGGCGATGGACTCGGAGGTCAGCGACTCGTCCATCGTGCGCCGCAGCCAGAACACCACCAGCGCGCCGATGCCGCCCAGGCCGAAGGCCACGCGCCAGCCCCATTCGGAAATCTGGCCCTTGTCGAAGAAGTGCAGCATCCCGAACAGCACCGCCTGCGCCAGCACATGACCACCGACCAGGGTGACGTAGTGGAACGAGGACAGGAAGCCGCGCCGCCCCGGGATCGCCGCCTCGGACATGTAGGTGGCGCTGGTGCCGTACTCGCCACCGGTGGCGAAGCCCTGAAGCAGGCGCGCCAGCAGCAGCACCACCGCCGCGGCGCCGCCGATGCTGGCCACGGTGGGCGTCACCGCGATCAGGAACGAGCACGCCGCCATCACCGACACCGACACCGTCAACGCCATGCGCCGGCCGTAGCGGTCGGCGAAGCGGCCGAAGTACCAGGCGCCGATCGGCCGCATCAGGAAGGTCACCGCGAAGATGGCCCACACGTACAAGGTGGCGTTCTTGTCCTCCTTGGAGAAGAACTGCGACTCGAAGTAGGTGGCGAACACCGAATAGACGTAGACGTCGTACCACTCCACCAGGTTGCCGGCCGAGCCCTTGAGCGTGTTGGACACCGAGCGGCGCAGGCTGCCCGGTGCGGCGGCGGCGGACGAAGAGGTGGATGCACTCATGCGGTGGGCCTCATGGATGGACGTGCGGGAGTATAGGCAGGCGCGTGCGAGGATCCTGTCGCGACGGCGGCCACGCCGGGCGTGCGCACCATCCAGCTCACTGCGCCTGCGGCGCGGCGAAGGCCTTGCTGTACATGCCCGAGCGATCGAAGCAGCAGACCCGCCGCTTGCCCGCGGCGAGCATGTCGCAGGTGCTGGCGATGCGCTTGACCCGCGTCTGCGCCTGCTTGCCCGCGCCGATCCAGAAGATCCAGTCGCGCCGCGCCACCGCGGTCAGCGTGTGCCAGGCCGCGCGTGCGGGCGGATGCGCGGCGAGGGCGCGCGCCAGGTCGTCGGGCACCGCGGGTTCCGGCTCCACCGCCACCGGCGCGATCTCCAGGGTCACCGTGGTGCCGGCGTCGACCGCCGCGGCCGCCCGCAACGCCTCCTCGACCTGCAGCCAGTGGCCGCCACGCCCGTCCGGCTGCAACGTGGCCTGGAACGGGTGTCCGGCGAGCCGGCCCTCCACGCTGGCCAGGCCACGTGTGGGCAGGGCAGCGCTGGCCGCCGCAGGCAGCAGCAGGAAACACCAGGACGCGTCCGGCGGTGCGGCCGGACGCAGCAAGGTCGCCTGGAAGCGGATCGGGTCGGCGGAGCCGGTCATGCGCGGACCATAGCACCGGGCATGGCCTGGCCATGCTGCACCTGCGCGCGGCGGTGGCGCCGCACGACACGGGTCTTGCCGGGCAGCAAACCCAGCGCCCTGCCCGATGCGGGCGCCGCCATCGGCGCTGCAGACAGGCACCGCGTCACGTTCCCCGTACCGCGCCGCAGACACCCGGGCGCCTTCCCTTCAGTTCGACCCGGCATCGCCGCTATCCATGCGCCGGCCCGGGACCAGCGCGATGCGCGCGTCACGCGGGCGCAGGCAACCTGCCTGCCCGTCCGCCGTCACCCACCGTCGATCCCTCTTCCTTCCCCCACTCCCCCGATCCCATGCACGTCCTTTCGCATCTGCGCATCGGCCAGCGCCTCGCGCTCGGCTTCCTCACGATCATCGTGCTGATGGTCCTGCTCACCGTGGTCGGCATCCAGCGCGTCCACAGCATCGACCGGCGGCTCACCGCCATCAACGAAGTCAACAGCGTCAAGCAGCGCTACGCGATCAACTTCCGCGGCAGCGTGCACGACCGCGCCATCGCCCTGCGCGACGTGGTGCTGCTGGACGATGCGGCCAGCCGCCAGGCGACCGAACAGACCATCGACAAGCTGGCCGGCGACTACGCGCGCGCCGCGCAGCCGCTGGACGCCCTGCTCGCCGCCTCCAGCGACGCCCAGGAGAAAGCGATCCTGCAGCGCATCCAGGGCATCGAAGCGCGCACCATGCCGCTGATCGCGCAGGTGCGGCAACTGCGCGATGCCGGCGACAACATGCAGGCGCAGGCGCTGCTGCTGCAGCAGGCGCGCCCGGCCTTCGTCGACTGGCTGGCCAGCATCAACGCCTTCATCGACCTGCAGGAAGCCAAGAACCGCCAGGCCGCCAAGGAGGCGATGGCCACCGCACGCGGCTTCGCCCTGCTGATGGTCGGCTGCACCGTGCTGGCGCTGCTGCTGGGCACGCTGATCGCCCTGCTGCTGACCCGCCGCGTGGTCCGCCCGCTGCGGCAGGCGCTGGGCCTGGCCGAGCGCATCGGCGCCGGCGACCTGAGCAGCCCGGACACCGCCACCACCCACGACGAGGCCGGGCAGTTGCTGCGCGCCATGCAGCAGATGCAGCGGCGCCTGCACGAGGTGATTTCCGCGCAACGCGAGATGGCCGCGCGCCACGACGCCGGCGCCATCAGCTACCGCATGGACGTGCAGCGCTTCCCCGGCGAGTACGGGCGCATGGTCGCCGACACCAATGCCCTGGTCGATGCGCACGTGCAGACCCAGCTGCGCATCACCGAGGTGATGGGCCGCTACGCCATCGGCGACCTCAGCCAGGACATCGCCCAGTACCCCGGCGAGAAGGCCGCGATCACCGCGGCGATGCAGCAGGTCAAGCAGAACCTGCACGCGATCAACGTGCAGATCCAGACCCTGGCCGAAGCCGCCTGCGCCGGCGACTTCGCCCACCGCGGCCAACCGGAGAAGTTCGAGCACGCCTTCCGCACCATGGTCGAGAACCTCGACACCATGATGGCCACCGCCGACGCCAACCTGGCCAAGTTCTCCGCGCTGCTGCGCTGCATCGCCGACGGCGACCTCACCGTGCGCATGAGCGGCAACTTCCATGGCGTGTTCGCCGCCATGCGCGACGACGCCAACAGCACCGTGCACCGCCTCACCGACATCGTCGCGCACATCCAGCGCACCACCAACAGCATCGGCTTCGCCGCCGAGGACATCGCCAGCGGCAACCAGGAACTGGCCAAGCGCAGCGAGCAGCAGGCGGCCAGCCTGGAAGAGACCGCCGCCTCGATGGAAGAGTTGACGTCCACGGTCAAGCAGAACGCCGAGCACGCCCAGCGCGCCAACCAGTTGGCGCTGGGCGCGGCCGGCGTGGCCGGCGAAGGCCGCGACGTGGTCGGCCAGGTGGTGGAGACCATGGATGGCATCCAGGCCGCCTCCCGGCGCATCGCCGACATCATCGCGGTGATCGACGGCATCGCCTTCCAGACCAACATCCTCGCCCTCAACGCCGCGGTGGAAGCCGCGCGCGCCGGCGAGCAGGGCAAGGGCTTCGCGGTAGTGGCCGCGGAAGTCGGCACCCTCGCGCATCGCTCGGCCGGCGCCGCCAAGGAGATCAAGACCCTGATCGACGACTCGGTGCAGCGTGTGGCCCACGGCGCCACGCTGGTGCACCAGGCCGGCGCCACCATGGACCAGGTGGTGGCCAGCGTGCAGCACGTCACCGACCTGATGGGCCAGATCTCCGCCGCCTCGCACGAACAGGCCAACGGCATCGCCCAGGTCAACCAGACCATCGCGCGCATGGACGAGACCACCCAGCAGAACGTGGCGCTGGTCGAAGAAGCCAGCACCGCGGCGCGATCGCTGGAGGAGCAGTCGGCGCAGCTGACCCAGGCGGTGGAAGTGTTCAAGGTCGGCGCCTACGTCTGACCACGCGCGGGCGGCCGCGCCGTGCGCCCAGGCGGGCGACGCGGGGCTGGCCGCCCCCAGCGCGTGAACGCCAGGTGTCGGGTGATGCCGGCCATCGCATCGGTTGTCATGGCCGGAGTCGGCGCAGGCGGTACGATGGCGGCCTCCCACGTTCGCCCCCTCCCCGGAACCGCATGAAGGCTGGCCTCCCCGACGCCGCCGCGACGGCATGAGCCGCGCGTCGCACCGCGCGCGCGCCGCGGCCGAGACCCGCAGCGAACGCTGGCAGCGCTGGATCGCCTGGCTGCTCAGCGCGCTGCTGCACGTGCTGATGGCGCTCGCCCTGCTGTACGCGGCCAAGCCCACCATGTCCACGCCGCAGGGCGCGGCCGGCGGCAGCCGGATCCGCGTGGACTTCCTGGGCGACAGCGACAAGCCAGTGAAGCCGCTGCCGCCCAAGCCCAGCCCGCCGCCGGCGTCCGCCGCGCCCAAGCGCACGCGGGCCACCACCACCGTGCAATCCACCCTGGTCGCGCAATCCGACGACCCGGTGCCGCCGCCCGATCGCGTCGACACGCCGAAAGCGGCGGACACGCCCGCGCCCGCCCCGGTGCCGCAACCGCGCCCGGCACCGCCGGCGCCCACCCCGCCCGCGGACGCCCCGGCACCGAGCCCGGCGCAGACCGCCGACAGCAATCCGCCGCCGCCGACCGAGCGCCGCCCGCAGACCTGGACCGGGCGCCCGCCCGGCGCGCTCGACACCGACACCGCCCCGGACAACAGCGGCCTGGCCGCCGGCCCCGGCAACCGCGGCAACCGCCACGACATGGACGCGGCCCAGCCCAGCCTCGAGGTCGGCGGCTACCTGGTCTATTACGACCTGGGCAGCGAGAGCCAGCTGCGCACCTGGCAGCAGCAGGGCATGAAGGAGATGTTCATCCTGCTGCCCGGCACCGAGTACCGCATGGTCTGCCCGCTGGAGATCGCCCTGACCCGCGGCTCCGGCAAATGCCGCGCATTGCCGCCGGACTCGCCAGAGTTGAAGGACATCGGCGATGCCCGCCAGGTCATCACCATGCTGCAGGTCTATCACCAGGGCGAACTGGTCTGGCGCGGGCCAGGGCCATATCGCTGAGCCGGCGCGCGCGGGAGAGTGGTGCGTCCAGCCTCGCTGCAGTCGGGACTGAAGTCCCTCTCACAAGGAGGGACCATCTGTCAGCGCTCCCGACAGCACTTGCATAGCGGACAAGCGACCCGCCCCCCGTAGGAGTTGCTTCGGCCACGATGGGCATTCCCGGTAACGCCCGTCGCGGCTGAAGCCGCTCCTACCGGGATGCCAGCATTTGAACAAGGCAAAAAGCGATACGCCGACTGTAGGAGCGGTTTCAACCGCGACCCAGGCGATGCGAAGCGGAGCCTGCACAGCGCCCCGCGCTCGAAGCAGCCACACTCCCCGGGCCCTCACGCCCGCTTTGCATTCGCCGCCGGCGCGGTTGCTAGAGTCTGCCCGCGCCGCCGCGGCCGCCTGTCGCTGCCTTGCACGGACCGCCCGGTTCGGCGTCTTTCCTCCATTGAAGGAGTCTCGACATGCCCTGGAAATCCCCCCTCGCAACGCTCGCCCTCGCCGCCGTCGCCCTGCCCGCGCTGGCCCAGTCCGACCGGCAGGTGGTCGAGGACATGCTGACCCGCTCGGCCAACGTCTGCCCCGGCCACAGCACCGAGCGCACATCCCCCACGGTGAAGGCCGTGCCGGTGGGCGCGCTGCGGGTGATGCTCGACCGCGGCCTGGTGATGTGCCCGGACCGTCGCCTGGACGCCACCGCCCCGGCCGTGTTCTACGGCAGGCTCGGCGTGTTCGCCTGGAACCCGGAGGTCGCCGCCGGCTCCAGCGTGATCGTCAAACAGATCGACGCGATGACCCGCAAGGACGAGTACCCGTCCGAAACCCTGGTGTGGGACGCCAAGGGCACCGCGCTGAAGCAGCAGACCGTGCCCGCGTTCGAACCCAAGCCCGGCGCCACCGTGCTGTATCAGGTGCGTTGAGGCACTGCTGCCGCCCGTGCGTGCACGGGCCGGCAATGCAGCCGGTGCGGCCCCAATGGGCCCGCCGGCTTTTTTTGTGCCGCAGGACGGCCCCATCTCGCCGCAGCGCGCCGGTCGTGCTGCCGGCGCAGCGATCGCCATCGCGGAAGCAGCCGTGTTGCGCCATGTCGTACAGACCCAGCGAACTGTCGTGCCCGTGTCCTGTCACCGTCCAAGCCTTCCTCGACACAGGACATCGCACGACAATATCCCCGATTATCTCGCGCCAATCTAAGATTATATTTAAAACCAAGATTATTAACTCCTGAAACGTCACGTGCGCGAATCGTAGACAAATGCGGCCACACAGGCCCCGCCTGCGCACAACATCCGGATTCGGCTGAATTCGCGCGAAAACCAGCGGATGTTTCATCATTTCCTCAGCGTCACTGTGGCGCATCGCACGCCATCGCCCTGACATGCGGCCGGATTTTCCGGCATCGCATGCCGATTCCTGCGACCGGATGCCACGCAAATCAATACCGCAGATAAACATTATCTCGTTGTGTCGCGAAAATAATGCAGACGACATAGTAGCGTCTGCGCCCTCCCCCACCCCGGGCGACCGGGCATCACTGCGAGGATGTTTCCATGGCCACACAGCGGAATCGGCTGGCGCTGCACGCACTTTCCCTCATCGGCATCGCGGGCGCGTTGTTGCCCATCGCCGCCACGGCGGCGCCGGCGCGCGGCACCGTACTCAAGAGCAATGTCCTGACCAGCTATACCCGCCAGGCGATCGCCACGCTGCTGGCCAACGATCAATCTCCCGACCAGGCCAGGTGCGACGTGCGCGTGGCCGAGTTCACCTACGCCACCATCGGCGTCGAGGGCGAACCCACCACCGCCTCGGCGGCGCTGCTGGTGCCCGGCGGCAACCAGTGCCCCGGTCCGTTCCCGCTGGTGAGCTACAGCCAGGGCACCGAGTCGCAACGCCGCGCCGAGCAGGCCAAGGAGATCCGCGACGCCAAGGGCGACGACACCATGGTCACCCACCTCGCCACCCAGGGCTATGTGGTGGTGAGCAGCGACTATCTCGGCATCGGCCAGTCCACCTATGCGTTCCACCCCTACCTGCACGCCGCGTCCGAGGCCAGTGCCACCATCGATGCGATGCGCGCCGCGCGCCAGGTGCTGCAGCGGCTCAACACCCCGTTGTCGGGCAAGGTCATGCTGACCGGCTTCTCGCAGGGCGGGCATGCCGCCATGGCCACCCAGCGCGAGATCGAAGCGCACCTGTCCAACGAGTTCAACCTCGTCGCCAGCGCGCCGATCTCCGGCCCATATGCGCTCAGCCAGACCTTCCGCGACAGCTGGAGCGGCCGCAACGCCGTGGGCGAGAACACCTTCGGCATCGTCCTGGCCAGCTACGCCATCGTCGGCATGCAGCACACCTACAAGAACCTCTATCTCGACCCGTCGCAGGTGTTCCAGGACCCGTGGGCGAAGCAGGTGGAGAAGCTGTTCCCCGGCAACCAGAGCCTGACCGACCTGGTGCTCGGCGACACCCTGCCGGGCGTGGACAAGATCCGCCAGTACTTCCAGCCCGGCTTCTACAAGGACTTCGCCAGCAACGCCAACGACCCGTTCCTGCGCGACCTGGAGCGCAACGACCTGCTCGACTGGGCGCCGCGCACCCCGACCCTGCTGTGCGGCTCGGACAACGACGCCACCGTGCCGCTGAAGAACGCCACCACCGCCATCGCCGCGTTCAAGGCGCGCGGCAGCAACCAGGCGACCGTGCTCGACCTGGGTACCGGCAAGCCCAGCGACAACAGTGCACTGGAGCATCTGTTCACCGAAGACGCCTGCACCATCGCCGTGCGCCAGCAACTGTTCGACACGCTCCGCTGAGGTCGCGGCGGGCGATAACGCAAGCGCACTCCCTCCCCCGGCGCCTGCGATCGTCCGTCCCGCTGGCTGCCACGCCTGGGCGCAGGCGTGGCAGTGTTTTTCTGCGCGGTGCAGGCGCTGCACGATGTGGGCGCTGATGCTGGGACGACGATGACCGCGCATTGTGCGCAGCTGCGCGACAGCACGTGCGCGAGTGCCGGCACACCAGACGCAGGATTGGAATGACAGCAGATCGGCCTGGCGGTACCGGCCGCGGCAATCACCGGCCGGCACACGATCCCATACGCCCGGCCATCACCCCGCGCCGAGGCCGGCGCCACGCCGCAGCATCGCCGATTGCTTGCGTCGGCCCCGTGCATCGGCAACCGCGCGGCCCACGCCATACACCGACAGCGGCACCACCCAACTCGCCCACAGCAGCAGCGCGATCAAGCACGGCGACGGCGTCAGGCCCAGGCTGATCGCCGACGGCAACGCCACCCGGAACACCACCGGCGCAAGCGTCGCCAGATAGGCGCGCACCATCCAGCGCTGGTGCCGCAGCACCTGCCCACGCCAGATCGCCACCAAGCCGACCGACCCGGTGACCAGCCACGCCAGCGCCGTGGCCGCGAACGCCACCCGGATCGAAGGCGGCGCCGGCGAGGTGGCGATCAGCCCCACCACTCCGATCATCGCCACCGCCATCCCTGCGAAATACGCCCGCCCCACCCAACGGTGCAGCTGCGGCCAACGCCGCCACCGCTGCGTCGCGAACTGCAGCGCTCCCAGCAACAGACCGACCGCCCCGCCACCGAGATGGCACCACAGCCACCCGCGGCGGGTCAGGAACATCGCATAGGCCGGCGACTGCAGCGACGCGTACTTCAGATAGACCGAATGGACGAACTCCACGGCGAACAGGGCCAGGGCGAGCCACAGCAGCCACCAGGCCAGGCGGACGATTGGCGTGGTGCGTGGTGGCGCCAGTTGGCGGCGCGTCGACTCGCTGCTCATCCCCTGCCCCACGCTGCGCCGGACCCTCGGCAGCGCGACGCTAGCATGGACGTCTCGGCGCCACGGAAGGCGGCGACGGGCGGCGGACAGGCGCGTCCGAGAACGCTGCCGCACACGTCGCTTCGCCGATCGGCACAGGCGATCCGGCTACCGATCGCGACGCCACCACCCAGTCTTAAATGCAAATTGCGTCTCGTTTTGTAGACGACACAGTTAACAGTACAGACATCTGCCGCGCACAGGTCTATGGTCGATCCGGGGACGGGGGTCGCATGGGACGCAGACAGGGGAAAACCGGATTCGATGCGCTGGCGGCGTTGCCGTGGCCAATGGGAATCATGGCCGGCGTCGCCGGCTTCTTCGCAGTGCGCGACGGCATCCCCTGGTGGTTCTCCCGCCACGACGGCGCGCTGTCGCAGGCCATCGCCCAGCAAGCGGAAGGCGCATTCGCTCCGATGGCGTGGATTCTGCTGCTGCTCTGCTGGCTGGCGGCGCTTACCTCATTCCTCAAAGCGCGGCATCGCCGCCGCCTGCTGGACACGCGCACCACCCTGGAAAGCCTGGCCGCCGGGGGCTGGCGCCAATTCGAACTCCTGGTCGGCGAAGCCTTCCGCCGCGAGGGCTACGCCATCGAAGAGACCGGCCTAGTCCTGTGCAAAGACGGCCGCCGCACGCGGGCGCAATGCAAACATTGGAAGCGGCAGCAGGTCGGCGTCAACGTCGTACGCGAGATGATAGCCGGGTAAGAAATCTTAAGAAACTTACTAGCTCTCCTAGACAATAGCTATTGTCCAGCGCTCGATTAATTCAATATCAAGGAAGGCACCAAAATGCTCAAGAAAATTGTCACAGTAAAAGGAGTTGGCCTATTCCACGATTCCGGGGCTTCACCTCCATTTGGTCAGGTGGCAATGATTTTTGGTGAGAATGGTCGAGGTAAATCGACGCTGGCTACCATTTTGCGTTCGTGCGGAGACGGTCAAGCTGCCGCTCTTTCTGCTAGAGCGACGCTAGGCGGCACACTAGCTCAAAGCGTTCAACTCGAATTTGTCAACACCGCTGGTGCGAGTGACATGGTTAGCTTGATCTCGGCAGCTTGGTCGAAGCCAATGCCGAATCTGCAGGTTTTTGACGCTGATTTCGTTAGTAAGAACGTATACGCTGGCGGCGAGATCAGCACAGACCAACGTGCAAGTCTCCTGGAGTTTGCACTCGGAGAAAATTCTGTCACGCTGCGTAAAAAAGTTGACGACGCAGCTCAGAAACTCACCGATGCCACGGGAAAGATGAACACCCAGATGGCTGTGCTGAAAGCACATGCAGGAGCAATGGCGATCGACGCATTCAGCAATTTGACTGTGCCGCCGAACGCTGATGAACAAATAGCGCTACTAGAAAAACGGATTGCAGCCGCAAATGCGCGTGAAGAAATATTCAAAAAGAAAGTCCCAGTTCAGGTTGCGCTTCCTGTGTTCAATGCTACTAGTCTATTCAGTATTCTCGCCAAGAGTTTGCCCGAGGTCGAATCTACCGCTGAGCAAGAGGTTCGAAACCAAATTAAGAGATGCACTCATCCAAAATTCGAACAATGGCTTATGCAGGGCAGTGCGTTCGACATAGGCTATGAATGTCCCTACTGCGGATCAAGCATAAAAGATAACAATCTAATCAAGGCTTATCGCACACACTTCAACAAGGCTTATGAAGATTTAAAAGTCGAAGCAGCTCGTCTAGAAGATCACGTTAACCTTCGCTTAGGAGATGCCGTAGCAGTTAGGCTTGAGCAAGCTTTTGAAACAGTACAGGCTCACATAGACGGATGGGAAGGATTTGTGGAAGCACCCTCTATTGCGTTTTGCGCTCAAGAAATGAGAGCGATATTAGCCCAATTGCGCACACTCATAGAGCCTCTCGCAAAGTCCAAGGGTCTTCAGCCGCTTGAATCTGTCGGATCAGCCGACGAATTAAATCAGGCTGCTACGCTATGGGCATCGGCAATTGATTTGGTATCGACGGCTAATAGCAGAGTCTTAGATGCGGCCACCGCCATTGAAGCCTACAAGGGATCGTTGGCTACCGAGGATGTCAAGAGTCTGCGCAATATGATTGATGATTTGAAACTCCGCAAACTTCGCCATACACCAATGGTTGTTGCAGAATTTCAAAAATTTAATCAGCTTTCTGCTGAAAAAAAAGCGAGATCGGATGAAAAGGAGGAGACACGCAAAGCTCTCGATATACTAATGACGACCATCCTCTCGACCTACCAAACCGAGATCAACACTCTTCTCGCTGGGTTCGGAACGCAAGTTCGTATTGAAGCTCTCAGCTTTGATTATCGCGGTGGCGTTGGCCTTCCAAGAAGCAACTATCAACTCAAAGTGAGAGGATTGGATGTAAAGCTCGCTGGCGACAAGATTGCGGCATTTGGAAATGCACTAAGTGAGGGGGATAAGCGAGCTCTTGCTTTTGCTTTCTTCATCGCTCGCTTGCATCAAGATCCTCAGCTAGCTGATCGAATCATAGTAATTGATGATCCAATGTGCAGTTTGGATCGACGGCGGCGTACGGCGACGATTCGAGTGCTCAAGGCCTTAGCTACAAAGTGCAAGCAGCTAATCGTCCTTGCTCACGACCCCTATTTTCTGCAAGCGCTGGACGACGAACTTAAAAAACTTCCGCTCGCGAAAAATTCCGGCGCACTGAGTTATTGCAAGATCGTGCCCGCCACCAATGATTACTCCACCTTCGCAGACCTTGTCCTCGCCAAAGAGTGCTCTAGCCAATACGAGAATGACCTGGCGGTACTCACGAATTATGCCGATGCGAAGCAAGGGCTAGACCGAGGCCATGTTGCGAAATGTTTACGCGTCGTACTTGAGACCAGCCTGCACCAGCAATTCCCTTCTCTGATTCCGCGTAACGCCATGCTTGGCCAAGTGATTACGAGCATCGAGAAATCGACAGCACCTAGTCCTCTCGCATCTCTTCATCCGACTGTCCCTGAGCTTCGAGCTCTAAACGATTACGCAAAACGCTTCCATCATGCTGATGATGGATCACCACCGGACGTCACTACCATCGACGAAGGCGAGTTACATGGGTACTGCGTTCGCGTGCTAGCTTTCGTTCTGCGCGGTTAAGAAGAAACAGGGGTCAGAGTGCACTTTTTTACCAGCCTGACCTTGTCCAAAGGGGGCCGACCCATCGGACGATGCCTGAAGCTGCTGTAGGAGAAGTGCACTCTGACCCCGGTTTTCCAGCAGGTCCAATATCTTGCCTCAAGCCGCCAATCGCTTGATCCTCGCCGGCAGATCGCCAAGCAGGCGATGCGCCTCTTCCAGTTCGTAGTCCGCCTGCAGGCTCAGCCAGAAGCGTTCGGTCGTGCCGAGCGCCGCGGCCAGGCGTACGGCGGTGTCGGCGGTGATGCCGCGCTTGCCCAGCACGATTTCGTTGATGCGACGCGGCGGTACGCCGGTGGCGCGGGCGAGGGCGTTCTGGCTGATACCGAGCGGGACGAGGAACTCGTCGCGCAGCACTTCGCCGGGATGGATATTGGGCAGGGATGCCATAATGAGTTGCCTGAAATCAGTGGTAGTCGACGATGGCGACCTCGGCAACATCGCCGTCGTGCCAGCGGAAGCAGATGCGCCATTGGTCGTTGATGCGGATGCTGTGCTGACCACGCCGATCGCCTTTCAGCGCTTCCAGCCGATTGGCCGGCGGGACACGCAGATCCTCGAGACTGGCAGCGGCATTGAGCATGCGCAGCTTGCGTCGGGCGACCGGCTGGATATCGGCCGGCAGCCTGCGCGAGCGCTCGCCACGCCAGATCTTTTCGGCTTCCTTGTCGATAAAGCTCCTGATCACACAGCCACCATAACGGCACTCGTCATATGACGCAACCCGTCATAGTGACAGGCGCCGAACTCCACGCTGCTCCAGCCTCGGCAGTACGCGGAATGGCGTGCGGAGGGGGGATTCGCGCCAACCGGCACCCGGCGTGATCTCCTCCCCATTCTTGACCTCCCATACATCCAGCCCACCGCATCCTCGCCCCGATTCCAACACCGGAGGCGGGGACATGACGAAGTGGATGGGAGCGGCGCTGGCCGCGGCGATGCTGGTGACCGGCTGCGCCAGGGTGGAGGGCGAGAAGTTCGTCGGGCACTGGGTCAACGTGGAGTCGAAGGACGACACGATGGACATCGAGCGCAACGGGGAGTCGTTCATGGTGCGCAACACCACCCCGCGCTTCTTCACCCGCAAGCCCAAGACCGAGAGCTACCCAGCCATCTACAAGGACGGCGTGCTGCAGGTGACCAACGACGGCGAGACGGTGAACTTCGCCATCGACGAGGCCGATGGGCATCTCAACACCGGCAGCGACGAGTATCAGCGCGTTCCGGCCAAGTAAACGCGTCGCCGGCGTGCGGCGTCTCGGATGACGCTACGCCCGGCCTGAAGTCCACACTGCGTGTCGCGCTAGCGCGGCGCGTAGCATCGTCTTGCTTGCGCTCGGGCAGCGTCTGACGCGCACGGGTGCGGATCTCTGAGATTCTTGCCGGCTTGCGGATAGACCTCACGCTTCACACCCGCAGCATCGCTGAAGCCCCGCCCGCGCGCCGCGGGTCTACCGGCTAGGCACGCGGCGTGGGCGCGGCGATGCCGTCGACGAACAGCCCGATCAGGTGTGCGATGCGCGTTTTCGGCGAGCGGAGTTGCTCGGTGGCCAACGAGGTCGCGGTGGCGACGACGACGAGATCGTCGAACGAGACGTCCCGGCGGACGACGCCGGTCTTCTGCGCGCGCCGCAACAGCTCCTTTCCTTCCTTGCTGACGGCCTCGCAGCCCGGTGTGCCGCTCTGCAGTACCGCGCCGAGCGAAATGGCCAGCCCGCGGTAGACGCTCGTGTGCAGCGCCAAGTCCTCAAGATACGCACGCAGTGCGGCCAGCGCATCGAGTGTGCTGGCGCGTGCGTGGCTGGCCGCCGCCAGCGACAGGAAGCGGCCGCTGTAGGCCGCGGCGAACAAGGACTCGCGCGTGGGGAAACGCCGATAGAGCGTGCCGATGCCCACGCCGGCGCGCTTGGCGACGTCTTCCATCGACGCTTCGGCGCCGCGCTCCAGGAACACCTCCTCGGCCGCGGCGAGCAGGCGCTCGCGGTTTCGCTGGGCATCGGCGCGTAGGGGAGTGTCGGCGGTCAACGGGGCTTTCCGGCGTGGCTTGTGGAAACGGAGGCTACCTCCGTATAGTAAGTGGAGCAATCCTCCACTTATAAAAGGAAGCGAGATGGACAAGCGATTCGACGGCAAGGTGGTCGCGATCACCGGCGGCACCGACGGCATCGGCCTGGTGGCGGCGAAGGCGTTTGCGCGGGAAGGCGCGCAGGTCTACATCACCGGGCGGCGGCAGGACCGGTTGGATGCCGCCGTGGCGGAGATCGGCGGCAGCGCGGTGGGCGTGCAGGGCGATGTCGGCGAGGCGGAGGACATGGACCGGCTCTATGCGCGTATCCGGCAGGACCATGGCCGGCTGGATGTGGTGTTCGCCAACGCGGGCGTTTCCGAGTCGGCGGCGTTGGGCGAGATCGACGTCGCGCACCTGGAGCGCCTGCTGGCGACCAACATCAAGGGCACGGTCTTCACCGTGCAGAAGGCGCTGCCGCTGATGACGACCGGTGGCACGGTGATCCTGGCCGGCTCGGTGGCCGGCAGCAAGGGGATCGGCGCGCTCTCCGTGTACAGCGCCACGAAGGCGGCGATCCGCTCCTTTGCGCGCACCTGGACCACCGACCTGAAGCACCGCGGCATCCGGGTGAACGTGGTGTCGCCCGGCATGGTCCACACGCCGGCCATGCAGGCCTACCTGGAAGCCAATGCCGATGCCGAGGCGGCGTTCAAGCAGATGATCCCGTTCGGGCGGCTCGGCGACGCGGAGGAGATCGCGGAGGCGGTGCTGTTCCTGGCCTCGGACGCGTCCAGCTTCATCGCGGGGCACGAACTGTTCGTCGATGGCGGGGTCATGGCCATCTAGCCTGCCTGGGAGCCTGTGGCGGCCAGCACGATCCGGCCGCCTGGTGGATGCCGCTATGGTTCGCGAAACGCGTCCCGCCACTGCGGAAACACGGGCCGGTAGTCCACCGCCCACTTCCTGCCGCCAAGTGCGATCGCGCCCTTCTTCTTGCGGGTCGCAAGGAAGGCGATCAGCGCCGGCTCTTGCGTGCCTGGCAGGAAGATCGAATAGTCATCGCCACGCTTCAGCGTGGTGGGGTCCTCCAGGCCTGGCCAACTGGCCGGCCAGACGATGGAGGCGCCCGGTGCGTAGTTGTAGTCCCAGAACATGACCTCCAGCCGATCGGGGATCCACTTGGTGGCGCTCGCCACGTGGAAGTCGGCGAGATACCGATGCAGGCCGGCGATGTTGGCCGGCAACACGTCGGGCTGCGTCTCGCCCGCGTGGCGCCAGGCGACGCCCGCGGTGGCATGGCCAAGGCCGTGTACGGCGGTCACGAGCTTGCGTCCATCCACATCCAGGAACAGATGCGACGTGGGTTGATCTGTCCAATTGGGCCGCAGGTCGATCTTCTTCGGAACCGGTTCCGCGATGAAGGCACGCAGCGTGGCCTCGACGTCGGCCAACTGCGCCGGGCTCAAACGCGCGGTCATGTGGGCGTACGCGCCCGCGGTGTTCTTCTCGACGAAGATGACGCGGCCATCGTCGTAGAGCGCGAACCAGGGCGTGTCAGCGCCAATGACCATTGCCCATGGATCGGTGATGAGCAGGACGGCGACCGGACGGGCGCTGGCGGGTACCTGGGTCGCCTCGCCGGCAACGCCAGCGAATGACGCAAGCAAGGCGACAAGCGCGAAGACGATCCTGAGCATGCGGGCCGGACACGAGACGGTGGCCGGATCATCGCATGACGCACCGATGGCTAGAACAGCGACCCCTGTATCGGCGCTGCGGCCGGCGGGGCCACTTCCGGCGACGCCGCGATGCGCTCCCCACCCAACCGCCACGCCAACCCCGAGATCCGCGCCGCATGCCGGGCCAGCGCGGCGCGCAGCACCGGTTCGCTGGCGGCGATGTGCAGCGCGCGGCGGGCGCGGGTGATGCCGGTGTAGACCAGTTCGCGGCTGAGCACGCGGGCGTCGCGCGCCGGCAACTGCAGCCAGACTTCGTCGAACTCGCTGCCCTGGGCCTTGTGCACGGTCATGGCGAAGGCGCTCTCGTGCGCGGGCAGCGCGGCCGGGTGGAAGCCGCGGACCTGGCCGTCGCCGGCGCCGTCGAACCAGGCGACCAGGGTGCCCTGCGCGTCCTTCAGGCAGATGCCGACGTCGCCGTTGAACAGGCCGTGGCGGTAGCTGTTCTCGGTGATGAGCAGCAGGCGGCCGTGGAACCAGGGCGAGGCGGCGCCGAGGCGGCGCGCGCCACTGGCGGTCTCGGCCAGCAGTTGTTCGATGCGCGCGTTGAGTCCGCGTGCGCCCTGCGGGCCGGCGCGCACGGCGGTGAGCAGGCGCAGGCGCCCGGCGGCGCGCAGGGCCTGCGCCGGATCGTCGGCGTCGCCGAGGGCGCGCCAGTGCGCGAGCAGGGCGTCGCCGCCGGCGGCGAGCGGGTCGTCGACGGCATCGTGGAAGTGCACGCCGGCGAGCTGGCCGTCGCGCAGCAGGCGCAGCGTGCCGTCGGCGTCGCCGCTGCGCACCGCATCGGCCAGCGGTGCCAGGGCGAAATCCTGGGCCTGGCGGTAGCCGCGCAGCAGGTGCACGCGGTGTCCGGCCAGACCGCCGTGGTCGTGCGCGACCGCGCTGTGGCCGAGCAGCGGCTGCAGCGCCTGCGCGTCGTCCGGCTGCAACGCGTCGCCCGGGCCGGCGGCCTGCAGGATCGCAGCGAGCACGTCGCCGGCTTCCACCGAAGGCAACTGGTCGGCATCGCCGAGCAGGATCAGTTGCGCGCCGTCGGCCACGGCTTCCACGAGTTTGCACATCAGCGGCAGGTCGACCATGGACGCTTCGTCGATCACGATCAGGTCGAACGGCAGCGGGTTGTCGGCGTCGTGGCGGAAGCGCGGCAGGTCGGGGATGACGCCGAGCAGGCGATGCAAGGTGCTGGCGCCGGCCGGCAGGGCCTCGGCCAGGAGCGGGTCGACGCCGTCGGCGAGTGCGCGCGCCACCGCGGCGCGCAGGCTCTCTGCCATGCGCTCGGCAGCGCGACCGGTGGGCGCGGCCAGGGCGATGCGCGGCGGTGGCAGGCCGGTGGCGCGGGCCTGGGCGAGGCGCAGCAGCAGCAGGCGGGCGATGGTGGTGGTCTTGCCGGTGCCGGGGCCGCCGGTGACCAGCAGCAGGGCGCGGCGCAGGGCGAGGGCGGCGGCTTGGGCTTGGCGGTCTGATGGGTCGGCGGCGGTCGTACCCTCACCCGCCCTGCGGGCACCCTCTCCCGGGGGGAGAGGGAAGAGCTGGGCGAACAGGGGCGCGAGGGCGGCGAGGTCGCTGTGCGGCAGCGGCTGCGCGGCGAGGCGGCGCAGGCCCAGGGCCAGGCGCCGCTCGTACTCGCGGTAGCGGCGCAGGTACAGCAGGCCATGTTCGAGTACGAGTGGGCAGTCGGCGCTGGCAGGGTCCTCGGCAGCGGGGTGTGCGACCCAGCGCGAGGCAGCCAGGGCGCGTGTCCAGTCGTCCGCGGTGGGCAGCGTGGGGGCAGCGCCGTCGCGGCTGTCGAGCAGGAGGCTGGCGCGTGCCGGGTCGAGACCGGCGTGGCCGCTGGCCACTGCCAGCGAGGCCAGGGCGGCGCCGGCCAGCACCAGATCGGGGGTGTTCGGGTCGAGGCGGGCCAGGCTGTGGGCGAAGGCGTGGTCCAGCGTGCGCAGGGTGCCGCTGCGGTGGAGGGCGGCTAGGAGGTTGGATTGGCTCACGGGGTGGTTGCTCCGTGAGCGGACGGACCCTCACCCCAACCCCTCTCCCGGGGGGAGAGGGGCTTGAGCGTGCGCGGGGCGACGGTGCGGTGGCGGGCGGCCAGGAGGTGGGTGGGGTGGCTCACGGGGTTGGGGCTCCGTGGGCGGACGGACCCTCACCCCAACCCCTCTCCCGGGGGGAGAGGGGCTTGAGCGGGGCGCCGGCGAACAGGGCGTCGACGCCTTCGATCAGGTCTGGGTCGAAGCGCCAGGCGTGTACGCCCGGCGACGGGTCGCGCGCGGCGTCCAGGCCGCGGCAGAACAGGTAGCGCACGCCGCCGAAGTCGCGGGCGTAGTCGTAGCCCTCGCCCAGGCGGAAGCGCAGCCAGCGGTGCAGGGCCACGGTGTAGATCAGCGCCTGCAGGGTGTATTCGCTGTGCGCCATCGCCCGCGCCAGCGCGTCGGGGTCGTAGGCCGGCAGGCGGTTGGACTTGTAGTCGAGCACGTACCAGCGGCCGTCGTGCTGGTAGGTGAGGTCGATCAGGCCGGTCATCAGTCCCTCCAGGCGCTGCCGCGCGCCGAACGCCTGGCGCTCGCCGGCCACGCCGAAGCGGTGCAGCAGCACCAGCAGCGCGTCCACCCGCGTCGGGCGCATGGCGAAGTGGAATTCCATTTCGTTGCGCCGCTGCTCCTCCGGCACCGCGGCCAGGCAGGTGCCTTCCGGCAGGGCCACGGTGAGGGTGTTGCCGACCAGCGCGGTGAGCATGGCGGTGCCGTCTTCCAGTTCGTCCTCGGCATAGCCGCCGCGCTGCAGCGCTTCGACGATGGCGGTGGCCTGGCCGGCCGGCGCCGGCTGGCCAGGCTGCCAGGTGCGCCAGGCGGCGAAGTCGCAGCGCTCGAACACGTCGTGCATGGCCACGCCGAAGCGGTTGCCGACGAAGCGGCGATCGACCATGTCCACCTCCACCGCGGCGCTGACCGGCTCGCTGGCGGCGGGTTCGTCGCTGCCGCCGCTGCTGGGCACGGTGGCGCTGGCCATCGGGTCGCTGCCGGCGTCGGCGTTGGCCAACTGGGTGAAGCTGTATACCCACCACTCCGGCAGCACGCGCCGCTGCGGCACCCGTGCCGGCGGCACCGGCGGCGCCGGCTCGGGCGGCAGCCGCGGCAGTTGTGCCGGCGGCGGCGTGGTGTCAATAACGATGGCGCCGGGAGCAGCGGCGGCCTGCAAGGCGTCGAGGTCGCGCAGCATCGGCGCCAGCGCTGTCCGCTCGTGCTGTGGGAACGCACCGGTGGCGATCCACAGCGCGTGTTCGGCACGGGTCAGGCCGACGTAGAGCAGGCGCGCGTCCTCGGCGCGCTGTTCCTGCTTCCAGGCGGCTTCGGCGGTGTCCCAGGCCGGATCGGACTCGCCGCCGCTGCGGCCGGTGTTCCACTGCAGTTGGCGCCCGCCCTGCGGCGCCGGGACCACGCAGTGGCGACCGGGGGTGCGCTCGTTGCGGCCGATGCCGGCGTACGGCAGGAACACCAGCGGATATTCCAGGCCCTTGCTCTTGTGCAGGGTGACGATCTGCACGCGGCGCGCATCCGACTCAAGCCGCAGTTGCTGCGCCTCGTCGCTGTCGTCGGCATTGGCGATGCGTCGCGCCAGCCAGTCGACCAGGCCATGTGGGCCGAGCGCGCGGGTGTCGGCTTCCTGCAGCAGTTCGGCCAGTTGCAGGTAGTTGGTGAGGCGGCGTTCGCCGTCGACCAGCGCCAGCAGGCGTTGCCCGTGCGCGGCACCGAGGTCGCCGATCAGCGCCAGCGGGCCGCCGCGCTGCCAGCGCTCGCGCCAGTCCAGCGCCTGCTGCTGCCAGCGGCGGTGGCGCTCGCCGTCGTGGTCGAGTGCGGCAATGGCGGCGGCGTCCTCGCCGATCAGCACGGTGGCCAGTGCGGCGCGCAGGCGGCCGTCGTCGCCGGGGTCGAGCAGCGCCTGCAGCAGCGCCAGCAGTTCCAGCGCCTCGTCGGTGGCGAACAGGCTGCGGCGGCCGGCGGCGACCGCGGGAATGCCGGCAACGGCCAGCGCCTGCTGGATGCGCGTGGCCTCGCCGTGGCTGCGCACCAGCACCGCGATATCGCCGGCCTGCACGGGGCGGCCGAGCAACGTCGCAGTGCCATCGCGCGCATCGGCCAGCCAGCTGCGGATGGCCGCGACGCAGGCAACGGTGCACAGCTCGCGGGCGCGCCCGGCGCTCCACGGCTTGGGCTTGCCCGGCCCCTTGGCGGTGGCCGGTGGCGGTGGCGGTTCCGGCGCGCGCCACACGGTCAGCGCCGGGGCCGGCGCGCCGCCGCGTTGCAGATCGGCATCGACGCGCTTGCTGCCCGGCTGCACCGGGTGGAAGGCGATGCCGTCGGTGAGGAAGGCCTCGGCATAGCCGGCCTGCGCGTACAGCGCGTCGATCGCCGCCAGCAGCGCGGGGCGCGAGCGGAAGTTGTGCGCCAGCGGCGGCGCGCGTTCGGCGTCCGCGGCGGCGGCCAGGTAGGTGCGCACGTCGCCGCCGCGGAAGCCGTAGATGGCCTGCTTGGGATCGCCGATCAGGGCGAGCAGCGGCGGCGTGTCGTCCGCTGTGGACAGCGATGGCGCGATCGCCGCGTCGTCCTGCGCCGGAGCGGGATTGGCCGTGTCCGGCGCGAACACCTTGCGGAAGATCGTCCACTGGCGGTCGTCGGTGTCCTGAAACTCGTCGACCAGGGCCACCGCGTACTGCGCGCGCAGCCTCTGCGCCAAGGCGTCGCCGTGCGGGCCTTCTAGCGCGCGCGCCACGCCCTCGACCAGGTCGTCATAGGTCTGCACGCGGCGCTGGCGCTTGAGATAGGCCAGGCGTTCGGCTGCGTCGGCGCGCAGTGCGTGCAAGAGACAAATGCGACGTTGCATGTACCAATGGCGTACCTGTGCATCTGCCTGTTGCCAAGCATCCAATGCGGCGAACAACGGCGAGGAAGGCACGCGATCTTGCATTCCGTCCTTGCAGAATTCGCGCAAACGCGACGGCAACAGCTTGTCGAGATGGCTCCGTTCGTCGAACACCCAATGCGCTTCTGCGCTGCCTTCCCACAATTGCTCGAAGGCCTTGTCGAAACTTGGGCGACGCGCACGGCGTCCGTCGAATACCTTGTTGTCGAAAGCGGCGGCAATGGCATCGTAAGCCTGGTCCGCGTGAGCCCCCAGTGCGGCGACCAACTCACGTGCAGCGGTGTTACGTGCGGCCGATGGATCGGGGGCAGGCGCGATCGCCGCCGGCAACAGGGTCGGATGCCGCACCAGTTCGCGCAGATCGATGGCCATGCCGTCCGGACCGCCCGGCCACAGCGCCACCAGATCCTCGGCCATCGCCGCATCCGCGGCGCGTTGCCGCCACAGGTCGGCGGCGACGTCGCGCAGCAGTTCGCGGTCGTCGGTGAGCAATTGCGGCGCGGCGAAGGCCTGGCCGCTTTCCAGCGCATGCTCGCGCAGTACGCGCGCGCAGAAGCCGTGGATGGTGAAGATGGCGGCGAGGTCGATGTCCTCGGCGGCCTGCTGCAGGCGCCGGCGCAGGGCGGTCGGGGTTTCGGTGCTGGCGGCCAGGTGCGCGGCGAGGATGGCGCGGGTGAGGGCGACGTCGGGTGGGTCTTGGTGCGGCGTTTGTTGCGACAGGTCGGTCGCGGCTAAAGCCGCTCCTACGAGGCTTCCGTCGGCGTCCGGGACCAGTGTCGCCGCCAGCGCCAGGCGCTCGCGGATGCGGCGGCGCAGCTCCTGGGTGGCGGCCTCGGTGAAGGTGACGGCGAGGAGTTGGCCCAGGCGCAGGCCGCGTTCGACCACCAGGCGGGTGAACAGCGTGGCCAGGGTGAAGGTCTTGCCGGTGCCGGCGCTGGCCTCGATCAGGCGCACGCCGTGCAGCGGCAGCTGCAGGTAGGGGTCGCGGTCGGGCGCGGCGCTCATTCGGCGTCCTCCTGCGTGCCGCGCCAGCGTTGCCAGCTCTCGCTCAGCCGCTCGGGATCGAGTGCGGGGCCGGCGTCGCCCTGTTCGAGCAGGCCGAACACGCGCTGGCTGGTGGCGGCGAAGTCGGCGAAGCGCTGCGCATCGGCGAACGGGTCGCGGCCGCGGCCGACCAGGCGCAGTTCCGGGCTGTCCGCCTCGCTCCAGCCGAAGCTGGCCTGCCATTGCGCGGCGGCGTCCTTGATCGCCTTGTCCAGATCGTCGGCGCGCGCGGCCTGGTAGTACTTCCAGCTGCTGTACGGCGCGAACGCCAGTGGCGCCTGGCGGCCGTGGCGATACAGCTGCAACAGTTCGCCCAGCGCCTGTTGCGCCTGCGCGGCGGGCAGCGGTTCGCGGTCCATCGGATGCGGGCCGAGGCTGTCGTCGTGGTCGAAGAAACGCACGTAGGGCACGCGTTCGCCGGCGGCGCGCAGCAGCAGCCATTCCAGCCCGTGGCGGATCGCGCTGCGCCCGCTCAAGGCGCCCACCTGCACGCGCGCCACGCCGGGCGCGTACCAGCCCGGCAGGCGGCCGTGCAGCGCGGTGCCGTCGAGGTCCACCTGCAGCCGCGGCGCCAGCGGCGCGTCGGCGCTGCCGCGCCACTGCCGGAATGCCTCGGCGTACGGGCGCAACTGGCGCACCCGCTCGTCGAGCTGGCGCCGGCCCAATGGCCCGGACGGCAGCAGCGCGCGGGCGCGCAGGCGCTCGTACAGGGCGTCGGTGTCCTCGCGCAGCACCGCCTCGAACACCTGTTGCTGCAGGCCGTACTGATCGAGCCCGCGGCTGGGCGCCAGCAGCGGTTCCAGATCGCTGTCGGCCTGCGCCGGATCGGGCAGGCGCAGGCCCAGGCGCTGGCGCAGGAACTGCCCGGCCGGATCGACCAGCAACCGGCGCACATCGTCGATGGACAGCTGCGCCGGCAGCGCGTCGTCGGCCGCGGCCGGCAGATCATCGATCCAAGGCGCCAGCGGCTGGCGCTGGCCGACCAGGCTGTCCACCGCCGGCCGCCACTGCCGGCGGTAACTGAAACGGCGCGGGTCGGCATCCTCGGCACTGGTGGCGCCGAACGCAGCGGCAGCGAACGGCTGCAGCGGATGCCGCACCACCAGCGCCGCGGCCGCGGCCGGGTCGGCGTGGTACTGCGCGGCGCAGGCCAGCAGTTCGCCGACCAGCGGCGAAGGTTCACGCACGCTGCCGTCGCGCGCGTCGGCGCCCAGGTAGCTCAGGTAGAACACGTCCTGCGCCGAGGCGAACAGTTGGAGGAACAGGAAGCGATCGTCCTCGCGCGTCGAACGGTCGCCGTGGCGGCGGCGCGTGGTGCCCAGTTCGGCGGTGAGGCGGTTGAGCCCGGCGGCGGGATCGCGGCGCGGGAAGTCGCCGTCGTTCATGCCCAGCAGGCAGATGACCCGGAACGGCAGCAGCCGCATCGGCACCATGCGGCCGAAGCTGATGCCGCCGGTGAGCAGCGGCGCGCGCGTGTCCGATTCGCCCAGCACCGCGGCGAAGTGCGCGCGCACCACCTCGGCCGGTACCGCGTCGGTGTAGTCGGCGCGGGTGGCGTCGCGCGCGAACTGGTCGATCAGCGCGCGCAGCCGCTCCAGCGCGCGCTGCTGGCGCGGCGCCGACGGACTCTGCGGCAGCAGCGCCTCGAGCAGGCCTAACAGCACTTCGCGCCACTGCGTCGGCGGCATCGGCTCGGCCAGCGCGGCCTGGTGGCGATCGAGCACGCGCAGCAGGCGCAGCAGCGTGTCCAGCGCGGCCAGCGCACTGCCTTCCAGCTGCGGCCACGGCGCCACGCCGTCGATGTCGTCCTCGGCACCGCTGGCGTGGCCGAGCAGCAGCCGGTCCAGGGCGAAGCGCCAGGTATAGGCGTCGTCGGCCGGCGCCTGATGACGCTGCCGGTGCGCCGCGTCCAGGCCCCAGCGCGCACCGGCGGCATGCAGCCAGGCGCGCAGGCGTTCCAGCCCGGCCTCGTCGAGGCCGGCAGCCTCGGCGATCGGCGCGCTGGCGAGCAGGTCCAGGATCTCGTGCAGGCCGAAGCGGGCGATCGGCAGGCCGAGCAGCGCCAGGAACACCTCGGCCAGCGGCTCGCTGGCCAGCGGGCTGGCGTCGGCCAGCGCGTAAGGCAGCGCGTCGTCGCCGGCGTGGCCGCCGAACACCGCATCCAGGTAGGGCACGTAGGGATCGATGTCCGGCGACAGCACCGCGATCTCGCGCGGCTGCAGCGGCGGCTCGAAGCGCGGGTCGTCCAGCAGCGCGCGCAATTGATCGTGCAACACCTGCAGTTCGCGCAGGCGGGTGTGGCAGGCATGCACCTGCAGGCTGGGATCGTGCGGATCCACCGCGGCCAGCAGCGCCGGCCGCGCCGGCGCGCGGCGGTGGAACAGGTCGCTCTGCATGCGCCGCAGCAGGCTGTCGCCGAGGCCGCCATCGGCCAGCGCGCGCCGGCCCGACTCCAGCGGATCGGCGTAGACCGCGATCTCGGCCAGCGGATGCACCACTTCGTAGTCGCCGATCAGCGCCATGAAGTCGCGCCCCGCCGCGCCCCAGGCCTGCAGCAGCGGATTCTCCTGCACGTGGTCGGCGAACAGGTCCACCGCCCCACCCTCGCGGCGGCGCTGCCACAGTGTCTGCAGATCGCCCCAGTACCCTTGCGCCGGCGTCGGCAGGTAGAAGTGCAGTGTGCCGGCGCGCGCCTGCGTGGCCAGCACGCGCAGCACGTCCGGGGAGATGTTGAGCACGGCGAAGGCGAACAGGCGCCGCGGCAGGCCCTGCGGCAGCGGCCCGTCCGGGCGCGCGTAGCGGTCCAGGTATTGGCCGATGCGGCGTGCGCGGTACGCGCGGCCGCTGGCGATGCGTCGCCACAGCCGCGCCTGCGGATCGTCCGGGTCGGCGCCGCCTTCCCAGCGCAGCAGCCAGTCGCGACGCCAGGCCTGGTACTTCTCGAACACGTTGCTCAGCTCGCCGGCCAGGCTCCATGGCTTGAGCGCATCGCCATCGGCCAGATAGCCGGCCAACGGCGCCAGCGCCGCGTCGCTGCCCAGCTCGCCCTGCAGCGCCGCGTACAGGCGCCAATGCATGGTCGCCATATCCAGGTCGTCGGCCGCCGCGCCGAGGTTGCGCTCCAGCGCGCGCGCGACGAACTCGCCGGGGGTGAGGAATTCCAGGTTCGCCGCCACCCCGTGCACCGCGGCCAGGGTGGATTGCAGCCAGCGCCGCATCGCCACCTGCGGAATCAGCACCACCTCCGGCGCCAGCAAGGGCTGCCCCGGCGGCGGCCGGCGCAGTTCTTCGGCGAGCAGGGCGGCCAGGGTATCCAGCGCGTTGGACGGATACAGCCGGAAATCGGGCGCGGATGGGGCAGGCATGTGCCGGGCATTGTGCCGGATGCGGGCAGGCGGCGCTTTTGCGCGAGGCTCTTCCCTTCTCCCGCCGGGAGAAGGTGGCCCGCGGGGCCGGATGAGGGTACGGGCTCAGCCTCGTGCGCCCAAACATCGCGAGGCGCTTCGCGCCGGACCCTCACCCCAACCCCTCTCCCGGCGGGAGAGGGGCTAGCCGCTCCCTGCTCCCACCGGGAGAAGGTGGCCCGCAGGGGCGGATGAGGGTACGGGCGCAGCCTCGTGCGCCCAGACATCGCGAGTCGCTTCGCGCCGGACCCTCACCCCAACCCCTCTCCCGGGGGGAGAGGGGTTAGCTGTTCCCTTCTCCCATTGGGAGAAGGTGGCCCGCAGGGCCGGATGAGGGTACGGGCGCAGCCTCGTGCGCCCAGACATCGCGAGTCGCTTCGCGCCGGACCCTCACCCCAACCCCTCTCCCCGGGGAAGAGGGGCTAGCTGTTCCCTTCTCCCGCCGGGAGAAGGTGGCCCGCAGGGCCGGATGAGGGTACGGGCGCAGCCTCGTGCGCCAGACATCGCGAGTCGTTTCGCGCCGGACCCTCACCCCAACCCCTCTCCCGGGGGGAGAGGGGCTAGTCGTTCCCTTCTCCCACCGGGAGAAGGTGGCCCGCAGGGCCGGATGAGGGTACGGACGCAGCCTCGTGCGCCCAGACATCGCGAGTCGCTTCGCGCCGGCCCCTCTCCCGGCGGGAGAGGGGCTTAAAGCATCAGTACTTCTTCTCTACGTTGAACATCCAGGTCTGGTCGCTGCCGCTGTCGCCGTCGGTCACGCCGCGGTATTCCACGCGCGTGGACAGGCCCTGGTCGGTGCTGAACATCACGCCCACGCCCAGCATCAGCCGGTTGTGGTCGTACACGGTCTGCCCGGTGCGGTACAGGGTGCCGCCGACGATGTCGGCATAGCCCAGCGTGGCGTCGCCACGGCCCTGGAAGTCGTGCTGGTACTCGAGCCGGAACTGCGGCGTCAGCCGTCCCCAGGACATCTGCCGGCGCCATTCCAGGCGCAGGCCGAGGTTGCCGGTGGTGGTGGCCACGTCCATGTCCTCGTAGCGCAGCGCATACGGCGCCATCGCCGCTTCGCTGTAGGCATCGAGCGTGGCGCGCGCGGCATCCACCCGCGCGTACGGGGTGATCTGCCAATCGCCGCGCTGCAGGTCGGCACCGGCCGACAGCGACGCGATCCACTGGTGGCCGCTGCGATCGCCTTCGGCCAGCGCGCCGTTGTCGGTGACGTAGCGGCGCAGGTCATAGGACAGGAGCTGGTAGCCGACCAGGGTGTCGAAGAACAGCGTCTGGCCCGGGTGATAGCTGGCATACAGCGCCAGCGTGTACGCAGTCGACTTGCTATGGCTGCCGTCGCGGCCGACGTCGCTGTCGTCGCGGCCGAAGCCCACGCCCGCGCCCAATGCAAAGGACGAGGAGACGCGGTAATCGGCGCCCAGGCTCAGGCCATCGGTCTGGAAATCCACGCCGGCGCGCTGCGATTGCTTGTCCAGGCTGCCGGAGCGGATCGCGCCGCCCACCCACAGGCCGAGGTCGCCTGCGGTGGCGGTGTCGCGCTGCGCTGCCGACACGGTGTCGGCACCGCCGTCCACGGCGCCGTCGCGCAGGTCGCGGTTGGCCGGGTCGCACGCCTGCGCGTCCAGGTTGCGATCGCTCTGCAGCGTGCGGTCGCGCTGGCGGCACTGCGAGCTGGCCTGGAAGCTCACGCCGTTGTCGAAGCCGCGCGCACCCCGGTGGGTCGCCTCCAGGCGGCGCTGGAAGTTGTCGATCTGCGCCTTGGCGAAGCGCCGGGTCGATTCGGCCTGCGCGTCGATCAGGCCGCGCACCTGCGCATCCTGGGTCGGATCCGGGCGCGGCGCGATCATGAACACGATATCCGCCTCGGCCGAGGTCGCATACGCGTTGGACAGGGTGAAGCGCACCGTGGCGTTGCCGGAGAAGGCCGGGTTCGGCACGAACGTCAGCATGAAGCCCGGGCCGTCGTCGGCCGCCGCCGTCGGCACGCCGGCGGCCTTGGCCGCTGCCCGGGTGATCGTCGCGGTGCCGGCGTTGGCCGGCAGCACGGCGACCACGGCAGCGGCCACGAACGGGCCACCGGAGGCGTCACGGGTGACGTCCAGGGTCTGCGCCTGCCCGGTCACCGCCGGCACCGTCACCGACACCGCGATGGGGCGGGCGTTGACGGTGATGGTGACCACGGCCGGCGCCGAACTGCCGCCGGCGCCGATGGCGGTGTAATGCACGCTGTCCACGCCCACGTAGCCGGGCGCCGGCGTGTACACCAGGCGCACCCCATCGACGGTTGCGGTGCCGTGGCTGGGCGCGGTGGCGATGGCGATGCTGTCGATGCTGCCGGTGTCGTTGCCGGTGACCGCCAGGGTCAGCGCGGTATCCACGAGGGTGGCGCCAGTGTCGTTCGCCGCCACCGGCGCCGGCACCGCCGAGGCGATGGTCAGCGTGTAGGCCTGCGTGGCCGAGAAGCCGTTGGCGTCGCTGACTTTGATGCTGAAGGCGAAGCTGCCGGCCGCGCCCGGCGTGCCGGACAGCACGCCCGCCGAGGTCAGGCTCAACCCGGTCGGCAAGGCGCCGCTGACCACGCTGTAGCTGTATGGCGCAGTGCCGCCGCTGGTGCTCAGGGTCTGGTTGTACGCCGTGCCCGCGGTGCCGGCAGGCAGCGTCGGTTGACCCGGAGTCAGGGTCGGCGCGGCGATGCTCAACGTGTAGCTGCGGCTGGACTGGCCGGGGACGCCGGCGGTGCTGTCGGTGACGGTGGCGGTGAAGACGAAGCTGCCGGCCTGGGTCGGGGTACCGGACAGTACGCCGGCGGCGCTCAGGCTCAGCCCGGCCGGCAGTACGCCGGTGGCTAGGCTGTAGCTGTAGGGCGCGGTACCGCCGGTGGCGCTGAGTGCCTGGCTGTAGGCGCTGCCCGCAGTGCCGGCCGGCAGCGCGGGCGGCGACAGCGTCAGCGTCGGCGAGGCCACCGTCAGGGTGAACGCCTGCGCCGCCGTGAAGGCGTTGGCATCGGTCACGCCCACGGTGAACGCGAAGTTGCCGGCCGTGGTCGGCGTACCGGACAGCACGCCACCTGCGCTCAGGCTCATCCCGCTCGGCAAGGCGCCGGCATTGAGCACATAGCTGTACGGCGCGGTGCCGCCGCTGGTGCTCAGCGCCTGGCTGTAGCTGGCGCCGATCGCCGCCGTCGGCAGGGTCGGCGGGGTGATGGCCAGGGTCGGCGCGACGATGGACAGGGTGTAGGCGTGCGAGCCGCCGAAACTGCCGGCATCGGTGACGCCGACGACGAAGGTGAAACTGCCGGCCACGGTCGGGGTGCCGGACAAGATGCCGGCGTTGCTCAAGGTCAGGCCCGTGGGCAAGGCGCCGGAACTGAGCGCATAGGTGTAGGGGGCCGTCCCGCCACTGGTGCTCAGCGTCTGGCTGTAGGCGGTTCCCGCGGTTCCGGACGGCAGGGTGGACGGGGCGACGGTCAGGGTCGGCGCCACGATCGCCAGCGTATAGCTGCGCGCCGCCTGGCCCGGGGTTCCGGAGGTGCTGTCGGTCGCGACCAGGGTGAAGCTGAAATTGCCGGTCACGGTGGGCGTGCCGCTGAGCGCACCGGTCGCACTGTTGACGGTCACGCCTGCCGGTAAAGCGCCGGCAGTGACCGCATAGGTGTACGGCGCGATGCCGCCGCTGGCCTGGTTGATCGATGCGCTGTAGGCCTGACCGGCGGTGCCGTTGGGCAGGGTCGTCGCCGGCAGCGTCACGGTCGGCGACGCCACCGTCAACGTGTAGGCACGGCTACCGCTGATGGGCGACGAGCCGCTGTCGGTCGCGGACACGGTGAAATTGAAGCTGCCGCTGCCGCTGGGCGTGCCGGACAGCACGCCGGCGGAACTCAGCAGCATGCCCACCGGCAATGTGCCGGTGGTGATCGCGAAGCCATACGGCGCGGTCCCACCACTGGCCGTCAAGGTCTGGCTGTAGCTGGTGCCGGCGGTGGCCGCCGGCAGCGACGCCGGCGCGATCGTCACCACCGCATCGTCGTTGAGGATGGTGCCGGTCGCGGTGGCGCGGGCGATGGTGGCGTTGCTGGCGCCGGACAGGTTCACCGTGAACGTCTCGTCTGGCTCGACGGTGGTATCGCCGTTGATGGTCACCGCCACGTTCTGCGTGGTGGTGCCGGGCAAGAAGGTCAGCGTACCGGAGTGGGCGACATAGTCGCTGCCGGCGTTGGCGCTGCCGTCGGCGGTCGCAAAGTTGACCGTGACGGTCTGGCCGCTGGCCCCACTGAGGGTGACGATGAACGTCGCCGTGGTGGTGCCGCTGTTGCCTTCGGCGACGCTGACGTCGCCGATCGAGAGGGACGGCTGCGCGTCGTCGTTGTTGATCGTGCCCACTCCCTGCCCACGGTTGATCGTGGCGCCATTGGGATTGGTGACGTTGACGTAGAAGGTTTCGTTGGGTTCGTTGAGCGTGTCGCCGATCACCTGCACGGTGAAGGTGGCGCTGCTGCTGCCGGCCGGGATGGTCAGCCCGTTCACGCTGGAAGAGATGTAATCGGTGCCCGCGGTCGCGGTCCCATCGGCGGTGGCGAGGTCGAAGCTGACCCCGCCGGTGCCGGCCGGCTGGCTGAGCGACACGGTGAAGGTGAACGCGGTGGTGCCGGAATTGCCTTCGTTCTGCGACACGTCGTTGATCGACAGCGCCGGCTGGTCGTCGTTGAGGATGGTGCCGGTGGCGCTGTTCGGCGAGCCCACCGTATAGCCGCTGCCCGCATTGAGGCTGATCACCACGGTCTCGTCGGGTTCGACGGTCGTGTCGGGCGTTGGGTTGACGGTGATGGTGCCGCTGGTCTGGCCGGCCGCGATCACCAAGGGCGAATTGATCGTGGCGTAGTCGGTGCCGTTGGTGGCGGTCCCGCCGACGTTGAAGCCGATCGACAGCGCCGACGGCGACGGCTGGCTCAGCGCGACAGTGTAGACCAGGTTGGGTGCGCCGTCTTCGTACACGCTGGCCGGCGAGACCGTGATGCTGGCGACCGGGAAATCGTCGTTGACGATGGTGGCGGTGGCGCTGGACGGGCTGCCGACAGAATAGTCGGTGCCGCTGGCCACGCTGAAGATCGCCGTCTCATCGGGTTCCACCGTCGTGTCGGCGACGGGGGTGATGCTGAAACTGGCGGAGGTGGCGTTGGCCGGCACCACGACGCTGCTGACCGCGCCGGTGTAATCGGTCCCGCTGGTGGCGGTGCCGCTGCGGGTCAGGTTCACCGTGGTCGGCGAACTGTTGGTCTGGCTCAGCGTCACCGTGTAGACGAAGGCCGTACCGCTGTCCTCGTTGGCGCTGGACGGCGACACCGCGATGCTGGCGGTGCGCGTTGGGTTGATGGTGATATTGAAAGTGACGACGTCTTCATTTTCGTCGTGCAGGTAGAAAACATCCGAGGTCGCGTTGTCCCCGTTGTTCGTGTACGTAACGGTCTGTGTGCCTTGGCCACTCTGGGGACTTAGATTGATGAACCCGTGAGGGCTCGAACCCTGGTTGTTCGGAAGAGGGTTTCTCGGGTCGTCCCCCATTCCTCCGTTGGACGGACCATCGCAGTTGCTGACGTCGAACGTCACCGAGCCGCCCGAATTGATCGTGGCGGTGAACGGTGTCGGACAGATGGTCGACGTGGCGGCCAAGCAGACCTGTGATGCCGCCAGAAGCACAAACGCCATCAAGCAACGCACAGCCAGACGCGCACCACCAAAATTGGCGTATTTCGTAGACATATTTCGATTCCCCCAAAACGCGCCACCCCATGGGCGCTGGCAGCCATCCTGGTGCCTCGGACTTCGCGGAATATCGGCCGGACAAGCATCGGCCACGCGCGTTGCGCGTCTATTGGAACAACAAGTCGGCCACCGCGTAAAGCAATAAATGCGTCACGTCTGTCTGGTTCAGCAAAATCGTCGCTTGCATGTGGCGCAAGTCGTGATTAAGTAGTGTGGCGCCCGACACGAGGTCCGGCGCCACCAACTCCGGGGGGAGATCCGCATGAGCGAGTTCTTCATCGGTCAGATCATGCTGACCGGTTTCGCGTTTGCGCCGAAGTATTTTGCGCAATGCAACGGGCAATTGCTGCCGATCAATCAGAACCAGGCGTTGTTCAGTCTGCTCAGCACGCGCTACGGCGGCGACGGCAAGACCACCTTCGGCTTGCCGGACATGCGCGGGCGTACGCCCATGGGCTATGGACCGTCGGTCGACCCCGCGTGGCAACCTGCCGCGGTGCCGATGGGCCAAGCCGCGGGTGCGGAGACGGTGACGCTGGTGGGCGACAACCTGCCGGCGCATCTGCACCTCATGGACTGCAGCAGCGCCAATGGCGACAACCGCGTACCGACCGGACGCCTGTTCGCAACTAACATCGCCAGTAGTGGAACGCCGCATATGCTGTATGCCGCGCCCGGCACGATGGTGCCGCTGGCGCAGTCCACCATCGCCGACAGCGGCGGCGGCCAGGCGCATCCGAACCTGCAGCCGTACACCACGCTGAATTTCTGCATCGCACTGTCCGGCATCTTCCCTTCGCGCAACTAGGCGTCTCCGCATCCGGGCGCAAGGCGCGCTGTCGGCGCGCGGCGCTTCATCGACCAGGAAGGACCTCATGGGCACTCCATTCATCGGCGAAATCCGCATGTTCGGCTTCGGCCGCACCCCCCAGGGCTGGCAGGCATGCGATGGCTCGCTGCTGCAGATCTCCGAATACGAGCCGCTGTACCTGCTGCTGGGCACCACCTACGGCGGCAACGGCACCAGCACCTTCGGCGTGCCGGACCTGCGCGGCCGTCTGCCGATCCACCAGGGCCAGGGACCGGGCTTGAACAACTACGTGCTCGGCCAGCGCGCCGGCACCGAGACGGTGACGTTGGTCGACCTGCAGATGCCATCCCACACGCACACTGCCCAGGCCACCACTGCGGCGGCGACCGCGCCTGCGCCCGCTGGGCTGGTCCCGGGAGCAGTCAACGGTGCTCTGTTCTACGTCAGCGACAGTAACGGTGCCACCGCGTTGGCGATGTCCGGGCAGAGCACGTCGTACGCCGGCGGCAGCCAGCCGCACCAGAACGTCATGCCGACGTTGACGGTGCAGTACTGCATCGCTACCACCGGCATCTTCCCGCAGCAGGCCTGATCCATGCGCCGCGCCGACCCGGCTGCGGCACGCATCCGCTCCATCGGAGGAACCCGCTCATGACCGAACCTTACATCGGCGAAATCCAGCTGTTCGGCTTCGACTACAACCCCTATGGCTGGGCCTTGTGCAACGGCGCCGTGCTGCCGATCGCGCAGAACACCACCCTGTTCTCGCTGCTGGGGGTCGCCTACGGCGGCAACGGCAGCAGCACGTTCCAGCTGCCGAACTTCTGCGCGCGCGCCGGCTTCCAACAGGGCCAGGGACCGGGCCTGTCTCCGCATACGCTGGGCAGCAACGTCGGCTCCGCCTCGGTGAGCCTGCAGAGTTCGCAGATCCCCCTGCACCAGCACGGCGTCAACGCGTTTTCGCAGTCCGATCCGACCAAGAAAACCGGCACACCCGCCAGCGGCGTGACGCTGTCGTCGCTGAACCTCACCAGCGAGCGGCCATTCCTGGCGGTCGCGCCGGACAAGCAGTTCTCCCCGACCATGTTGATGCCCACCGGCATCGGCCAGGCGCACGAGAACCGGCAGCCGTATCTGGCGGTGAACTTCTGTATCGCGCTGCAGGGCGACTATCCGGTCTTCAACTGAGACAGGGGGTGATGTCGATCGCCGCGTCGCCCGGTTTTCCGCAGCGCGACGCCGGGCTCGCCGCGCCGCCCGCATTGCGGGCGCGCGGCATCGTCCTGCGTCCTGCGCAGGCAGAGGACCTGGACTGGCTGCGCGCGCTGTACGCCAGCACGCGCCGCGACGAGTTGGCCGCGGTGCCCTGGCCGGAACCGGCCAAGCGCGCCTTCCTCGACCAGCAGTTCGCGCTGCAGCATGCGCACTATCTGCAGCATTTCGCGGGCGCCGACTTCCTGATCGTGGAAGACGCACGCGCGCGGCTGGGCCGGCTGTATCTGGACCGCAGCGCGGATCCGCACGTGCTGGTCGATATCAGCCTGCTGCCGGACTGCCGCGGCCAAGGCATCGGCGGTGCGTTGATCGCACAGGCACAGGCGCTCGCGGATGCGGACGGGCGCGCACTGACACTGCACGTGCTCCACGCCAACCCCGCGGCGCAGCGGCTTTATGCGCGGCTGGGCTTCGTTGCCGGCGCGGCCGGCCAGACCCATCTGGCCATGCGCTGGGATGGCCCCGGCACGAAGCCGGACACGCGGGTCAGTTGAACACGGCCTGATACAGGAAACCGTCGCGTTCGCGCGCGACCGGCACCAGGAAGATCCCGATCTCGCCCAGGCGCGGGTGGCGCATCTGGTAGGTCTGCTGCGGAAACAGGAACGCCGAGCCGTTGCGGAACAGCAGCGAGAACGGCGCGCGCCGCGCCGCGGGCGGCGTCGGCAGCGGCCGCGCTTCGACCAGCACGAACGCGACCTCGCCTTCGTTCAACTGCGCCGAGAACGTCTCGTTCACGCTTCCGGCGAAGTGCTCCAAGCTCAACAGCTCCATCCTTGACTCCAGGTGTGATTCGGCACGGTCGCCATGCCGGCATCGTCGCGTGCCGTGACGACGTGCACAAGCGCTGTGCCGGCATTTGTCCACAGCGGGCGTGCAGCGGCGGCGCACCCAGCGCGCTACCGGGTGGCACACCGACGCGGCGGCATGACACGCTGTTGCATGAACAGGGCGAAGCGGGCGCGCACATTGGCCCGCGCGGTGCCACAATACTGCACGGGCCAGTTCGGTTAAGTTCAGCCGAACCGATCGATCCTATGTTGTATTTTCGTTAAAGGCCGCAATGGCGTCTTCCGAATCCAATCTGGTGCAGTTGTCGGGCGTGCGCATCGACCGCGGCGGCCGCGCCATCCTGCGCGACGTCTCGCTGAGCGTGCCGCGCGGCAGCATCACCGCCGTGCTCGGGCCATCCGGCAGCGGCAAGTCCACGCTGCTGGCCGCCCTGACCGGCGAACTGGTGCCCGCCGCGGGAACGCTCGAGGTATTCGGCAAGCCATTGCCGCGCGGCAGCCGCGCGCTGCGCGAGACCCGCAAGAGCATCGGCGTGCTGCTGCAGGGCAACGGCCTGCTGACCGACCTCAGCGTGGCGGAGAACGTGGCGCTGCCGTTGCGCGCCCACACCCGTCTGCCCGAACCGGTGCTGCAGCGGCTGGTCGCATTGAAGCTGCACGCGGTGGGCCTGCTGGCCGCCGCCGATGCCTGGCCGCGCGAGCTGTCCGGCGGCATGGCGCGGCGCGTGGCGCTGGCGCGGGCGCTGGCCCTGGACCCGCCGCTGATGATCTACGACGAACCCCTGACCGGCCTGGATCCGATCGCCTCCGGCATGATCATGAGCCTGATCCAGCGCCTCAACCACACCCTGGGCCTGACCAGCATCATCGTCAGCCACCACGTCCACGAGACCCTGCCGATCTGCGACCAGGCCGTGGCCATCGCCAACGGCGGTGTGGTCTTTGCCGGCACTCCGCAGGATCTGCAGGCCAGCACCGATCCGTTGCTGCAGCAGTTCCTGCACGGCCGTCCCGACGGCCCGATCCCGTTCGATGCGCCGCAGCGCGCGCGGAGCGCCGCCTGATGGCCATCGTTGCCCCGATCCGCTCCCTGGGCCGCGCCGGGCTGTTCTTCCTGACCGTGCTGCGCGGCTCGCTGCCGACCCGCGACCTGCTCGCCGAGCTGATCCGCGAGATCTACAAAGTCGGTGCGCGCTCGCTGCCGATCATCGCGGTGGGCGGCGCCTTCGTGGGCCTGGTGCTGACCCTGCAGGGCTACCGCACGCTGCAGACCTACGGCGCCTCCGATGCGCTGTCGACCCTGCTCGGCCTGTCGCTGTACCGCGAACTGGCGCCGGTGCTGACCGCATTGCTGTTCATCGGCCGCGCCGGCAGCTCCATCGCCGCCGAGCTCGGCCTGATGCGCGCCACCGACCAGATCAAGGCGCTGGAGCTGATGGCGATCGATCCGGTGGCCAAGGCGGTGGCGCCGCGCTTCTGGGCGGCGGTGCTGACCGTGCCGCTGCTGACCGGCATCTTCTGCTCGCTGGCGATCAGCGCCAGCTACTTCGAGGCCGTCGGCGCGCTCGGCCTGGACCGCGGCACGTTCTGGTCGGCGCTGTCGAGCAGCGTGGATTTCTGGGACGACTTCGGCGTGGCGATGCTGAAGTCGGCGGTGTTCGGCGGCACGGCGGCGCTGGTGGCGGCCTATGTCGGCTTCCACGCCGAGCCGACCATCGAGGGCACCTCGGTGGCCACCACCCGCGCCGTGGTCAACGCCTCGCTGCTGGTGCTGATGTTCAATTTCGTCATGTCGGCGCTGCTGTTCCGCTGAGCGGCGCCAACGCGGAGCCGGCCGGCGACGGCGGGCCCCGCGGCAACATCCCGGTCGCGGCACTGGCGCCGCGACCACGCTGAATCAACAAGGTAGACACGTTATGGCTCTCCGTGGTCCCCGTCTCGAGTTCGCCGTCGGCGCCTTCCTGCTGCTGGGCCTGGCCTCGCTGCTGGTGCTGGCGCTGGCTTCCACCAACCGCCAGTGGGGCTTCGGCGGCCACCGCTACGACCTGGTCGCGCGCTTCTCGCAGATCGGCCAGCTGCGCGCGCAGGCGCCGGTGAAGATCGGCGGCGTCATCATCGGACAGGTCGCCAAGATCGACCTGGACCCGACCAAGTTCGACTCGGTGGTGACCCTGTCCATCGACGACAAGTACAAGGACCTGCCCGCCGACACCTCGGCGGCGATCCTGACCAGCGGCCTGCTCGGCGAGAGCTATGTCGGCCTGCAACCCGGCGGCGACCCCGACACGCTCAAGCCCGGCCAGGAAATCGCCTTCACCCAGCCGGCAGTGGACCTGATCCAGCTGGTCGGCAAGTACATGTTCGGCGGCGGCAGCGCCGGCGGCGACAAGAACGCAACACCCGCTGCCGCACCCTCGGCCGACCCCACCACGCCCGCAACGGAACCCAAGCCATGACGATCAAACTGCTTTCCGCCGCTCTTGCTGCCGCGCTGGCCGTGGCCGCGCCCTCCGCCGCCCTGGCCCAGGCCGCCGCGCCGGCCGCCGCCGCCACCCAGGCCGGTTCGGCCAGCAAGGTGGTGCTGGAGAACAGCACGCGCATCCTGACCACGCTGGAGCAGCGCCGCAGCGAGTTCAAGAGCAACCCCACCGCGCTGCGCCAGTTCATCGACAGCGAGATGAACAAGTCCTTCGACCGCGACTACGCCGCCCGCCTGGTGCTGGGCGTGCACGGCCGCGGCGCCTCCGACGCCGACGTCAAGCTGTTCGGCGACGCGATGGCCGACAACCTGATGCAGCGCTACGGCACCTCGCTGCTGACCTTCGAAGGCAAGCCGCAGGTGCGGGTGAAGGCGGAAACCCCGCTGCCCGGCGGCCGCGGTGTCAAGGTCTCCACCGAGCTGCTGCGCAGCGGCGGCGACCCGGTGCCGGTGGACTACCTGCTGCGCAACACCGGCGCGGGCTGGAAGATCTTCGACGTGATGGTCGAGGGCGTCTCCTACGTGCAGACTTTCCGCAACCAGTTCGACACCCCGCTGCGCAACAAGTCGATCGCCGAGGTCGCGGCCGAGCTGCGCAACGGCACGCTGCAGGCGGCGCCGGCGGGCAACAGTGGCAAGTGATGCGCCGCAGCTGCGCCGCGACGGCGACACGCTCGCGCTGAGCGGCGTGCTCGACCGTGCCGCCGCCACCGCGTTGTGGCCGGCGGCGCTGCGCGCGCTGCCGGGCGCACGCGCGCTGGACCTGCGGGCGGTGTCACGGGTGGACAGCGCCGGCCTGGCGCTGCTCGCCGAACTTGCCGCGCGCCTGCGCGCCCAGGGCCAGGCCGAGGTCGCCATTCATGGCGCCCCGGCCGGCCTGACCGACCTGAGCGCCGCCTACCGGCTGGCCTCGACCCTGGATTTCCACTCTCCCCCTGCGGCGAGCTGACACATGAACGTGCTGCGTATCCTCACTTCCCTCACTCTGGCCGCCGCCCTGGGCGCCTGCGCCGGCGCCCCCAAGCGCACGCCGCCTCCGCCTCCGCCGCCGGTGGCGCAGACCGCACCGGCCGCCAGCGACAGCGTCGCGCCTGCCGATGCGAATGCCATGGCGGCCACCGCGGACGGCACCACGGGCATGGACGCCGGCGCTCCGGCCGCTTCGGCGAGTGCGCCGACGGCGGCGCCCCCGGCGAACGCCACGGGCACTGCGCCGGCCAACGGCACGCCGACGTCCGCCGAGGACGACTACGCCGCGCTGTACGGCGGCGACCCGTACAACCCGGTCGCCGATCCGACCCTGCCGGCGGGCGTGCCCGCACCCCAGAGCTACGATCCGTGGGAGAAGTTCAACCGCAAGGTGCATGCCTTCAACAACGTGGTCGATCGTGGTGTGGCGCGGCCGCTGGCGCGGGCCTACGTCAACGTGGTGCCGCGGCCGGTACGGCTGGGCGTGACTAACTTCTTCGACAACCTCAGTTCGCCACTCACAATGGTCAACCAGTTGCTGCAGGGTCGGCCGCTGCAGGCGGGGCAGACGCTGAGCCGGTTCCTGATCAACAGCACGCTGGGCATCGGCGGCATCTTCGACCCGGCCACCGACGCCAACCTGCCGCGCCGCAGCGAGGACTTCGGCCAGACCCTGGGCGTGTGGGGCTGGCGCCGCTCGCGCTACCTGGAACTGCCGCTGTTCGGCCCGCGCACGGTGCGCGATGCGTTCGGCCTGGTCGGCGACGCGCCGCTGTCGCCGCTGCAGCAGATCGAGGAGGACCGGGTACGCGTCGGCCTGCAGGGCCTGCAATTGGTCGACACGCGTGCGCAGCTGCTGTCGCTGGACAGCATGCGCGACCAGGCGCCGGACGAGTACCAACTGACCCGCGATGCGTGGCTGCAACGCCGCAACTATCAGATCGAGAGCGACATGCGCGGGCACAAGCGTCAGGACGACGATCTGCCGGCCTATCTGCGCGAGGAAGAGACCAATCCGACGGTGCCGGTGGATGCGATGCCGGTCCCGGAGTGGCGCGGCGGTCGCTGAGTCCGGCGCACCTCGCACCTGTGAAAAGCCCGGCCTCGGCCGGGTTTTTTTTTTGTGTCTGCATCTTTTGCTGGCATCGTCTGTGGGGGCCGCGCGATGCGGGAATGAGTGCTCGGTTTGCAGTAGGTGATCCGGTGTCGCGGCGAACTACAGGGTGCAACCGGCTTTGCTGTTGCTCCTGCTGTTGCTCCTGCTGTTGCTGTTGCTGCTGATTTATCGGGTCCCCTCGGCGCGGCAGCCGCGGCGGGCGAATACCCGAAGGGCGACGCGCAGGATGCGCGTCGTTTTTCGCCGGCACATGGATGTGCCGTCGAAAAATGCCCGTCGTGGCTGCGAACCTGGAGCGCGAAGCGCGGAGGGCGCGCTGCGGGGTGTGCTTGACCAGCCTTCGGCTGTGGTAAAGCTCTTCTTTTGGTTACTTTTCTTTGCACAAGCAAAGAAAAGTGACTCGCCGCCAGGCGAAAGCTTTGCTCTTGATTGAACCGCGTAGGGGCGGCTTCAGCCACGGCAGGCACTACCGATCATGTGGGTCGCGGCTGAAGCCGCTCCTACGGTCCTTCTTGTCCGACACAAACACATCAAGCAACGGCAAGAGCTTTCGCCCTTTCGGGCGAGTTACTTTTCTTTGCTCGCGCAAAGAAAAGGTAACCAAAAGAAAGCGCGCCCTGCCTCCGCGCCCTCCGCGCTGCGCGCTCCGGGTCCGCGTCCATCACGGGGATCCGCGGAAGGGGCATCCTGCCCCTGCCGCGGACGGCGTACATCCATGTACGCCGCCCTTCGGGTTTTTCCCCGCGATGGCCGCCGCTACGGAAGGGAACCCGGTAAGTCAAAAGCAACAGCCAAGGCCAAAGCAAAAGCAGCGGCAGCGGCAGCGGCAGCGGCAAGGATGGAACTGCAAGCCTCGCATGGGACATTGGCCCCTCTCCCCTCGGGAGAGGGGTTGGGGTGAGGGTGCGGGGCGAAGCCCTCAGCTTCAGCCGCGATGGACGATGCCGAAAATCACTGGAGCACCGACAACGTTTCGGCTCGGCCAACAACGATCTGCAAACCCGAACGACGCATCCAGCTCACAGGCGGCGCCTCTTGGCGTCGAACACCGCAGACCGTCACCCCAGCGCCGCGTCGATCGCCGCGCGCAGGCGCGGATCCTCGGCGGTGACATCCGGAGCGAAGCGCCCGCGGACCTGGCCGTCGCGGCCGATCAGGAATTTCTCGAAGTTCCACAGCACGCCCGGCGCCGGATTCGGTTCGATGCCGTAGCCGGCCAGCTTCTCGCGCATCGGGCCCTCGCCCTCGGTCTGCGGCTGCGCGGCGATCAGCGCGCGATACAGCGGATGGGTGTCCTCGCCGGTGACCGCGATCTTGGAGAACATCGGGAAGGTCACATCGTAGGTGAGCTGGCAGAACTGCTGGATCTCCGCCTCGCTGCCCGGCTCCTGACCCTTGAAGTCGTTGGCCGGGAAACCGAGCACTTCCAGCCCCGCGGCCTGCTTCTCGCGGTACAGCGCTTCCAGGCCCGCGTACTGCGCGGTGAGGCCACACTTGGAGGCGACGTTGACGATCAGCAACACCTTGCCCGCGAACTCGGCCAGGGTGGCCGGCTGGCCATCGATGCGGGTCAGCGGAATAGCGCTCAGCGATGCGGACATGGGGCATTACCTCGGTCGAAAGGAAGCGCCAGCATAGTCGCTGCCGGTGTCACGTGACCGCCCCCCACGCGCCCTCTGCTCAGCGCGCCGACAGCCGACGGCATGCCGGCCTTTGTGTCCCAGTTCCCGATCCCCGAGCACTCGCCGCGCGGCCTCACCCTTGTTCGTCGCGCGCCGACTCCTCCGCGTCGGCGTCGGTCTCCGCATCGTCCAGGGGCAAGGACAGTTCCAGCAATGGCGCGGCCTGCGCATCGGCCAGGGTCTCGACGCCGCGCAGGCGGCGTTCGATGGTGCGGGTCTTGCGGCTGGCCTCGCCCAGGCTCTTGCCGACGGTGCTGATCTGCTTCTCGGCCTTTTCCAGGATGCCGGCGAACTTGCCGAACTCGCTCTTCACCGCTGCCAGCACGCCCCACACTTCGCTGGAGCGCTTTTCGATGGCGAGCGTGCGGAAGCCCATCTGCAGGCTGTTGAGCAGGGCGGTGATCGTGGTCGGCCCGGCGACGACGATGCGGTGCTCGCGCTGCAGCAGGTCGGCCAAGCCGGGGCGGCGCAGGGTCTCGGCGTACAGGCCCTCGGTGGGCAGGAACATCACCGCGAAATCGGTGGTGTGCGGCGGGGCGATGTACTTGTCGCCGATCGACTTGGCCTGCACCCGGATCGCGCGCTCCAGTTGCGCGCCCGTCGCCTGCACCAGCTCCGGATCGCCCTGCTCCTGCGCGTCGAGCAGGCGCTCGTAGTCCTCGCGCGGGAACTTGGCGTCGATCGGCAGCCACACCGGCGTGTCCTCGTGGCCACGGCCCGGCAGGCGCACCGCGAAGTCGACCATCTCGTTGCGCTCCGGGCGCACCCGTACGCCACGCGCGTACTGCTCCTGGGTCAGGGTCTGCTCGAGGATGTTCTCCAGCTGCACCTCGCCCCAACCGCCGCGGTTCTTGACGTTGCTCAGCACGCGCTTGAGGTCGCCGACGCCGGTGGCCAGCTGCTGCATCTCGCCCAGGCCGCGCTGGACCTGCTCGAGCCGCTCGGACACCAGCTTGAACGAGGCATCCAGGCGCGTGTTGAGGGTGGTCTGCAACTTTTCGTCGACGGTGCCGCGCATCTGCTCGAGCTTGGCCGCGTTGTCGGCCTGCAGTTCCTTCAGTCGCTCTTCCAGAGTGGCGCGCATCTCGCCCATCCGCTGCTCGTTGCGCTGGACCAGGTCACCCAGCCGCTGGCCGAGCGTGTCGGCGAAGCGCTGCTGCGCCTCCGCGCCTTCCTGGCGGCCCTTGCGCGCGTCCTCGATCAGCGCCTCGCGCAACGCGCCCAGTTGCGCGTCGATGCGTGCGATCAACTCGGCCTGCTGCTGGCCGAACTGGGCCATGCGCGCGTCCTGCTGCTGGCCGAAGGCATCGAGCTGGCCGCGGATCTCGACCAGGCGCTGGCTCAGCAGTTCGGCCATGCGCTGCTGCGCGGCGCCGGCCTCGACCCGGCCGCGCCGTGCGTCTTCGGTCAGGGCTTCGCGCAGCAGGTCCAGGCGTTGGTCGGTGCGGGTGGAAAGATCGGCCAGATTGCGGGCGAAGCCTTCGCTGCGCGCGTCCTGCTGGCGCGCCAGGCTGTCGAGCTGCTCGCGCAGTTCGCCGCGGCCGCTGCGCTGTTCCTCGCGCAGGGCCGCCTCCAGCGCGGCGTGGTTGCCCCGGCGCAGCAACACGGCCAGCAACAGGGCGATGACGGCGCACAACAGGCCGGCGAGGATCAGGAAATGGGCATCGTTCTGCATGCGGCCAGTGTAGCCGGCCGCGTCTCAATCGCTGCGCCACGCGCCGGCAGGCGCACCAGACCGGATATACCTTGGTATCGCCGTCATGGCCTCATGCAGGCTGGTGCGCACCTGGGCCGCATGCCAAGCTTTGCGCCACCTGCTCCTGGCCCGGCCAGTGAGCGGCACCGCGGCATCCGACCGCGCCAGACCGTCGCGCGCCGCGCGATCCGTTCCCCCTGACACCGGAGGCGAGCATGGACCCCGATCCGCATCGACGCGGCGTCAATGCCGCAGTCCCCCACCGCTCCCCTCGCCTGGTCGCTGCCCGGCGCTGAGCCGGAAGACGCCCGTTGCCCGCGCGCTGCGACGTCCTTTCCGGCCACGCGCCGCAAGGAGGTCGTCATGTTCGTGTTCTCGCTGTTTTCCCGCCGTGTCCGCCTGCAACACTGCCTGCAGCGCGCGCTGCGCGCCGCGGTCGCCATGCGCCGCACCGAGGCGCTGCGCCACCTGCTCGCCGCCCACGGCGCGCGCGCCTTCGCCCTGGCCCTGTCCGCGCAGTCGCCGCGGGTCATGGCCGATGCGCTGTCGCTGCTGTCCGTCGCCGACCGCATCCGGGTCCGCGCGCGCTTGCCGCATGCGGCGCAGCGGCGCCTGCACGACGCCGGGGCGAACGCGCCGGCTGCGCACTGGCGGCTTGCCGCGCTGGCCTGGTGGCCCGGCATGCGCTGAGGCGCATGCGCGTGCCGCCACGGCACGAGTTGCCATCTCGCCGCGGCATCATCGGCCCCCTGTCCCTGCCCACACCCTTCCCCGGAGCCGCCATGCTCGCTCCCCACGCCTACCGGAACGCGCCCTGATGGAAGCCCTGCGCCTGTTCAATCTCGGCTCGCTGCTCGACACCCTGGTGAGCCTCACCGCCGCCTTCGTGCTCGGCGCGATCATCGGTTTCGAGCGCCAGGTGCGCCAGCGCACCGCCGGGCTGCGGACCAACACCCTGGTCGCGGTGGGCGCGGCGATCTTCGTCTCGCTCGGCGACCGCCTGTTCGAGATCCACGGCGGTACCCAGGGTGCGGTGCAGGTGGTGGCCTACGTGGTCTCCGGCATCGGCTTCCTCGGCGCCGGCGCGATCATGAAGGAAGGCGCCAACGTCACCGGACTCAACACCGCGGCCACCCTGTGGGGATCGGGCGCGGTCGGCGCCTGCGCCGGTGCCGGGCTGGTCGCCGAGGCGGTGCTGGCGGCCATGTTCGTGCTGCTCAGCAACACCCTGCTGCGGCCGATGGTGAACCGGATCAACCGGCATCCGCTGAAGGAGTCCTCGCTGGAAGCCACCTACATGTTCTATGCGATCTGCGCGCGCGAGGTGCACGGCGACGTGCGCGAGCGGCTGATCGAACTGCTGGAAGAAGCGCACTACCCGGCGCGCGAGGTCGAGCAGCATCCGTTCGGGCAGCAGGACGTGGAGATCGCCGCCACGCTGTACGCCACGGCGGTGCGCGCCGAGGAACTGGATGCGGTGGTGCAGCGCCTGGAGGGCGAACCGGGTGTACAACAGGCGTTCTGGAACGCCGGCACCGAAGCCTGAGCCGCCGTGCCTAACCTCGACCCTCCGATGCCACGCCGCCGATGATCGCCTGGTTCAAGCCGCTGCCACCGCATCGCCGCCTGCTCGGCCTGGCCGCGCTGGGCCTGGTGCTGGGCGCGATCTTCGTCGCCGACACGGTCACCGACTATGCGGTGGCCGCGCCGCTGTTCTACACGGTCGCGATCCTCGGCGCGGTGCGGCTGCTGGCGCCGGCCGGGTTGGGCGTGCTGGCCGGGCTGTGCGTGGTGCTGATCGTGCTCAGCTTCCATCTCACCCATGCCGGCGCCTATCGGGTCGGCGTGATCAACTCGGCGATCAGCATCGTGGTGGTCGCGGTCACCGCCTCCATCGCGGTGCGCATGGAACGGGCCAAGGCCGCCGCGCACGCCGCGCAGGCGCAGTTGCTGCGGCTGGCGCGGGTGCGCAGCCTGGGCAGCCTGACCGCCTCGATCGCGCACGAGGTCAACCAGCCGCTGGCGGCCATCGTCACCAGCGGCAACGCCTGCCAGCGCTGGCTCGACCAGCAGCCGCCGAACCTGGACAAGGCGCGCGCGGCGCTGGCGCGCATCCTCGCCGACGCCGAACGCGCTGGCGAGGTGATCGCGCGGGTGCGCAGCCTGACCCGCGGCGAGGCGCCGCAGCAGCGCGCCTTCGATCTCAACGCTGCGGTCAACGAGGTGCTGGCGCTATCGCAGGGCGAACTGGAACGCAGCGCGGTCAGCGCGCACACGGAACTGTCGGCGCTACTGCCGCCGGTATCCGCCGACCCGGTGCAGATCCAGCAGGTGATCGGCAACCTGCTGCTCAACGCGATCGAGGCGATGGCCGCCACGCCGCCGGCGCAGCGCACGCTACGCATCGTCACCGAACGCGAGGACGCACGCTCGGTGCGGCTGAGCGTGGCCGACAGCGGCGAAGGCCTGTCCGCACAGGCGCAGGCGCACCTGTTCGATGCGTTCTGGACCACCAAGCAGGGCGGCATCGGCATCGGCCTGAGCATCAGCCGCAGCATCGTCGAGGCCGGCGGCGGGCGCATCTGGGCCGAACCCGGCCGGCCCTGCGGCGCGGTGTTCCATGTGTGCCTGCCCACCGCCAACGGAGTGCGGCCATGACCACCGACGCGACTGCCCGCCCGGTGGTGTACCTGATCGACGACGACGCCTCGATCCGCGCCGCGCTGGAAGACCTGTTCGCCTCGGTGGACCTGCAGGTGCATGCCTTCGCCTCCACCCGCGAATTCCTGGCGCACCCACGTGCCGACGCACCGAGCTGCCTGGTGCTGGACATCCGCATGCCCGGGCAGAGCGGCATGGACTTCCACCGCACCATGCACGAGGCCGGGCTAGCGCTGCCGACCATCTTCATCACCGGCCACGGCGATATCCCGATGAGCGTGGAGGCGATGAAGAACGGCGCGATCGAGTTCCTGACCAAGCCGTTCCGCGACCAGGACCTGCTCGATGCGATCGGCCAGGGCATCGCCCGCGACCGCGCGCGCCGCGCCGCCGAGGCCGCGCAGGCCGACCTGCAGGCGCGCTGGGCGCGGCTCAGCGCCGGCGAACGCGAGGTGGTGGAACTGGTGGTGCAGGGCCTGTTGAACAAGCAGGTGGCGGCGCGGTTGCAGCTCAGCGAGATCACGGTGAAGGTGCGTCGTGGCAATGCGATGCGCAAGCTGGAGGTCGGCTCGCTGGCGGAGCTGGTGCGGCTGGCGGAGCGGCTGGGGCTGTAAGGCAACGCTGACCGCTCGCCTTTGCCGCGGCTGAGTCGGATGCGTTGGCGTCCGGTCGGTACAGCTCTTGTCCCCTTTCGGAGTCCGCCGCGGCCAAGTGCTATCGCGAACGCCCGTCGGGGCAGATCCCAAAATGGGGACAGGAGCCACTCCTACGAGGCAGTGTTTGCTCCCGCAAGCTTTGCTTCTGCTCTTGCTGTTGCTGTTGACTTGTTCGGGTTCCCTTCCGAAGCGGCGGCCATCGCGGGGAAAAACCCCGAAGGGGCGGCGCACATGGATGTGCGCCGTCCGCGGCAGGGGCAGGATGCCCCTTCCGCGGATCCCCGGGATGGACGCGAACCCGGAGCGCGCAGCGCGGAGGGCGCGAGGCAGGGTGTGCTTTCTTTTGGTTACTTTTCTTTGCACAAGCAAAGAAAAGTGACTCGCCGCCAGGCGAAAGCCTTTGCTTTCCAGCTCGACTACGCCAAACGCAAGCTTTCGGCAGCCCTGCTCCCACCAGCGTAAGCGCCGCGCCGCAGGCGTAGCTTTGCTGCACCGCATTCGGCGACACTGCCGGGCTTGTCACTTCCGCACCCCGAGGCCCGCATGTCGTTCCTGTTCCGGCGCAAGTCGCTCGATCTGGTCACCGTCCACGAGGCCGGCCGCCGGCTGGTCCCCTCGCTGAGCTGGCCGCATCTGGTGGCGCTGGGCATCGGCGCGATCGTCGGCACGGGCATCTACACCCTGATCGGGACTGGCGCGCAGCTGGCCGGGCCGGCGGTGCTGGTGTCGTTCGCGGTGGCCGGGGCGATCTGCGCCTGCGCCGCGCTGGCCTATGCGGAGATGGCGACGATGATGCCGGCCGCCGGCAGCGCCTACACCTACAGCTACGTCGCGCTCGGCGAGGCGATCGCCTGGGTGGTGGGCTGGAGCCTGATCCTGGAGTACTCGCTGGTGGTCAGCACGGTGGCGGTGGGCTGGTCCGGGTATTTCGTCGGCTTCCTGCACTGGGCCAGTGCGCAGACCGGCATGGACCTGAACCTGCCGGCGGTGCTGACCGCCGGGCCGCATGCCGGCGGCATCGTCAACCTGCCCGCGGTGCTGATCACCTTCGCCGTGGCCGGCCTGCTGATGGCCGGCACCAAGGAGAGCGCCACGCTCAACGCGGTGCTGGTGGTGCTGAAGCTGATCGCGCTGGGCATCTTCGTGGCGGTGGCGCTGCCGGCGTTCCAGAGCGCCAACCTGCACCCGTTCATGCCCTACGGCTTCCCCAAGACGGTGAGCGCCGACGGTGCTGTGCATGGGGTGATGGCCGCGGCGGCGATCATCTTCTTCGCCTTCTACGGCTTCGATGCGATCTCCACCGCCGCCGAGGAAACCAAGAATCCCAAGCGCGACCTGGCCATCGGCATCGTCGGCTCGATGATCGGCTGCACCTTGATCTACATCCTGGTGGCGCTGGCCGCGGTCGGCGCGATGCGCTACGACGTGTTCGGCGCGAGCGCCGAGCCGCTGGCGCTGATCCTGCGCCAGTTGGGCCAGCCCGATGCGGCGGCGGTGATCGGCGCAGTCGCGGTGATCGCGCTGCCCACCGTGCTGCTGGCCTTCCTGTACGGGCAGAGCCGGATCTTCTTCGTGATGTCGCGCGACGGCCTGCTGCCGCGCGGGCTGTCCAAGGTCAACGCGCGTACCGGCACGCCGGTGGCGACCACCCTGTTCACCGCGGCGCTGGTGGCGGCGCTGGCCGGCGTAGCGCGGCTGGACGAGATCGCCGCACTGGCCAATGCCGGCACCCTGGCCGCCTTCATCGCCGTGGCCGCGTGCATGCTGGTCCTGCGCCGCCGCGAACCCGGCCGCACCCGCACCTTCCGCACGCCGCTGGCGTGGCTGGTCGGGCCGCTGGCGATCGGCGGCTGCCTGTACCTGTTCTGGAGCCTGCCGCATACCACGCAGATCTGGTTCGGGCTGTGGAACGCGCTGGGCGTGGTCGCCTACCTGCTGTACGGCCGCCGCAACAGCCTGCTGCAGCGCGCGCAGACCCCGCAATGAGTCCGGCATTCCGGGCGGCGTTGGCACGGCACATCGGCAGTGCCTATGCACGCCAGCTGGCGCTGGCCGACGTACTGGCCGAGCGTCGCTGGCAGGTGGACCTGGGCGAAGGCCGGGTGCACTTCGGCGAGGATCTGTCGTTTCCGCTGCAGTTGCTGGGCACCGCCGCCGAGGCCAGCGCCAGTTGGCTATGGGCCTGGGCCAACACCGCCAGCCACCTGCCGCCGGCGCTGCTGGCCGACGCGGCCGCGCTGCGCGCGTACGGCGAACACGAGGGCATCGAAGAACTGGTCGCCCCGTCCTGGGCAATGGGCGAGGATGCCGGCCACCATGTCGCCCTGCTCGCCGGCGCCCTGCGCGGGCGCTGCTACTACCGCGCGCCGTACGACGGCGGCGCGCTGTTCTTCCTGCTCGATGAGGTGCCGGCCGCGGTCTTCGCGCCTTGCGACGACGCCCGCGTGCTGCGCCTGCTCGGCGAATTGCCGATGCAGTTCGAACTCGACCACCGGGCCATGACCGACGGCTTCCTGGCCGACCAGGGCTTTGCGCTGCAGCGCGAATCCGCGCAGACCGTGGCGACCCGCGGCAACACCCGCATCGTCCTGGCGTTCGATGCGCAGGAGCGGCTGACCGGCGTGCAGGGGCAACTGGCCGCGGCGCAGGCCACCGCCGCGGCGGTCACGCCGAAGCCGGCGCCTGCCTGGCAATTCTGGAAGCGCAGGCGCTGAGCGCGGCGGCGCGGCGTACCCGCGCCGCACCGCTGCGCCCGGCCATTACCACCAACGCACGCCTTCGAACGGGTTCCAGCTGACGCTGCCCTTGCGCTGGTCCAGGTAGTAGGCGTAGTTGGCGGCCATACCGACCAGCAGCGAGTAGGCGATACCCAGGCCGCGGCCGAGCACGTCGGGCAGGAACGCCGCGACGATGCCCAGCACCAGCGAGATGCCGATCAGCCCCAGCGCCTTGCGCCACATGCCGAGGATGAAGAAGTAGATGAAGCCGAAGAACAGGGCGAAGAAGTTCATGTTGATCTTCAACCGCTCCATGAACGGTAGCGCCTTGAACGCGGCCTTGTACTCGGGCGTGGAGGGGGCGCCGTAGCGGTCGAAGAAGTCGAAGCGGAACTGCCACTTGGGGCTGAGTGGCGCGCGTTGCGGGAGATTAGGGGTTTCCATGGCGGGAGCATCCGTGTTGTAAACGTTTTCAGTTTACCTGAATGGGGTGGCGTGCGCCAAATGGGCGCGGGCTGGAGCACCAATTTGGTGCGGGAGCCGGGATTTGGGAGTGGGGATTCGGGATTGGCAAAGCGGGCCCGGCGCCGACGCCACGCCTGGCTTGGGCCGGACTTCCTTCCCCGCATTGCGACCGCCGCCGGCCATCACGTCGGGACTGAAGTCCCTCCCACATGGCTTGCCTGCGCGTGGCGCATCCGCTGGCGACATGCCCACTTGTGGGAGCGGCTTCAGCCGCGACGCGCGGGGCAGCGGCCTCGCCGGGGCCCGCGGTAACCACCGGCCATCGCGTCGGGACGGAAGTCCCTCCCACAAGGCTTGCCTGCGCGTGGCGCATCCGCTGGCGACATGCCCACCAGTGGGAGCGGCTTTCAGCCGCGACGCGCGGGGCAGCGGCCTCGCGGGGCCTACGGCAACCACGGGTCATCGCATCGGGACCGAAGTCCCTTCCACACAGGCTTGCCAACACCGCGGCTTGCAGCGCGCCGCCACGCCGTGGCGACCGCGAAGGCCGCTATTGCGCCCGGCAGACGCCCAGGCGCTGGCCCAGCGCGATCGCTGCGGCCACGTTGCGCGCCGCCTGGCGCAGGGCGTCGGCGGCGTCGGCCAGTGCGGCCTCGCGCGTGGACACCCGCTGCACCGCGCCGAACAGCGCGTCGATGCCCTGCGCCTGCAGCTCCGCCGCGCCCTCGCCCAGGCCGCCGGCGATGGCCAGCACCGCCACGCCGTGGCGCCGGGCGATGCGGGCGAGGCCGACCGGCACCTTGCCCTGCGCGCTCTGCCCGTCCAGGCGGCCCTCGCCGGTGACCAGCAGGTCGGCGCCAGCCAGATGCGCCTCCAGCTCCAGCACCTGCGCGACGATCTCCACGCCGGGCCGCAGCCGCGCGCCGAGGAACGCGACCAGGGCCGCGCCGATGCCGCCGCCCGCGCCAGCCCCGGGCAGCTGCGCCACGGCCACGCCCAAGGTGCGTTCGATCGCCTCGGCGTAGTGCTGCAACCCGGCGTCGAGCTGGGCGACCATCGCCGGCGTAGCGCCCTTCTGCGGCCCGAACACCGCCGAGGCCCCGCTCGGCCCGGTCAGCGGGTTGTCGACATCGCAGGCGACCTCGATGACACAGTCGCGCAGCCGCGGGTCCAGCCCGTCCACCTCGATGCGCGCCAGCGCGCCCAGCGCGGCGCCACCGGCGACCAGGTCCCGGCCATGCGCGTCCAGCAGGCGCACGCCCAGCGCCTGCACCATGCCGGCGCCGCCGTCGTTGCTGGCGCTGCCGCCGATGCCGATCAGCACGCGGCGCGCGCCGGCATCCAGCGCGGCCAGGATCAGGTCGCCGACCCCGCGGGTGCCGGTCAGGCGTGGATCGCGCTGTTGCGGCGGCACCAGCATCAGCCCGCTGGCCGCGGCCATCTCGATCAGGGCGGTGCCGCCGTCCTCGCTCAGGCCGAACTGCGCGGCGACAGGCGCGCCCAGTGGCCCGGTCACGGTGCAGGCGACCCGGCGCCCACCGCCAGCGGCGACCAGGGCGTCCACCGTGCCCTCGCCGCCGTCGGCGAACGGCAGCAGCACGTACTGCGCCTCCGGGAACACGCTGCGGAAGCCGGCCGCGATCTGCGCGGCCGCCTCCGCCGCGGACAGGCTTTCCTTGAACGCGTCCGGGGCGATGACGATCTTCATGCAGCGAGTGCGGCGACCGACCACACCCTCGCACCGGGCGAGGCGGGTCGCTTCATGCGCGCGTTCGAGAGAACCATCGGCCGATCTTAGTCGCGGCCGGCATGATGGCGCACTCCGCACGCTCAGGCTGGCGCCAGGTGCCGCATCACCTGCAGTTCGGCGATGGCCGCGGCATAGGGCGCGAAGCGGGCATCGCCGTTGGCGAAGGCCTCGGCAGCCGCCTGCGCGCTGGCCAGGTCGCGCCAATAGGCGATGTCGACGAACTGGTCGTCGCCGTCCAGCGGCGCATACGCACGGTAATCGAGCAGGCCGGGAAAATCGGCGAGCACCGCGCGCAGCTGCTGGCGCAGCGCCGGCATGCGCTCGCGCGCAGCGGGCTTGACGGTGAACACGGCCAGTTCGAGGACGCAGTGGGGGTTGGACATGCGGGCATTCCGGAGTGAAGGAGCCGGCAGTCTGCGGAGGCCCTGCTGACACCGGGGTGTCAGTGCCCGCGCTGCGCCCAGGGCGCGCGTTGGTGCTGGAGATACGCGTCCAGCGCCACGTGTGCCGGGACCGGCAACGGTGCCGCGCAGGACTGCACCGCCTCGATCCGATCCAGGCGGAAATCGCGATACGCGGCGCGCAGGCCGCACCAACTGCCCAGCGTCCAGTGCTGTCCCCAATGGAACAGCCCCAGCGGCAGCACCGCGCGCTCGCTGGTCTCGCCCTGCAGGCTGCGATAGCGCAGGCGCACGCTCCGGCGCTGCGCGGTGGCGGCGTGCAGCGCCTGCCAGCACGGCAAGGCCACCGGCACGGCTCGCAAGGCCCTCGCCACCCGCGGCGTGGGCGCCGGCGCGGGCATGGCGGCCTGCAGCTTGTGCAACAAGGCGCGCGCGGCCGGCTGCAGATGACCGCCGCCGCTGCAGGCGAGCATCTCCACCGCCAGGTGCAAGGCCTCGACCTCCTCGCGCGACAGCGCCAGCGGCGGCAGTTCGAAGGCCGGATCCAGGCGATAGCCGATGCCGGCCTCGCCGTAGAGCGGGATGCCGCCGAGCGAGAGATCGTCGAGGTAGCGGTAGATGCTGCGCACCGACAGGCCCAGCTCGGCGGCGAGCACGGCGGCCGTCACCGGCTGGCGCACCCGGATCAGGTTGACCAGCTGGAACAGCCGCTCGGCCTTGCGCATGCGTGGCGCGCTAGTCCAGCACGCGGCAGAACACCGCCTTGAGGTAGCGCGATTCCTGCACGTGGGCCATGAACGGGTGGTCGGCGCCGGCGCCGGCCACCTTCAGGATCTGGATGGTGCGGCCGGAGAAATAGGCGGCGCGGCGCAGCATGTCCAGGAACTCGTGCTCGGCGACCAGGCCAGTGCAGGAGAAGGTGGCGAACAGCCCGCCCGGGGCGACCACGCCCAGCGCCAGCTTGTTCATGTCCAGGTACTTCTTCAGCGCCGGGATCACCTGGTCGCGGTCGCGGGTCATCTTGGCCGGGTCCAGGATCACCACGTCGTACTGGTCACCGCGGGCGGCGGCATCGCGCAGGTACGGGAAGATGTCGGCCTGCACGAACTTGGGCCGCACGTCGTTGAGGCGGGCGTTGCCCTTGGCGATCTCGATCACGTCCTCGTCGATGTCCACGCCGACCACCTCGGTGGCGCCGCGGACCTTGGCGTACACCGCGAAGCCGCCGGTGTTGCAGCACAGGTCGAGCACGCGCTTGCCCTCCACCTGCTGGCTCAGCCACTGCCGGTTCTCGCGCTGGTCAGCGAAGAAGCCGGTCTTGTGCGCGCCGGCCGGGTCGGCGCGGAAGCGCACGCCGTATTCGCTGATGATCGCCGGCTCCGGGCGCTCGCCGCTGCTGGACACCGGCCGGTAGTCGAAGCTCTCCTGCTTCTGCACGTGCTCCTCGGCGAAGCTGTAGAAGCGCGCGCCGGGGAACTGCGCGCGCAGCGCGGCGTAGATCCACTCGCGGTGGCGGAACATGCCGGCGCTGAAGAACTCCACCACCAGCAGGTCGCCGTAGCGGTCCACCACCAGGCCGGACAGGCCGTCGCCCTCGGCATGCACCACGCGCCAGGCATCGCTGACCGCGTCGAGCTTGAGCACGTCACGGCGCAGCGACACCGCCTCGGCGATCTTGCGCGCGAACCACGATTCGTCGACCGCGATGTCGGGGTGGGTCTCGAGGATGCGCACGGCGATGCGCGAGTGGCCGTTGTAGAAGCCGCGGCCGACCCACGCGCCGTCCACCCCGACCACGTCCACCAGCGCGCCCGGCTTGGGCTTGGCGGCAGGTTTTTCGACCAGTTTCTGGAAGATCCAAGGATGGCTGGAGCGCCAGGCGTTCTTGAGGCGGACAACGGGCAGGGGACTATTCATGAATGCCATTGTAGCCGCCCCGATTGACGGCACCGCCGGCAACGGCAAGAATGCGCGCAGAAGGGGAGTAGCTCCCGACGTTGTCGCCGTCAATTCGAGCCCGCGGGCTCCGGTGCAACGGCAACCGGTTCGCCGGTTGCGAGCGAGACCTTCGCCGCAGTGGCGAAGGCACCCTCTGGACGACATCCGTCGTCTCCGTCCGGAACGCCTCCGCCACCGCGGCCCCGAGGTTCCCTGTTCACTGACGGAAAATTCCCAATGGAAACGATAGGCAACGTGTGGTTGTGGGGCGGTTTCGCGATCGTGGTGGTCGTGGCGCTGCTGGCGGACCTGGTGCTGATGCGCCACGGCGGTCCGCACAAGGTCACCTTCAAGGAAGCGCTGTGGTGGAGCATCGGCTGGATCGCGCTGGCGCTGGCGTTCAACGCGGGCCTGTGGTGGTACCTGCGCGAGACCATCGACGTGGCCACCGGCAACCGCCTGGGCCTTGAGTTCCTGACCGGCTACCTGGTCGAGAAGTCGCTGGCGGTCGACAACATCTTCGTGTTCCTGATGATCATGAGCTACTTCGCGGTGCCGGAGGAGCAGCGCCAGCGCGTGCTGGTGATCGGCGTGCTCGGCGCGATCGTGCTGCGCGCGGTGATGATCTTCGCCGGCTCGGTGCTGCTGACCAAGTTCCACTGGCTGCTGTACGTGTTCGGCGCGTTCCTGCTGCTGACCGGCATCAAGATGTGGTTCTCGGCGGGCAAGGAGCCCGACCTGGAGGCCAACCCGGTGCTGCGCTTCATGCGCAAGCACCTGCGCCTGACCCCGCAGTACCACGGCAACGCGCTGAGCGTGACCCAGGAAGGCAAGCGCTGGTTCACCCCGCTGTTCGCGGTGCTGATGCTGATCGCGATCACCGACGTGATCTTCGCGGTGGACAGCATCCCGGCGATCTTCGCGATCACCACCGACCCGTTCATCGTGCTGACCTCCAACGTGTTCGCGGTGCTGGGCCTGCGCGCGATGTTCTTCCTGCTGGCGGGCATGGCCGACCGCTTCCACCTGCTGCCCTACGGCCTGGCGATCGTGCTGGTCTTCATCGGCACCAAGATGCTGATCATCGACCTGTACAAGATCCCGGTGCTGGTGTCGCTGCTGGCGGTGGCGGTGGTGATCGGCGCCACCGTGGTGCTGAGCCTGCTGCGCCCGGCCAAGCCGGCGCACTGACCCGGCGCTGGCACCGCGGCCGCGGATTGTCCCGCGGCCGCGGCCAGTCCCTCCCATCGGCGGCGCCTTGCCTTGGACGCAGGGCGCCGCCATCCAGGGAACATGGACACCTCTTCGCTCCCTTCGCCCCCGCCCGAGCACGAGGCGCAGGGCCGCTTCGACCGCGCGCGGATCCTGCGCGCGTTCAATGTCAGCCTGGCCTTCGTGGCGGTGCTGGTGGCGGTGTTCGCCAGCCAGGGCTTGTTCGACTGGCGGCCCTGGGCGGTCGCGCCGCACACGGCCGCCGGCCTGCTCGGCGTACTCACCGCACCGCTGCTGCACGGCTCGCTTGAGCATCTGGGGGCCAACGCCGGCGCCCTGCTGATCCTGGGTACCCTGGCCGGCAGCGTGTACCCGCGCGCCACCCTGGCCGGTCTGCCCTTGCTGTGGCTGGGCTCGGGCCTGGGCGCCTGGTGGCTCGGCGATCCCGGCAGCCATCACCTGGGCGCCAGCGGCGTGGCCCACGGCCTGCTGTTCCTGGTGTTCGTGCTGGCGCTGTTGCGACGCGACCGCGCGGCGATCGCCGCCAGCATGATCGCCTTCCTGTTCTACGGCGGCATGCTGGTGACGGTGCTGCCGCACGAGGACGGGGTGTCCTGGCAGTCGCACCTGGGCGGCGCCGTGGGCGGGGTGGTCGCGGCGCTGCTGCTGCGCCACCGCGATCCTTTGCCGCCGCGCAAGCGCTACAGCTGGGAGGACGAGGAAGACACCGACGACCTCCTCGTCGCCGACGACGAACTGGAACCGCCGCCGCCGGCCCAGGTGCCGGTGCTGTGGCAGCCGCCGTCGGTGCCGCGCGGGGTGGTGCTGCGCTTTCCGCCGCGCGAGGAGCGTGACGGGGGCTGAGGCGGGAAGGGTGCTTCCAGAATGCGCCAATCTGCATCCGTAGGAGCGGCTTCAGCCGCGACAGGCGTTACCGGGAAGGCCGGTCGCGGCTGAAGCCGCTCCTACGCGCAATCGCACGCCGCGGCATGCCGCCTCGGGCGACCTGTCCCTGCGCCACGCCGTACACTGACCGGTCCGCCGTCGCTGTCCGAGTTCGCATGTCCGTGTCGCCCGCCTGTCGTTTTCGCTCCGCCGCCGCCGTGCTGGCGCTCGCCCTGGCCGCCTGCAGCGGCCCCGCGCTGCGTGCGCCGGCGCCGGCCTCCACCAAGGCGGTGGGTTATCTGCCGGCCGCGGCGGTGCCGGACAGCCTGCAGCTGCTGCCGGCGCCACCGGCGGCCGGGTCGCCCGGCGAGGCGCTGGACCTGGGGGTCAGTCGCGAGGCACTGGCCCTGCGCGGCAGCGCGCGCTGGCAGCAGGCCGCGCGCGATGCCGATCTGAGCTTTCCCAATGGCGCCAGCCAGTTCGCCTGCGCGCTGGGCGTGGCGATCGACGCACAGCACACCCCGCACCTGTACACCCTGCTGGAGCGCAGCCGCATCGATGCCAGCGCCGCCACCAAGGCCGCCAAGCGCCAGTACCAGCGCGCGCGGCCGTTCCTGCGCAACCAGCAGGCGGTCTGCACGCCGGACGACCTGGACGACCTGCGCCAGAGCGGTTCCTATCCGTCCGGACACAGCGCCATCGGCTGGGCCTGGGCGCTGACCCTGAGCGAGATCGCGCCGGAACGCGCAACCGCGCTGATCGCACGCGGCCGCAACTACGGCGAGAGCCGGCTGGTGTGCAACGTGCACTGGCAGAGCGACGTGCTCGCCGGCCGCTTCATTGGCGCGGCCACGGTGGCGCGGTTGCACGACGACCCGGCCTTCCGCGCCGACCTGGCCGCGGCCCGCGGCGAGATCATCGCCGCGCGCGCCGCCGGGCGGGTGCCGGCCAGCGACTGCGCCGCGGAAGCCGGGGTCCTGCAGGTGCGCCCGGCCAGCGCGCTGTAGGCACGGCGTGCGGACCGCCTGCACAGCCCCCTGTCTTTGGGCAGATGCGAACGGTCCGGGACGGCAGGCTAGACTCGCGCGACTTCCCGCCAAGGACCTGCACCGATGACCCAGTGGTATTTCCTGACCGGCAGCGAACAGACCCGCTCCGGCCCGTTCGACGATGCCGACGCGGTCGTCTTCGCCCGCAACAATCCCACGGCGCTGGCCTGGAGCCAGGGCCAGAACGGCTGGCTGCCGGTGGCGCAGATTCCCGCCCTGCAGGGCGGCGCGTCCTTCCTGCCGCCGGGCCCGCCGCCGCTGCCCACCACCGCCAGCCGCGCCGACCAGATCGACTACCGCATCGTCGGCCACGAGATGCAGTTCGTGGAGATCGAGCTGGACCCGGGCGAGAGCGCGGTGGCCGAAGCCGGCGCGCTGATGTTCAAGGACGCGGCGGTGCGGATGGACACCGTGTTCGGCGACGGCTCCGGCGCCGACCAGGGTGGGCTGATGGGCAAGCTGCTGTCGGCCGGCAAGCGCCTAGTCACCGGCGAGAGCCTGTTCACCACCGTGTTCACCCACCAGGGCCATGGCAAGGCCAAGGTCGCCTTCGCCGCGCCCTACCTCGGCACGGTGCTGGCGATGAAGCTGGACCAGCACGGCGGCCGCCTGATCTGCCAGAAGGACAGCTTCCTGGCCGGCGCGCGCGGGGTGTCGCTGGGCATCCACTTCCAGCGCAAGATCATGACCGGCCTGTTCGGCGGCGAAGGCTTCATCATGCAGAAGCTTGAGGGCGACGGCTGGGTGTTCGTGCACGCCGGCGGCTGCGTGGTCGAGCGCGAACTGGCCGCCGGCGAACGCCTGGACGTGGACACCGGCTGCGTGGTCGCGTTCCACGCCTCGGTGGACATGGACGTGCGCCCGGTCAGCGGCATCAAGAGCATGTTCTTCGGCGGCGAAGGCATGTTCCTGGCCACCCTTACCGGCCCCGGCAAGGTCTGGCTGCAGTCGCTGCCATTCTCGCGCCTGGCCGGACGCATGCTCGCCGCCGCACCGCAGGGCGGCGGGCAGAACCGCGGCGAAGGCTCGGTGCTGGGCGGCTTCGGCCGCATCCTGGACGGCGACAACAACTTCTGAGCCGCCGAGCTTCAGCCCCTCTCCCCCCCGGAGAGGGGTTGGGTGAGGGTACGGGCGCGAAGCGCCTCGCAGCATCAGGAGCACAGGCACCCTCACCTCCGCTGAAGCGCGAGAAACACCGGTGGCATGACCTCCAGTCGTGGGCGGTGCAGGAGGATGCCGCTATGCTCGCGCCGGCTCCTTCCTCCTTTCCGCGACGCTTCCATGACCGTGTTCCGTTCCCCGCGCCTGCTGCTGTCCCTGTCCCTGTTCGGCCTGCTTGCCGCCTGCGGCGGCGAGCCCAAGCCGGCGCCGCCGGCCCCGGTGGTGACCGGGCCTGCATCGGCGCCCGCGCCGGCGGCCAGGCCGCTGCGCATCGGCATCGCCCTGGGCGGCGGTGCGGCCAAGGGCTTCGCTCACATCGGCGTGATCAAGATGCTGCAGGCCAACGGCCTGGAGCCGACGGTGGTGTCCGGCACCAGCGCCGGCAGCGTGGTCGGTGCGCTGTACGCCAGCGGCATGGACGCGTTCCAGATGCAGCAGGCGGCGGTGGCGCTGGACGAAAGCAGCATCCGCGACATGCGCCTGTTCTCCGGTGGCCTGGTGCAGGGCCAGGCGCTGCAGGACTACGTCAACGCCCAGCTCAAGGGCAAGCCGATCGAGAAGCTGGCCAAGCCGTTCGCCGCGGTCGCCACCCGGCTGGAAGACGGCGAGCGCACCGTGTTCGTGCGCGGCAACGCCGGCCAGGCGGTGCGCGCGTCCAGCAGCATTCCTGGCGTGTTCGAACCCGTCGCCATCGGCAAGTTCCATTACGTGGACGGCGGCGTGGTCAGCCCGGTGCCGGTGGACGCCGCACGCCAGCTCGGCGCCGACTTCGTCGTCGCCGTGGACATCTCCAGCAAGGCCAGCGGCAAGAACCCGGGCAGCATGCTCGGCACCGTCAACCAATCGATCGCGATCATGGGCCAGCGCCTCGGCCAGCAGGAACTGGGCCGCGCCGACATCGTGATCCGGCCCAAGGTCAACGACATCGGCGCCGCCGACTTCGCCCAGCGCAACGCCGCGATCCTGGAAGGCGAGAAGGCGGCGCTGGCGGCGATGCCGCAGATCAAGGCCAGGCTGGCGCAACTGCAGCAGCAGCGCAGCGACGCCGCGGCGGCGGCGGCAAAGGCCGCGCAACCGGCGCCGCCACCGTGCGAACCGCCCTCGCGCCTGGGCCGCCTGCTGCGCCGCGAGGATCCCTGCAAGCCGAAGGACTGACGCTTCGCTCCCCTCTCCCCGCGGGAGAGGGGCCGGGGGGTGAGGGTACGGGCGCCAGGGGCCTCTAAACGAACGCCCCTCGCCGGCTCATCCAACCTGGGGCTCGTGCCGAGGCCGCAGGTACCTCAGCCATACGCGCTGCGGACCTGATCGCAGCGCCACAGGCTTCGCTTCGCTCAGATCCGCGACACCGTCGCACTCTGCCGCTGCGCGTCCTGCTGGTGGACATCCTGCTGCAGGGCGACCTGCTGCGCCTGGACCAACGCCTGCTGCCGATCGAACGCGGCAAGCCGCTCGAAGGACTGCGCGACCGGCGTACGGATCGCCTCTTCCGTGGACATGTGGGCGCGTACGTGTGCCGGATCCTTCGGATCGCCCTGCACGACGAACACCAACTCGCCCGGCTGCGTCGTGCGCCCGTGCTCGCTCAACAGCACGTGATCCACCCGCTGCAGACCGTTGCGTGCGGCCAGGTCGGTGACGCTGGCCGCCATGCAGGCGCTGTCCGCATCGGGGCTGCGACCCAACTGCCGATCCAGTTCTTGCGTGCCGGCTGCGCACTGCTGATAGAGCGCATGGCGCGGATGGCCAGGCTGCGTGGGATTGGCCGCGCTGGCAGCTTGGGCGGTCGACGGACCGGCCTGCACCGGATCGGCGTCGGCCAGCGTCTGCGGGCTGCGCAGGATCGGCTGGTGGCGATACGGATCCTCGGGGTGGAACTGCTCGCGTAACTGCTGGCGCTCCAGGCGCAGCGCGCGGGTCTCGTCGAGTTCCCGGATCTGCTGCGGGTCGCGCACCGGATGGGCGATGGTCTGCTCGCCGCCATCGATCCAGTTGGTCCATGCGCCGGTCCGCGCATCGCGCTCGTAGTAGGAGCTCCGCGCACCGATCCGCTCCGGATCGGTGATCGGCCGCGCTTCGTGCGCGAGCGCCCGCGCAGCGGTCATGCGCCCGATGTAGGACATCGCATCCAGCTGCGCGTCGTCGTACTTGCGCACGTCGTTCATGGTGAAGCCGGCGCGGCTCAGGCCAAGCGCGGAGTTGTCGAGCATCATCGACCAGACCTTCTCCGCCTCCGGCTCACCGCCATGGCGGCGCGCGGCGTCGAGCAGTTCGCGCGGCGTCCAGCCATTGGGATTGATGTGATGCTTCTGGAAGGTAGCGTCGTGGACGGCTTCGACGTCCTTGACTGGAAGATTCAGTGCCTGCGCGGGCTGGTCATTGTCGAAGTAGCCTCGCCGGCTCTCGAAGTCGCTCTTCATCAAATCAATGCCGAATTCGTTCCACTGCCGCTCGCTCATCGCGACACTGTCGCTGCGTGCCTGGCTTTCGGCGAACGCGTTTGCGGTGGCGCCTGGCGCATTATCGTTGCGGACTACGCCGAGCGCGAGCAACCCATAGCCATCGTTACCTTGTTTGTTTGCGAGGTAGTTCCAATAAAGTTCTCGATTTCCCTGCTCGGCGTAGTAACCAAGAACTTCGATATCGCGCTTGTCCAGACCACTCATTTCCAGAGCTCCTTTGTCGTCCGCCTACAGAACTACCTGTCCTGCGCCCCATCCTTTCTCACCATGAACTTCTCTAGGTAGCTGCGGGCCGCACCCTCGATTCGCTTCCAGTCCGGCAATGCAGCACGCACGTAGCGCACCTCCACGAGTGTCCTGATCTCGGGAAGCGCGAAGATATGATGGCACTCTGGAAGTTCGGCGTCCTTGCTACGCACCAGCTTTCCGTCCCGATACTCCACCCCGGTTTCGGCGACCACGTGCGAAGTGCATTTGATGAAGGTACGGATTTCGCCATTCGGATCCCGTTCGACGTACCAATCGTCGTGTTCCTCCGCATTGAACACGGGCGCGGATGCCCGGTATCCCTTTGCCTTGTAGTAGGCGAACACTTTCGGAAGATCCGCATAGTAGGGCGTCAGCCCATACATCGTGCCTTGCCTGAGACGGCTCTCCAGATGCTCTGCCGGATTATCCTTGCCCGCGGAATAGCCGGTATAGCGCCTGCGTAGCGCCTCATGGACATCCACACTATCCAGATAGTGGTATCCGATATCGACCGTCCGCGTGGACACATCCAGGCGCAGATGCGTGCGTTCGCCCGGTGCGAACGGCTGCAGCGACGGGTACTCCAGGTACAGGCCGAAACTGTCGTCGAAGTTCGGCCCCATCTGGTCGCCGAAGTAGTTGGCCGGAATGCGTAGCTTGTACGGACCCAGGCATGCCTCCATCAGTGGCGGCGGCGTCTTGAACGGATCCTGTGGGCCGAGCTGGCGCTTTCGCACGCAGCCCTGGGCATTGGTGGAGGTGGACGCCGGCGTGTCGGCAGAGCCGGACTGGGCGGACCCTGCCAGGGGCAGGATGCCGGCAAGCAACAAGCACTGGGCCAGGCGCGTAGCGGGTCGCATCTGCATCCTCCGATGATGGCGGCGGCAGTATAGACGCGCGGTGCCGGCCATCGGCACGCATCGCCACAGCGGCCACCCGCCGCAGCCATGTCAGGCTGCGCGACGGGCGTCCTTGCCCGCCATGCGCCTTCGCTCAGTACCGCCAGCGCAACGTGAAGCTGACGAAGCGCGGCTCGCCGTAGTTCTGGTAGTCCAGGTTGGCCCAGTACTTCTTGTTCAGCGCGTTGGTCACTGCCATGGTCGCGGTCCATTGCGTGCTGAGCTGGTAGTTGGCGTTGAAATGCACCAGTGCGTACGGATCCTGCACCACGGTGACCGGGCGCGTGGCGGCGCTGCCGTCGCCGACCGGGCGCTGGATGTTGTAGCCGCGCACCGCGCTCTGCCAGCTCACGCCGCCGCCCAGGCTCAGGCGCTGCCAGGCGCCGGGCAGGCGCACCTGGGTGGACAGCTGCAGGTAGTCCTCCGGCAGGTTGGCGTAGATCGCGTCGGTCGGTGCGCGGGTGACCTTGGCGCGGGTGTAGCCGGCATTGAGCGTCCAGCCCGGGCGCAGTTCGCCGTTGTATTCCACTTCCCAGCCGCGGCTCTTGGTGCCGTCGACGCCGATGTAGGCCGAGCTGCCGTCGGGCAGCGAGGCCTCGGGCTGGGTCATGTCGCGCACCGCGTAGTTGTCCTGCTTGGCCTCGAACACCGCGGCGCTGAGCAGCGCGCGGCCATCGGCCAGCTGCGCCTTGATGCCCGCTTCCAGGTTGGAGCCCTGCACCGGCGCGAGCAGGTTGTTGTCCTTGTCCTTGTAGTTCTGCGGATTGAAGATCTCGGTGTAGCTGGCGTAGGTGGAGATGGCCGGGGTGAGGTCGTAGACCAGGCCGACGTAGGGCGTGACCTCGTCGCTGACCCGGTAGCGTCCGCTGGTGCCGGTGTAGCTGCCGTCGGCGGCGAAGGCCTGGGTGCCGGTCTGCCACGAGCTCAGGCGCGCGCCGGCGATCAGCGACAGCGGCTCGGCCAGGCGCAGCCGGGTTGAGGCGTACACGCCGCGCTGGGTGGTGCGCGCTTCGCGCCGTGCGCCGGTGCGGGTGGCGGTGATCTGGCCCACGTCGCCGTGCCAGTCGTAGACGTTGGGGATGTAGTAGCAGCGCTCGCGGCCGCAGGTGGTCCAGTCGCCCGGATAGCGCAGCGCCATGGTCGGCGTGTTCGACTGCAGGTCCTGCCAGCTGCCGCCGATCACCAGGTCATGGTCGCGGCCGAACAACGGGAAGCTGCCGGACAGGTACACGTCCAGGCCGTCGCGGGTGTCGGTGGCCTGCCCGGCGGCGGCACGCAGGTAGATGCCGCTGCCGTCGCGCTTGGGATAGCCGCTGCCGTAGACGCGCAGATTCTCGACCTCGCCCTCGGTGCGCGCCAGGTTGACCTTCAGCAACCAGTTGTCGCCGAAGCGCTGTTCCAGGTTGGCGAAGGCGGTGCGGGTGTTGCGCTGCCAGCGCGCCCACTTCGGCGCCAGGTTGGTGGAGGTCGGCAGGTCGGCGAAGCTGCCGTCGGCGAAGAAGTACGGCACCGTGCCCCAGGTCGAGCCGACCGGATCGTTGTCCTGGCGCTGGTAGCCGACGGTGACCGTGGTGCTGTCGGTCAGGTCGCCTTCCAGCACCGCCATGCCCGACATCTTCTGCTCGGTGTAGTGGTCGTAGTAGTAGCCGCGGTCCTGCCAGGCGGCGACGAAGCGGCTGCGGAAGCGGCCGTCGGCGCTCAACGGCGCGGTGACGTCGGCCTGGGTGCGGCGGAAATCCCAGGTGCCGAGCGAGGCCGCGAACGACGCATCGAAGGTCTTGCCGGGGCGCTTGCGCAGCAGGTTGACCGTGGCCGAGGGAATGCCGGCGCCGCTGAGCAGGCCGTTGGCGCCGCGGATCACCTCGACGCGGTCGTAGAAGACCATGTCGTATTCCTGGTTGGTGGAACCGCTGTAGGTGGGCAGGCCGTCGACCTGGAAGTCGGTGATCTGGAAGCCGCGCGCGAAGTACAGCGGGCGCTGGGTGTCGTAGAAGGACACGTTGACGCCGGTGACGTTGCGCATGACGTCGTTGATGCTGAACAGCGATTCCTCTTCCAGCCGCTGCTGGCCCAGCACGCTCACCGATTGCGGCGTCTCCTGCAGCGTCAGCGGCAGGCGGGTGGTGGTGGACGGCTGCGCACGCGACGGGCTGCCGCTGACCTCCACCTTGTCCAGCGTGGTCGGCTGCACGTCGGCCGCGTCGACGGCCGCGGCTTCGGCGGCAAGCAGCGGTGCCGAGGCGGCGGAGAGCACGGACAGCACGGCGAGGGACAGCAGGCGGCGTGGAGCGGAGGAAAGCATGGATCGATCTCGCGAAGGTTGGGCGCGGGACAACACGGTCGCGCCGCGGGTGGCAGGAAAAGGACAGGCGCAGCCGCACTCCACGGCGGAGACCGGCGTGGCTGGCCCGGCAGGGCTGGCGGAGAGGCTGTGGCCGTGGATGGCCGTCGCAGAACGCAAATGTAAATCGTTAGCAACAACTTAACAAGGGCGGCCATGCGCCGACACGTGGCGACACATCCGCCGCGCTCCCGCTAGCCGCGCGGCAACGGCAGGCCGGCGAAGTCCTTGACCGTGCGCAGCACGAAGCTGGAATTGACGTCGGCGACGCCGGCGGCATTGAGCAACTTGTCCAGCAGGAACGCGGAGAAGTGCGCCAGATCGCGGACGTAGACGTGCAGCAGGTAGTCCATGTCGCCGGTCAGCGCATGGCAGGCGACGACCTCGTCCCAGCCCTGCACGCTGTCGGCGAAATGGGCGATGCCGCTCTGCCCGTGCTTTTCCAACTGCACGCGGACGAAGGCCTGCAGGCCCAGGCCGATCGCCGCCGGCACCAACCGCGCGGCGTAACCGGCGACCACGCCCTCGGCCTCCAGCCGCTGGACCCGGCGCAGGCAGGCCGAGGGCGACAGGTTCACCTGCGCGGCCAGTTCGGCATTGCTGGCGCGGCCTTCCCGCTGCAGCAGGGCAAGCAGGCGCAGGTCGGTGCGGTCGAAGGTCGGCGATCCGGTCATTTATTGCTCTGCAACATGGCGTTTACGCAACAATCTTGCGCGCAGCGCGCCAATCCGCGCAACTTCGCAAGCCCATTGCGCGGCGGCGCGCCTACCATCGTGGCTATTCCTTTTCCGGAGCGTCGACCATGGACACCGCACCGCGCCGCGTCGAACACCAGCAGACCGACAAGGGCTACGTGCCGGTCTACACCACGTCCGTGGTGACTCAGCCATGGGACAGCTACAGCGCCGACGACCACGCCACCTGGGGCACGCTGTACACGCGCCAGCGCGAGTTGCTGGTCGGCCGCGCCTGCGACGAATTCCTGCAGGCGCAGGACGCGATGGGCATGACCCCGCACGCGATACCGCGCTTCGACGACCTCAACGCGGTGCTGCAGGCGACCACCGGCTGGACCCTGGTCGGCGTCGAAGGGCTGCTGCCGGAACTGGACTTCTTCGACCACCTGGCCAACCGCCGCTTCCCGGTGACCTGGTGGATCCGCCGTCCCGAGCAGATCGACTACATCGCCGAGCCGGACCTGTTCCACGACCTGTTCGGCCACGTGCCGTTGCTGATGAACCCGTTGTTCGCCGACTACATTCAGGCCTACGGCCGAGGCGGGGTGAAGGCGCACGCCATCGGCCCGGACGCGCTGCAGAACCTGACCCGGCTGTACTGGTACACGGTGGAGTTCGGCCTGATCGACACGGCCGACGGCCTGCGCATCTACGGCGCCGGCATCGTGTCCTCCAAAGGCGAATCGCTGTACTCGCTGGAATCGGACGCGCCCAACCGCATCGGCTTCGACCTGCAGCGGATCATGCGCACACGCTACCGCATCGACACCTACCAGAAGACCTACTTCGTCATCGACAGCTTCGAACAGCTGATGCAGGCGACCTCGCCGGACTTCACCCCGATCTATGCGGCACTGGCCGACCAGGCGCATCTGCCAGCCGGCCAGGTGCAGGCGCAGGACCGCGTGTTCCATGCCGGCAGCGGCGAAGGCTGGGCGGACGGCGGCGACGTGTGAGGTGCGGCAGTGCCCGTCTCCGCCACGCCTGACGGAGACGGGGCATGGCGCCGGGTCAGTCGGTGCCGTACTTCGGGTTGTAGGGCCCGTACAACAAGCCGCCAGGATGGCCGGCGGACAGCAGACGCTGGCTGGCCACGTTCCCCATCTGATGCCCTTGGTCGGTGACCTGGTTGACGACCTGATTGATCGCAGCCGTCACCAACATCCCGACCAGGCCGCCCCCGGCGTTGCTCTGGTTTTCGCCGCTCGACGCCTGCGCCTGGCCCTGCCACAGCACCGTCCCGGTACGCAGATCCACCAGCTTGGCGTTGGCTGAAACCACCACCACGCTGTTGATGATCTGATACACGGCACCGTATTTTTCCACGGTGATGTACAGGGCCGCGTCGGCTCCGAAGATCTCGCGCAGCTTCTCCGGCGCGACCGCCTGCGCCTCGTCAGCCACCGTGATGCCGTTCTGCTTGAAGGTCTCGTAGACCGGCGCCACCGGCATCACGTAGTAGCCCGCTTCGGCCAGCGGCAACGTGGTCACCGACAGCACGCTCAGGCTGGCGTTGATGTCCGGGGCATGACTGACCGGCGGCAGGACCAGGATCGACCGCGGCTTGCTGGCCTTGTACGCGCTGTAATCGCGCGACATCGGCTGCGTCGCGCAGGCGCTCAGCAGCAGACCGAGCACGGCCACGCAGGCCATTCTTGCGACGTTTTTCATTGCGCGCTCCTCGCGTTGCTGGCGTTCTTCAACAACAGATCGATGTATGTGCCGGACTCGGGGTACTGCGCCTTCTCGGCGAGGAGCTCCTGCTGCGCTTTGGCACCGTTGCCGGTTTCGGCGTACAGCATGCCCAGATGCGCCTGCAGTCCCGGCGGCGGCCTGCGGTTGGCGGCCTGCATCACCTGCAGGTCCTTTTCCAGCGCCTGGATCTGCTGTTCCGGGCTGCCGCCCTTGAAGTGGCTGTAGACCTGGTCCTGGTAGCTGCCCCACTGGTAGAGCGAGGCGCTCTGATGGGCGCAGCCGACCAGCGCGAGCATCGCGCAGGCGCCGAGCCAGATCCGCGTACGGACATTGAGGGTGTTCATGTGCGAGGGTCCGTTGCGGCTCACTTGACCGGCTTCCAGGCGCCGGAGTCGATCGCGGCGGTGAGATTGTTGACAGCCTCGCGGATCGCCAGATCCAGGACTTTGCCGTTGAGCGTGGAGTCGTAGCTGGAGGTCCCGCCGAAACCGACCACCTCGCGGTTGGACAAGGTGTACTCGCCGCCGCCCTGCACCGAATACACCACTTCGGACGTCGCGCTATCGACCACGTTCAGGCTGACCTTGGCATAGGCCTGCTGCTGCTTGCCGCGGCCGAGAATGCCGAACAGCTGCGTATCGCCGGTCTCCTTGCGGCCGAACTCGGTCACATCGCCCGTCACCACGTAATCGGCGCCCTTGAGTTGCTGCGACTGTCCCTTGATCTGCGCTTCCTGCTTGATCTCGCCCATGTTGTCGCGATCCAGCACACGGAAACGATTGGTCTGCTGCAGATGGGTGATCAGGATGGTCTTGGCCTGGCTGCCCAGACGATCGGCGCCGTCGGAAAACAGGCCGCGCATGAAGGACGAGCGGTTGTCGAACTTGCCCACCGCGATCGGCGCCCGCGCGCCGGCATAGGGAACGCTCGCCGCTGCCACTGTCTGCGGCCTGACGCTCTGGTGGGTTTCGGTCGCGCAAGCCGCCAGGCCCAACGCAAGCGCCAACCCCATGGTCCCCTTGATCACACTGTCCTTCATCGATTACCCCTTGTTGATACAGCTACGAAAAAACCAATCGCCGGCGGCTCCGTCCTTGCCCAGCGTCGCTGCATGCGACAGGCATGCGCGGTGCGTGCGGACCACGCGATCCGGGCCATCGGCGAGAGCAGGAAAACGGGCGCTGCAGAAAAGTGATGTCGCTCCATGACCATCCTGCGCAGGGCAGGGAAAGAAAAATCCATGTCGTCCCGCGACGCAGCGGGACCCAGCTAGGTGATGGGTATCGGCGGCACCAGGTGAAACTTTAGAGATTTTTTTGCGGGCGCATCGCAATGCAGGCGTGCACGGGCCGCGTTGCCTCGGTCGCCGGACCTGGATGCTGCGCCATCGCGCTGCGGCACACTGCACCGCCAGAGATCGGCCAGTACACAGCGGAGAATCGGCAATGCGCCGATCCCGGGGCCACCGACGGCGACCCTACGCTGCACAGCGAGCGAGATCGGTGCGCCACGACGCGGCCACCCCGGATTTCCGGACGCTCCCGCCCAACGCATGTTGGCGTTCCTGTGCGTCGGGAGAATCCTCATGCTCATTTATGTCGGCCTGGACGGCGATCAGGCGGATCAGCGCGGCGCCAAGCTGAAAGCCTTGCAATCCCACTTCGGCGAAACCCAATCGCATGCGCTGACCCTGCTCGACGCGGCCTCGCTATCGCCCAGCAACAAGACGCGCGGCAAGCGCCTGGTGATCAATTCGCACGGCAACGTCAACGTCTTCGCCGGGCTTGCACCGGAGGCATTCCTGCAGCAACTGCTGGCCAAGGGACTGGGCAAGGAGTCGTTCGAGGAGATCGTGCTGATGGCCTGCCAGGTCGGCGCGCAGAGCCAGACCAACTCCATCGCCAACAACTTCGCCAAGGACCTGAAGCGCTTGCTGGTCGGCCACGGCGTCCTCGCCAAGCTGTACGCGCCGCGCGGCACGCTGACCTACCTCGTGCGCACCGAGCAGAAGCTGGGCCAGACGTTCTACGTGGTGGACAGCATGCATATCGCCTGCCCGGAGCGGAACTATCCGCTGGCGGAAGGCCTGCTGCTGGTGCAGTAGGTCCGCGTGCAAACGCCCCGCAGGTGCGGGGCGTTTGACGGGAAAGCAACCGGGGCGCGCCCGCCCGGGTATCTCGGCGACCTCAGGCCGCCGCAGCGTCGGCCTTGCCCAGCACGCCGGCGACGAAGGCGCGCAGTTCGGCGTCCTTGGCGTTGTCGAAGAAGCACTGCTGGAAGCGCGGGCCGCCCACGGCCTGCTTGACCAGTTCCGGGTCCAGCGCGCGCAGGCCGTCCAGGTAGGACTTGGCCAGGGCCTGCTTGACCTGGGTCAGGATGCCGGCGTTGGCCTGCTGCGATTCGCGGCGCTCGGCCGGGTAGCCCATGCCGCGCTCGCCGCTGAAGGCCTTCTCGAAGATATAGCGCACGTTGATCTCCGCGCCCCAGCCGTAGCCCTTGGCGAAGGCCAGCGCCAGCGCGTTGCCGTTGTTGACCTGGGCGAACAGGTAGGCGTCGGTCGGCTCGATGCAGTAGCCGCAGAACACGCCCGGGTGCGCGTTGAGCGACATCATCGCGCCCTGGCCGGTGCCGCAGCCGGCGACCACGAAGTCCACCGCGCCGGCATTGAGCAGCAGGCCGGCGCAGATGCCCAGGTGGATGTAGGTCAGGCGGTGGTCGGCGTCGCCGTCCATGCCGACGTTGAACACGCTGTGGCCCTGCGCGGTGGCGACGTCGTTGAGCTGTTGCAGGATCACCGGGTTCTTGGCGGCCTGGCTGAACTCGTTCATTAGGGCGATTTTCATGGGGGGTCCTTTGGGTGGGGATTTGTTTGGTTGGGATAATTCGGCGGTGGTCGCACCCTCATCCGCCCTTACGGGCACCTTCTCCCGGAGGGAGAAGGGAGTTGGCCACGCGCTCTGGTTAGCGGGCGAGCCAGCCGCCATCGACCGGGATCACGGTGCCGTTGACGTAGTCCGAGGCGCTGCTGGCCAGGAACACCGCGGTGCCGCCCAGGTCTTCCGGCACGCCCCAGCGGCCGGCCGGGATGCGGTCCAGGATCGCCTGGTTGCGCGCGGCGTCGGCGCGCAGCTGCGCGGTGTTGTCGGTGGCCATGTAGCCCGGGGCGATGGCGTTGATGTTGACGCCCTTGGCGCCCCACTCGTTGGCCAGCAGGCGGGTGATGCCGGCGATGCCGGACTTGCTGGCGGTGTAGGAGGGCACGCGGATGCCGCCCTGGAACGACAGCATCGAGGCGATGTTGATGATCTTGCCGCTGCCCTGGGCGATGAAGTGGCGGCCGGCGGCCTGGCACATGAAGAACGCGGACTTGATGTTGACGTTCATGACGTCGTCCCAGTCCTGCTCGCTGAAGTCCACCGCATCGGCGCGGCGGATCAACCCGGCGTTGTTGACCAGGATGTCGAGGCGGCCGAGGCCGGCCAGGGTCTCGTCGAGGATGCGCTGCACCGGCTCGATGCTGATCAGGTTGGCCTCGATGGCAACGAAGCGCCGGCCCAGCGCGGTGACCTTGGCCTCGGTCTCGGTGGGCGCGGCGATGCCGGCGGCGGCGATGTCGGCGCCGGCCTGCGCCAGCGCCACGGCGATGCCCTGGCCGAGGCCGGTGTTGGCGCCGGTGACCAGGGCGACCTTGCCTTCGAGACTGAACGGGTGGGTCATTGCATGGACTCCTTGAGGGACTGCGGACGACGGGAATGGGAGCGGCGCGCGGGACGGCGGCCTACTTGAGCTGGCAGATGTCCAGCACTTGCATGTCGGTGTAGTCGAGGTTCTCGCCGCCCATCGCCCAGATGAAGGCGTAGTTGGCGGTACCGGCACCCATGTGGATCGACCACGGCGGCGACACCACGGCCTCGTTGTTCTGCACCACGATGTGGCGCTGCGCGTCCGGCTCGCCCATGAAGTGGTAGACGCGGTCGTTGGCGCCGAGGTCGAAGTAGAAATAGACCTCGCTGCGGCGGTCGTGCAGGTGCGGCGGCATGGTGTTCCAGACGCTGCCCGGCTTGAGCACGGTCAGGCCCAGCAGCAGCTGCGAGGACTGGCAGGTGGCCGGCACGATGTACTGGTAGATGGTGCGCTCGTTGCTCGTCTCCAGTGCGCCGCGGTCCAGCGCCACCGCCTCGGCGATCGACAGCCGCTTGGTGGCAAAGCGCGCATGCGCCGGGGTAGAAGCCAGGTAGAACTGCGCTGGCGTGGCCGCGTCGTCGGAGGCGAACACCACCTCGGCGCTGCCCATCGCCACGTACAGCCCGTCCTTCGGGCCCAGCGGATACGCGGTGCCGTCGACGGTGACGGTGCCGCTGCCGGCGCCGACGTTGATCACGCCCAGCTCGCGCCGCTCCAGGAACGGGTGACAGGCGGCCGAGGCCGGCTCGGTCTGCGCCGGCAGCGTCAGCGCCCGCGTGCGCGGGGCCGCGCCGCCGAGCACGAAGCGCTCGTAGTGGGTGTACTTCAGGGTCACCGCGTCGTCCACGAACAGGCCGTCGAGCAGGTACAGGTCGCGCAACTGGTCGTTGCTGGCGCCCTTGATCGCGCCGGGATGGGTGGCGTAGTGAGTCTTGCAGTACAGGGACATAGGCCTCTCCAATGCAGGCGACGGCATGCGGCAGCCCGCCACGGAGGACAGTCTAGCGGGTCTGGTAAACCGGTGTCATTCCGCAGTGCACGAAGGGCGGGGATTCGGGATGAAGGCACTGCGCCGCGGGGGCGGCGCAGCGGCTCAGCGCGGCAGCGGCTGGCCGACGTCGATGCGGTTGCCGTCGGGGTCGGCGAAGACGAAGCAGCGCAGGCCGAAGTCGGCGTCGCGGATCGCCTTGATGATGCGCACGCCCTGCGCCTGCAGGCTGTCGTACAGGGCCGCGGCGTCGTCGACCATCAGGTGGGCGACGTTGCTGGTGCTGCCACGGTGGTCGGGACGCAGTGTCAGGTGCAGTTCGGCGTCGTCCTTCTTCAGGATCACGAAGCCGACCGGGCTGCCGTTCTGGAACACGCTGTGGAAGCCCAGCCGTTCCGTGTAGAAGGCGACGGCACGGGGGATGTCGGCGACGGGCACGGTCGGCGCCAGGCGGCCGAAACGGACCGCGGCGGCGGCAGGGACGGGGGACGACATGGCGCAGTTCCTCGCAGGAAGGCCGCGTGGATCCGCGCGGACGGTGCCGGAACGGAGCGGGCCTTCGATGGGCGGAGCGGTGTCCGCACGGTCGCCGGGCAGTCTACACCGGCGGCGCCGCGCTCAGTCTTCCGGCGGCTGGCAGGAATCGCGCACGATCAGGTGCGGACGCACGCTGGCCACCGCCAGCGACGGCGTGCCCTCGGGCTGGATCAGCATCGCCGCGGCGGTGCGGCCGGTGTCGCGGGTGTGCCGGCGCACCGAGGTCAGCGACGGCCACAGCCGCGAGGCCAGCGGGCTGTCGTCGTAGCCGATGATCGAGAGCTGGCGCGGGATGTTGATGTTGGCGCGCAGGGCGACCTTGTACACGCCGGCGGCCATTTCGTCGTTGCCGGTGAAGATCGCGCTGGGCCGCTGCTTGCCCAGCAGCAGCTTTTCCGCCGCGGCCACGCCCGATTCGAAGGTGTAGCCGGCCTCGACGATGCGCGCCGGCGGCAGTTCGATGCCGCGCCGGGTCAGCGCGTCGATGAAGCCGGCGGTGCGCTCGTGCGCGGAGCGGTAGGCGCTGGGACCGGTGATCAGGGCGATGTCGCGATGGCCCAGCGACAGCAGGTAGTCGGCGGCCTCGGCGGCGCCGTCGCGGTCGTGGGTGACCACCATCTGCGAGGTGTCGTCCAGCGGCAGCGAGGCGATGCGGGTGTAGCGCACGCCGATACCGGCGAGCATGTCGGCCAGGGCCTGGTCCTCGGAGGCGCGCGGCACCAGGATCACCCCGTGCAGCTTCTGCTGCTGCACGAAGCGGCGCACGCCCTCGATGTAGCCGGGGCTGCGGCTGTCGCAGGGGTGCACCACCAGTTCGAAGCTGGAGCCGCGCAGCGCGTCCAGCGCGCCGTACTGCATGTCCACGATGTACTGCGCGGTGGGGTTGTCGTAGACCATGCCGATCAGGAACGAGCGGCGGAACGCCAGCCCGCGCGCCAGCGGATCCGGCGCGTAGCCGACCTCGCGCATCAGCGCCTCGACCTTCTCGCGGGTGTCTTTGCGCACCAGCGGCGAGTTGTTGATGATGCGCGACACGGTCTTCTTCGACACCCCGGACAGGCGCGCGATGTCGTTGATCGTCGCGGCCTTGCCGTGGGCGGAAGCGGGAGCATCGGCGGGGCGGGGCTTGTTCGGCGCCATGGACGGAAAACCGGACGAAAGAGAGGGGATTCTACTGGGTGTCATGCTCGCTCCAGCGTACGGTCACGGAACCGGCGTACACGCAGCGCATCGGCGCCGACCCGACCGGCCTGGCGCCGGTGTCGACGCCAGGCGCCTGCCGCGGCCGGAACGGCAGGCGTGTCACGCTGGCGGCCCGCCATGACGCGACCCGGCGCCGCCTGCCCGGCTCAGGCGCGCAGCGCGCGCGGCAGCCACAGCGACAGTTCCGGGAAGAACGCCACGATCAGCAGCACGCACAGCGCCGCCAGCCAGAACGGCCAGATGGTGCGCATGCTCTGGGCCACGGTGATCTGCCCGATCGAGGTGCCGATGAACAGCACCGAGCCCACCGGCGGGGTGATCAGGCCGATGCCGCCGGCCAGCACCATCACCAGGCCGAAATGGATCGGGTCGATGCCGTAGGCCTTGGCCACCGGCAGGAAGATCGGCGTGCAGATCAGGATCTTGGGCGCCAGGTCCATGAACATGCCCAGCAGCAGCAGCATCACCACGATCATCAGCAGCACGGTGTGCTGGCTGTGGGCGATGGACTGCAGGAAGTGCACCGCCGCCGCCGGCACCTGCAGGTAGGCCAGCAGCCAGCCGAACACCGCCGCGGTGGCGATCACGAACAGGATCACCCCGGTGGTGCGCGCGGCATGCGTCACCGCGCCGAAGAACTCGGCCCAGCGCAGTTGCCGGTACAGCAGCGCGGTGACCAGCAGCGCGTACACCACTGCGATCGCCGCGCTCTCCACCGCGGTGAAGATGCCGGCGCGGATGCCGACGAAGATCAGCGCGACCAGGCCCAGGCCCGGCAGCGCGCCGACCAGGCGCAGCGCCACCGCGCGCCAGCCCGGGAACGCCTCGGTGCCGTAGCCGCGCGAGCGCGCCACCGCGTAGCCGGTGAGCATCATCGCCGCGGTCATCAGCAGCGCCGGGACGATGCCGGCGGCGAACAGGTCGGCGATCGACAGCCCGCCGCCGGCCGCGGCCGAGAACAGGATCAGGTTGTGCGAGGGCGGCACCAACAGCGCCACCAGCGCCGCGGTCATGCTCACGTTGACCGCGTAGTCGCGGTCGTAGCCGCGGTTGATCATCTGCGGAATCATGGTGCCGCCGACCGCCGAGACGTCGGCGATGGCCGAGCCGGACACGCCGCCGAAGAACAGCGAGGACAGCACGCTGACCTGGCCGAGGCCGCCGCGCATGCGCCCCACCAGCGAGGACGCCAGCGCGATCAGGCGGTCGGAGATGCCGCCGCGCAGCATCAGTTCGCCGGCGAAGATGAACAACGGGATCGCGATCAGCGACGCCGAGCCACTACCGGCGGAGATCTGCTGCACCAGCACCACCGCCGGCAGGTCCAGATACAGCAGCGTGGCCAGCGCCGCCGCGCCCAGCGCATACGCCACCGGCACGCCGATCAGCAGCAGCACCACGAACAATCCCAACAGGATGGCGATGGCCATGCTCAGTTCCTCCCCACGGTGGTGCCCGGGCGCAACACCCGCCAGGCCTGGTACAGCGCGAACACGCTCATCAGCGCGCCGCCGATCGACAGCGGCAGGTAGTTGATGCTCTGCGGCATCTGCGCGCCGGCGATCTTGATGTCCAGCCCGTCCAGCAGCAGCACCGCGCCCCACCACGCGATCACCGCGCCGATGGCGGCCACCAGCAGCGGGCGCAGCAGGTCGATGACGCGGCGCAGGGTGGCGTGCAGCGTCTCGGCCAGCAGGAAGAAGCCGAAGTGGCGGCGCGTGTGCACGCCGGCGGCGGCGCCCAGGCTCATCGCCGTGCTCAGCAGCAGCAGCGTCACCGGCTCGGTCCAGCTCGGCGAGTCGTTCAGCACGTAGCGGGTGAACACCTGCCAGCCCTGCACCACCACCAGCCCGAGCAGGGCGGCGGCGGCGATGCCGATGGCGAGGTTGGCGATGCGGTCCAGCAGCCGCTGCAGCGGCGGCACCGGGAGGGCGGGATCGTGGTCGGTCATCGGCATGGGCTCAGGCGAAATCGCGGATGCGGCGGTACAGGGCTTCGATCTCCGGCTGCTGCCGGTACTCGGCCAGCAGCGGCGCGGCGGCCTTGCGGAAGGCCGGCATGTCCACTTCGTTGATGGCCACGCCGTAGTCGATCACCTGCTGCCGCGCCTGCGCCTCGGAGGCGTCCCACAGCCGGCGCATCACCGTCACCGACTGCCGCGCGGTCTCCAGCACCAGCGCGCGCGCGTCCGGCGCCAGCGACTCGAAGCTGCGCCGCGACATCACCAGCACGTCCGGCGCGTAGGAGTGGTCGCTCTGCGACCAGTAGTGCGCGGCCTCGAAGTGGCGGCTGGACTGGAAGCTGCGCATATTGTTCTCGGCGCCGTCGATCATGTGCGTCTCCATCGCCGAGAAGGTCTCGCCCAGCGACATCGGCGTCGGGTTGGCGCCGAGCATGCGCATCAGCTTGAGGAAGATGTCCGAGTTCGCTACGCGCAGCTTGAGTCCATGCAGGTCCTTGGGCTGCCGCAGCGGATGCTTGGTGTTGTAGAAGCAGCGCGCGCCGGAGTCGTAGATCGCCAGCCCCACCAGGTCGCGCTGTTCGAAACTGCGCAGGATGCTGTCGCCGACGTGGCCGTCGATCGCGCGGCGCAGGTGCGCCACCGAGTCGAACACGTACGGCAGGCACAGCGCCTGGGTCAGCGGGAAGGTGTTGTTCAGTGCGCCGGAATACACGCGGGTGATGTCGATGGCGCCGAAGCGCGCCATGTCGATCGCCTCCGCCTCGCGGCCGAGCTGGCCGGAGTGGTACTGGCGCAGGCGCAGGCGGCCGCCGGTCTGCTGCTCCAGGGTCTGCCCGAACCAGCGCACCGCCTCCACGGTGGGATAGTCGGCCACGTGCACGTCGGTGGCGGTGAGCAGGCGGGTGTCGCCGCGCTGCGCCAGCGCGCCCAGCGGCACGCCGGCCGCGGCCGCCGCGGTCAGGCCCGCACCCAGGAATCGTCTACGAGTGATCATGCTGCGCCCTCCCGCGCGTCGTGGTCGGCGCGCAGCCTAGGCTGCGACCGCCCTGCAATGCAGTTCGCCGTAGCCGTCGAAGCGGATCGTCGCCTGCTGGCCGATGGCGATGTCGTGGATGCCGGTGGCGTTGCCGGTGGCGATCAGCTCGCCGCGCCGCAGCGGCCGGCCGCGCCTGGCCGAGCGCGCCAGCGCGAAGGCGAACGCCGCGCGCAGCCCGCCCGGCAGCAGGGTGGCGCCGCCCGTGCCCACGCACTGGCCCTCGATCCAGGTCTCGGCGCGCAGTGCGGTCTCGTCCAGCGCGGTCCAGTCCGGCACCTGCGGCCCCAGCAGCAGGCCGTTGTTGTTGCCGAAATCGGAGATCACCACGCGCGGCCCCAGTTGGTTGATCGTGGCCAGCGGGCTGCTCGCCACCTCGACCCCGACGAACAGCGTCGCCGGCACCTGTGCGGCCTGCTCCGCGGTCCAGTGCAACTGGTCGGCCGGCACGTCGGCGTCCAGGCGCAGCACGTACTCGGCCTCGACCGCGCCGAAGCCGCCATCGAACACCGGAATGTCGGTTGTTCCACCGGTGGCATTCCACAGCGCAGCGGCGAAGATCGGGCCGAGCAGACGCTCGTCCCCGGAGTGGTCGCGGCGCTCGGGGGCGATGTAGCCGACCTTCCAGCCGACCACACGGTCCGGCCATTGCGCGATCGCCAGGTCCTGCACGCGGTAGGCGGTCTCCAGATCGTCGGGGATGACACCGGGGAAATCGGGCAGCGCGCGGCCCTGGCGGCGGGCCTGGACGAAGCGGGCCGCGATGTCGGCCAACGCGGGCGGTGGCGTCTGCGACGGGCCGGAAGGAAGGCTCAAGGGCATCTCCGCATGGAAGGTGGGGGATCGGAATTGCTGCGCCGCGCATCGACAGCGCGTTGCGCCGTTGTATATGGTAAACCGGTGTCATTGGCAATGTGCGGTGCGGCAAAGCGCTGGGAATCGAGAGCGGGGAATCGGGAATCGGTAGAAGCCAAAGGCCATAGCAACCACAACGGCAACGGCGGTGCCGCACGGTGTCGCAGACTGAGCGCCCATGCCACGACCGGCGAGGAACCAATGAAACTGCAGCCATTTCACGAAGAGGCGTGCCACGCGGATCTGCAACGCGCAGCAAGCGCGCGGCCGCCGGTCGCTGTTGCCCGCCGTCCCGGAACGCGCGCCTGGACCGCAGTGCTGGCCGTGGCCGGCGCGCTGTGCTGTGCGTTTTCTCCCGGCGCGGCCATGGCGGGCGAGCGGCCGGCCAGCGAGAGCGCCGCCGAGCTGGCGGCGCGGCTGCCGCTGTGGTCCGGTCCGGCACCGGGGTCGACGGCAGGGCCCGAGCAAGCGCACCTGGTCGAGCGCAGCGACGACCCGGCCCTGCCCGACCGCGCGCTCAGCGGCCGTTACCAGCCCTACCTGGTGGTGTACCGGCCGAAGCACCCGAACGGCAGCGCGCTGCTGGTGGCGCCCGGCGGCGGCTACGCGCGCGTGGTACTGGACAAGGAAGGCACGGCACTGGTGCCGATCTTCGCCGAACAGGCAGGCATTACCCTATTCGTGCTGCGTTACCGTCTCCCCGATGCGGCCGCCGATGGCGCCGCGGCGCGCGACCAGCCGTTGGCCGATGCGCAGCGCGCGCTGCGCCTGATCCGCGCGCATGCCGCCGACTACGGCGTGGACCCGCACCGCATCGGCGCGATCGGCTTTTCCGCTGGCGGCCACGTCGCCGCCAGCCTAGGCACCCGCTACGACGACGTGGTGTATCCGGCGCGCGATGCGATCGACGGCGTCAGCGCGCGGCCGGACTTCCTGTTGTTGCTGTATCCGGTCATCGACATGGGCAGCGGCACCGCAGCGCACACCGGCTCGCGGCTGCGGCTGCTCGGCCGCCACCCGGACGCGGCGACCATGGCCGCCTACTCGCTGCAGAACCGCGTGCACGCCGGCATGCCGCCGACCTTCCTGGTGCAGGCGCAGGACGACCCGGTGGTGTCGGTGGAGAACAGCCTGCTGTTCTACCAAGCGCTGCGCCAGGCGGGCATACCGGCCGAACTGCACCTGTTCGCACACGGCGGCCATGGCTTCGGTGTCCGCGGCATCGCCGGCCTGCCGCTGGCGGCGTGGCCGCAACTGGCACTGAGCTGGATGCGCAACGTGCAGGACGATCCACGTGCCCGCGCGCCGGTCCCGCCGCCGGCGGGGGGAAAGTGAGCCACGCGGCCTGCGCGCCGTGGGCTGCCGCGCCAGGCGATCGCACTGCCACGCCGCACACGCGTCCCCGATCGCCTCATCCGGAGTCCATCCACGCATGACCGCCCGCCCTCGCCTGCCCGCCCCGCATCCCACCGCGCCCGCCACGGCCGCACCCGACGACCAGGGTCGCCGCCGTTTCCTGCGCGACAGTGCGCTCGGCGCGTTGGCCGTCAGTGGCGCGCTGCCCGGTCTCGCGACCGCGGCGGTGCCGACGCCGGCGGCACCGCTGGCGCGCACCCGCAGCGGCCGCATCCGCGGCGTGCGCGAGCAGGGCGTGTACGCGTTCAAGGGCATTCCCTACGGCGCCGACACCGCGCCGCAGCGTTTCCAGCCGGCACTGCAGGAACGGCCCTGGCACGGCGTGCGCGACTGCAGCGCCTACGGCGCATCGGCGCCACAGCGCGGCTCCGAGCCGGTCAGCGAGGACTGCCTGTTCCTCAACGTCTGGACACCCGGCCTGCGCGACGGCGCGCGTCGCCCGATCCTGTTCTACATCCACGGCGGCGCCTACAACAACGGCTCCGGCAGCGACCCGCTGTACGACGGCGTGCGCCTGTGCCAGCGCGGCGACGTGGTGGTGGTCAGCGTCAATCATCGCCTCAACGCCTTCGGCTATCTGTACCTGGCGCCGTTCGGGGGCGAGGCCTATGCCGCCTCCGGCAACGTCGGCCAGCTCGACCTGGTGCAGGCGCTGCAGTGGGTGCGCGCGCACGCGGCCGAGTTCGGCGGCGATGCCGGCAACGTCACCGTGTTCGGCCAGTCCGGCGGCGGCGCCAAGATCGCCACGCTGATGGCGATGCCGGCCGCGCAGGGCCTGTTCCACCGCGCCTGGACGATGAGCGGGCAGCAGGTCACCGCCGCCGGGCCACGTGCCGCCAGCCAGCGCACGCAGTTGCTGCTGCAGGCCCTGCAGCTGGCGCCCTCGCAACTGGACGCGCTGCGCACGCTGCCGCTGCAACGCGTGCTCGAGGCCACGCGCATCCGCGATCCATCGCGCGCCGAGGACACCGCGCTGTACCTGGGCCCGGTGCTGGATGCGCAGGTACTGCACCGGCATCCGTTCTGGCCGGACGCGCCGCCGCAGTCGGCGCGCATCCCGATGGTGATCGGCAACACCCACGACGAGACCCGCGCCTTCCTCGGCCACGACCCGGCCAACTTCGCACTGAGCTGGGACGCCTTGCCGGACAAGCTGGCGCAGGAGCAGTACGTGGACCTGTCGCCGCAGGTAGTGATCGCCGAGTACCGGCGGCTGTATCCGCACTACACGCCGAGCGAGGTGTTCTTCGCCGCCACCACCGCCGGCCGCTCCTGGCGCGGCGCGGTGGAGGAAGCCGAAGCGCGCGCGCGGCAGGGCGCACCGACCTGGGTCTACCAGCTCGACTGGGGCTCGCCGCTGGACGGCGGCAAGTTCGGCGCCTTCCACACCCTGGACATCCCGCTGGTGTTCGACAACATCCGCCAGCCGGGTTCGCGCACCGGCGACGGCGCCGACGCACAGCGCATGGCCGATGCGATGAGCGCGGCGCTGCTGGCCTTCGCCCGCCACGGCGACCCCAACCACGCCGGCCTGCCACGCTGGGAACCGTATTCGCTGGGCCAGCGCGAAACAATGCTGTTCGATACCGACAGCCGCTTGGCGCACGACCCGCGTGGGGGCGAACGGCGGCTGTATGCGCAGGTGCCGTTCGTGCAGCGCGGGACGTTCTGAGGCCTTATCCAGCCGATCACGGCTCGCTGCGTTCGCGGCCGTGGACGAAACACCTGTGCGTGCCCGTCGAAGGCAGAAGCGCGCTTCCCAGGTCGGTGGGTGTGCGGCGTCGGGACTGAAGTCCCTCCCACAATGGCGGCGGCTGCGGCGGCGTCAGTCGCGAGGGCTGCTGCGCCGGATCACTGCGCTACCAACCGGTGTCCTCGGCCAGCACCACGCGGTTGCCGACGGCGCGCGCGGCGTCCAGCAAGGCCTCGGCGCGCTGCATCAGCGTGGCCGGCGTGTCCTCGGGCGTGGCCAGCAGCGCACCCACGCTGACCGTCAGCGCCTGCGCATCCGCCGCGTCCTGCGCGATCGCCATCACCTCGACCATGTCGCGCAGCGCCGGCGCCACCTGGCGCAGGTGCGCGCCGCTGGCGTCGTACAGCACCAGCGCGAAGCGGTTGGCGCCGATGCGCATGGCCACGTCCAGCGGTCGCAGCAGGCATTGCATGGCCTCGGCCACCTCCAGCACCGCACGGTCGCCGGCGCCGGCACCGGCGCGCTGCACCAGGGCGGCGAATCCGTCCAGTTCGACCAGGATCAGCGCCAGGCCGCGCTGCAGGCGCCCGCGCTCGGCCAGCGCCACCGCCAGGTGTTCGTCGAAACGGCGGCGGTCGCCCAGGCCGGTGAGGGCATCGCGCAAGGCCTCGTCGTCGCGCACGCGACGCTGCAGGAACCCTTCGCGGCGCGAGTGTTCGCGCAGGTAGCCGCCGACTGCGCCGACCGGCACCGCCGTCCACAGCAACCATTGCAGCCGCAGGTAGGCGTCCCGGGCCGCGCCGTCCAGCAGCAGGTGGCCGGCGGCGGCGCTGATCGCGCACAGCAGCAGGGCCACCGCCACGCTCTGCCACAGCGCCAGGCCCAGCGGGAAGAAGCCGGCCACCAGCACCAGGGTCATCACCGCCGCCGCGTAGCGCAGTTCCTGCGGCGGGTAGCCGATGCTCGACAGCACCAGCCCGGTCCCGCCGACCAGCAGCAGCAGCGCGGCGAGGCCGGGACCGTGCGTGTCGGCGCGGTGGATCGCCGCCGCCACCCACAGCAGCGCCAGCAGGGTCGCCGCGCGCACCGCGATCGCATAGCCGAGCAGGCCGCCACCGCCGCGCCAGCCGAAATGCACCGCATCCCAGCCCAACAGCAGCAGCGCGATCAACACGCCCAACGAGGCCGCCACGCGCTGCGCGAAGCCCAGCGTGGTGGCGGTGTAATGGCGGTACGCCCGTTCCAGCGGAGGATCGAAACGCAGCGCGGCGAATCCCTTGCGCAGTTGCGCCGCGTAGGCCTCGCCCGGCGGCGTGTCGTGTGGCTCCTGGTAACGCTCGTGCATGCAGTCCCCTGTCGACGGCAGCGCGGCGCGAAGTGCGGAGCAGGTCACATCAGGTCGTGCAACCCGACTCCATTTCGTGCGGACGCTGCGGTGCCCACGTCGAGACCATGAAAAAGCACCGGCGCGCGATTGTCCACTTTCGCAGCGATCGATTGCGTGACAGCGGCACCCTACTGCGCCGCATGGCGCGCCCTGTGGCGCGTCAGCGCGGCGGCGGAAACGCCCACACGCTGTACGGATCGCCGCCCTGCCCACGACGGTACGCAGCGCGCGCCATCTGCCAATAGGCCCAGGCCAACACCAGCGCGCAGGCATCGATCGCAAGCAGCGTGCCGCTGCTCCACGGCGCTACCCAGCCGGCGGCGCCGCGCAATCCGGCCAGCGGCACCAGCGCGGTCAGCGCCGCGCAGGCCAGCAGCAGTTCGTAGGCGCCGCGGGCGGTCGGCCGCAACAGTGCCCAGGCCACGCCGAGCGCGAACACCGCGTAGTACGCGCCACGCTCCATCCCCGGCGGCAACAGGCGCGCGGCCACGAACAGCGCCGACACCCCGGCCACGCAGCCCAGGCACACGCCAGTGGTCAACCGCGCCATCACGTGGGTACGCAATGGCTGCGCGACCTGGCGGCGCTTGCGCCGCGCTTCCACCCACAGCAGGTTGCCGCTGTAGAACAGGAATGCGCCGCCCAGCCCGAGCAGGAAGTACAGCCACTGCAGCGGCCAGCGCCCGTAGTTGCCGAAGTGCAGGGTCTGCAGGCCGCGCAGCGCGGCCACACCTGGCGACATGGTCTGCGGCGACAGCACCCGCAGCACGGCGCCGTCGGCCGCGCGCAGCGCCACGCCGCCGAGGTTGTTGAGCTGGCGCTGGTCCTGGTGGCCGTAGAGTTCCACCTGCGCGTTGGCGTCGCCGGCGTCGTGGAAGGACAGGCTCTCCGGCACGAAGCCGGGATTGGCCGCGCGCGCCCGCGCCACCAGCTCGGCCACCGGCAGCATCGGTGCGGCCACATGCGCGGGCTGCACGTGCGGGGCCAGTTCGAAGTCCGGCTGCAGCACCTGCATCAGCTTGCCGTCGAACACCAGGTACTGGAACGGCGCCAGCAGCAGCACGCCCAGGGTCAGCACCGCGCCGGACCAGGCGAAGATCACGTGGAACGGCAGCGACAACATGCCGATGGCGTTGTGCGCGTCCTGCCACAGGCGCTTGACGTTGCGGCCGCGGCGCAGTGCGAACAGGTCCTTGAGCAGCACCGGCGCGTACAGCACCACGCCGCTGACCAAGGCCAGCCCGTACAGCAGGCAGACCACGCCGAACAGATAGGTGCCGAAGGTGCGCGGCAGCCCGGCGGTGAAATGCAGGTCGTACAGGAAATCGACGAAGCCGCTGCGCTGCGGCAGTTGCACCGGTTGCCCATCGGCGCCGGGCTGGAACTGCACCATGCCGCCGAAGGCCTGCTGTGCGGCCGGCCCGAACGCATAGAGCTGCGGCAACGCGCGGCCTTCGCCGGGCAGCATCAGCGTGTAGGACTCGGCCAGCGCCGGATGCCGCGCCAGCACCGCATCGGCCAGCGCCTGCGCGGCCTGCTCCGGCGGCAGCGTCGGGGCATGCATCGCCGGCGGCCGCGGCCACTGCTCCAGGTCGTGGGTGAACACGTTGATCGCCCCGGCGTAGAAGGCGATGAACAAAGCCATGCCGGCGAGCAGGCCCATCCAGCTGTGCGCCGACAGGAACTGGCGCAAGGTCGCGGCCTTCATGGCGTCACCTGCACGAGATGGCCGGCCTTGAGCAGGAACAGCGCCACGTAGCACAGCACGGTCGCACCGCCCAGCCACAGCCACGCGCGCGCGCCACTGCGGAACACGAAGGCCAGCGACATCGCGCCGACCCATACCGGGAACACCAGCAGCAGCCAGGGCAGCGTATGCACCTGCAGATTGCCCGGCCACAGCAGCACGCACAAGCCGATGACGCCCACCGCCAGCGGCAGGCCCAGCACGATCGCCGCCAGCCACCTAGCCCACATCGCCAGCCCCTCGATGCAGTTGCCGCCACGCATCCAGATACGGCAAGGCCACCGCCGCCAGCATCGTCGCGCTCAGCGCAGCGAAGACGCCGGCCCACACGCCCAGCGCCGCGATCGCCGCGCCCAGTGCCGCCACGCACAGCAGCGTGCCGGCCACGCGCAGCGCGCGCGCGTGCCGGCGCCAGGCCGGGCGCAGCCGCTGGTGTGCTGTAGCCAGGTAGAACGCCAGCGCCGCCAGCGCGGCGGCCAGCAGATAGCCGGCGGTGGCCAAGGCATCCATCACCAGCGTGCCTCGAAGCCGATGCCGACCACGCGCGGCGCGCCCAGGATCGCGACCGGATCGGTGGCCCATCGATACTGCACGTACTGCCGGTCGAGCAGGTTGTTGGCGAAGATCCACGCGCTCCAGTCCAGGGTCTCGTAGCCGAACTTGGCGTTGACCACGGTGCGCGACGCCAGCTGCACGGCGCCGGCGCCGATATCGGTGTACACGCGGTCGCGGAAGCTGGCGTTGAGGTTGGCCAGCCAGCCGTCGGCGAAGCGCCAGTTGCCGCCCAGCGCCGCGGTCCAGTGCGGCGCGTAGGCGAACTCGCGGCCGGCGTAGTCGATGACCGAGGCGCCGGCGATGGTGGCGAAGCTGTCGTAGCGGGTGCGCGCATAGCCCAGCGAGCCGTACCAGTCGAAGGCTTCGCTGGGGCGGTGACTGGCCTCCAGCTCGGCGCCGTACAGATGCGCGCGGCCGGCGTTGACGGTGTTGAAGTCGAAGCTGTTGAGGCCGAAGTAGGCGGTGGTCTGCTTGTCCTTCCAATCGATGTAGTAGGCGTTGGCGTTGAGGGTCAGGCGCCGGTCCAGCCACTGCGAGCGCAGCGCGGCCTCGTAGTTCCAGGTGTATTCCGGATCGTAGGGGAAGGCCTGGCTGCGCGCCGAGTTGAAGCTGGAGCCGCCGGAGCGGTAGCCGCGCTGCACCACCAGGCTGGCCGACAGGTCCGGACTCCAGTCGTAGCGCACGCCGAGCTTGGGCAGCAGCGCGTCGAAGTCGCGCGTGTTCCACGCCACCTCGCCGTTGGCCGAGCGCACGATGCCGGCCACGCCCTGGTTGATCGCGACGATGGCCCGATACAACGCGGTGCCGCTGGCGGCGAAGGCGGCCGGGTCGGGATAGCGGCCGGCGAACGCAGCCCTGGTGTCGGAGGCCATGGCGTAGCGCTGGCGGTCGTAGCGCAGGCCACCGAGCAGCGAGAAGCCGCTGCCGACCTGCCACTGGCCATCGGCGAACAGCGCGCGGTTGCTGGAGCGGGTCGGGCTGGCGCTGACGTAGTCGACCGGAATCACCGGCAGCGCCTGCGCGTAGCGGGTGGCGATCGCGGTGGCGGTGGCGGCCGGAAAGCCGGCGCTGCGCAGCAGGCCGGCGATAGTGGTGGTCGGCGTGGCGACGTTGTTCAGCAGTTGCGCGTCGTTGTCTTCCACGTGCCTTGCCCAGTACGCGCCGAGCAGGCCCTGCACCGCGGTGCCGGCGTAGTGCAGGCGCAGTTCCTGCGAGGCGGTGGTGTCGTCGAGCTGGCGCCGCGCGTAGCCGGCATTGTCCGGGCCATGGTCCATGTCCCAGATGCTGGACGAGGTGACCTTGTTCCAGGCGCTGACCGAGGACAGCGACCAGGCGGCGGAGAGCGCGTAGTCGGCCTGCAGAGTGACGATATCGCTGTCGCTGCGGGTGCGGTCCGGGGTGTTGTTGGTGGTATAGCCGTGCGCGAAATAGTCGGGCAGATCGGTGCGCACGTAGCTGTACATGTACGGGCCGGTGCGGTGCGAGCGGGTATAGCCCAGTTGCACCTTCAGCCCGGCGATCGCCGACGGCGTCCACAGCAGCTTGCCGCGGTAGATCGCCGAGACCTGTGCGTCGTCGGCGGCCTGACGGGTGAGGTTCCAGGTGTAGCCGTCGAAGCTGCGCTGCTCCACCGAGGCGCGGAACGCCAGTTCGTCAGCGACGATCGGGCCGCCGACCGCACCGGCCACGCTGCGGTCGGACGGATCGGAGGCCAGCACCCGCAGCTTGCCCTGCCAGTCCATGGTCGGCTCGGCACTGCGCAGGACGATCGCGCCGGCCAGGGCATTCTCGCCCTGCAGGGTGGACTGCGGGCCGCGCAGGACTTCCACCTGCTGCAGGTCCCACAGGCTCAGCGGCGCCCAGCTGATCGCTTTCCACGGCAGCGCGGCGCCGTCCAGGTAGATGGTGGCCAGCGGCGCATCGCTGCCGCCGTCGATGTTGCGGATGCCGCGGATGCTGAAACCGGCGTCGCCATAGGTCTGGGCCATGTTGGCGGTGCGGTTGAACACCTCGTAGGCGTTCTGCAGGTTCTCCTGCTCGATGCGCGCTTCGGTGGTGACGGCGACCGAGCTGGTCGTGTCCTGCACGCTGCGGCCGCTCTTCTCGCCGGTGACGACGATCTGGTCGAGGGTGGTGGGATCGGGGGGAGGCGCGGCCTCGGCGCTAGTGGCGCGCGTTGTGGGCGCCCAGCCCAGCAGGATGGACACGACAGACAAGGACAACACCGATCGCGCGACGCGCATGCACCACTCCCCCCGAAAGACGCACGGTTGAAGGCATGGCGGCGGCTGTGCCCGGCTGCCGGACGCGGCAGCGCTGGGCGCGGACTTTAGCAGAGCGGGGGCGGGGGCGCTATGGGATTTGGGATGGGTGGCGGGTTTGCTCGGGCTGCGGGGTTGGGTCGCGGGCGGTCGCGGCGGTCGTAGGAGCGGCTTTAGCCGCGACCGGGCTTTACCGCGAAGGTCGCGGCTGAAGCCGCTCCTACGGTTGTTCTTGTCCAGCGCTCTGGCTTGAAGCAAGAGCAAAGGCTTTCGCCTGGCGGCGAGTTACTTTTCTTTGCTCGCGCAAAGAAAAGGTAACCAAAAGAAAGCGCGCCCTGCCTCGCGCCCTCCGCGCTGCGCGCTCCGGGTCCGCGTCCATCACGGGGATCCGCGGAAGGGGCATCCTGCCCCTGCCGCGGATCCCCGCGATGGCCGCCGCTTCGGAAGGGGACCCGGTAAATCAAGAGCTAAAGCCAAGGCCAAGCAACGGCAACGGCAACGGCAACGGCAACGGCAACGGCTATGGCTATGGCTATGGTTACAGCCTCGGCAACTTATGCTGCCAAACGCAAACGGGCGGAAGGGCTTTCGCCCTCCCGCCCGCTGGCGCCTGCGTGTGCTGCCGGCGCGTATGCTGCAATGCCTGCGATCAGTGCCAGTGCAGGTTGAACGAGACGCCGACGATGCGCGGTTCGTTGTACACGGCCGCCATGTAGTTCTCGATCACGCCCTTGAGGTTCTTCTCGTTGGTGATGTTGCGGGCGAACGCCGCCACTTCCCATGCGCCGTAATTGCCGGTGTAGCCCAGCTTGAGGCCGCCCTCGAAGTTGCCGTTGGAGGTGAACTCGGTGCTGTCGTACAGCACGAAGCTGGTGTAGCCCTGCTTGTTCCAGTCGGTGGCGACGAAGAAGGCGCCGCCGTCGTTGACCGGGATGTCGTAGCGTGCGGCCAGATTGACGTTGTACTTGGGCGCGTTCGGCAGCGGGTTGCCGTCGATCTGGGCGAAGGTGTTGCTGCCGATGCGGATGGTCGGATCCTTCACCGTGCACACCACCACGCCGTTCAGGCCGCACACCTGCGCGTACACGCGCTTGTCCTGGATCTCGCTGTGCAGCAGGCTCAGGCCGGCGGTCAGCGACAGGTTGGGGATCGGGCGCCAGTCCAGGTCCGCTTCCATGCCATAGGCCTTGGCCTTGTCGGCATTGAACAGCACGCCGTTGCCGTTGGAGTCGTTGCCGTTGAGCTGGATGTCGTCGACGGTGTAGGTGAAGCCGGTGACGTTCAGGCGCAGACGGTTGTCGAACAGGTTGCTCTTGATGCCCGCTTCCCACGACAGGATGGTTTCCGAATCGGCGGTGGTGAAGTCGGAATTGAACACCGCCGAACGGCCCTGGATGGTCGGGCCGCGGAAGCCGCGGGCGACCTTCGCGTACACGTTGACGTTCGGGTTGATCTCGTACATCGCGCTCAGGTCCCAGCTCGGCTGGGTGTCGGCCAGGCGCACGTCGCGGCGGCCCTTGTAGGTGACCACGCCGGCTGCGGTGTCGGCGGTCTTGAGCAGCTTGGTCTCCTTGCTGTCGCGGGTCTGGCGCACGCCGGCGGTCAGGGTCAGCGCGTCGGTGACCTTGTAGGTCAGCTGGCCGAAGCCGGCCCAGGAGGTGTTGCTGTTGTGCAGGCGTACCCAGTTGTTGGGATTGCGCGCGGCGGTCTGCAGGAAGTAGGCGCGCTGGTAGAAATCAGTGGTGTCCTTGCCATCGAAGTAGAACGCGCCGGCCTGCCACTGCAGCGGGGCGTCGCCTTCGCTGGCCAGGCGCAGTTCCTGGGTGTACTGGTCCAGGTCGCGCACCTGGCCCATCGACTGGCCGTAGCCGTTGGGCACGCCGTTGACCGGGAAGTTGGCCGCAGCGCCGCCATCGGTGTCGCCGCGGCTGTAGCCGGAGGTGGTCTCGTAGGCGCTGATCGAGGTCAGCGACACGCCGCCGAAGTCGTAGATCGCCTTCAGCGAGGCGCCGTGGGTCTTGTACGCCTGCGGGTTGTCGTGGGCCTCGTCGTAGGCGACCTGGTCACGCGGCACGTCGACCTTGTTGGAACCCTTGGTCAGCGCGCCGCGCAGGAACAGGGTGGAGGTACCGTCGTAGTCGCGGGTATGGAACGAACCCAGCAGCGAGAGGTTCTCGCTCGGCTTCAGCAGCAGCTGCAGGCGCGCGTTGCGGTCGTCGTAGCCGCCCATCGCGTCCTTCTTCGGGGTGACCGTGCCATCGGCGCTGGGCCCGCTGTAGGTGTTGTCCACCCAGTCGTCGCGGTGCTGGTACAGGGTGGACACGCGGAACGAGAGCACGTCGTTGATCGGGCCGCCGATGCCGCCGTCGACCGAGACCGTGTTGTAGCTGCCGTAGCTGGCGGTGACCCGGCCGGTGTAGTCGTCGCTGGGCTTGATGCTGTCGAACTTGACGATGCCGGCGGTGGTGTTGCGGCCGAACAGCGAGCCCTGCGGGCCGCGCAGCACTTCCACCTGGTCCACGTCGTAGACCGGGTTGGACTTCAGCACCACGTGTTCCAGCACCACATCGTCCTGGATGATCGACACCGGCTGCGAGGCGCCGAGGTAGAAGTCGATGTTGCCCAGGCCGCGGATGTAGAAGCGCGGGAAGATGCGGCCGGTGGTGGTCTCGGCGTAGAAGCTGGGCACGCGGCCGGACAGCGCCAGCAGGGTGTCGTCGCCGCCGGCGGTGAAGTCGCGCATCGCCTCGCCCTGCACCACGCCCACCGACACCGGCACGTCCTGCAGGTTCTGCTCGCGGTGCTCGGCGGTGACGATGATGGTGTCCAGCGAGGTCGCCGCATCGCCATTGCCGGCGGCATTGGCCGGGCGGGTCTCGCTGCCGGCCAGCGACGGCGCGCTGTCCTGCGCGGCGGCGGCGGCGGCGACCGAGGCCAGCACCAGGGCGGCGCAGGCCTGCGCCAGGCGGGTACGGGCCGGCGCGGCGCGCGCGGTCAGCGGCCGCGGGGAGAGAGAGGAGAGCAGCATGTCGGATCCTTGTGAGCGCGCAGAATCGAGTCCGTTCGGCTTGCGCAGCAGCCCGCGACGGCATGCGCCATACGATGGCGCAGCGCGGCACGATATGTCGTCTGTGTTGCACCGCCATTGCAATGGCAGCGCAGGACGCACGAGGCGACGGCGCGTGACCGTCCGACGTCGCGCAAAGCCGCTGCAGCGGACATCCGCGGACCTGCATGCACCCGCCACATGGTCGGCTCTGCACGTCACGACGCCGTGCAGAACCCCGGCCACGGCCGATCGACTTGGCGCAGCCGATGCTGCACAACAGGGCGTGGACCTGCTGCGCGATGCGTTTCCCGCGGTCACGCCGATTCCTGGCGTGGTGGAGGCAGGCACGGAGAAACGATAGGGATCCGAACGCTGTGTCCGTTTACGCTGGTGACGTCACTGCGTGCATGGCTGTGCGGCAAATTCGGCCAGGCGTCGGGTGAGCGTTCCTTCCTGCCAGGCGATGTCGAGGATCACCCAGCGATCGTCCTGGCGGCCGAGCACCACCGTGTCCGTCCATTGCTGGTTATCGACGGCCAGGCGGGCGCGCACCTGCGCGGTGTTGCCGGTGACTTGGGCGGTCGTCGAGACCAGCGCAGTCGGCTGGTCCGGCCACAGGAAGAACGGGCTCTGGTCGAGCATATGCGGCTTGACGTCTGCGGGCACCCGTTTGGCGCAGGCCGCCTCGTAGGCGCGCTGCGCCTGCAGCGCCGCGAACAAGTCCCGCCCCAGCAGCTGCCGGACCTGCGCAACGTCTCCGTCGGCGTGCTCGGGCGCGATCGCCCAGCTATAGAACGTTTGGACCGTGCGCGCCGGCGACTCGTCCGCGATGGCGACGAACGCGCTCAGCCACAGACTCATCGCACATAGAACGCGCATTCCCCTCATGGATCGCTGCCACCTCGGGCCGCCAGGTGCGGCATGGCGATCCTCGGTCAGCCACTGCGCGCCGTCAATGCGAGCGCTGCCTCGTGCGCCAGCGGCCGGCGTGGCCGCAGCAACCAGATGCCTAGGAACAGGAGACATCCGATTTCACCGGGACTCCACCCACGTAGGAGCGGCTTCAGCCGCGACAGGCTTTTACCGGGCATGCTCGTCGCGGCTGAAGCCGCTCCTACAAGGCCACGCCACATGCCGCTACATCGCAGCGAAAGCGCGTCACCAGGGCATCCTTCAGTCGCTGTCCACCCCAAGCACGCTCAGGCGCAGCGGCGGTGCGTCCGGGCCGGCCGGCGCATGCGCCAGTCTTCCGGTGACCCGCACCACCTGGCCGCTCCCTTCCTCGCGCAGATGCGCCGCCTGGTCCGCGGTGACCGCCAGCCGCAACCGGCGCACCTGCTCGTGCCGCGGCTGGCGCCCGTCCGCCGACGCCGCCACGCACAGCGGCTGCGGCAGGATCAGCACCTCTTCCTGGGTCGCTGCCGCTGCGGCGTCGGCATGCGTATGGGCATGCGGCGCGGTGGGCGCCGCGGACTCGTTGGGCGATGGCGCCAGCGTGCCGGACAGGGTGACCTGGGTCGGCCCGTACGGCAGGCAGTGCTTGGGCGCCGCCATCAGCGCGGGCGCGATGCCGATCAGCAGCAGCGGGAACAGCGACAGGGTTCGACTCGGCATCGGGGCACGCGGACGTAGACGGACCTGCGAGCATACCCAAGCACGATGGCGGGCGTGCTGCAGCCAGGCGTCCACTGTCGCGCAGCGTGCTGCGCCGCCATCGAAACGGAGGCCGTCAGGGTTCGCGTTCCACCACCAGGTCGGTGAACCGCGGTTCGGCGGCGATCAGCGCATGCAGCCGCGCAAAGCACGGATCGTCGTCGCGCATCGCATGGCGGCCGAGCAGGCGCTCCCAGAACGAGCGCTCCTTCTCGATCTGCAGCATCCAGGTATGGTTGCCATCGACCTCTTCTTCGGCGTAGGCGCCGACCAGGTAGGTGCGCCCCTGGCATTCCGCTTCGGAGGCCCAACCCCAATCTTCCGGATCCGGCTCGGACAGCACCATGCTGTCGCCGACGCGCACGCGCAGCCAGTCCAGCAGCGAGCTGCCGCGGATCGGATTGATCGGATTCTCCGGCTCGGCGCTCACCTCGAGCAGGCGGGAGCGGAAGTGGATGACAGGATGCATGCGGCAGCTTGACTCTCGAACGATCGGAAGGCGGACGCACGCATCGGCGCAGCTGCGTCAGGGCGAGCAGGCGCGGATGGGCGGTCCAGGAGGGTAACGCACGCACGGTCGTCCAGGTGGACAGCGGTGCGGCACGTCATGCAACGCGGTGGCGGCCGGCACCGCCGCCTGCGGCACATGGGCGTCTCTCGCAACGCCCGGCCACCGGGGCCGGACACCGTGGTGCAGCGACCGGCCGGACCCATTGCAGCACGCGTGCATGACAACTCATCGCATCCGCCGTAGACAGGCACGCGCGCCCAGATACGCCCAGATGCCGATTGCAACGGCAAGCCAGACGCTGGCGACCTTGCAGCAGGCCGAGGCGAAGGCCAGGTACGGAAAGGAGTCATCAGGAGGACCACGCTGCAGCGACGCCGTGCCCCCGCGTTGCCAGAACGTCAGCCACGCCTCGACACCGCACCACAGCGGCAGCACCCAACCGGCGGACAGCAGCGCGATCGCGAGGGCGAGCAGGCGCTGCTTCATCGCACACCGCCATGCGGCGACGGCTCCACGCGGCAGGCGGCGTGGTCGTATGACGGATCAGCAGGCCGGTTGAGGAGACACAGGACGAGCGACCGTCGCGGCAGCCCTGAAGCCGTCATGGCGCCGCGGCGGCGGCACAGTGTCACGGTGTTTGCTCCGGCTCGGGCTCCAGATCCGGCTCGAACGGCTGATCGGGCAGGCGCTGCCCGCACCACGGACAGAACCGCACACAGATCGCGTCATTGAGGTACCAGGTCGGATCCTCGCCACGGAACAGCTCGAACCCGATCCGTACCGTCCTGTCCGGCTTGGTCACCGCGGCGAACATGCTGCTGCAGCAGTAGCTAGCGATTCGCTTGCGCCACACCACACGCTCCGGGAACTGCGCGTCCATCCAGGCGGTTCTCCAGGCCTGGCACGCCGTGCACTGCGCCAGATGCGACAGCGCCGCAAAGGTCGGAGGGTCCGGGAAATGTTCCTCTTCCACCTCGATCATGCACTCCAACGCCATCTCCAGTTCCGGGCGTTCGTCGATCTGATCGCGCAGCGCTGACAGCGTGTGTCGGGTGATGAAGCAGGTACCGGAATGGGGCATAAGGGTCAGGTGCAGTCGATTGCGAGGGAGTCGAGCATCGCCATGCAACGTTGGCACAGGCGCGCCGTATAGCCAAGGTCGCGGATAGCGCTCCTTACTCAGGCTGTCGCGATCTCACGCCACTCCAGCAATCTGTCTACCGCCCGTGCGGCCTGTTCTTGCATTGCGGGAAGACCCATACCCTGCTCGCTGAGCTGCAGCAGATGACAGACCAGCGCCGGATGGTCAGCACCCTGCCAGAGCAGACTGCAGATCGGCACGACATAACCATCGTACTCGTCGCGTGCCTGCGGTGTTCCTGCGATGCCGATTGGGTCTCAGATGTGGTGCAGCGCCTCGCTGACCGCGCACCGCAAGGTCAGCATTTCATCACGACGGCGTTTAGATGCGACGCGACGCACATCCGCATCGTTCCGCAGACACCACAGTAATGCGTCGTCTTCGATGTAGAACATTTCGCGACACGGCAACTCGGGCTTTACCACAATCATCATCAATTGGCCGAGACGCAGATCAGGATCGCGCTGCCATGCCTCCTTCACCCCGGCGAGGACGCCATCGATTCTCTCTGGATCTCGTATGTGTATTCCTTTGTCGCCGACATCCACCAGCGTATACCGGCAAGCCCGATGCAATCGCGTGCAGCCAGGCGGGTCAAGTGGGTTTGCTCTTGCCACACGCGGCGCAGAGCTTCGCCCGCGGCGTTCGCAATGGCTTTCCGCAGACGTGGCACGGGGGGCCGTAGATGGACAGGCGATGATGCCAGATCACGGCCGGATTGGTCTCGGTCCGCCCGGTCAATTCGTGATAGAGCTGGCGCGCCCGCTGTCCGTATGGCATTGCCAGCGCTTCATGCAAGGAGATTCCATTCTGCCGCCGGAGCTCCTGAATATCGTAGAGCGACTCGGTCAATGCAGGATCCATGGTTTCCCATTCTGCATCGTCCAGCATTGCCACCACCTTGTCGCAACGCCAGCAGTATAAATCCTTTGCCATCACGTAGACCTTCATAGAGCGATGTTGATATGGATGAAGCAGAGGCATGGCGAGGCAAGATAAGGGCACTCTAGATGCCGCTTGCTCAGCCAGGACTCAATCGGTTTGCATGACGCATGTAGCGCATGGATGAGGACGGTGCCGCGGACTGTGTCATGGCTGTTCTGCTAGGCGATCCAACTACTCCTTTTGCCCCACCCAGCCTTGGCGTCAGCTCCCCGCCGCCTGCCACAGCGCATAGCCCAACAGCCCAAAGCCCACCAGGGCGAACCCGCCCCAGAAGGCCGCCGTGTCGGCCGAAACCACGCGAGGCGCCAGATAGGCACTGCGCTTGCCGGATTTCCTGCGCTGCTTGCTGCTCCACGGTTCGACGCTGTAGTAGCCGAACGAGAACGCCGGCACCACGATCATGCCGACCACATAGCACAGCCCGTACAGCACGATCTCCAGCAGCGGGCGCAGGACGACCTCGGTCAACAGGCTTGCGGGCATGGTGTCACCTGATCCAAACAGCGTGATGTACGGCGCCGGCTACGCCCCATGCGTTGAGCCTGCCTGCGATGCTCGCCGAGCGGCCGGTGGCCGTCAACGGCTCACTGGCTGCCGCTGAGCAGCCGGTGCACCAGCTCGAATCCAAGCACCGACATCGACCGATAGCGGGCGTACTCGTCCACCGACAGCATCCGCACGAAGCTGTCGCCCTCGTGCAGTTCCCCGGCGATGTGGAAGGTCAGCAGGTCTCCGATGTCGCCAGGCAGCGGCGCCTGGCCGACGATCTGCCAGTCGCCGCGCTTGAGCTTCCAGGTTCTTCCGCGTCGGCGACGCCACGCGAATGGCGTGCGGCTGGACCACTGCGCACCGTGGCGGCAATGCCCGGCAGGCGCCACGACGCCCGCGCCTGCCGGTTCGCTCGCCACAGGTTCACCCGCCATCGACCACACTGTCGCCCCACCTTTGGAGCGACTCTAATGCACAAGACCTGGCTGCTCGCCTTGTTGGCGGTTCCCGCACTGGCCTACGCGGCGCCGGACGAGGACGCGGCGATGTGCCGCAACGGCGGCTTCCCCATGAGCACGGCCGGGTTCTCGCTCGCCAAGGTCGCGGTGCCGCGCCTGTACCTGCTCAACGACGACGACGGCTGCCCGGCCAAGGGCGAGACCGCGTGCCGGCAGCGCGCCTATGTGGTCAAAGACGACACGGTGATCCTCGCGCAACGCCAGGGCGGCTTCGTCTGCGCGTTCTACCCCAACAAGGTCGGCGGCAGCGCCGGCTGGGTCGCGTCGTCCAGCGTGCAGCCACTGCCGGCGACGGCTGCACCGAAGCCGCAGGCCTGGGTCGGCCAATGGCACGACGGGGACAACGAATTGCAGTTGATCGCCAACGGCGACGGCACCATCACCGCCAACGGCGATGCCTACTGGCCCAGCGCCAACCCGAGCCCCGAAGACCGGCCGGGCGGCCCGAACATCGGCGCCGTCACCGCGCGGGGGTTTCCGGAAGGCAACCGGCTGGAGCTGAGCGAGGACGACTGCAAGGTCCGCCTGCAGCTGGTCGGCGACCTGCTTGTGGTCTCGGACAACCTGCAGTGCGGCGGCGCCAATGTGAGCTTCAATGGTGTGTACCGGCGCAAGGCCGCGAAGCACTGAGGCGAGCGTCTGCGGCTTTCGCGTTGCATGTGATCCGGGCGGCGATGTCGTGCCGTCCGGGTTCTCGAAAGCGCGCCTTCAAATGCCCGGCCATAGCCCGATCAAGCGACTCCGCCAGGCGTCGCTGCCCAGGAACGCGGAGACCACATTGACGCCGGCGCCGATCGCAAGCAGCACACACGCGCCCGACCGTACCGGCGACGCAGGATCAACGCCCATGCAGAGCGTGGCAACACCAAGTAGCGCGCCGACGAGCAAGCACAACACACGTGTCGATCGACGACTTGCGCGCGCCATCCCCATCAGCCATGCCTTGCGAAATCGCTCGGGTTCACGTCACAAGCCCACGCTTTGTGCGACGAGATCCGCGAACACCCACACATCGCCCTTGTCGTACGTCTCGGGCGCTTCCGTTCCGCCCAGCATCGGATACGGCTGCGGGATGTAGATCTGACCCGGCTTCAACGCGCCGAGACGCGCCGCGATCGCCCGCACGTGGTCGCCGCGCAACACGTACGCCTCGAAGCCCGGATCGCGCAAAATGGCTGCCTCGAACGCCACAGTGGACGCATGCGCGCCATAGGACTTGCCGGCGGCCTTGAACGGGTGCAGCACCGCGTAATCCTGGCTGGCCGGGTCATGCAGAAAGAAGTGACCGAGGCTCGAATAGCCGACCACGACGGTGTACGCCGGGAACGCGTCCGCCCAGGGGCCGAGGACCTCGTGCGATTCCGGCGCGATCAGGTAGTAAAGCGGGACGTTCGTCGCGTCGGCGCGCTCTGCACTCTGGCTCATTGGAAACCTTGCTGCGATGGCGCGCCAGGATATCAAGCCGCGCACTTCCGCTTGCTGGCGTGGTTCTCACCTCGGCCGTGGCGATGGCTCAGTAGCACTTGGCCGATCCATCCAGAAAGAACTGTACGTCGCGCGCCCCGCACCAAGCTTCCAGCTCGGCCCTGAACACCGGCCACAGGTCGCGCGCCCAAACGGGTGCACTCTGCTCCCAGGCATGCTCGGTGGGTACGTAGACCGTCGGCACGCCCATCGGGAAGTCCAGCACGAACTCGCCACCAGGGCCGGTGCAGACGAGTTCTTCCTTCCAGCGGGGTTGGAATTGGAATGTGGTCATGGGGCTCCAAATCGTGTCACGAACGCTCATGCGACGGCCGCGTAATGCTCGCTGCACCAAGCGATACAGGTCAATCGTCGGAAAGGCCATCGCGCTGACACTCATCACTCGCTATGCCTTTGTTTATACATGCGTAACCGCGGAGTGTTGTTCGTGGAGCGCTGGCGTTGTCCCAGCCTCGCTGCACTCGAACTTAAGCTGTCTACTGCGGCCAATTGCGGATGGGCGCTCGTTGCATTAGCGTGAAGCCGGCTTCCTCCACGTAGAGGTCACCTTTGCGCGCCTTTACCGCTCCGTTTTCAGGTTGCAGGTCGCTGACGCTTCTTTGCGCGCTCGGCGTGTCCGCATGTACGACCTCTCCAACTTCCGTTTCGGCCGAGAATCCCGTCATGTCCAGCCACGCGACGACCACATCCAATGCGCCTACGCACAGCGCCAGCGAGATCGCCAAGCGCGTACTCGTTCTGATCGAGAATATCCACGGCCGCCAGGACATCTCACCCGATGCCATCAAAAAACACGCCGGCCTGCATATCGACATCAATCCCGCCGACCCCAATGACTATGGCGTCAGCGGCAGGTTGACCGACACGTGGTACTACGCACTGCGCTCGATGTCCGAAGAGCCGGGACATTCGCCGAGTCGATTATTGTTCCAGTTCAACGACCAGACGCACTCCCAGGCAGACATGGGACCGATCTGCGTTCCGTTCGAAGATTACAGTCAGGCCCTGGCTGCGGCTGGTTACACCGGTAAACGCATGCGCAACCGGCTGGGGACCGAGGAGTACTGGGATTTCTCGCGCGGCAGTGTCACGGTGACGGTCTATCCGCGTGGGCGGGAGAGCCCGAAGGATAGCCAGACCTGCGTGTCGATGGTGATCATCAACGTCTACGCATAAAAGGCAGAACGGACATGCCGACGCCACAGGAAAAACTGGATGCGATGCTGGACGCTTACCAGGCAGCGCACAAGACCAGTACGACCGATCCAGGCAAGCAACTGCGCACGTTGATCGATACGACGCCGGGCCTGAAAGCCACCTTCCTGGACCAGATCGCCAAAGATCGCCTGGACGGGTTTGAGCCCTTGTCTACCGCAGGCGCGCTGGGAACCTATAACGCCTACGGCAAAACCATGGCGGTTTCCATCGATCAGCTCAATTCAGCCGCGGCCGGCAATGTGCAAACGGCCAACTCGCTGCGATTTACCCTCGGCCACGAAATCGACCATGCCGTCACACGCGACGCGCGTCTGACAGAGGATAGGACGCTGCAAGCGAGTGTCGCACAGATTGCGCGCGGTGCAGCGCCACATGATTACACCCCTGTGCTGAAGGCCTATAACGAAAGCGCACGTTCGCGCGAAGTCGGTGCGGAGATCGCCGGTTTCAATACGCTGGCTGGATACGTGAGAAGCAGGAATCCAAACGCCGGCCTCAAGGAGATGTACGACGCCTCGCCGAACGACATGCAGATGTATGTCGACGTCGATCTGAGCAAAACCCCAGCAACGTATACGCCGAAGGCGGGACTCACTCTTGGTAGCGACCTGAAGATGGCGCCGACACCAGCGAACGTCGACGCGATGGGGACATATTTTTACAAGGCAGCCGGCTACCCCGAGCAAAAGATCGGCAACGCGCTACGCTTCATCGAGACGGCCGAGCAGCAGGCGTTGAGCGCGGCACGGATCGCCAATCCAACGCATGCTGCCCCCAAGATCAATGTCAATCTCAAGGAACTCGGTGTCGAAGGCCTGGCGTTACCAAGGGGATTCGACGATACCAGTCCACGCCTGCAACCGCCTACGCAAGCACCGCCGTCGACCAGCGACCTACGGGGGGGCTATCTTTCGCCGGCCGACCCTGGGCACGCCGACCATGCCCTCTTACAAAAAGTGCGTGCCGGCGTTGGCGAGATCGATCGACAAATCGGCAAGCCATGGGACGATCACAGCGATCGGCTGAGCGCTAGCGCGCTAACGCTTGCGGTCGACAAGAACTTCAACTTCAAAGCCGAAGATGACATCTGGGTTGGTCTGAATCAGCAAAGCAGACAGCATGCAGCGGGCGAAATGCTGCTCGTTCGGCGAACCGGCGGCAACCTATCGCCCGATCCGGATGGGAATCGCGCAGAAATGCCGACAGCGGATGCGCTCGCGCAACCCGCGGGACAACGCTATCAACAAGTGGAGGCCATCCGGCAGTCACAAGCGGAAGAACCACTGCGGCAGCAAGCGGCAATGGCAATGGAGAACGGGGATCCGAGTAAGGGGGTCGCTCCGAAAGCTGGAATGTGACGGCAAGCCGGGTCGGTCCCGGATTGTTATCGAACCGGAGCGAACCGGGGTTGGACCCAGAGTGAGAATGTACGTCTGGGCGCAGACAGGGAACAATCGCACTCTGCCCTGCCCTTTTCGTTGGGAGCGATACCAGTCATGAACTCGCTGAAGTTCATTCATGGTCGTCGAGCGCAAGCGTAGGGTAAAAGCAGCTTCGAGTACCAATTAGCCGACGCTCACCACGACCGGCTCGTCGATGACAGCCGAGTGCTCGCAGGCCGCCAACAGGTTCTTGGCGCAGTAGAGGCGCCAACCACGGCCTTCTCCCCACTTGAGCGCGGCAGGATCCGGGCCAGTCTCGTCCTCGCGCCGCGTTTCCTGGAGGTGGTCGTCGTGGCCGATGTCAGCGACCAACTAGTCCCGGTAAGCGCAGAGGACGGGAGCGAAGTCCCTGGCGACGGGCGGCTGGATGAGGCCCGAGTCTTCTTCGTCCAGGCCGGACAGGATCTGCTGCTTGATTGCGTCCTCGATGCCCGGCAGATCCTCGAGCACGCGCTCGAACGCGGAGCATGACTTTTCGTCCGTGATGAGATCGCCGCACGAAACGTTCAAACGCGCATGTCGCTCCTGTCTATCCAAAGACTGCGTCGCTTTGTAGTGCGATGCGCCTTAGGCTCGGATCAAGCGGTCCTCATGTATTCGCCGTTTTTTCAGCTCGCTGCCGGCCGCGTACATGGCCGGGATTGGTGCTTGGCCTGACGGCCGCAGCCGGCAGCGTAGCGCGATGGCATGCGCTGCCGGCGCGTCACTGGCTACTGCGCGCGGTTGAAGCGGTTCATCGTGATCGCCGGCTGGCCGTTGATGTTCAACCAGACCACGGTCTCGGTCATCGTCTTGCCGTCAGGGGCGACGGTGTAAGTGCGCGTCGTGCGTGGCATTCCCTTCAAGTAGAAGGCGGCGACCATCACGTTCGGCGCCGGCAGCCATACGGCCGTGGTGTCGACCGTCGGGTAGCCTTTGCTTGGGGCTGCGGTTCCGTCTAGCGGATAAATGGCGACGGCATGGATGTCATGCCCATCACCACCGACGATGTCGGCATTCGTCTGCCACTTGCCCTTGCCCACATCACTGTAGGTGAGCGAGGCGCTCTTCGGCCGCTGCGCGGGCGGCGCCGGCATGCTCGCGACATCGAGCACCCATTTGCCGAGCAAGGGCGACCTGGAGGATTGGGCGAGCGCGGGCGCGCTGCAGACAAGGCCCAGGATCAACAGCAGTACGGCGAGATGCTTTTGCATATGGTCTCTCCAGCGGCTGAGGCGCATTGTTGCACGACTTTGCCATGGCGGTTCTCAAGGCATCGGACACGAAGATTTCTCAGATGGCAACAATCGTCGCTGCATGCGATCCCTCGTCCGCGGCGGACAGCTAGCGCCACGCCGAATAGGTCGTCACATACGTCCGCTCGAGCCGTCCATCCGCATCCGTGTCCATCTCGATCACGTAGCCCGAATTCCGGAACAGCGACTCCTGGGTAACGATGACGCACCGTAGGTGCCGTGCCGCGGTTTCCTTGCAAGCGTCGAGGAAGTAATCGCTCGAACCGACGACAACCGATCCCGCGAGATGGCGGTCGAGGCCATGCTGCAACTGCTCTTCGTCATAGGCCCGATACGGATGCTCGAACGGTAGACCAGACGCGGCATACACCAGTTGCCATGGCATTTCGCAGGCACAAGGCGTCGGCGAATAGCCGAAGAGCATGAACCCGGCGACACACGCCAAGATGGTCGCCGCTCCAAACGCATGGATACGTCGCTGCATGTCGCGGGAGCCTAAATCGATCTGTAAAGCGGGGAGGTTGGCATTTCATCATTGCACGGGGTTTGATGCGGATGCGCTAACGCAGGCGCATCGCATCATGCTAACGATCGCAGCACTCACCACTTCCCAAAGTAGGACGAAATGTCGAAATAGACCTCGCGCTCCTCACCGGAGGGCAGCACGATCGTGATGAGGTCCATGGCCGACGGTTCGAACAACAGCGACTGCGATTTGATGCGTGCGCCGGGGTAGTGCTGATCGAGCCATGTGCGTTGCGCCGCGATGCCCGCGTCTTCGCTATGCGCCGCGGACAGATCGACGGGATGGTCCGGCGACGCGCCATCCCCATGTGCGATGGCCGGCCGCGGCGACGGCGCGGAGTGACACGCCACAAGACCCGCCAGCAGGATCAACGACAGCAGTCCACACTTCATATCACACCCCCTAATGTGATCGACCAGACAGCTGGATCAGAGTAGACCTGTCGGCGCACTGCGCACAATAGCGCGCAGTCTTGCTAGGACCTAGCTTGATGCATCACTCGATCAACTGCGCACCTGGTCCCGCAGCCTTCTCCGCCGGGCGTCGCTAGTAGCACTGCCACGCAAGCGCCCACTCGTCCTCCTTGCCGGGCGCCGTTCCGCGGCCGAAGTAGCCGACGCCGCCGTCGCCCCACATCCAGCGGCCCTTGTCCGTGGAGTCGATCTGGAAGACGAATTCCGGCGACGCGGGATGGCGCTTGAACGGCGCCCAGAAGATCTCGGCCTGGATCAGCGTCGGCCATCCTCCCAGCTTGAAGCCGTCCAGGTTCCGGAAGAGATCGTGGTAGCGCGCTTCGATGTCTGCCGGCAGATCCATCGGCGCATCCTCCCAGCACGGGTAGTCGTCATGAAAAACATGCGGCCGCATCGGAAATGCGCTGATGGGCGAATCGGTATTCCGTGGCGCCAGCGGGACCAGTTCATCGAGCCGCTCGTAGGCCCGCAGACACCACCCTTCCCCGTTGGGCGTATCGACCGGGAGCGTATCGGGACCGATGAACACCGCAATCAGTGCGATATCCGCGAGGCGGGCCGGCCGCAGCGGCAGGTCGCTGACGTTGATCTGACATAGCGCGTGCATCGGCCGTCCCGCCGTCTCCGGCCATGCCTCGCCCGGCGCGCAGACATTCACGCGACCGAACCAACTCGCCAGTGGATCGTCGGGCGGCCGGAATCCGCCGATCTCCAGGATGACACCCGGGCGGGCGAGTTGGGCTTTGAGGTCGTCAGCTGTCGTCGTCACGTGTGCGTCTTCCGCGTCTCATCCAGGCCGGACCATGTTTACTGGCTTTGCGTTCAGTAGAACAGGGATCAGTGGGCATTTCCAAGACAAGTGCGCTTCGATCCCGTTTCCGTGGTACGTCGGGGTTGAGCGCGTTGTCAGGCCGCACGTTGCGCAAGGAGCCGCTCGTATACGTACAGATCAGACTCCGAGAAGCAGCAGAAGACAACCGCTTCGAAGCCCAGTGCAAGCGCAGCGGCCTTCACTGTCGTCGTTGCCACTGCGGCGGCGGCTTCGATGGGGTAGCCATAGATGCCGGTGCTGATGGAGGGAAACGCGATAACGGATTCCAGCGCTTGCCGCAACCTCCAGGCTACGCCCATAGCAAGACGCAAGGAGATCGGGCTCCGCGTTCGAGCCGCCCCCCCACACTGGCCCGACCGTGTGGACGATGTACCGTGCTGGCAGCTTATACCCGCGTGTGAGTTTCGCCTCTCCCGTCTTGCATCCACCGAGCAATCAGCACTCGTGGACCAACGCAGGACCTGCGGCGCGATGGATCGCCCCGTCAACGCCACCACCGCCAAGCAAAGACGAATTCTCGGCGTTGACGATTGCATCGAGCGCGAGCTTGGTGATGTCGGCTTGAATGGCGTGGATCAGCATGGGCGGCATTCGTTAGGGAAATCAGCTAATTTAAGCAGCCTTCGCGCCCGAAACGCATGATTGAATGTTCGGCCTTCCGGGCATAGGTTCGCTTGAACGCATCTCTAGGCGGCAACTCAAGATTCTGAATCATCATCGGAGTCGTTGTGCCAGCAAATGAATGTTGGTGGCTTGCCCGTGTCCCGGAAACAGGCGAGGGCTCGCTCTATCGTTGCGAGCGGCAGCGCCCATGAAGCTGGATATGAGTCGACTTGGCCATTGGAGAGTTTGTATTCGATCATTGCGTCAAGCAGACCGGAATAGGACGGATTGCGTGAAGTGAAGCCCGGATCTTCGGGCGAGGGCAAGAACATCAGCCAGCCGATGTCGCCATTGATGAGAGCGCAAAGAGACGCCCCATTTGGTGCCGATTCCCAAATCTCCCGGCAGTTGGTGTGACTCAACATATGAAGGTTAACACCTGACTTTGAGCGTCGCTGCAATGCTGCTTATCTTTGCATGAATGGCTACGTCGCAATGCCGCGAGGTCTCCTGCGCGAAAGTATGCCAGCGATGAGCATGACGCCCCCCAGGAGGAGAAAAAGGTAAGGCAGATAGTCCGGCCAGGGCAGCTCAGCAGGGACCGCCCGAAGGAACGGATGGGAAGCCCGTCCGTCGCTTGGCAACATCAAGGCGATCGGAAGCTGATGCAAGATGAGCGGCGTGCCGACTAGTCCCACCAGCGCGACTAGCGCGCCGAGCGCTATTACCAGGTTTGCGACGACCTTGTTCACGCCGTCCAGCACTTCATTTGTGCCAGCTGGCGGAGCAGGTTCAGTCTGCATGAGTTGTCAGTTGTCATTGCCATCACCGAAGTAGTTGTAACAACCGGCGGCGACCAACACGACTGTCAGCGCGATGATGCCGACGCCCTCGATATCTAAATTCGACCGAAGAAGCTTACGACGCCAAGACGGGACGAGCAGGCACGGCGACACTACCAGCAGCCCAGCGCCGAGGCTAGCCAAGCCGAGCCCGAGGTTGAACTGCCATGATTCCCAAAGCTGCCTAAGCATCTGATGTGGCACCTAGCGCCTGAGCTACGCGGACCCGCGCAGTGGCTTCGGCGTCGGCTTGAATAGATTATTAGGGGCCACTATTAGATTCCAACGACGATGATGCATCAAGGTATTCCTGCGACGGAGACTCAAGCTGAGGATTGGCAAGCCAGTAGGCTTCTCCGTGGATGCGAAGCATAGCCCAGTGCCATGCCTCGTCATGAAAGATGAGCCCGCGTAGATCATTTGGCTCCTCGTATGGATAGCGTGCAACTGCCGCTTCGTCAGCGTCCGCCGGTAAGTATGACCCGTAAGAGCGAAGAACCCACGCGAACATTTGGCGTTCGTGCTTCAGGTACTCCAAGTACTCTTTCTCTGTCCAGGTTTGGGTTGCCATGAAATTCGTGTGTGGCGCCTAACTGCTATTGGTTCGCCTAGGTAGAACTTGGAAGGAGTGAAAACAGTGTCAGAGTGACCGCCGAAGCTATCACACACGAACTGCTCACCGACATTCGCATTCACCTCCAGCAACAGCGGGCTATTTTCTCCATTTATTTCACTTTTTTCATTGCTAACCTCCTGATCCAGACCCGATGTCTGAATTTTTTTCTTCTATGGGCAAGTCTAAAAATAAAGGCAGGAAATTTAGGAAGAGAATATATGAAAAAGAGATGGCACACGCGATCAGCGAAGTTTTGTAGAACACTACGTCGCCCGCCAATTGACCCGCTATGAAAGACAACATTTTTCCGTCTTTATCGGCGGAATGCAGCAAAAGAGACTCTGAAAGAGCACTTACACTACCAAGGAATAAGCCTGATACAAATAGAGCAACGCCACTTATAATCCACAGTAGTCCGGGGCTGACTTTTTTTCGAAAACTCAAAGGATGCTTGTACGCAACAAATGTTATTGCGCTGATAGCTGCTAGAAGCAATGACCAAAGGAATGTTTGCAATGATAGTTCCTTTTTTAGCGCTTGGCGGCACAAAGCAAATCTTTAATTTTCAGGTTAACAGTCATTATGCTTGTCGAGTCAGGCGCGGACTATTTAGTGATACTTATATAAGAACATATTCATACGCGACGAACAAAGCTCAACCGCGGCTGCTGGCTGAACTGTAGCCGTAATGCTCTTTCAAAGCCATCACATTCAAAAGTGGAACTTAGGATTAAGGTAACCTTCCTCGGGTATCGCACACAACAAAACTGCACTTTGACACCTGCTTGTCTGTTTTCTCTACTGCCGCGGAAGGAATCCAGCAAGTTGTGCATGCCTTCTGAGTGTGGTCTTGATTGCGTCGCTAATAGTTGATGGCATCGTGTTTGCCGACGAGAATGCCTTTAGCTCGACGATTACGTTCGGAGGCGTAGGTTGTCGAGTAACAAAGACATCTGCTCGGACACGAGAGTGCGGTGATTCAACCATTTTTTCATGTTGTGCTTGCACGTTAATATCTCTGAGCGCTCGCGCAATACGTTGCCCGAGCTGGGTGGGCGAGCTAGTTACTGTTTCGTACCACTCCTTAGCGCGAGTAGCTCGTTGCGATTCACGTTCACGAAGTGGCGCATACCCGTCAGGATTCCATTCATCCTTCAAAATTGTAACAAAGTGTGTATTTCCCAATCGCTCCAAATACGTACGGTGCAAGCGAAAAGAATCGTTATCCAGCTCTTGGCAGAGAGGGTAGAGATCGGCAGCGGCAATTGGCACCAGCCGTAAGTCGAAGTACAGCCGAGCCCGATTTAGAGCTTGTAGCGGTAGCTGCTTCTTATCTTCGTTGTTGAGATCTCGATACCACGCGTTCCAATCCAGTTTGTAACCTTGGCGCGCGTCTGTAAATTGCTGGACCCGCTGGATACGAAGTCCGTCGCATACCGGCCATAGCATTACGACCATGTATTGCGAGAGATCGTGCAAGCTGGGGTTGAAGGCATAAAGCCGTTCGCCAGTGATCGCAATCGCTTCACCTAGGGAGTGACCAGCATGAGCAACTTCGATAAGATCTGAAGTAAGGACCTCATAGTCGGCCAAGTCTCTACCACCATTGTGGAAGCGGAACGTATCTTCAATAATGGCCGGCCATTCTACTCTTTCCGGTCCGGAAAGCGAAAAATCTCGCGAAACTAGGATCCGCTGATTTCGATTCGTGGCATCAGCTAGGTGAGACTGAAACTCTCGACTGGTGGTTAGCCAAATGAAAAGCACCGGTGTCATGCGTAGCGTGCCGCGATCCAGCAGCGCCAAAGACTCTACGAATGCAGTTGGAATATTGCCTCGCTCAGCCACCGATTCTTCATGTTGATCGATCACCGCTATAAGCAACTGGTCAGGCAGAAGGCGGGAGCGTGCGTCAGAAATCTCCTGTTCCAAAACAGTCCTGCTTTGGATGGCTGCACGACTCAACTGCACAACTTTCGACTCAGGCAGATGGGTCTCAAGTTCCAAGGCTGCTGAACTCTTTCCCGCTCCGCTAATTCCATAAAGGGGAAGAAATCGGATGCCGCCCCCCATTCGCATGCTTTGAAAGGAGCGCTGGACTAGCGCGATAAGGTCAGCATTCGGTCGGAGGCGGCCTCTAAATGCTGGATCGAGGTCTTCATATCGTGAGGGAAGCCGCAATAAAGGATTATTCATGCGCCGATAATGGTTGATTATGTTGTTTCAGTGCCAGATAACCTCAGTCTGACCTCGGTTACGCTTTTTGCCTCTAAGTCGCAGCTATAGAGCTAGTACTTATGCCGGCGGTATTGATTGTCGGTGTCCGGGCTACGATAGCTGCCACCCTTATGCGAAGAGCCATGGCCCGACGCGTAATGCCCACCATGACTGGTCGTGTGGTGTGAACCCGCCGCGCGCACACGTGCATCCGCAGATGCAGCAGACAGGCACAAGGCAAACCCGGCTAGCGCCGCGATGATCGAGACTTTGGTAAACATCGATTTCCCCTGAGAAAATGTGGCGTCCTAGCGCTCTCATTACACATGGACGCGCTACGCCGCGTATCCCCAGGCGCAACCGTCCTATCAGGTCCGATGGAAGTCCGTTCTCCCCCACAGACAACCCTGTTCTAGCACAGCGTCACACTTTTTGGGGAGACAAATGCAGCCGTCAGTCGGGAACATTCCGAGGTGAATGCGCACCCTGCTAGGCAAGGGCGCATCTTGATGTGGGCCCGATTAGATCAGGGCACATCCACCACATTATTCCGCTGGGTCAGTTCCGCCACGTCGCCCTCGGTGACGACATGCACCCGTCCTCCCTTTGCGCTCTTTCCTCCCGGCACCACCAACCGCACATTCGCCGTCTTGGGTTCCAGATCGCGCGGCGCCACTAGCGCCGGAAACGCCGCCCGCGCCAATTCGCGACCCCGCGCATCCTCCAACACCACAAACCCCGCCGGCGCATCCACATGCCCCAGGCTATGCACGGTGACCTCGATAGCGTCCGCAGTCACCCGCACATCCCCACGTCCAATCCCCAGATCCGGCCGCTGCTCGATCGGCACCGCAGCCGGCGTGACCAACTCGAACTCCATCACCACCGTCTTACCGGCCGGGAATTCCACATCCACCGCCCCGCTCTTCTCGAACGCGAACTCGCGTGAGGCGGCCTTGCCGTCGATCTTCCCATCGCCATCGCGATCCACACCCGCACGCATCCGCCACTGCCCGGCCGCGACATTCCACCCCGTCATCTGCGCCCGCTGCACCTTGCCGCTGGTGTTGTAGCCGATGACGGTAAAGCGATCCTGCCGCGGCTTCGGCAGCAGCAGCGCTACCTGCACCGCGCCTTCCGGATCGGCGAAGCGCCAGCTGACGGTGTGGCCGGGGTAGGTCTGGTTGCGCTTGAGGGCGACGCCGCCGAGGCGGGCGCGCTGCAGGTTCACGGTGGGCGATTCGACGCGATCGCTCCACCAGTGGCCTTCGGTGTTCATGTAGAAGGTCTGCAGCTTGTCGCGGGTCTCGGCGCGGTACAGGGTTTCCAGCCAGCGCGGGTCGCCGCTCTGTTCCCAGGCGACATGGTGGGCGAAGTCCGGGGCGTCGTCGGCCTCGGCGTCGGCCGCGGTCTTGGCCAGGCTGGCGCCCCAGCTGTCGCGCTTGCCGAGCACGTCGAGGAAGTTCTCGTTGAGCAGGGACAGGCCGCCCGGGCCGGCCTTGGCGACGCGGTAGTCGATGGCCTGGAGGTAGCGCGCGTCCCCGGTCCAGCGGTAGGCGGCCCAGAAAGTGTGCAGGGTGTCGGGGCCGCCGCTGCCGTCGAACAGGCTGCCGCCGCGGGTCTTGCCGGTGGCCCAGTTGATCTCGTTGGGCAGCGCCCACTGGCCCTTGGCGTCGGTGTAGGCGTGGGCCAGGTAGCCGTCGGCCAGGCCGGTGACGATGCGGCGGCTGTTGGGGTCGGCGTTGTAGCCGCCCAGCAGCAGCGCCGGGTGCAGGATCGGGAACGAATAGGGCTTCTGCCACTGCCAGTTCGGTTCGCGGTAGACCTTGCGTCCGCCGAACCAGTTGCTGGCGAACAGCAGGTGGCCCTGCGGGTTGACCTGGATGATGCGGTCGAAGGCCTTCACCGTGCGCATCAGCCGCTCCACCGTCAGCGGGTCGCCCCAGTTGAGGTAGAGCATTTCGCTGTTGATGTTGATGCCGTCCTCGTATGAATGCAGTTCGTCGGTCTCGATGGTGGAGAGGCCGTCGGTGAACATGCCGTTGCGGTAGTTGGCGTCGGACAATGCGGTGAGCGAGGCGTTGAGCTTGTCCGGGTCCACGCCCATCAGGGCGACGCCGGGCCATTGCTGGGTGAGGTCGGAATCGTCGGAGATGCCGCCGCCGAAATCGCCGTAGTCGACCTGGCGTTCGTCGATCCACCAGTTGATGTAGCGGCGCGTGGCCTTGAGGTCTTCCAGTTGCCAGAACGCCCAGCCCGGCACGCCCTTGGGCGGCTGCGGCAACTGCACCGGCAGCGGGCCCTGGTTGCCGTAGCTGATGTCGGCCCAGTACTGGCGGCCCAGCGCGTTGTCCGGGTCCACCCGCAGCAGGTCGTGGATGTCGGCATCCAGGCGCGCGTACAGGCGCTGGCGCTTGGAGGTGGTGTGTTCCTCGACCAGGAAGCCCCAGTTGTCCTTCACCTGGTTGAAGCGGTCGGCGATGTGCTCGGCCTTGGCCTGCTCGCGCGGCTTGAACAGCAGGCGCAGTTGCGCGCCGTCCAGCGCGCGCGCGTCGAAGCCGGGCGCCGCCGAGGCGATGCTGAGCATCAGGCTGTCGTCGGTCAGGATGCGGTCGCGCAGGTCCAGCCACAGGGTGCGCGCCTGCCCGGGCGCGACCGACACCGACACGTCGAGCATGTCGCGGCCGGGCCAGATCGGATCCTTGACGCGGATGTTGAGCGGGATCAGGCCGTTGTGCGTGGCCGGCAGCTGCAGTGCCGGCAGGTCGATGGCGATGCCGTCCAGGCCGTCGTGCATGTTCTCCCATCCGTAGGACCAACTGCGCATCAGCGGCTGCGCGGCCGGTGCGTCGCCGAGATTGGAGGGGATGAGCACGTGGACGATGGGCAGCGGCGGCACCGCGGTCTTTTCGTTGGCACGCTTGCGTGAGGGCGCCTTGGTCGGCAGCGCGACCACGGTGCTGCGCTCGTCCGGCGGGTAGCGCCCGGCGATGTAGGCGCGCAGCGCGGCGAGGTTGGCGTAGTCCGGGGCGATGTCGCTGCGCACGGTGTAGCGCAGCGTGGCGCTGGGGTTGGCCGGCTCGGCACCGGCCCCGACGTCGTAGGCCCAGATCTCCTGGATCGGGGTTTCCTGGGCGACGTTGGTGAAACGCAGGTGGCCGCCGCGGCGGCGTTCGAACTGATCGACGCTGCGCACGGTGCCCTGCGCGCGCGCGAACAGCGGCGAGGGCGTCGCGCCCTCAGCGGCATAGGTGGCCTGGCCATAGGCGGCGCCGCGCAGTTCGATGCGGTTGAACGGTTCGTCGGGCAGCGCGAGGTCCAGCGCCTTGCCGCCTTCGACGTAGACGTTCCAGTCGGGCAGCTGGAAGTAGTCGTTGCGGCCGTGCAGGCGCGAGCGGTTGTAGACGCCGGGCCAGGTGGTCTCGGCGATGCCGTCTGTCGCCTTCCACATCCATTCCTTGAGATCCTTGGCGTCGGCGAACTCGACCTTGCGGATGCGCGTGGACGGGGCATCCAGCGCCGGCGGTGCGCGGCCGTGGTCCCAGCCGAAGCGGTGCAGCCAGGCGTTGCGCGCGGCGCTGTCTGGCACGACCTCGGCGCTGCGCGGTTCCTGTTGCTTGGCGAGGGCAGCGACGCCGGCGGCGTCGAGCATGCGGTCGTAGACGCGGATCTCGTCGAAGTCGCTGCCGCGCAGGAAGTTGTAGCGGCTCTGCACCTGGTGCGGGGCGAGCACGCGCGCGGCCAGGCCGAGCTGGTCGAGCGCGGCGTCAAAGTCGAGCGAGCCGCCATCGGCGCAGGCCTGCGTGCAGTCCACGCGCGCGGCCTCCTTGCCGTCCACGTACAGGCGCACGCCGCGGGTCTCGTCCCAGGCGAAGGCCAGGTGGGTCCAGGCGCTGGGCGACGGGTACTTGTCGAGCTTGAAGGAGACGCGGGTGCGCGCCAGGTTGGCGTCGGTGACGAAGGCATCGAAGCCGTGGCCGTTCCAGTCGATGCGCAGCCAGGCCATGTCCCAGCTGGTGTGGTCGGCGTAGCCGACGCGGAAGATCACGAACGGCGCTTCGCCCACCGGATAGCGCGAGCGCCAGAAGAACGACAGCGTGCCGCGCTGGGTGTAGACGTTGCCCGGTGCGTTCCAGGACAGCACGCCGTCGTCGGCCCATTCGATCGCCTGGCCGGAGACGCCAGTCGGCACCAGGACGATCTTGTCGCGGAAGTTGGGTTGGGGGTCGCCATGGGCGACGTCGGCGTCCAGGCCTTTGTCGGCGGAGACGCGGAACAGGAGTTCGGGAGCCGCGGCGGCGGCCGCGATGGTGGGGCAGACGAGTCCGCACAGCAGTACGAGACGGTGGAGCGTGCCGCGCAGGCGCACGGGGAGTGCCGTGGTCGATCGAGGCCAGCTGTCGCGGCTGAAGCCGCTCCTACGAGGAGCCGGTGCGCGTGTAGGAGCGGCTCCAGCCGCGACGATGTGGTCGGCGACGGCGCCACTGCGAATTGCCTGTTTCATCTCGCTCCTTTGCGATCGGCGCGCGCCATGGCAGCGCGCGACGACCTCCCTCCCCGGCCCGCGAGTATGCGGGCAGCGGGGCGTTGCCGATGCCGCAGCGCGGCACCGGCGCACGCAGACATCAGAACTTGTAACGCACCCCGATCGCGTACTGGCGGCCGGTCTCGCTGTAGGTCAGCGGCAACTGCGCGCCATTCGCGCTGGTCTGCACCCACTCGTAGTACGGCACATTGGTCAGGTTCGAGCCTTCCAGGCTGATGTCGATCTTCTCGTCGATCTTGTAGGTCAGCTTGGCGTCGACGACGTTGGTGCCGCGCATGCCGTGCATGTCGAAGCCGGTCTCCGTGGCCGGCACCTGGGTCAGGTAGCCGTCGCGGTGGGTCAGCGACACACGGCCGCTGAAGCGCTCGCCTTCGTAGAACAGCGTGGCGTTGTACGAGTTCTTCGACAGGCCGGTAAGGTCGGTGTTGAACGACAGCGCGCCGGTGCCGGTGACGTACTGGATCTTCGACTGCACGTAGGTGTAGTTGAGCTGGGTGCCGAAGTTGGCCCACTTGCCCGGCAGGAAGGTGAAGGGCTGGATGTAGTTGAACTCGGCGCCCTTCAGCTTGCCGCCCGGGGTGTTGAGCGGCACGCTGAAGACGAAGTCGTCGGTGGCCGCCGCGCCGGTGCCGTCGAGCAGGCTGACCGGCAGGCCGCTGCTGGAGTACGGGGCGATGGTGCGCGCGGTCTGCACGAAGCTGTCGATGTCCTTGTAGAACAGCGCCAGGCCGAGCATCGCGCCTTCCTGCAGGTACCACTCGAAGCCGAGGTCGGCGGTCTTGGCGCGGATCGGATCCAGGTTCGGATTGCCGCCGCTGACCGTGCGCGCGCCGCCGGCGACGGCGACGGTCACGCCCGGGGTCAGGCTGCCCAGGCCCGGCCGCGTCATCACCTTGGCAGCGCCGAAGCGGACCAGGAAGTCCGGGGTGATCTCGGCGACCAGGTTCAACGACGGCAGGGTGTCGTTGTAGGTGCGCTCGACCGTGGTGTTGATCAGGTTGGAGCCGACCAGGGCGTAGCCGGTGGAGGACTGGTTGGTCTTCACGTAGCGCACGCCGACGTTGCCGGAGAACGGGATCACGCCGATGTCGAAGGCGAAGTCGCCCATCAACCAGGCGCCGCGGTCCTTCTCTTCCACGCTGCGGGTGTTGACCGCGCGCTCGGTCAGCGTCCAGGTGCCGGTGCCGCTGTAGATGCCCAGCGCATCGGCGATGCCGTTGAGGTCGGGTACCGCCCAGGTCGACGGCGTGCCCTCGATGCCCTTGAGCCCGGCCAGCGTCACCAGGTCGACCGGCACGATGCGGTTGCCGGTGGCGAAGGTCGGCACGCTGGTCTCGGACGCGCGGCGAAACTCCTTGGTGTCGAAGCCGTAGTTCTTGGCCAGCACGCCGCCCTTGAGGGTGAAGTTGGTGCCCAGGTTCCACTCGAAGTTCAGCGAGCCGGTGTCGAAGCTGTTGTTGGCCGACTGCGGACGCATGCGCACTTCGGCCAGGGTCCAGCCGTTGGCGGCGGTCGGGTCGATGCCGTAGTTGAACACCGGCGAGGTGTAGCTGTTGCGGTAGTCGTAGCTGTAGCCGGCGACGTTGTTCTTGTCCATGATGATCGTGGTCTGGATCGGGTTCCGGTGCTTGGAACTGGAGCTGCCGATCTCGCCGGTGATCTTGAAGGTGTCGCTGAAGCGGTGCTCGCCGTTGAGGGTGAGCTGCTTGAAGACCGTGTTCCACTCGTCGTGGCGATTCTCCGAGCGGATGTCGGTGTTGTCGAAGCGGCCGTATAGCAGCGCGCCGGAGGCCGGGTCGACGTAGCCGTCGCGCACGATCATGTCCGGCTTGCCGTTCTGCGAGCGGCCGCGGCTGAAGCTGATCGCCTCGATGTAGTGCTCGTCGCGCTTGGCGTCGATCTTCGAGTACAGGCCGTCCAGCGAGAACTCGGTGCTGTCGTTGGGCTTCCACTGCAGCGAGCCGGTCACGCCCAGGCGGTTCTGCTCGTGCTCCATCTGCGTGTAGCGCGGGATGCGCGGGCTGAACACATTGGCGCTGTTGGCCGCGGCGAACGGCGAGGTGGGGCTGTAGCCGTTGTTGCTGGGGCCGTTGGCCCAGCGCGTGGTGCCGCTGCCTTCCTCGAGCACCTGGCGCTCGGAATAGGCCACCGACATCAGCGCGCCGAAGGTGCCGTCGGCCCAGGTGTTGGCGACCAGCGCGGCGATGCGCGGATCGGCCTTCTGCGACATGCCGTTGTAGGTGGCCTGGCCGTTGGCGGCGAAGGTGAAGCCGTCGTAGTCGAACGGCCGCGCGGTGCGCAGGTCGACCGTGGCGCCCAGCGAGCCTTCCTCGACGTCGGCCGAGGCGGTCTTGCGCACCACCATCTGGGTGAACAGGTCCGAGGCGAACACGTTGAAGTCGAAGCCGCGGCCGCGGTTGGTGCCGCCGCTCTGGTCGCTGGCGCCGACCGTGGTCAGCGCTTCCATGCCGTTGATGCGCACGCGGGTGAAGTCCGGGCCGAGGCCGCGCACGGAGATGTTGCGGCCTTCGCCGGCGTCGCGGGTGATGACCACGCCGGGGATGCGCTGCAGCGATTCGGCCAGGTTGGTATCCGGGAACTTGCCCACGTCCTCGGCGACGATGGCGTCGACCATGCCCTTTTCGGCACGCTTGATGTCCAGCGCCTTCTCCACGCTGGCGCGGTAGCCGGTGACGACGACGGTGTCGAGCTCGGTGGTGGCATCGGCCGAGGCCGTGGCGGGCGGCGCGGACGCTGGCGCCTCCTGCGCCTGCAGCGCACCGGCCTGCAGGGCCAGGCCGATCGACAGCGCGAGCAAGGTAACCGGTGTCTTCCGGCGTTCGGTACGTGATTGCATGTCCTCCCCTCCCAAGGGTTCCATGACGGCGTTGAACTACGGGCGTTGTCGCGAATGACACCGCTAGTCAAAACCAACGTTAACAGTTGCGAAACATTGCGGCATCTTGCAGCGCAACAGAGTGACCGGCGGCTGCAGGGTCTTTTGAGTCAATGAGATAGCGCAGGATCGCGATGCCGGCCAGTGCCGAAACGCGTGTTGCCGCACGAAAATGACACCGCTAGTCAGTTTTTCTGGCCGAGGTCCGCGTTTCGCGGCATGCTTGGCGTCCCTTCGGCCGCCGGACCCGCCCGCCATGACCGCTTCCCGCATCGTCTGCTTCGGCGAACTGTTGCTGCGCCTGGGCGCGCCCGGCCACGAACGCCTGCTGCAGACCCCGCGCCTGGAGGTGCAGGTGGGTGGCGCCGAGGCCAACGTGGGCGTGGCGCTGGCGCATTTCGGCCACGCCGTCTCGGTGGTCAGCGTGCTGCCGGACAACCCGCTGGGCCAGGCCGCCGCCGGCGAGTTGCGCCGGCATGGCGTGGACACCAGCGGCGTGCGCTTCGCGCCCGGGCGCATGGGCCTGTACTTCCTCAGCACCGGCGCCGGGCATCGGCCCAGCGAGGTCACCTACGACCGCGCCGGCTCGGTCTTCGCGCTGGACGCGGGCGACCGGCACGACTGGCCTGCGCTGCTGGGGAGCGCGCAATGGCTGCACCTGTCCGGAGTGACCCCGGCGCTGGGCGAACGCGGTGCGGCGGCGGCGCTGGCGGCCGCGCAGGCCGCACGCGCGGCCGGGGTGCGGGTGTCGTTCGACGGCAACTACCGGCCCAAGCTGTGGGAGGCCTGGAACGGCGATGCGCCGGGCATCCTGCGGCAGCTGCTGGCCCAGGCGGACGTGCTGTTCGCCGACTACCGCGACCTGGAGGTGGTGCTGGGTCACCGCTACCCGCAGGACAGCGTGCAGGCGCGGGTGGAAGCGGGCGCGCGCGATGCCTTCGCCGCGTTCCCGCAGCTGCAGGCGATGGCCTGCACCCAGCGCGTGGCGCACAGCGTCGACCGGCACAGCCTGGGCGCGATGCTGCTGCGCCGCGACGGCAGCGTGGCGCAGGCGCCGGCCGAGGAGCTGAGCGGCATCGTCGACCGCATCGGCGGCGGCGACGCCTTCGCCGCCGGCGTGTTGCACGGCTTGAGCCAGGGCTGGGACGACAGCGCGACGATCCGCTTCGGCCTGGCCGCCGGCTGCCTCAAGCACACGCTGCCGGGCGACGTGCTGGCGCTGAGCGAGGCCGAGGTGCGGGCCTGCGTGGGGGCGACGCGGTTCGATGTGAGGCGGTGAAGAGCCGGGAGTGGGGAATGGGGAGTGGGGAATCGTAGAGGCGCTGGCGCTGCGGGGTCTGCTTCCGGATTAGCGTTGCGATGTGGCGGCTTTTAGGCTTGATGGTGTGCTGGCGGTTCAGGCATCGCGGCTTCGCTTGTCGCGGCTGAAGCCGCTCCTACGGGTGCAGCGCGTGCTCTCGTAGGAGCGGCTTCAGCCGCGACCGGCATCGAACGTTGGCGATGCGAGGTACGAAAGAAAACGGCCGACATCGCTGCCGGCCGCATGTTCTCTCCAGGATCCGGGATCACGACGACTCCCGAATCCCCACTCCCGAATCCCCGCCCCTCAGAGCTCCACGCAATCGAACTTGACGTCCGGGTCGACGTCGGCGTCGTAGTCCACGTCCTGGCGTTCGAAGCCGAACAGCTTGAGGAACTCGTGCTTGTAGCCGGCGTAGTCGGTGAGCTGGAACAGGTTCTCGGTGGTCACCTGCGGCCACAGCGCCTTGCAGGCGTCCTGCACGTCGTCGCGCAGTTCCCAGTCGTCCAGGCGCAGGCGGTTCTCGTCGTCGGTGGCGGCCGGCTGGCCGTCCTCGCGGTACAGGCGCTCGCGGAACAGGCGGTCGGCCTGTTCGATGGTGCCTTCGTGCAGGCCCTTTTCCTTCATGATCTTGTAGACCATGGAGATGTACAGCGGCATCACCGGGATCGCCGCGCTGGCCTGGGTCACCACCGATTTCAGCACCGCCACGTTGGCCGCGCCGCCCTGCGGCTGCAGGCGCGCGTGCAGGCGCTGCGCGGTCTGGTCGAGGTCGACCTTGGCCTTGCCGAGTGCGCCGTGCCAGTAGATCGGCCATGTGATCTCGGTGCCGATGTAGCTGAAGGCGACAGTGCGCGCGCCCGGGGCGAGCACGCCGGCCGCGTCCAGCGCATCGATCCACAGTTCCCAGTCCTGACCACCCATCACGGTGACGGTGTCTTCGATCTCCTGCTCGGTGGCCGGCTCGATCGAGGCCTCGATGATGGCGTCCTTGTTGGTGTCGATGGCGGTGGCGGTGTAGGTCTGGCCGATCGGCTTGAGCGCCGAGCGCTTCACTTCGCCGGTGCCCGGCAGCTTGCGCACCGGCGAGGCCAGCGAATAGACCACCAGATCGACCTGGCCGCCCATGTCCTGCTTGATCAGTTCGATGACCTTGGCGCGCGCCTCGTCGGAGAAGGCGTCGCCATTGATCGACTTGCTGTACAGGCCGGCGGCCTTTGCCTGCTTATCGAAGGCGGCGGCGTTGTACCAGCCGGCGGTACCGGCCTTCTTCTCGCTGCCGGGCTTCTCGAAGAACACGCCGAGGGTGGCGGCGCCGAAACCGAAGGCGGCGGTGATGCGCGAGGCCAGGCCGTAGCCGCTGGACGCGCCGATCACCAGCACGTTCTTTGGGCCATCGTGGCGCACGCCGCGCGCGCGCGTGGCGGCGATCTGCTCGAGCACGTTGCGCTCGCAGCCGAGCGGATGCGTGGTGGTGCAGATGAAACCGCGGACTTTCGGATGGATGATCAACGTGAATTCCTCGTCGGCACAATGCCCGCGGCATCTTAATGTCTGCGGCGGGTGTGCAGAAGTCCCGGTGGCAGCAGACGGCGGGGTATGGAGTTGGCAGTGGGCGGGCGGGTTCGGGTGCTGTCGCGTCGCGGCTGAAGCCACTCCTACGACGGGCGACGGCGCCGCTGTGTCGGATGGAGACAGTGTGGGAGGGACTTCAGTCCCGACGCGCTGTCGCCGGCCGTCGCCGCGCTACCGTCTATGCGCGCATCAGATGATGCGCAAGGTGATCGCCTTGAGCACGGCGCGGGTGCGGTCGCGGGTGCCGAGCTTGTCGAGGATGGTGGACACGTAGTTCTTCACCGTGCCCTCGGCCAGGAACAGGCTGCGCGCGATCTCCTTGTTCGAGTAGCCGCCGGCGAGCAGGCGCAGGATCGCCACTTCGCGTTCGCTGAAGGTGTCGCGCGGGGCGTCCTCGTCGCGGTAGCGGTAGCGCGCGCGCACTGGGTCGGTGCTGACCGGCTGCAGCAGGGTCTCGCCGGCGGCCACGCGCGCGATCGCCTCGCGCAGGTCCTCGGGGGCGGCATCCTTGAGCAGGAAGCCCTGTGCGCCGGCGGCGGTGGCGCGCAGCAGCAGGTCCGAGTCGTCGAAGGTGGTGAGCAGCAGCAGCGGCGTGCCATTCCCGCTCGCGCGCAACCGGGTCAAGGCTTCGATACCGTCCACGCCGGGCATGCGGATGTCGCTGAGCACCACGTCCACCGGCTCGGTTGCCAACCGTTCGATCAGCTCGGCGCCATCGCTGACCTCGAATGCGACCGCGATGCCCTGCTGCTGCAGCAGGGCGCGCAGCCCGGCGCGCACCAGCGCCTGGTCGTCGGCCAGCGCGACGGTGATGGATGCGAGTTGGGTCATGCGGGGATCCTGGCGGTCAGGCGCAGCGCGCCGTGCGGGGTGAAACCGATGTCCAGGCAGCCGTGCGCGGCGGCGATGCGCTCGCGCATGCCGGACAGGCCGTTGCCTTCGCGCAGGCGCGCGGCGTGCCGGCCGTTGTCCTCGATGCGCAGCAGCAACGCCTGGCCGTCGCGTGCCAGGCGCACGTGCAGCGTATCGGCGTCGGTGTGCCGGGCGGTATTGGTCAAGGCTTCCTGCACCACGCGCAGCAGGGTCTCGGCCAGGGCCGGATCGGTGACGGTGGCATCGGCGGCGATGTCCAGCGCCAACGCGGGACGCGGCAGCGGCGCGGCCAGCGCGCGCAGCGCGGTGTGCAGGTCCAGCCCCCGCGTATCGCGCAACGCCTGGACCACACTGCGAATGTCGTCCAGCAGCTCGCTGGACAGTTGCTGGGCGATATGCACCTCGTTGCGCGCGGCCAGGGCCGGGTCGCCGGCCAGCACGCGCAGGTTGAGCTTCATCGCGGTGAGCTTGTGCCCGGCCACATCGTGCAGTTCGCGTGCCACGCGCAGGCGTTCGGCATCGCGCGCGCTCTCGGCGAGCAGCGCGCGCGTGGCCAGCAGGTCGGCATTGACCAGGGCCAGCGCATCACGCGTGCGCTCGGCGTTGCGCGCGTAGTAAGCGACCAGCGCGGAAAATGCCTGGAAGCTCGCGTAGATGGCGACCACCAGCCACTGCCGCTTGACGCCCACCATGTCCAGCATCAGGTACAGGCCGACATTGATCGCCAGGCCGAAGGTCAGCACCACCGCCGGCCGCCAGCGCATGGCCGCGTGCGCCACCAGCATGACCAGCAGCACCGGCGCCGTACCGGCGCGCGGCTCCAGGTAGACCAGCCACAACGCCAGCACCGCCTGCACGCACAGCGCCGCGTCCGGCAGCACCGCACGTGCCTTGAGCCAGTCGTAGGCGATGAACAGCCCGGCGAAGCCGCCCAGCAGCCACCACCGCAGCGCGCTGCCGTCGGCTTCGAAGCCGAACGATAGCGCCACCGCCACGATCGTGATCAGGCCAGCGATATTGAGCGGCTCGAAGAACTCGCGCAGGATCGGGTGCATGGGGCGATGCTCGCCCGCCCTGACGCAAGTGGCAATGGGCTGGCGGCAGGTCGTGACTTCCGGCAGGTCATGATCATGACGACCGGCCATGCCAGCAATCCGATCGGCGGCGGATGCTGGGAGCGTCCTCCTGCAGACCTTCCCGAGTGCCTCGCATGGCCGCCACGATGCCCCGCCACCCCATGTCGACCGCAGCGCTGCTTGCCGTCCTGCTTGGCTTTCCGCTCGGTTCGTTCCTGGTGTCGCTGCTGCTGTTGCAGCGCCCCGCAATGGAGGCGGCGCACTGGGACGCGCAGGCGGTCGTCTTCTTGCTCGCCGCTTGCTGGTACGCCGTTCAAATCGCGTTGTTGCGCTTGGCGCTGAGGAAAGCGGGCTGGTCCTGGCGGGACATCGGCTGGTCGTTCGGCAGTCGCGGCACGGCGTGGTTGATCGCGGCATACCTCGGGGTGGCCTTCGCCCTGATCGGCGGTGTGGAGTGGGCACTGGCGCATGGTCCCGCGGCCGATCCGGCACAACTGTCCGATCTGGCGAACCTGACGCCGCGCACGCTGCAGGCGCGGCTGATCTACGTGGTGATGGGCCTGCTGGGCGGCCTGTGCGAAGAGCTGGTGTACCGCGGCTTCGCGTTGCAAGGGTTGCGTCGCCGCGGTGCGGGGATCGTCGTTGCGTGCCTGCTGGCTTCCCTGGCGTTCGTTGCGCAGCACGGGCTGAAGTCCCTCAGCCAGTTTGGGTGGTTCTTCACGTGGGGACTGGTGTTCTGCGTGTTGTTCTTGATCTGCCGGCGGCTGTGGCCCGGGCTCATCCTGCACTGGTTGGTCATCCTGTCGGCGTTGCCCGCCGTTCTGCCGCATTGAGTGAAGGAGTCTGCGATGCTGAACCTCGACCTGTCGCACCTGCTGTTCTGGATCGCCTGCGCCGCGTGGTGGGCGGTGGAAGTGTTCATTGGCCGTCGGCGCCGCAGCCAGGACGATCCTGCGCGCGATGGCGGCACGCTGCGCATGCTGTGGACAGTGCTGTACGCGGCGATCTTCGTGGCCGTGATGCTGAGCGTGCTGGGCGTCGGTCGCTGGCCGTTCGGCTGGCGCCTGCCGCTGCTGTGGATCGGGACAGCGATGGTTGTCGGCGGGCTGGCGTTCCGGCTGTGGGCCATTGCGGTGCTGGGCCGGCAGTTCACCGTGGACGTGGGCATCCAGCCAGGCCATGCGCTGATCACTGCCGGCCCCTATCGGTGGCTGCGCCACCCCTCCTACACCGGCGCGCTGCTGGCGTTCTACGGGCTGGCGCTGGGCATGGGCAACGTGCTGTCGCTGCTGGCGATCGTGCTGCCGGTGACCTGGGCATTCCTGCGCCGCATCCGGGTGGAGGAAGCGATGCTGACCCAGGCCTTCCCCGAGGACTACCCGGACTACGCCGCGCACAGCTGGCGGCTGCTGCCGTGGGTGTGGTGAGGCCGCGCCTATGGGCACCGTTGACCTGCTGCTGGCCGCCCTGCACCACCTGGCGATGCTGCTGCTGATCGCCGCGCTGGTGGCGGAATGGGCCCTGCTGCGCACGCCGCTGCAACGCATCCAGCTGACGCGGCTGGTCCGCATCGACGCCACGTACGGTGTGGCCGCGCTGCTGATCCTGGCGATCGGCGCGCTGCGCGTGCGCTACGGACTCAAGGGCGCCGACAACTACCTGCACAACCCCTGGTTCTGGGCCAAGCTCGGCACCTTTGCGGCGATCGGCCTGCTCTCGCTGGTGCCGACGCTGCGCCTGCTTCGCTGGCGCCGGCAGGCGCGGCAGCAGCCGGACTGGGCGCCGCCGCCCGCACAGGTGCGCACGCTGCAGCGTCTGCTCGGGCTGGAACTGGCCCTGGTGGCAGTCCTGGTGGTGCTGGCCGCGGCGATGGCGCGCTATCGGATGTTCTGATTGGTATGACCAATTATGCACCACATGTTGCTGTGGTAATTGACGTTGCGTGAAACGTGGCGCCTAATGGCCAGACCACGCGATCTGCCTTCATGCAATTGGTATGACCAATACATCCGTTGCCGCCAGCACCGACGCCGCGGCCGAGCCTCCTGCCCGGCTCAGCGACCGGGTCGCCGCCCAGTTGCGCGCACTGATCGCGCAACGCGGCCTGGCGGTCGATGCGCGCCTGCCCGCCGAGCGCGCCCTGGCCGCGGAACTGGGCGTGTCCCGCCCGGTGCTGCGCGAGGCCATCGCCCAGCTCGCCAGCCAGGGGCTGTTGCGGGCGCGCGTGGGCGGCGGCACCTACGTGCAACGGCCTCCGACCCCGGAGGACCAGGTGGTGGCGCCGCTGCAGCCGTTCCTGCCGCTGCTGCACGCCGACCCGGAGTACCGCTTCGACGTGCTGGAAGCCCGCCATGCGCTGGAAGGCGCCACCGCCTGGCATGCGGCGCTGCGCGCCACCGACGACGACCGCGCGCGCATCGAGGCGGCCTACGAGGCGCTGCTGCAGACCCATGCGCAGGCCGATGCCGCCGCCCAGGCGCACGCCGACGCCGACTTCCACCTGGCCATCGCCGAGGCCACCCACAACCGGGTGCTGCTGCAGGTGATGCGCGGGCTGTTCGACCTGCTGCAGGCCAACATCTCGCAGAGCCGGCAGCAGCTTTTCGAATCGCCGCGCATCTTCTCTGCCCTTCTCGCCCAGCACCGCGCGTTGCGCGACGCGATCCTGGCCGGCGACCCCGAACGCGCCCGCGCCGCCGCGCACGCCCACCTGGAATTCGTGCACAGCGCGCTGCGCACCCTCGACGAGGACGATGCGCGCCGCGCCCGTGCCTCGCGCCTCCCCTCCTCTCCCTGACCGCCCTGCCCCGATGATCATTTCCGCCGCCACCGACTACCGTGCCGCCGCGCAGCGCCAGTTGCCGCCGTTCCTGTTCCACTACATCGACGGCGGCGCCTATGCCGAGCACACCCTGCGCCGCAACGTGTCCGACCTGAGCGACATCGCCCTGCGCCAGCGCGTGCTGCGCGACATGTCGGCGCTGGACCTGCACACCGAGCTGTTCGGCGAACGCCTGGCCTTGCCGGTGGCGCTGGGGCCGGTGGGCCTGACCGGCATGTACGCGCGCCGCGGCGAGGTGCAGGCGGCCAGGGCGGCAGCGGCCAAGGGCGTGCCGTTCACCCTGTCCACGGTGTCGGTGTGCCCGATCGAGGAAGTGGCGCCGGCGATCGACCGGCCGATGTGGTTCCAGCTGTACGTGCTCAAGGACCGCGGTTTCATGCGCAACGCGCTGGAGCGGGCCAAGGCGGCGGGCGTCACCACCCTGGTGTTCACCGTGGACATGCCGGTGCCGGGCGCGCGCTACCGCGACGCGCATTCGGGCATGAGCGGCCCCAACGCGCCGCTACGGCGCATGCTGCAGGCCGTCACCCATCCGCGCTGGGCGTGGGACGTGGGCCTGCGCGGGCGCCCGCACGACCTGGGCAACATCTCCACCTACCGCGGCCACCCCACCGGGCTGGCCGACTACATCGGCTGGCTCGGCGCCAACTTCGATCCGTCGATTTCGTGGAAGGACCTGGAGTGGATCCGCGAGTTCTGGACCGGGCCGATGGTGATCAAGGGCATTCTCGATCCGGACGATGCGCGCGATGCGGTGCGGTTCGGCGCCGACGGCATCGTCGTTTCCAACCATGGCGGGCGCCAGCTCGACGGCGTGCTGTCCAGCGCGCGGGCGTTGCCGGCGATCGCCGATGCGGTGAAGGGCGAGCTGAAGATCCTGGCCGACTCCGGCGTGCGCAACGGCCTGGACGTGGTGCGCATGCTGGCGCTGGGCGCAGACACCGTGCTGCTCGGCCGCGCCTTCGTCTACGCGCTGGCCGCCGCCGGCCAGGCCGGCGTGGAGCATCTGCTGGGCCTGATCGAGAAGGAGATGCAGGTGGCGATGACCCTGACCGGCGCCAGGTCGATCGCCGCGATCTCGCGCGAGTCGCTGGCGCAGGTGACGCGCGAGGGGATGGTCGCGGCGTAGCGCCGGTCGCGGCGGCCCTGGCGCCGCCGCGACCGGCCTGCCCTACCCGGCCTTGCGCCGCGCCGGCGCCTTGCGCGCGGCCGGCTTGGCCTTGGCCGCCGCCGGCTTGGCGCGCGTCGCCTTCTTGGCCTTGCCGGCTGCGCTCTTGGCCGGCTTGCCGCTCTTCTTCGCCGCGGTCTTGCGCACCGGCACGCGCTCGTCCTGCCTTGCCGGCGTGCGCTTCTTGGCATCCAGGCTCTTCTGCAGCAGCGACATGAAGTCGACCACGTTGGTGGTGGCGTCCTCGCGCTGCGGCGCCTCGGCATCCTCGTCGACCTGGGTGGTGCCCTCCTGCGCCTTGATCCGCTTCTGGATCACCGCGTGCAGCCGCTCGCGGAATTCGTCGTGGTAGGAATCGGGATCCCAGCGCCCGGACATCGAGTCGATCAACTGCGCCGCCATCTCGGTTTCCTTGGCGCTGATCCGGTAGTCGGCGGCCTTGCCGCTGGGCAGCGTGTAGTCGTCCAGGTCGACCAGCTCCTGCGGATAGCGCAACAGGATCAGCACCAGCGCGTCCTGCAGCGGCATCACCGCCGACAGGTATTCGCGGGTGCGGATCACCACCCGCGCAATGCCGACCTTGCCGGTATTGCGCAGGGTCTCGCGCAGCAGCACATAGCCCTTCTCGGCCTTCTTGCCGGGCACCAGCACGTAGGGCTTCTCGAAGTAGCGCAGGTCGATCTCGGATGCATCGACGAAGGCCTCCACTTCCACCGTCTCGTGGCTTTCCGGCGCGGCCGAGGCGATGTCCTGCTGCTCGACCACCACGTAGTTGCCCTTGCTGTATTCGTAGGCCTTGACGATGTCCTTCCACGGCACTTCCTCGCCGGTGTCGGCATTGACCCGCTCGAAGCGGATCGGGCGCTTGTCGCGCGCATCGAGCATGCGGAAGTGCAGATCGATGCGCCGTTCGCCGGACATCAGCGACACCGGCACGTTGAGCAGGCCGAAGGACAGCGTGCCGGTCCAGATCGGGCGCGGCATCAGTGCGGCTCCATGCCGGTCGCCTGCGCCGGCAAGTGGTCCAGCGCCTGCCAGGCGTCCTCGACCACCTGCCGCGCCTGGTGCCAGTCCAGCCGCGAGTCGCCGCGCACCAGGTCCCAATGCGCGGCCAGTTCGCCATCGGTCTCGGCCTCCGGCCCACGCGGCCAGCCGCGGGCGTGGGTCTGCAGGGCGAAGGCATAGGCCGGGCACAGGTCGCGCCATGGGGTGCGATGGCGGGCACGGCGCTGGCGGTAGTCGGCCAGGCTGTAGCGGCGGTAGTCCGGCGCATCCTGCGGGCGCAGCGCGGCACCACGGCGGCGCGGCGGCGGCACGCTCGGCAGAGGGTCGAGATGGGCGTTGAACAGCAGCGGATCGGGGCGGTCGCTGGGGCGCATGGCAGGGCTCCGGGCGGCAACGGCGGCGGGGGATGCGCAGCAGTAGCGCCCGCCCCGTTAGCGGTTCGTGACCGACGCGTGCAAGGGCTGCGATTCGCAATGGCTTCACCGCCGCGGCGGTGAACTGGGCCTCCGCCATTCCTCTGGAGGAACCGGACATGTCCACGCCCACCGATCCGCTGCGCCACGCCGCGCCCGTCCCCGGCGAGCAGCGCGGCAAACGCGAGACGCAACGCAGCGAAGACCGCGGTGCCGGCGACCGCCCCGAGACCATCGTCGAACACGAGCCACGCACCGGCGAGGACCGTCCTGCCCCGCCCGACACGCCGGCGCATTCCACGCCCGACAGCGCGCACGGACGGCATGCCGACGCCAACCAGGACGAAGCCCTGGAAGAAACCTTCCCCGCCAGCGACCCGGTGTCGCCATTCGTGCCGGCGAAGGCGCCGAAGGCGTCCTAGGCCGCCAAGGGCACCGCCGACGCGATGCATCACACCTGTAGGAGCGGCTTTTAGCCGCGACGGGCGATACCGGTAACGCCCGTCGCGGCTCAAGCCGCTCCTACACAGTCCATTACACCTTCCCCGCCGCCTCCAGCGCGGCGTACTCGCTGTCGGTGAACAGGCGCGAGCGCACCAGGAAGCGCACGCCCTCGCCGTTCTCCAGCGAGAACATGCCACCGCGCCCGGGCACGACGTCGATGATCAGCTGCGTGTGCTTCCAGTAGGCGAACTGCGACGGGCTGATGTAGAACGGCGCCTGCCCGATCTCGCCCAGCAGCACGTCGCGGTCGCCGACGATGAAGTCGTCCTGCGGATAGCACATCGGCGAGGAACCGTCGCAGCAACCGCCGGACTGGTGGAACAGCAGCGCGCCGTGCCGCGCCCGCAGCTTCGCGATCAACTGCAGCGCCGGCAGCGTCGCCAGCACCTGCGGCGGCAACGCGGCATCGGCTGCGGGCGCGGACGCGTCCATCAGGCGGCCATGTCCAGCACGATGCGGCCTTCGATCTTGCCGGCATGCATGCGTGCGAACACGTCGTTGACGTTGTCCAGGGTGTCGGTGGCCACGGTCGCGGCGACCTTGCCCTGCTCGGCGAACTCCAGCGACTCCTGCAGGTCCAGCCGCGTGCCGACGATCGAACCGCGCACGGTCACGCCATTGAGCACCATGCCGAAGATGTCCAGCGGGAACTGGCCCGGCGGCAACCCGTTAAGCGAGACGGTGCCGCCGCGGCGGACCATGCCGATCGCCTGCTCGAACGCCTTGGGCGAGACCGCGGTGACCAGCGCACCGTGCGCACCGCCTATCTCCTTCTTCAGGTACGCCACCGGATCGGTGGTGCGCGCATTCACCGTCACCGTCGCCCCCAGGCGCGTGGCCAGCGCCAGCTTGGCGTCGTCCACGTCCACCGCTGCCACGTTCAGGCCCATCGCCTTGGCGTACTGCACCGCCATGTGGCCGAGGCCGCCGATGCCGGAGATCACCACCCAGTTGCCGGGCCGGGTGTCGGTGACCTTCAGGCCCTTGTACACGGTGACGCCGGCGCACAGGATCGGCGCGACCTCGACGAAGCCGATGTTCTTCGGCAGGTGGCCGACGTAGTTGGCATTGGCCAGGGCGTATTCGGCGAAGCCGCCGTTGACCGAGTAGCCGGTGTTCTGCTGGGTTTCGCACAGGGTTTCCCAGCCGCCCAGGCAGTGCTCGCAATGGCCGCAGGCCGAGTACAGCCACGGAATGCCGACACGATCGCCTTCCCTGACGTGGCCCACGCCAGCGCCCACCGCCACCACATGGCCTACACCCTCGTGGCCGGGAATGAACGGCGGGTTCGGCTTCACCGGCCAGTCGCCTTCGGCCGCGTGCAGGTCGGTGTGGCACACGCCGCAGGCTTCGATCTTGACCAGGATGTCGCCTGCCTGCGGACGCGGCACCGCCACTTCCTCGATCGCCAGCGGCTTGCCGAATTCCCGCACCACGGCGGCTTTCATCGTCTTGTCCATTGCAACGCTCCTGAGAAAAACGGGTACTGTCACCATCGCGCGACCGGCGACGGAGTGCCTTGATCCAGATCAGTTCGCAGGCGGGCGACGGCACGCCGGCAGCGTGCCGTCGCCCTGGCCCCGCGGGTCAGAAGAAACCCAGCGCCTTCGGCGAGTAGCTGACCAGCAGGTTCTTGGTCTGCTGGTAGTGGTCGAGCATCATCTTGTGGTTCTCGCGGCCGATGCCCGACTGCTTGTAGCCGCCGAACGCCGCATGCGCCGGATAGGCGTGGTAGCAGTTGGTCCACACCCGTCCGGCCTGGATCGCGCGGCCCATGCGGTACAGCCGCGCCGCATCGCGGCTCCACACGCCGGCGCCCAGTCCGTACAGCGTGTCGTTGGCGATGGCCAGCGCCTCGGCCTCGTCCTTGAAGGTGGTCACCGACACCACCGGGCCGAAGATCTCCTCCTGGAACACGCGCATCTTGTTGTGGCCCTTGAACACCGTCGGCTGGACGTAGAAGCCGCCGGCCAGCTCGCCGTCCAGCGCGTTGCGCTCGCCGCCGATCAGCACCTCGGCGCCCTCCTGCTTGCCGATGTCGATATAGGACAGGATCTTCTCCAACTGCTCGCTGGAGGCCTGCGCGCCGACCATGGTGTTGGGATCGAGCGGGTTGCCCTGCTTGATCGCCGCCACCCGCTTGAGCGCCTTCTCCATGAACCTCTCGTAGATCGATTCCTGGATCAGCGCGCGCGACGGACAGGTGCAGACCTCCCCCTGGTTGAAGGCGAACAGCACGAAACCTTCCACCGCCTTGTCGAGGAAATCGTCGTCCTCGGCCATCACGTCGGCGAAGAAGATGTTCGGCGACTTGCCGCCCAGCTCCAGCGTCACCGGGATCAGGTTCTGGCTGGCGTACTGCATGATCAGCCGGCCGGTGGTGGTCTCGCCGGTGAAGGCGATCTTGGCGATGCGCGGATTGCTGGCCAGCGGCTTGCCCGCCTCCAGGCCGAAGCCGTTGACCACGTTGAGCACGCCCGGCGGCAGCAGGTCACCGATCACCTCCATCAGCACCAGGATCGAGGCCGGGGTCTGCTCGGCCGGCTTCATCACCACGCAGTTGCCCGCGGCCAGCGCCGGCGCCAGCTTCCAGCACGCCATCAGCAGCGGGAAGTTCCACGGAATGATCTGGCCGACCACGCCGAGCGGCTCGTGGAAGTGGTAGGCGATGGTGTCGTGGTCGATCTCGGAGATGCCGCCTTCCTGCGCGCGCACCGCACCGGCGAAGTAGCGGAAGTGGTCCACGCACAGCGGCACGTCGGCATTGAGCGTCTCGCGCACCGGCTTGCCGTTGTCCCAGGTCTCGGCATAGGCCAGCAGCTCCAGGTTCTGCTCGATGCGGTCGGCGATCTTCAGCAGCACGTTGCTGCGCTCGGTGCTGGAGGTCTTGCCCCAGGCGTCCTTGGCGGCATGCGCGGCGTCCAGCGCGGCCTCGATGTCCTCGGCGTTGGAGCGCGCCACCGCAGTGAACACCTTGCCGGTGATCGGCGTGCTGTTGTCGAAGTACTGCCCGCTCTTCGGCTCCACCCACTTGCCGCCGATGAAGTTGCCGTAGCGCGACTTGAAGATGGACTGCGGATCGGTGGCATGCGGCTTGGCGGTGCTGACGGCGTTCATCGTGTTCTCCTTCGGCGGTCGAGAAGGACGGGCAGGCCCGTCCGGGTAGCTGCACATGCGCAAGTCCGATGCCAGGTTTTGCGTGCTGCGCCGCGTCACGCGGTCGCACCGCGACGCATCGACGCACCCCATGCGGTTTTGCTGCGTCGCGTCACGTCTGTCGATTGCGCCGCGCCGGCGGATGTGCTGTTTATCGGAACACCCGTATCACCAGGTGTCGCAATCTGCGACAGCGGAGCCGGACATGGCGCAGCACCCTTCGCAACACCAACTCGGCCAGGCCCGCCGGGCCTTCTTCGAACGCGGCGGCGCGCCGGTCGGGCAGGTGCCCGACACCATCCTGCAGTCGTGGCAGCGCTGCCAGCGCCTGGGCCTGGCCGCGGACGCCAAGCCGGCGATCGAGCCGTTGGAAGCCTCGCGCCTGCGCGCCCTGCGCGAGGCGCACGAGCGGCTGTGGCGGCTGGCCCGCGCCGAACTGGAAGGCCTGGCCGGCGACGCCGCGGCCACCGGCAGCATCGTGCTGCTCACCGACGAGGCCGGCTGGATCCTCGACGCCGAAGGCAGCCCGCGCTTCCTCGACAAGGCGGGCAGGGTGGCGCTGATGCCGGGCGCCTGCTGGAGCGAACCCCAGGTCGGCACCAATGCGATCGGCACGGCGATCGTCGAAAGCCGCTCGGTGGAAGTACGCGGTGGCGAGCACTATTTCGCCCCGCACCAGATCCTCAGTTGCGCCGCGGTGCCGATCTTCGATCCCTACGGCCGCCTGGCCGGCGTGCTCGACATCTCCGGCGACGCCAGCGTGCAGCACATGCACGCGCTGGCGCTGGCGCGGATGGCCGTGGCCAACATCGAGCACCGCTATTTCGACGACGGCATTGCCGGCTGCGAGCTGCTGCGCGTGCACCACGACCCGGCGCTGCTCGGTACCGCGCGCGAAGCGCTGCTGGCGTTCCGCAACGGCCGCCTGGTGGCGGCCAACCAGGCCGGGCTGCGGCTGTTCGGACTGGAACGCCACGAACTCGGCCGCGCGCCCTACGAAGCGCTGTTCGAGGAGCCGCTGTCGCGGCTGCGCCAGCAGGGTAGCGTGTTCGATCTGCAGGGGCGGGCGCTGCATGGACGCATCGACAGCCCGGCCGACGACCGGCCGCGGCGACGCCCGCAGCAGGCGCCGATCACGGTGACTGCGTCGTCGCGGCCCTCGGCCGCGGCGGCGTCCGACGCACCGCTGTTCGACGCCGCACAGGAGTTGGCGCTGGAACGCGCGCGGCGCGTGCTCGACGCGCAACTGCCGGTGCTGGTGCAGGGCGAGACCGGCACCGGCAAGGAAGTGTTCGCGCGCGAGCTGCACCGGCGCAGCGCGCGCGCCGGGCGCCCGTTCGTGGCGGTCAACTGCGCGGCGCTGCCGGAAGGGCTGATCGAGGCGGAACTGTTCGGCTACGAGGACGGCGCCTTCACCGGGGCGCGCAAGCACGGCAACCCGGGTCTGCTGCGCCAGGCCGATGGCGGCGTGCTGTTCCTGGACGAGATCGGCGACATGCCGCTGGCCCTGCAGCCGCGGCTGCTGCGCGTGCTGCAGGAACGCGAATTGCTGCCGCTGGGCGGCGGCAAGCCGGTGAAACTGGATTTCGCGCTGATCTGCGCCACCCACCGCGACCTGGACGCGGCGATGGCCGAGCAGCGCTTCCGCCCCGACCTGTACTACCGCATCGCCCACCACTGCGTGCAGGTGCCTGCGCTGCGCGCGCATCCGGACCGGCGCACGCTGGTCGCCGAGCTGTGGACGCGGCTTGGCCAGGGCAGGCGCCTGACCGAGGCCGCCCTGGCGACGCTGGGCGCCTATGCGTGGCCGGGCAACCTGCGCCAGCTGGTGGCCTGTCTGCGCACGCTGGTGGCGTTGAGCGAGCCGGACGCGCTGGTCGATACCGATGCCTTGCCTGCCTATCTGCCCGGCGTGCGCGCGGCAGAGCAGGGCGGCAACGACGCCACAGCGACGCCGTTGCCCGATGCCGACCTCGACAGTCTCGCGCTCGGCGCCATGCGCCAGGCCCTGGATGCCTGCAACGGCAACGTCTCGCAGGCCGCACGCCGGCTCGGCATCAGCCGCAGCACGCTGTACCGGCGGCTGCAGTTGGGGACGCGCTGAGATCGCGTTTCGCCGTCCGGCTGCGCCGCACGTCTCGTAGGAGCGGCTTCAGCCGCGACGCGACCGCACCGGACATGCCACGGCGCACCTATTCGCGCGCGAAGGCGCCTGCGTGGTGCTGGGCGCGCGCCGCGGTACGCTGCTGCACGCTCGCCGCAGAGATCGAGGACGGGCGGCCTGGCCGCGCGGCTGGCCGGCGATGTCCGCGAGGAGGCCGATGCGCAGGCGTTGGTCGCGCTGGCGAACACGCGCTTCGGCGGCCTGGACATCGGCTTCAACGTTGAGCGGCGCGCACCCGCCATCGGCCCGGCTCATCGCGGCCGTGCCGGTGCCGACGGCGCAGCCGCCGCCGTGGACGGCGGCTGCGGCGGCGCGCGGGGTTCGCGCCGGAGTTGCCGGCCGGTGGCTTCGGCCTGCGCCTTGAGCCCCGGCGGCGCCGCGGGGCTGGACGCGACGAACGCCGCCAGTTGCAGCGCCAGCGGTGGATCCATCAGGCGCAGCAGGCCCAGCGCGTGGCCTTGCCGCAGCGGATCGTCCGAGGTGATGTCGGCGTAGAAGAGTTCCACGTACTTGCTCTGCAACGAGCGCGCAAACTCACGGTTCTTGTCTTCCACGCTGAGCTTTGCCAGCGCCAACTGGCCTGCGGAAATCTTGTCCGCGGCGGCATTGCCGTAGAAGGCCAACACCGCCATCGCCAATGGGGCCAGCATCTTCTCCAGGAGCCGGAACGCGCGCTCGGACGGGGTCTTCTGCGTCTGCAGCGCCTGCTTGAGGCGGGCGACGTCGCGCAGCAACCGGTCGAGCTTGTCTTCCACGGCAATCCCTCCGCGACATCGACGCCGGCATGGACGATCCATGCGGCGCTGCCCTCCCTGCGTCTAAGCGTCGCCGACGGCGGCTTGTGAAGCGGGCATGCCACGGTTTGCGGCAGGATCCGCGGCCAGGTCAGGGCAGGCGCTCCCGGCGCTGCCGCAGCAGGCGTGCCACCGCGTCCGCCTCGCGATCGAGCTGAGCCTGGAACTTGCCGTAGTTGGACAGGTGCAGAGACTGGTAGATCCGTCGCTGCGTATCGGCGAACAGCAGCGGCAACAGGTCACCTGCGCTCGGGCGCGCAGGCAGCCAGGAAAACAGCCGGGTTGCGCGCAGCACGCGCACGACGGTGGCCGGCATGAACACGTGGTGTGCGCGACCACTACGCATGGCGGCGTCGATCATGCGCAAATGGTCAAGATCCAGATCCGCCACCACCAGATTGCTGCGCCCGACGGTCGGCACATGCAGCAACTCGACGAAGCTGACCTGCGCCGCCTCCTGCGGAAGAAAGCCCAGGCGTGCGAAATTGCGGTGGTAGCGGCGACCGCCGCCACGGTACTGCGGCAGCAGGAATGGATGGTGTACGCCTTGCCGCTGCCAGAAGCCGACGCCATCGCGGTGATAGTCCAGCACCTGCGCAAACACCGGGCGCAATGCGATATCGGCCGCGTAGTTCGCATCGAGGCCGACGAACAGGAACTCCGCGTCGCATGGTGCCGCCCCCTGGTAGGGGCGATCACGGAAATGCCAGCACAGCTCCGCGCTGGGATGAAGCTGGTAGATGTTCTCTCCTACGACCGGCTCAGTGCGGCAAGTCCCACTGCAACCCAACCGTATAGCTGCGATCCGGCCCCGGCTCGTAGTAACGGCCATTGCCGTCGTTGACGATGACCGAGCCGATGTAGCGGCGATCGAACGCGTTGTCGATGCGCGCGAAGGTGCGCAGGGTGCCGTGCGCGGTGGTCCAGCGCCGCGCCGCTTCCAGGTTGAGCAGGGCGTAGCCGGGCGCGGCCTCGCTGGCCAGGTCGTTGACCACGGTGTCGCCGGCGGCCACGCCCTCGACCGCGAACTGCCAGGCACGCGGCTGCCACTGCCAGCGCGCGAACAGTTGCTGCTGCGGCACGCCGGGCAGGCGGGTGCCGGCGGCCACCACCGCGGTAGGCGTCGCGCAGCCGCTGCTCGCGCAGGTCAGGTAGGCCTGGCGCACCGTCGCCTGCAGCCAGGTGTAGGCCAGTTGCAGTTGTGCGCTGTCGCCCAGCGGCAGGGTCAGGCTGGTCTCGGCGCCCTGGCGGCGGGTGCGGCCGATATTGCGGTAGGTGCTGCGGCCATTGGTGTTGCTGGCCACTGCCAGTTCGTCGTCGGTGCTGGCGCGGAACAGCGCCGCGTCCCAGCTGGCGCCGGCGGCGTTGCGCCACTTCGCGCCCAGTTCCAGGTTCTGGCTGCGCGCCGCGGCCAGGTCCAGCGCCAGGCCGGCGCCGCCGTCGCGGCGGTAGCCCAGCTCGTTGAAGGTCGGGGTCTCGAACCCGCGTCCGGCCGAAGCGTAGAGGCGCAGGTCGTCGGCGACGCGGAACACCAGCCCGGCCACCGGGGTGGTCGCGGCATAGTCGGTGCGGCCGCTGTCGTCGGGATTGCGGCCGACGATGTAGGCATCGTCCGAGCGGAACCGCACCTGGCTGTGGCGCAGGCCAGCGAGCAGCGACCAGCGCTCGGCGAACTGCCACCAGGCCTGGGCGAACTGGTCCACGTTCTCCACGCGGTCCTGCTGGTCGCGGCGCAGCCGGCCCTTCACCCCGAGCGTGCTGCCGACGAAGTTCTCGTAGCCGGTGCGGTGCTGTTGCTGGCGGTCGGCGTTGGCGCCGACGGTGAACTGGAACGGGCGGCCGGCCAGCTGGCCCTGCCAGGCCCAGCGCGCGTCGAGGCCGCCGTAGTCGCCGTCCAGGTCGATCACCCCGCCGGCGTTGAGCGGATTGCTCTGCGCGCCCACCGGGACCGAGAGGTACTGGGTGACGTCGCGGCGCCCGGCGTAGCCCATCAGGCGCCAGGTCTGCTGGTCCACCTGCTGGGTGAAGATGGCGCCGGCCTGCACCTGGCGGGTGGACTTGCGGGTGTCGAACTGGCTGGCCGCGGCGGTGGCCTGGCGCGGGTCGGCAGCGGCCTGGGCGCGGCTCAGGCCCAGCGGATCCTGCGCATCGGGCGCCTCCAGCGCGTTGAGCAGCAGGTCCAGGCGACGCCCCGGCGCCAGGTCGATGCCGAGCTTGGCGTTGAAGGTGGTGCGCTGGGCGTGGCTGTGGTCGCGGTAGCCGTCGGTGCTGAAATGGGTGGCGGCCAGGTTGTAGTGGACCTCGCCTTGCTGGCCCAGCGCCTGCGCGCTGAGCGCCGCGGTGCCGTGGCTGCCGATCGCGCTGCGCAGCCGCCACGGATCGTCCGGCTGGCCTTCGGCGCTCCACAGCTGCACCACGCCGCCGGAGGAGTTGCCGTACAGCGCCGAGAACGGCCCGCGCAGCACCTCGACCCGCTCGCTGCCGAACAGGTTGAAGTTGGACAGCTGGCCCTGGCCGTCCGGCATCGTCGCCGGGATGCCGTCCAGCAGCAGGCGCACGCCGCGCACGCCGAACGCCGAGCGCGCGCCGAAGCCGCGGATCGACAGCTGGGTGTCCTGCGCATAGTTCTGGCGGTCGCGCGCGAGCAGGCCGGGCACCCCGACCAGCGCCTCGGACGCCTGTATGCCGAGGCGGTCGCTGTCGCCCAGGCCGGTGGTAGTCAGCGACGCCGGCAGGTCGAAATCGGCCACGCCGCCGACGCGGGCGGCCTGGACCTGCAACGCGGGCAGGGTGGTGGCCGGCTCCTCGCCGGGCGCGGCGTGGACCAGGGACGACAGCGCCAGGGCGCAGGCCCCGCAGAGCAGGGCGGAGGGCAGGGAAGAAGACATGGCCCATCATCGCCCAACTGCCGCCCGACCGCACCGGCCAAGCGCGGCAGCGTTTGTTAGGATGAGGTGTTTGACCGTGCCGGCTCCGGTCCTTCCGGCCCCCACCTCCGCCACCGAACGAGTACCGCCGTGTCCTTCTTTGCAAACGTGGAACAGGTCCCAGGCGACCCGATCCTGGGCCTGACCGAGGCCTACAACGCCGACTCCCGCCCGACCAAGGTCAACCTGGGCGTGGGCATCTACTACGACGAAAACGGCCGCATCCCGCTGCTGCGCGCCGTGCAGCAGATCGAACAGCAGCTGGCGCAGGAGGCCAAGCCGCGCGGCTACCTGCCGATCGACGGCCTGCCCGCCTACGACCTGGCCACGCAGAAACTGCTGTTCGGCGCCGAGTCGCCACTGCTGGCCGCCGGCCGCGTCGCCACCTCGCAGACCGTCGGCGGCAGCGGCGCGCTGCGCGTGGGCGCGGACCTGCTGAAGAAGCTGCTGTCCACCTCGACCATCGCCATCAGCAACCCGAGCTGGGAGAACCACCGCGCGGTGTTCACCGCCGCCGGCTTCGACGTGGTCGACTACACCTATTTCGATCCGGCCAGCCACGGCCTGAACTTCGACGGCATGCTCGCCGACCTGCGCGCGCTCGCCCCCGGCAGCGTGGTGCTGCTGCACGCCTGCTGCCACAACCCGACCGGCGCCGACCTGAGCCAGGCGCAGTGGCGCACCGTGGCCGAGCTGCTGAAGGAACGCAACCTGTTCCCGTTCGTGGACATCGCCTACCAGGGCTTCGACAAGGGCATCGACGCCGACGCCTACGCGGTGCGCCTGTTGGCCGAGGTCGGCATCGACAACTACGTGGTCGCCAGTTCCTACTCCAAGTCGTTCTCGCTGTACGGCGAGCGCGTCGGCGCGCTGTCGGTGGTCTCGGCCAACGCCGCCGAGAGCAAGGCGGTGCAGTCGCAGGTCAAGCGCATCATCCGCACCATCTACTCCAGCCCGTCCACGCATGGCGCCGCACTGGTCGCCGGGGTGCTCAACAGCCCGGAGCTGCGCGCGATGTGGGAGCAGGAGCTGACCGAGATGCGCGAGCGCATCCACTCCCTGCGCGCCGGCATGGTGCAGAAGCTGGCCGCCCTGGGCGCGCCGGAGTTCGGCTTCATCCAGCAGCAGGCCGGCATGTTCTCCTACTCCGGCCTGAGCAAGGCGCAGGTGGACCGGTTGCGCGAGGAGTTCGGCATCTACGCCGTCGGCACCGGCCGCATCTGCGTGGCCGCGCTGAGCCAGAAGAACCTGGACTACGTGACCCAGGCGGTGGCGACCGTGCACAAGGGCTGAGTCCCCGCGGTCCCGCATCGAGCCGGAAGCGCCTGCGCTTCCGGCTTTTTTGTGCCTGCGGGGCGGCCGCGTCGGTCGCGCAGGCAGGCTCGCAGAACGCCGTTGATCGAAATCTACCGCGCAACCCGCGACAATGGCGGTCCCCTTTCTCACGCAAGGCCGTCCTGCCCATGTCGCGAACGTCGCTGACCCGCTTCCTGATCGAAGAACAGCATGCCGGGCGTATCGGCCCGGAACTGCGCCAGCTCATCACGATCGTGTCCCGCGCCTGCAAGCGCATCTCCATCGCGGTCAGCAAGGGCGCCCTCGGCGGCGTGCTCGGCGATGCCGGCACCGGCAACGTGCAGGGCGAAGCGCAGAAGAAGCTGGACGTGCTCAGCAACGACATCCTGCTCGAAGCCAACGCCTGGGGCGGTCACCTCGCCGCCTGCGCCTCGGAGGAAATGGATCACTGCCAGCCGGTGCCCGACAAATACCCCAGCGGCGATTTCCTGCTGCTGTTCGATCCGCTGGACGGCAGTTCCAACATCGACGTCAACGTCTCGGTCGGCACCATCTTCTCGGTGCTGCGCGCGCCCCCAGGCACCGACACACCCGGCGACGAGCACTTCCTGCAGCCGGGCACCGCGCAGGTCGCCGCCGGCTACTGCATCTACGGCCCCAGCACGATGCTGGTGCTGACCCTGGGCCACGGTACCCACGCCTTCACCCTGGAGCGCGAGGAGGGCAGCTTCCTGCTGACCCAGGCCGACATGCGCATCCCCGAGGACACCGCCGAGTTCGCGATCAACATGTCCAACCAGCGCCACTGGGAGGCGCCGATGCAGCAGTACGTGGCCGACCTGCTGGCCGGCAGCGAAGGCGTGCGCGGCAAGAACTTCAACATGCGCTGGATCGCCAGCATGGTCGCCGACGTGCACCGCATCCTCACCCGCGGCGGCATCTTCATCTATCCCTGGGACAAGAAGGACCCGGGCAAGGCCGGCAAGCTGCGGCTGATGTACGAAGCCAACCCGATGGGCATGCTGGTGGAGCAGGCCGGCGGCGCCGCAAGCACCGGCCGCGCACGCATCCTCGGCCTGCAGCCGGAACAGCTGCACCAGCGCGTGCCGGTGTTCCTGGGCTCCAGGAACGAGGTGGCCGAGGCGGTGCGGTATCACGTGGAACACGACGCGGCAAACGGCTGAGCGGCACAGCGGCCGATGGCGCGGGCAGGAAGTGACCCATCCCGCGCCTCGGATCGGTGGGGCGTATGAACTGACTTCGCTCTCCTTCGCGCAAGGCGTCGCGTCGGCGCTCTGCCTGATGCATGGCGGCATCGAGGTATCCAGGCGAGGCGTGAGCGGAGCCGTGGCTTCGATACCCATTGATTGCGTCAGCGGTACCGAAACTTGCGAGACGCTGGGCGACCCCATCGCGCAGTGAACACCGTCATTCCGTGCAGTTGCGGGCGTTCAAGTATCAGGAGACCGACCATGTTCAAACGATGGCTTGCCGCTCTGTTCGCATTGTTTGTCGCTGCTTCGCCAGTGGCGGCCGACTCGTGGCGGGAGGGAGGTCTCTACGCGACCAGTCGGCCGGAGGGGGGCTATGTGCTGCTCAAGATTCTCAAGCTGGACGCGGATGGCGTGCATGTGCGCGTCTATAGCAACATCTATCCAGTGCCGCCCAGGGCGGTCGACACGTCCACGCTGTATCTCGCTGGCGACAATCGACGCGATGACGAGCCCTTGGGCATGGGCCACCTTCCAATTTCCAGAGCTTCTTTCGCCGGTTGGGATCTTCATTTCGTCCAACAGTCCTCGGTGACCGAGGAAGAGCTCGAGGGCTACCGGATCTGGCAGGAAGCACAGGGCGGCTACTTCTAGCGCTGCCCAAGACGCTCCGTTGCACCCGCCCGCGCCGATTCCCACATCCGTACGTGCCCCTATGCGAAGAGACCCGGCCCATCTGCGTCGATCGCGCCGCCATGGCGAGTGGGGCAGGGCGGCAGACCCTGCGCGAATGCTGGACTGCGCTAGGGTAGCGGCAGTCCGGGGCATGCACGGAGTGCGCTGATCGCTGCCCGTCGTCGCATACACCTGGCCGTACCGGGCAGGAGGAAACCCATGAACCAGACCCTCGTCGTGCTGTTCTTCTTCGCCACCGCACCGGTCGCGCTGATGCCCACCGTCATCGCGCTGTTCACGCGCCACCGCTGGCGAAAGCGCATCGTGCTGATCAACCTGGCGCTGTGGACGCTGTTGTTCTTCGCCGCCCGGAGTTTCACCCTGTACAACTCCAGTCGCTTCGAACTGCCCACCCTGCTGGCGCTGGCAGTGTGGCTGGCGCTGCTGGGCATCGCGATCCGCGGCAATCCAGCGCCGGCTGACACGCGCTAGGCATCCGCCGCGGCAGCGCGTGGCCCGCTCACGCATGGCCGCGCGGCTGGGTGGCATGGACGCCGTCCTCGCCGATGTCGCCGACCGCGCAAGCCCGATCCGGAGGTGCCGCTGCGGTGATGCGGTCCACCAGCGACGACATCCGCGGCTCGCGGCCGCTTCGCTGCGGCTGCACCTGCGCGAAATCGCTGGTAAGGTCGCGCGATGTCCGACACGCATCCCGATTTCATCGAAGTGTTCGAGGGCGCCATGTCCCGCGAGGACTGCGCGGCCATCCTGCGGCGCCTGCGCGGCAGCACCCAGTTGCGGCCCGGCGAGGTCGGCAGCGGCGTGTTTCCCGAGCTCAAGCGCAGCCGCGACCTGCGCATCAGCGGCCTGGAGCCATGGCGCGACGTGGAACAGCGGCTGCAGCAGGCGGTGTTCGGCGGCTTGCTCGGCTATCTGCGCAAGTACCCGCAGACCCTGATCTCGCCGCTGATGCTGCAGGTGCCGGGCGCGGACGGCCAGCCGCACCGGCTCGGCGCCGAGGACTTCGCCCTGCTCGACGACGCGGCGCTGTCCAACCTGGCGCGCACCTGCCTGCGCCCGGGCGCGATCAACCTGCAGTGGTACGAAGCGGGCGAGGGCGGCTACCCGTATTGGCACTGCGAGCTGTACCCGCGCGATCCCGGCGCCGAGACCTTGCACCGGCACCTGCTGTGGACCCTGTACCTCAACGACGATTTCGACGAGGGCGAGACCGAATTCCTGTTCCAGCGCCGCAAGATCGCCCCGCGCGCCGGCAGCCTGCTGATCGCCCCGACCGCCTTCACCCACACCCACCGCGGCAACCGCCCGCAGCGCGGCGACAAGTTCATCGCCACGAGCTGGATCCTGTTCCAGTCGGCCCAGGCGCTTTACGGCAGGGAATAGGAAACGGGGAATGGGGATTCGTAAAAGCGGCGTTCCTGAGGGCTGAATTGCAACGGCTGCCTCGCAGCGCCGCGCCATGCCGCTCTTGCGAATCCCCAATCCCGAATCCCCAATCCCCGCTCAAAACAACACCCCCTGCGGCGACGGCGGGCGCGGCGGCTGCGGTTTGACGAAGTGGCTGCAGTCCAGGCGGCGGCGCGGCGACTCGGTATAGCCCAGCCGCTTGTGCGCCAGGGCGAAGCGCCGCGCCAGCAGGTCGGCGTAGACGCCTTCGCCGCGCATGCGCTTGCCGAAGGTGCTGTCGTAGTCCTTGCCGCCGCGCAGTTGCTGCACCGTGCTCATCACGTGCGCGGCGCGGTCGGGATGGTGCGCCTGCAGCCAGTCGCGGAACAGCGGCGCCACCTCGTGCGGCAGGCGCAGCAGCACGTAGCCGGCGGACTCGGCACCGGCGTCGCGGGCCGCCTCCAGCACCGCTTCCAGCGCGTGGTCGTTGATCCACGGGATCACCGGCGCCACCATCACGCCGACCGGAATCCCGGCCTCATGCAGGGCGCGCATCGCGCGCAGACGCGCGTGCGGCGCCGAGGCGCGCGGCTCCAGCCTGGCCGACAGCCGCGGATCCAGCGAGGTCACCGAGAAGTGCACGCTGACCAGGTTGTCGCGGGCCAGCGGCGCCAGCAGGTCCAGGTCGCGCTCGACCAGCGCGTTCTTGGTGATCAGCGAGAACGGATGGCGGGTCTCGGCGAAGACCTCGATCAGGCGCCGGGTCAGCTGCAGCTTGCGCTCGATCGGCTGGTAGGCGTCGGTGTTGATGCCCAGCGCGATCGGGCTGGGCACGTAGCCAGGCTTGGCCAGCTCGCGGCGCAACAGCTCCGGGGCATTGGTCTTGGCGAACAGCCGCGTCTCGAAGTCCAGCCCCGGCGACAGGTTCAGATAGGCATGGCTGGGCCGGGCGAAGCAGTAGCTGCAGCCGTGCTCGCAGCCACGGTACGGATTGACCGACTGCGCGAATCCCACGTCCGGCGACTGGTTGCGGCTGATGATGCTGCGCGCGGTCTCCTCGCTCACCTGCGTGCGCAGGCGCGGAGCGGCGAATTCCTCGCTGTCGTCGGGATGCCAGCCGTCGTCCTCGGCCTGGCTGATGGTCCGTTCGAAACGACCGGGCAGGTGGCTGCCGGCGCCGCGGCCCTTGATGGCAGTGCTCATCGGCATAGGCTACGCGCCGGCGGTCTCGGCGGATGCGACGGCGTCCGCCGCGGCGCTGAATCTTTCAGGCCGGCACATGCCGCGTGACCGCGTCCCAGGCGTGGTCAGGCATCGCAGACGCTATCAGCGCCGCAGGTCGCGCTTCACGGTGGCCCGGCGCGTCGACGCCGGTTTCCGCCGAACCGGTACGCCGTCGCCCGCGTACGCGGCACGGCAGGCGTCATCCCGCTGCCGCGAGCGCGTGTCATACACCGTGCAGTGCGATGCCGGTTCGCAGAACGATGTGCCGCCAGCGAGCCGGACGGCCGCCGCACGCGATCGGGCCGGTCGCCTCCATGCCCAGCCGGCATCGCCTTCGCCGCAATCTCCGCGCCACCCTCTAGAATCCGCCGATGCTCGTGATCGCGACTCTGCAGAACACCTGGGACCGGCTGACCGGCATCCCCCACATCGGCGCCTACCTCACCGCCGCCTACCTGCTGTACATCCTGTGGTTGAGCGGCTGGATCGTGCTGCAGAAGCGCGAGCCGGCTGCGACGCTGAGCTGGGTACTGTCGCTGGCCGCCTTGCCCTATCTGGGCTTCGTTATCTACTACCTGCTGGGCCCACAGAAGGTGAAGCGGCAGCGCCTGCGCCGCGGCCGCTCCCGCTCGGGCATGGAGCACTACAGCAGCGTGTGTCCGCCGGATGCCGACTGCACCGAGCTGGCCAAGATCGCCCAGGCCACCACCGGCCTGGCGCCGAGTTCGGCCACCGCCGTGCAGTGGCTGGTCGACGGCGCCGCCACCTACGACGCGATCGTGCGCGACATCGGCGACGCGCAGCACCACGTGCACCTGGAGTACTACATCTTCAATCCCGACCGCACCGGCACGCGCATCCGCGACGCGCTGGTCGAGCGCGCCCGCGCCGGCGTGCGGGTGCGCCTGCTGCTGGATGCGGTCGGCTCCTCGCAGGTGCGCAAGCGCTTCCTGCGGCCGCTGCTGGAGGCCGGTGCCGAGGTCGCCTGGTTCCATCCCACCCAGTTGCTGCGGCCGTTCAAGTTCAAGCGGCCCTGGGTCAACCTGCGCACCCACCGCAAGATCGTGGTGATCGACGGCCGCATCGCTTTCACCGGCGGCATCAACGTCACCGACGAGGAGAACGAGGCGCTGCGCGCCGATGCCTACCGCGACCTGCACCTGCGCTGCGAAGGCCACGTGGTGCGCAGCCTGCAGCTGGTGTTCGTGGAGGACTGGCTGTACGCCACCCGCCAGGGCCGCGATGCCTTCGACATGGCGCGGATCTGGCCCAGCGACATGCCCAGCCGCGACGACGGCGGCATCCAGGCGCAGGTGCTGGTGTCGGGGCCGGATTCGTCGTGGGAGAGCATCCATCGCCTGCAGGTCGCCTCGATCTACGAGGCGCAGCGGCGGGTGTGGCTGGTCACGCCGTACTTCGTGCCAGGCGAGGCCGCGCGCATGGCGCTGACCTCGGCGGCGCTGGGCGGGCTGGACGTGCGCCTGCTGGTGCCCAAGCGCAGCGACTCGCGGCTGGTAACGCTGGCTGCGCGCTCGTACTTCGACGAACTGCTGCAGGCCGGCGTGCGGATCTACGAGTACGGCCCGCGCATGCTGCACACCAAGGCGCTGATCACCGACGAAGACCTGTGCCTGGTCGGCAGCGCCAACTTCGACAACCGCAGTTTCCGGCTCAATTTCGAGGTCGCCACGCTGTTCCGCGATCGCGGGCTGACCAAGCAGCTGGCCGAGCTGCTGGAAGGGGAGATGGCCGATGCGGTGCGCGTGCGCGACGACCGCAAGCGCTCGCTGTGGCGCTATCGGCTGCCGGAAGCGGTGGCGCGGCTGACCTCGCCGCTGCTGTAAGCGCGGCACCACGGCGCCGGGGCCGGCGCGCGCCGACCGCCGCACCACGTGGAACCGGCACGCCCGGCGGCGCTACACTGCGCCATCCTTGGGGAGATCGTCATGTACTGGCTCTTTCTGCCGCTCGCGCTGGGTGCTTTCGTTCTGGCGTTCACGACGCCGCACATGTGGTTGCTGGTGGTGAGCCTGCTGGCCGCGCTGGCCTTTCTGCTGGCCTGGGCACGCGGCTGGTACGTGGCCAAGATCGGCGACGCCAGCCAGCGCGACGCGATGCCGATGATCGACCCGGCCGAACTGCGCCGGCTGCGCGAGCAGGCCGAGGCGCGCCGCGCCGCGGCTGCCGCCAGCGACGACGCCGCGGCGCCGTAAGCGGCACGCCGTCGATGACCAAGCTCAGCGTCAACGTCAACAAGATCGCGGTGCTGCGCAATTCGCGCGGCGGCGACCTGCCCAGCGTGCTCGAGGCCGCGCGTGCCTGCCTGGACGCCGGCGCGCACGGCATCACCGTGCACCCGCGCCCGGACCGGCGCCACATCCATGCCGAGGACGTGCTGGCGCTGGCCGAACTGACCCGCGAGCGCGGCGTCGAATTCAACATCGAGGGCAACCCGTTCGCGCCACCGCGGCCAGGCTATCCCGGGCTGATCGCGCTGTGCGCGCAGACGCGTCCGGCGCAGGCCACCCTGGTGCCCGACGGCGACGGCCAGCTCACCTCCGACCATGGCTTCGACTTCGGCCGCGACAGCGACCGCCTGCACCCGCTGATCGCTGAGCTGAAGTCGCTGGGCTGCCGGGTCAGCCTGTTCGTCGATGCCGACAATCCCGACCTGGCGGTGGCGGCCGAACTGGGCGCCGACCGCATCGAGCTGTACACCGGTCCCTATGCCGCCGCGTGGGAGCAGGGCGACAGCGCCGCGGCAGCGCCGTTCGCCGCCGCCGCACGCCGCGCGCAGGCCGCCGGGCTGGGCGTCAACGCCGGCCACGATCTGGCCCAAGCCAATCTCGGCGCGTTCCTGGCCTCGGTCCCGGAGGTGCTGGAAGTGTCGATCGGCCACGCGCTGATCGGCGAGGCGCTCTACGCCGGGCTCGACGCCACGGTGAAGGCGTATCTGGCGGTGCTGGCCGGCGCACGCGGAGCCTGACGGACACTGCGAGGCAGGCGCCGTGCTGGAGTAGGCGCGCTTTGCTGGCGCAGCGATCGCATTCCGCAAGGCTGTCGCAAACAGCGCACGCTTGTCATCGGGCGTCTTGCACTGCCGCCCTCAAACGGGGCGACGAGCGGCGCACGCCGCCACCTTGTCGGTGGCGTCGCAACATGGCGGTCCAGCGGGCCGCTGCTTACTGCACGAAACCGATGCGCTGGACGTCGGCATTCTTGGCCGCCGCCAGCACCTTGGCCATGGCCTCGTAGTCGGCGTCCGGGCTGGCATCGATGCGCAGCTCGGCCGGATTGCCGGCCGCCTGCGCCATCGCCTCCTGCAGCCGCGGCTGCAGATCGCGCAAGGCCAGCGGCGCGGCATTCCAGAACAACTGACCACTGGCGTCCAGGCGCAACTGGATCGGGTCCGGCGGCGGCAAGGGCCTGGAGAGTGCCGGCGTCCGCTGTGGCAGGTCCATGGTGATCGTCCGCGTCAGCATCGGCGCGGTGACGATGAAAATGATCAACAGCACCAGCATCACATCGACCAGCGGGGTGACATTGATCTCCGCCAGCGGTCCCCGATTCCCTGCAGCACTGAACGCCATGGCCAGCCTCCTGTGGGTGTGGTGGTGTCGCGCCAGCAGCCTACACCCGTGGCACGGCGGGATGCGAGGGGCACCGACAGGCGGGGCGGGTTCGGCGTGGTCCCGCATCGGACTGCTCAGGCCGGCAGGCGAGCGCAAAGCGGGTCCGACCAGGCCGACGACACGCCGGACCGCGGACCGGCATCGTCGCAAACAGGCCGGGCAGCCAACCGTGCACGCACAAAAAAAACGCCACCGTTGCCGGTGGCGTTTGCAGTCGCGTCATGACTGAGGTGTTGCGGTGAAACGGATTGCGGTGAAGCTTATTGCTGCACGAAGCCGATCTTCTTCATGTCCGAGTTCTTGGCGGCGGCCAGCACCTTGGCCATCACTTCGTACTCGGAATCCGGATTGGCATCGATGCGCAGTTCCGGCTGGTTGGTCGGATCGCGCTGGACTTCGTTTTCCATCATCTGCGGGAGCGCAGTCACTGCCACCGGGCTGTTGTTCCAGAACACCTGGTTCGACGCATCGATCCGCAGATCGATCGGCGGCGGCGGATCGCGCAACTGCGGCGGCGGGTTGATGACCCGCTGCGGCAGATCCACGTCGATCGGGTACGTCATGATCGGCGCGGTCACGATGAAGATGATCAACAGCACCAGCATCACGTCGACCAGCGGCGTGACGTTGATGTCGGCCATGGGACCACGGCCGCCTCCTGAGCTGAACGCCATGGCTCAGTTCCCCTTCTCTTTGGTCGCAACGAAGCCGACGTCCAGCATGCCCTGACTCTGCGCGATCTTGGTGATCTCGTTGATCGTGCGCATCTTGGTGGTGCGGTCGCCACGCAGGTTGAGCGGCGGCTGCGGGGTCTGCTGTGCAGCGGTCGAGAAGCGCGACTCCAGGGCTTCCTTGGAGATCGGCTCATCGTTCCAGTACAGCGACCCATCCTCCTTGACCGCCAGGGTGATCGGATTCGAACGCTTGTCGTCCTTGTCCGGATCCTGCTTCAAGTTGGCTTGGGGCAGCTCCACCTTGACCTTGTGGGACATCAGCGGTGCCGTGATGATGAAGATGATCAGCAGCACCAGCATCACGTCCACGAGGGGCGTGACGTTGATGTCGGCCATGGGGCCGCCGCTGTTACCACTACTGAAAGCCATAACGGGCTCCGTTAACGTTGCGTGGACGACTTAGCCGGGATCAGCGAACGCGCGAACCGGTGGCGAAGAAGTCGTGCAGGTCGTGAGCGAAGGTGTCGAACTTGGCGATCACCGAGCTGTTGACCTTGCTGAAGAAGTTGAAGGCGAACACGGCCGGGATCGCGACGAACAGACCGATCGCGGTCATGATCAGCGCTTCACCGACCGGGCCGGCGACGGCGTCGATCGAGGCCGAGCCGGTGGCACCGATCTTGATCAGCGCGCCGTAGATGCCCCACACGGTACCCAGCAGACCGACGAACGGCGCGGTCGCACCGACGGTCGCCAGCAGGGTCATGCCCGACTGCAGCTTGGTGCTCTCGCGGGTCACGGCCTGACGCAGGGCACGGTCGACGAACTCCGAACGGCTCAGGGTCTCGCCCAGGCCGGTGCCGGTGCCGGCTTCGGCGCGCTGGTGGTGCGCGGCGGCCTGCGCAGCGTCCAGGGCGATCTTCGAGAACGGCTCGGAGGCCGGCTGCTCTTCCATCGCACGGATGGCGTCCTGGGCGTTCGGGGTGTCCCAGAACAGGCTGGTGACGCGGTCGGCCTGGCTCTTCAGACGGGTGGCGCGGAAGATGTTGATGATCGTCCAGTACCAGGACGAGGCGGACATGATGATCAGGGTGATGAGCACCACCCAGGAGACGGCGAAGTCACCCGGCTTGGAGGTCATTTCGGTGATCAGGTGCTCGAAGCCCATCTGCGACAGGGCGTTCGATGCGTTGTTGCCCCCCGCAGCAGCGGCGATGAAAATTTCCTGCAGCATGACGCTTACCTTTGTTGTGTGTGGTGGTGATGAGGGTGGTGCAAAGAGTAGACAGGGCTTGCGGACCGGCGGTGCGCCGGTCCGCGCAACCTTTGTATCAGTTCAGCGCGAAGTTGACCGGGACGCGGACGCGGCCGGCGGTCTTCTGTCCATTGACGACAGCGGCATTGAACCGCCACTTGCGCGCTGCTTCCATGGCGGCGCGGTCCAGGTCGCGGTTGCGGCTGGATTTCTCGACGGCAACGTTCGTGACGTTACCACTGGCGTCGACGTCGATGATCAGGATCACCTCGCCCTGCGCGCCCGACCGGAATGCAGCCGGCGGGTACTTCGGCGGGTTCATGTTCTTCGACGAGATGTCGACGCTAGCGCTGATGTCGGAGGGTGCGGCCGGCGGCGCAGGCGGCGACGGCGGCGTGGCGATGTCCGTGTCGCGCGGCGTCGGGACGTCGATCACCGGGGCTTCCGGCGGCGGCGGCAGCGGGGTCGGCTTCGGCGGCGCCAGGTTCTTCACCGGCGGCGGCGGGGTTTCCGGCGGCTTCGGCGGCGGCGGCGGCGGCGGGGGAGGCGGCGGCGGTGCGTCCACCAGGGTGACCATGATGTTGCGTTCCTTCTCCGCCACCGCCTTGGGCGCAACGGCCGGAATCAGCAGCAACATCAGCGCTGCAAGGTGCAGCGCGATTACGAAGGCAATACCGATGATGCGCGGCCAGCTGAGGCCGGAGGCGTCATCTTTGTCGTAATGCCGATGGATGACCAGTTGTTCCGTCATGCGCCAATGACTCGATTAAAGGGGGGCGGATTCCGCGGTGGAGCGGGACCCAAGTTCACGCGGCGATGACACCGCAGGAACCTCCAAGCTTATACCAATCCCTGTTACCTGCACTACTTTCAGCACTGGCAATCGGGGGCTTTTTTTGCGTGCTACTTCAGGTTGATGATCTTCTTGGCGTCTTCCGGCTTTTTGACGCCCTTGGCCAGCGCCTGCTGCGCCGCCTGCTTGGCCTCGGCCACACGGCCTTCCGAATGCAGCACCTTGGCCAGGTTGAGGTAGGTTTCGCCGTCCTTGGACAGCGGCGCGGCCTTCTGCCAGTTCTCGATCGCCTGCGGCAGCTGGTCGGTGTAGTAGTACGACTGCGCCAGCGCCAGGTAGGTCTGGTAGTCCGGCTTCAGAATGCCCTTCTGCATGCCTTCGTTGATGACCGCGATGACGTCCTTCTCATGGCCGTCGGTGTTGGCGTAGATCGAGTACAGCTGCTTGTATTCCTTCTCGTCGGTCAGCTGACCGGAGGTACGCAGCTTGTCCATCACCGCCGCGGCCTTGTCCATCTGGTCGGCCTGCATGTACATGCTGGCCAGGTTGAGCTGGGCCTTCTTGTCGTTGGGCGACTTGGCCGCCAGCGCCTCGGCGGCCTTGACCGCCTCGCCGGTCTGGCCGGCCTCGGCGTAGGACGCCATCAGCAGCTGGTTCCAGCTGTCCTTCGGTTCCGGCGACGCGGCGATGGCTTGCTTCAGCGCGGGGATCGCTTCCTGGTAGCGCTGCGCCTGGTACAGGGCCTGGCCCTTGAGGATCAGGTCTTCCGGGCGGGTCGACTTGGTTTCGGCCAGGAACTTGTCCAGGGTGGCCAGGCCTTCCGCGGTCTGGTCGTCCTGCAGCTGCAACTGCGCCAGCATCAGCATCGACTGGTAGTGGCCGTTGTTGTCCAGGCCGTTGAACTGGATCGCCTGCTTCAGGTACGCCTGCGCGGCCTTGCTGTCGTCGAGGTTGTAGGCGGCCTGCGCGGCCAGCTGCGCGGCGACCGACTTGTCGTATTCGTTGGCGCCGCTGTTGCCCAGGATCTCATCGGCCTGGCTGCGCACCGACGCGTAGTCCTCGCCCTTGTTGTAGGTGTCGATCAGCTTCTGCAGCTTACTGCCGAGCTTGGAAGAGGGCTTGCCGTTGGGTTCCTTGCGCTCGGCATTGGGGAACAGCACCGCCGCCTTCTCGTTCTTGGCATTGCGCGAGGAACGGTGATCGGTGCGATCGCTCTGCGCAGCGGCATCGGTCACCACCGCGCCACCGAGGGCGGCGGCGATCACCAGGGACAACAACGCTTGCTTGCGAATGCGGAATTTCATGGGTCACCTCGGTGGATACCGCCCGGAGCGGCACGGAAGACGGAGCGGCCATTCCTCGGCCGAGCCAGCAAACCTATCAGAAACCTGTACGCCGTGAAAACGTTTTTGGATGCGTTTTCTGTGACAGTGCCGGCGGCCGGCGCAGGGACGACGCCCGACTCAGCCGCACTTGGGCGTCCTGCCGGCACTGCGCGCCTGCGCGTACACCGGTTCCAGCGCAGCGACGTCGCGCTGCAGCTCGCCGATGCGGGCACTGGGATCGGGGTGGGTGGACAACCACTGCGGCGGACGCTCGCCGCCGGCGGCCATCATGTTCTTCCACAGTTCCACCGCCTGCGCCGGATCGAAGCCGGCCTGCGCCATCAGGCGCTGGCCGACGACGTCGGCTTCGGCTTCCTGTTGGCGCGAGCCGGGCAGCAGGAACAGCGTCTGCGCGGTCATGCCGCCGACCTGGCCGACGGTGTCGGCCGCGCCCTGGCCATAACGCGCGCCGGCCAGCGCGCCGATCACGCTCAGGCCCGCCTGCGCGCCGAGTTGGCGGGTGATGCGTTCTTCGTGATGACGCGAGATGACGTGGCCGATCTCGTGGCCGAGCACGGCGGCGAGCTGGTCCTGGTTCTTGGCCACGCTGAAGATGCCGCTGTTGACCCCGACCTTGCCGCCGGGCAGGGCGAAGGCGTTGGGTTCCTTGTCGTTGAACAGCGCGGTTTCCCAGCCGGTGCCGCGCCATTGGTCAGGCAATTGCGCGACCAGCGCGTTGACCACACAGCGCACGTAGGCGTTGCGCTTGGGATCGGTATCCAGCTGTTCCTTGGCCTTGGCCTCGGCGAACGCCTGCGCGCCCATCTGGTCGAGTTGTTGTTGCGAGATGCCGCCGACGACCTGGGTACGCCCGGTTGGCGATGTCGTCGTCGCACACGCTGCCAGCAGCATCGCGAGCGACGCGCCAAGTACCACTTGCTTCATACGGTCCCCCCTCCTGACACGCGTCGCAGTGTGGAGGGCCGTGTCTTAACATTTCGTCAAACAAACCTTCAGGTTGCGCCAAACCACAGCCCGGCGACCGCGATGGCGTTATTGAGGCCATGTGCGGCGATCGGCGCCCACAAGGTGCCGGTGCGCTTGTACAACCAGGCGAACGCCGCGCCCATGCCGCCGTAGACCAGCCACAGCTGCGCAGTCGCGGCCAGGCTGTTGCCAGTGGTCCCCGGCACTTCGTGCACCAGGGCGAAGGCGGCGCCGCTGAGCAGCATGCCCAACCGCGGCCGGCCTGCGTCCCACAGCCGCCCGAACAGCACGCGGCGGAACAGCAGTTCCTCGTAGGCCGGGGCGATCACCACGGCGAACACGATCAGGAACAGCGGCATCTGCGCCATCGCGTCCTGCATCAACGGCAGGTTGGTCGGCACCGGCTTGATGCCGATCTGCGCCGCCAGCGCGGAGATCACCGCGCTGCCGACGAACACCCCGACCGCGACCAGCAGCACCCAGCCCCAGGTCGACCGCGTGCTCGCCGCCTGCCACGAGGCACGGCGCTCGGCGGCGCTGGCCGGGCGGCGCAGGAAGTACAACAGCAGCGCCGCGGAGAGCGTGCTGACCAGGGCGATCAGCAGCTGCGCCAGCGCGCCCGGCTGGCCGACCCGCTGCGCCACCACCGATGCCAGACGATCGGCGGGGATGCCGTGCGCCTTCAGTTCCATCGCCAGCTGGACGCCGCGGATCACGCCCCAGACCAGGCCGCTCAGCACGCTCACCGCCAGCAGCACCACCGCCGCCAGCAGCACGTCGAGGAAGAACCCGAGGATCGGCCGGCGCGGGCGGGCCGGCGGCGCGGACGGCAACGGCAGCGGGGCGGCGGGCAACGGCGGTGCGGTCATCGCGGTCCTGGGCGGAAGCAGGCGGAAGGCGCAGCGGGACGTCCGCCCCGGCACGGGGGCCGGGGACGGGCACCGCCACGGTCAGATGTCGAGATTGGCGACCTTCAGCGCGTTCTCTTCGATGAAGTCGCGGCGCGGTTCGACCACATCGCCCATCAGGGTGCTGAAGATCTGGTCGGCGGCGACCGCATCCTCGATGCGCACCTGCAACAGACGGCGCGTGTCCGGGTTCACCGTGGTCTCCCACAACTGCTCGGCGTTCATTTCGCCCAGGCCCTTGAAGCGCTGGATCTGGCGGCCCTTCTTGGCTTCCTCGAACAGCCAGGCATGCGCCTGGGCGAAGCTGGCGATGGCCTGGGTCTTGTTGCCGCGCACGATCTGCGCACCCTCGCGCACCAGCCCGTGCAGGGCCAGCGCGACCTCGCGCAAGGCCCGCAGTTCGCCGCTCTCGAACGCGGCCATCGGCACCCAGCTGGTGAGTTCTTCGCCCATGTGGCGACGGATTACCTTCAACATCGCCGGCTTCTGCTCGCTGCCGCGTTCGAAGGACAGCGCGTAGCGCGCCGAGCCCAGGCTGCCGCGGTTGAGCACCGCCTGCAGCGCGTCCAGGCTCGGATGCGTGTCGCCCTCGCTTTCCAGCTGGGCCACGTCCAGCGGCGGCAGGTCGATCAGCGCGCTCAGCAGCGCCGGGTCGTAGCGGTGCGCATTGCGCGCCACCGCCTCGTTGGCGCTGGCGAACAGCAGCAGCAGCTTCTCCAGCGCCGCGCCGGTGATCGGCGGCTCGTTGCTGGCCGGGACCAGTGCCGCGCCTTCGACCGCGCTGCTGGCCAGGTAGGCGTTGAGCGCGTTGTCGTCCTTCAGGTACAGCTCCTGCTTGCCCTGCTTGAGCCGGTACAGCGGCGGCAGGCCGATGTAGACGTAGCCGCGCTCGATCAGCTCCGGCATCTGCCGGTAGAAGAAGGTCAGCAGCAGGGTGCGGATGTGCGCGCCGTCGACGTCGGCGTCGGTCATGATGATGATGCGGTGGTAGCGCAGCTTGTCCGGGTTGTACTCGTCGCGGCCGATGCCGGTACCCAGCGCGGTGATCAGCGTGCCGACCTGGTCGGAGGACAGCATCCGGTCGAAACGCGCGCGCTCGACGTTGAGGATCTTGCCGCGCAGCGGCAGCACCGCCTGGTTCTTGCGGTTGCGGCCCTGCTTGGCCGAGCCGCCTGCCGAGTCACCCTCGACGATGAACAGCTCCGACAGCGCCGGATCCTTTTCCTGGCAGTCGGCCAGCTTGCCGGGCAGGCCGGCGATGTCCAGCGCGCCCTTGCGACGGGTGAGGTCCCTTGCCTTGCGCGCGGCCTCGCGGGCGCGGGCGGCATCGACGATCTTGCCGGCGATCGCCTTGGCCTCGTTCGGGTTTTCCTGCAGGAACTCTTCCAGGCGCGCGCCGAAGGCGTTCTCCACCGCCGGGCGCACGTCGGAACTGACCAGCTTTTCCTTGGTCTGGCTGGAGAAGCTCGGGTCCGGCACCTTCACCGACAGCACCGCGATCATGCCTTCGCGCATGTCGTCGCCGGTCAGGTTGATCTTGGCCTGCTTGGCGATGCCGTTCTGCTCGATGTAGGTGTTGAGCACGCGGGTGAGCGCGCCGCGGAAGCCGGCCAGGTGGGTGCCGCCGTCCTTCTGCGGGATGTTGTTGGTGAAGCAGTACATCGTCTCCTGGTAGGAGTCGGTCCACTGCAGCGCCACGTCCACAGTGATGCCGTTGTGCTCGCCGGTGACCGAGATCACGTTCGGGTGCAGCGGGGTCTTCAGCTGCGCCAGGTGCTCGACGAAGCTGCGGATGCCGCCCTCGTAGTGGAAGTCGTCGCGCCGGCCCTCGCCGCGCTCGTCGGCGAGCACAATCTTGACCCCGGAATTGAGGAAGGACAGCTCGCGCAGTCGGCGGGCCAGGATGTCGTAGTGGAATTCCACGTTGTTGTGGAAGGCCACCACCGACGGCCAGAAGCGCACGGTGGTGCCGCGCTTGGTGGTCTCGCCGAGCTTGACCAGCGGGGCGACGGCCGCGCCGTTGCTGAATTCCTGCTGGTAGTGGGAACCGCCCTGGAACACGTCCAGCAGCAGCTTCTCCGACAGCGCATTGACCACGCTGACGCCCACGCCATGCAGGCCGCCGGACACCTTGTAGCTGTTGTCGTCGAACTTGCCGCCGGCGTGCAGCACGGTCATCACCACCTCGGCCGCCGAAACCTCGCGACCGAGCTTGGCGCTCATCTGCGCGTGCTTGCCGACCGGGATGCCACGGCCGTTGTCGGACACCGAGACCGAGCCATCGGCGTGAATGGTCACGGCGACATGGTCCGCGTGCCCGGCCAGGGCTTCGTCGATGGAGTTGTCGACGACCTCGAACACCATGTGATGCAGGCCGGTGCCGTCATGGACGTCGCCGATGTACATGCCGGGCCGCTTGCGGACCGCCTCCAGCCCTTCCAGGGCGGTGATGCTGTTGGCGTCGTAGTTGCCGTTGCTGGGCGGGGTGTTCTGTTCGTCGGTCATGCGGGTGCCGTAGGCTCCACGAGGCGGCGAAGACAGGCGGGGGCCGGTTCGCGCCGCTGGATAGGGGATTGGCGGAAATTATAGCAGCCCGGGCCACCGGACCCGCGGCAGCCTAGGAGACGGCCAGGATCTGCCCATGTTCCACGTGGAACCGCGCGATCGGCAGGTCGGCACCGGCCAGCGCCTGCGGGGTTTCGGTGGCGGTGACGAAGACTTGCGCCGGCCCGGCACGCAGCCGCTCCAGCACGCGGGCCTGATGGTGGCGGTCCAGTTCCGAGGCCAGGTCGTCCAGGGCGATCACCGGCCACTCGCCACGCTGCTCGGCGTAGTCCTCGGCCTGGGCCAGCAGGCAGGCCAGGGCGGTGAGTTTGGCCTGGCCGCGGGAAAGCGCGTCGCGGCCGGGAATTTCGGCAAAGCTCAGGCTCCAGTCGGCCCGGTGCGGACCGGCCGAGGTGTAGCCGAGCTGGCGGTCGCGTTCGCGGTTGAGCAGCAGCGCGTCGGCCAGCGACACCTCCTGGCGCCGCCAGCCGGGCGCGAACTGCAAATGCGCGATACCCAGCGCTGGCGCAAGATCCGGGGCGAGGGCGAGCAGACGCTGCAGCAGGCGGTCCAGGTAGTCCTGGCGACGCGAGGTCAGCGGCTCGCCGGACTCGGCCAGCTCGTGGTCCCAGGCATCCAGCGCCGCGCCGCTGCCACCGCTCTTGAGCAGGGCATTGCGCTGTTTGAGCGCGCGAGCGTAGCGCCGCCAGAGGGACAGGAAATCAGGTTCCACGTGGAACAAGCCCCAATCGACGAAGCGACGCCTGGGCTCGCCGCCCCCGCTGACCAGGAGATGGCTGCCTGGCTCGAAGGTGACCACCGCCAAGGCCGCGCACAGCGTACCGAGATGGGCGACGTCCTGGCCGTCGAGGCGGCCACGCCATTCCTGGCCACTGTGGCGCAGCCCGGCACGGCGCCGACGGGTCATGCCAGGGTCGCCCGCCTGTTCCTGCCATTCGACGAAGACGTCCAACGCATCCTGCCCCTGCCGGACCAGTCCATCGCGCACGCGGCCACGGAAGCTGCGGCCGTAGGCCATCAAGTGCATCGCCTCGAGCACGGTGGTCTTGCCGGCGCCGTTGTCGCCGGTGATCAGGTTCAGCCCGGGCGCGGGCGCCAGCTCGAGCGTCGCGAACCGGCGCAGATGGTGGAAATCGAGACGGGAGACATGCATGCGGGGATAGGAGGCGAAGGCGCTCGCACCGGGCGCACGCAGATCGAAGTCGGGGCAGGGCGGCAGCATACCCAAAACGGTCTGCGGGTGCCGGGGCATGGGCAGGCACCACTGTCAGGGCGGCGCGAGTGCCGTCTCACTGGACCGGGCAAGGCGCCGCGTGGGAGCCACCATGGGATGATGCGGAGTAGGCCTGACCGGAGAACAGAAGGGCGTTCCCAGCGAAGCAAGCTCCTATGCCGATCTGTGGTTCCCGCTGCGACGCAGTACGAAGCGGGCGGGCCACCACCACCAAGCTGCACCGCGATACGCCTGCGCTACCGATCTGGCTATGCGCGGCGGTGCAGACGCTCCGACACCACCTGTCGTTCGACGGGCGACGTGCCCGGAAGCAAGCATTAGGCGCCTTCGCAGGAACAGAACCGGTCGTCCAACGCCCCAAAAAGAAAACCCGGCACAAGGCCGGGTTGCTTTCGCACGTGTTCCACGTGGAACACGAAGCGGGGACGTCAGAGACGCAGCGGCATCACCACGTGACGCGAGCGGGCGCTGCTGGCTTCGCGGACCAGCGCCGACGAGTTGGCGTCGCGCAGCTGGATCACCACGAACTCCTCGCGCAGCGCGGACAGCGCGTCGAGCAGGTAGTTCACGTTGAAGCCGATCGCCAGGTCGCTGACCTTGGTGTCGGCTTCGACTTCTTCCTGCGCCTCTTCCTGCTCCGGGTTGTGCGCGCTGATCTTCAGCTGGCCCGGCGAGACTTCCACGCGCACGCCGCGGTACTTCTCGTTGGACAGGATCGCCGCACGCTGCAGCGCCGCGCGCAGGGTTTCGCGATCCAGCTTGACCTCGCGGTCCGCACCGATCGGGATCACCGCTTCGTAATCGGGGAAGCGGCCGTCGATCAGCTTGGAAGTGAAGGTGACATCGTCGCGCTTGACCCGCACGTGGGCGCGGCCGACCTCCAGCTCGACTTCGCGCTCGCCGCCTTCCAGCAGGCGCTGCAGCTCGGTCACGCCCTTGCGCGGCACGATGATCTGGCGCTTGGCGCCGCCGGCGTTCTCCAGCTCGGTCTCGCATAGCGCCAGGCGATGGCCGTCGGTGGCCACGCAGCGCAGGGTCTGGTCGCGCAGGTCGAACAGCAGGCCATTGAGGTAATAACGCACGTCCTGCTGCGCCATCGCGAACGCGGTGCGCTCGATCAGCTCCTTCAACGCCGCTTCCGGCACCACCACGCGCTCGGTGGCTTCCACTTCGTCGACCGAGGGGAAGTCGTTGGCCGGCAACGTGGCCAGAGTGAAGCGACTGCGCCCGGCCTGCACGGTGATCTTGTCACCGGACTGGGACACGGTGACCTTGCTGCCGTCAGGCAGCGCACGCACGATCTCGAACAGCTTGCGCGCCGGGATCGTGGTTTCGCCGTCCTGGGCATCGTCGACCGCAATGCGCGAGACCATTTCCACTTCCAGATCGGTACCGGTCAGCGACAGCTGGCCGCCCTGCACCTGCACCAGGAAGTTGGCCAGAACCGGCAAGGTCTGGCGGCGTTCGACCACATTGACGACTTGCGCCAATGGCTTGAGGAAGGCTTCGCGCTGCAGTGTGAAACGCATGTGGTTCCGTGCCCCTATGCTTTAAAAGATGTGGAATAAATCAAAAGCTTGGTGGTGATGGTAGAGCGAAATTCGGTGCAAATGTAGCGCAAGCCACTGAATACAAAGCGTTTTTAACGCTCCCAATCCCGTGTACTACTGTCCCGGAACGGGTGGGGAAACCTGTGGATAGTTTTGCCGTCGCCGCCGCGTCACGCTTTATCCACAGTTTCTCCCGGATTTGTCGCGAAGTCATGCACCGATTTATCCGGCGTCCTCCACCTTGGCCGCCGCACTACTCGCTGAGCTTGCGGATCAGCTTGTCTCCTCGTTCCTCTCCGTGCTCACTCGCTCAACTTGCGGATCAGCTTGTCCCAGTCTTCGCGGAGCTTGCCGTCGGTCTCCATCAGGTGCTTGATCTGGCGGCAGGCGTGCAGCACGGTGGTGTGGTCGCGCCCGGCGAACGCATCGCCGATCTCCGGCAGGCTGTGTTCGGTCAGTTCCTTGGTCAGTGCCATCGCCACCTGCCGCGGCCGCGCCAGCGAGCGCGTGCGCCGCTTGGACAGCAGATCCTTGATCTGCAGGCCGTAGTAGTCGGCCACGGTCTTCTGGATGTTGGGGATGCCGATCGCCTGCTGCTGCGCGCGCAGCAGGTCGCGCAGGGTCTCCTGGGCGAACTCGGTGGTGATCGCGCGGCCGGTGAAGTTGGCGCGTGCCGCCAGCGTGTTGAGCGCGCCTTCCAGGTCGCGCACGTTCGAGCGCATCTTCTTGGCGATCAGGAACGCCACGTCGTCGGGGATCTCCGCGCCGCGCTCGCGCGCCTTGGCCAGCACGATCGCCGCGCGGGTCTCGAAATCGGGCGGATCGATCGCCACCGACAGGCCCCAGGCCAGGCGCGACTTCAGCCGCGGCTCCAGGCCCTCGACCTCGCGCGGATAGCGGTCGCAGGTCAGGATGATCTGCTGGCGGCCGTCGAACAGCGCGTTGAAGGTGTGGAAGAACTCTTCCTGGGTGCGGTCCTTGCCGGCGAAGAACTGGATGTCGTCGATCAGCAGCGCGTCCACCTGCTGGAACTGGCGCTTGAACTGGTCCATGGTCTTGTCCTGCAGCGCACGGATCATCGCGCTGAAGAACTGCTCCGAGCGCAAGTACATCACCCGCGCGTTCGGATTCTGCTCGCGCATGGCGTTGCCGGCGGCGAACATCAGGTGGGTCTTGCCCAGGCCGGTGCCGCCGTACAGCAGCAGCGGGTTGTGCGCGCGGTCGCCGGGCTTCTGCGCGGCCTGCACCGCCGCGGCCAGGCCGAGCTGGTTGCTGCGGCCTTCGACGAAGTTGGCGAAGGTGTAGTGCGAATCGAGGTTGCCGGCGAACGGCTCCAGCAACGGCGGCGCCGGGGTACGCGCCGCCGCGGTCTCGCTGGGCGGTGCGGCGGCCGGTTCCGGTGCGCGCGGGCGCGACCCGACCTGCAGCAGCACCTCGCCGCTGCCGGCGAAATAGGTCAGCAGTTCGCGGATGCGCGGCAGGTAGCGCTCGCGCACCTGCTCGACGATGAAGGCGTTCGGGGCGTACAGCACCATGCTGTTGTCATGGCGCTGTTCGGCTTGCAGCGGTTTCAACCAAGTGTGAACGTCCTCGGCTGGAAATTCGGCTTCCAGACGTTCCAGGCAACGGGGCCAAGCATCCAT